>NZ_JAJHGO010000007.1:0-686775 GCF_020805625.1 Microbacterium sp. cx-59
GGGGCGGTTGCTTTTGGGGGGGGGGGGGGGGTGGGGTGGGGGGGGGGGGGGGGCCCCCCCCCGGGGGGGGGCCCCCCCCCCGCCCCGGTCGGGAGGGATCAGAACTCGGCTGTCCAGGCGGTCTGCGCCTTCTCCAGCGCATCCGGGATGGACTGCTGCCCATCCAGCGCCGCCTGGAACTGCTCGCCGAACTGGCGCATGAGCTCCTCGGCGACGGGGAGTCCGGTGAACTCGTTCGCCGGGTATCCCGCCTTGTAGATCTCGAACGCCGTCGCGAACAGGTCGTCGTCGGCGACGAACTCGGGAACCGACTTCGTGTTGCCGGGGAACGCGTTCGCCATGGTCGACAGCTTCGAGTTCGTCTCCTCGCTCATCAGGTACGAGACGAGCTTGAACGCCGCGTCTTTGTGCTCGGAGTTCTCGGCGACGCCGATGCCCCACGACGCGTACGGGATGCCGCGTTCACCGGTGTAGTCGTCCTCGGCCGGGATGGCCGAGATCGAGAACTTCAGGTCGGGGTTCGTCTCGCGGATGAGGTTGATGTGCGCGAGCGAGTCGATCATCATGCCGACCCGGCCGTTCGTGAACTCCTCGACCTTGTCCTGCTCCTTCATCGTGAAGCTGCCGGAGGCGATCGCGCCCGAGTCCCACAGGTCGCCGATGAACTCGGTGGCCGAGGTCACGTCGTCGTTCGTCAGGTCGGGCTGACCGTCGGCGAGCATCGATCCGCCGGATGCCCACACCCACGACATGACGTCGTTCTGCACACCGTTCGGCGCCTCGAGCGACAGCGGGAGCACCCATCCGGATGCGTCATCGCCGAGCGCCGAGACCTTCTCGGCCGCATCCGCGAACTCGCTGCGGGTCGACGGCGGGGCGTCGATTCCTGCCTGCGCGAGCAGGTCGTCGTTCGTGAACATCGGGTAGACGAAGTTGACCACCGGGATCATGTACGTCTTGCCGTCGACCTGCACCTGGCTCGCCAGTTCGCTGTCGTCGTAGCCACTGTCGGCCATCAGCGTGCTGAGGTCGGCGATGACGCCCTGCGAGGCGAAGTCGTTGACCCACGCGCCGTCCAGACCCACGACGTCGGGCATCGTTCCTGACGCCGCCCCGGCGAATAGCTGCTCCTTCGTCGACGCGTACGGGCCGCTGACGAGGTCGACGGTGATGCCCGGGTTCGCTGCTTCGAAGTCGTCGATCAGCGCACGGAACTCCCCGTCGGGCAGCTCCGGTTCCCACCACTGCGCGAACTCGATGGTGACGTCACCGTCCGCGCTCTCTCCTGATCCGCCGGAACTGCACGACGTCAATACGACGACGGCCGCTGCGGTGGTTGCGATGCCTGCGAGCATCACTGCTCGGCGGTGCATGCGCCGATGTGTAGCCATGGTGTCTCCTCTTCGAGATCCTGCGGCATTACGCGCTCTTCTGCGGGTTTCTGCCTCTTTCAGCATGAGTATGCAGGGGAAACTCGAACGAGTCAACAACTTTCCTGCGTGCGAGGGGCTCCGTTGCCGCGTGACGGCGTGCTGTTTCCTGCACGAATTTGCGCGGCATCTGCCGCAATGTGCTAGATATGTCGGGATGGAAGCTCAAAATCCCGAACGAGGCCGCCGCCTTCCAGCCGGCCGCAAAGCCGACCTGGCCGCGTACGTCCGCCAGTTCGGCCGGGTCACGGTCGCCGACCTCGCGGCCCACTTCGGTGTCTCGATCGACACCATCCGGCGCGATCTCGATCAACTCGACCGCGAGGGCGCCCTCGTGCGCACGCACGGCGGCGCGGTGAGCGCCACCGAGGGCCCCGGGCGCGACCGCGGACTCGATGTCAGACTCCGGATGCAGGTCACCGAGAAGGACAAGATCGCGAAGCTCGCCGTCGAGCTCGTGAAGGACGGCTCGGTCCTGATGCTGAATGCGGGAACGACGACCCTGGCCGTCGCGCGGGCGCTGCGCAACCACCGCGACCTGACCATCGCGACCAACAACCTGCGGGTGCCGAGCGAGATCTCCCCCACGGTCTTCCGCGATCTCTACATCTTCGGCGGGGCCGTTCGCACCCTGACCCAGGCGACGACCGGACCCGTCTCGCTGCCGATGAGCGCCACCAGCCCCGAGGTCGACATCCGCTGCGACATCGCGCTCGTCGCCGTCGGTGCGGTCGACGAATCGGGCTACTCCGCCTCGAACCTTGGCGACGCGTCGATGATGGCCGAGATGGTGCGCCGCGCCGACCGCACCGCGATCCTCGCCGACTCGACGAAGCTCGAGCGCCGCCTGTTCGCACAGGTCGCCCCGCTCGACGGCGTGGACTACCTGATCACCGATCAGGAGCCGCCCTCCGGGCTCGCCGCGGCGCTATCCGCCGCGGGGGTCACCGTCCTCACCCCCTGACTCCCGGCCGCGCGCCGGTTACGGTGGAGGGGTCGATGAGAAGGGGGAGCTTCGTGACCGACAACATCTCCGCATCCGGTGCACCGACGGGCGCAACGCCGGCGGGATGGTACGCCGATCCGTGGGCGCCCGGCGTCGTCCGCTACTGGGACGGCGCCGCGTGGACGCCGCACGTGCAGGCGCCGCCCACGCGCACCCCCGAGGTGAACACGCAGACCGTGTGGATCTGGCTCATCGCGCTGCTGCCGCTGGTCTCGGTGCTCACGATCCTGATCGTGCCGTGGCGCTCGATCCTGGAAGAGACCATCGCGGCGAGCATGGACCCGCGGCGCGCACCGTTCGCGTCGCTCGGCATCTACACGTCGCCCTGGTACCTGCTGGCGATGTTCGTCGGGATCGTCCTCAGCGGACTGATCGTGTGGTTCGCCTATCTCGACCACCGCGAACTGCGCGCCCGCGGAATCGACCGGCCGTTCCCGTGGCCGTGGGCGTTCCTGAACTCCGTCTACGCGGTCGGGCGCGCGATCGTCAGCATCCGGCGCACGGGCCGCGGAGCGGGCGTGCTGTGGGCCGTCGGCCTCGCAAACCTCGCCGGATTGATCGCCGGCGGGATCATCGTCGGAATCTCCATCGAGGTCACCCTCGACTCGATCACCGACATCGTCCGCTCGGCGAACAGCTACCGCTGAGCACGTCGGCCGCGGCGATCAGTCGCTCACGCGAGCGAAGCGGGGGCCGCGATAGCCGTCGCGGTCGACCTCCTCCACGAACATTTGAAGGGGGCGCACCCATGACCCGCCGTCGCCGTACAGCTGGCGGTAGAAGACGTGCCACTCCTCGGTCTCGCTGTGCCGACCGACGCCGATCACTTCGTACCGCGCGCCGCGGAAGTGCGCGTACACGCCCGGGGACACCGCATCCGGGGTGCCCTGATCGTTGCCGTCCATCGTCGTTCCCCTCGATTCGCTCCCTCGAGCGTAGGGCGGCGGCGGGTCGTAAGCTCGACCGGTGACGAACCGCAGCCGCGCCCAGGCCGAGCGACCCCGGCCGCCCCGCATCACGCCGATCGTCGACGTCACGCGCGAACCGATCGAGTCCGCGAGCCTGTTGACGCACTCGAACCTCGAGCTGGTCGAGATCTCGGGAGACCTCACCGGCGTCGACCTCGAGGGGATCGGGCTCAGCGAATCGCTTCTGCGCGACATCTCGGCGCGCGAGCTGCACCTGCGCTCCGCGTCGCTCGTCGAGACCCGGCTCGTGCGGGTCGACGCACCGGTGCTGGGGGCAGCGTCCCTCTCGCTCCGCGACGTCGTCGTGCAGGACTCCCGCATCGGATCCGCCGAACTCTACGACTCCACCTGGCAGTCCGTGCACGTCACCGGATGCCGCCTCGGCTACCTCAACCTGCGCTCCGCGCGCCTCACCGACCTGCTCTTCACCGACTGCACGATCGACGAGCTCGACCTGAGTGCGGCGGTCGTCAGCCGGATGGCGTTCCGCGACACGACCGTCCGCGCGCTCACGCTGCACGGCGCGCGCCTCACCGACGTCGATCTGCGCACCCTCGACCCGGGGCGCATCGACGGCATCGAGGGCCTGCGCGGCGCGAGTCTCAGCACCGATCAGCTGCAGGCGCTCGCGCCCGCTCTCGCCGAGGCGCTCGGTATCCACATCGCCGACTGACCGGATCAGCTGGTCGCGTACACGTTCTCCGAGATCTGCACCGCACCGTCGGGCGGGATCCCGTCGTCGGGGTACACCCGGAAGCTGCCGCCCGGCCCGCTCGTGGCGAACTCGCCCGCAGGTTCCGTGCAGCCGCTCGCCCATTCCTTGCTCTCGGGGTACTGCACGAGACAGATTCCGCGTTCGGTGCGCAGCAGCCACAACCGCGTCCCCTCGTACTCGCCCACGAACCGCACGCTCGATTCGTCCGCACCGTCAACCCAGGTCACCGACCCCGGAATCGCATCGTCGGCCGACGGCTCCCGGTCGAGGTCGGACCAGCGCGTACCGCCCGCACACCCGGTGAGTCCGAGAGCGGCGACGGCCAGACTCGCGGCCAGCGCAGCAACGCGATGTTTCGGAGACATGCCTGAACGATACGCCCGAGCCGTCTCGCCGAGCCACGATACGGTGAGCCGTCATGACCAGCCCGAAACGCAGCAAGCCGTGCGCACACTGCGGACGCCCGTTCACCGACCGGAAGCGGTGGAGCGGCCGGGATCAATGGGACGAGGTCAAGTACTGCTCGGCGTCGTGCCGCGCCGCGGCGGCCCGCGACCGACGCGGTCACGCGGACTGAGGGGCACTTCGCGGAGATCGCCCAGCCGTCCGCCCTACGCTGGATCGACGCCGCCCGCACACCGACCGGAGGGGAACGGATGCACGCCCGTCCTCCCGCGCGGCCCGTCCGCCGAAAGCCCGCGCGACGGCGGCGCACCCGGCGGGCGTGGCTCATCGCGTTCGGCATCCTGATTCCCGTCCTGATCGGCGGCGGCCTCGTCTGGGGCGGCGGCTTCGCATTCACCGCACTCGCGGCCGCCCTCGACGACGCCGTCGACGGCGTGACGGTGCCGGCCTTCGACCCGGATGCAGCGCTCCCCCCGGCGCCCGTTCCCCCGAACATCGCCGGGTACGGCGTCGAGCAGCTCGGCAACGCGTGCACCATCCTGCGCGCGGGGCGCGACCTCGGATTCGACGACCGCGACCAGACCATCGCGATCATGACCGCCATGGGCGAGTCGTCGCTGCGCAACATCGACTACGGCGACTGGGAGACGAGCGGGGTCACCAACCCCGACGGCTCGCGCACGACCTCGATCGGGCTCTTCCAGCAGCAGGACAACTGGGGAACCCGCGAGCAACGCCTCGACGCGTACACGGCAGCGACTCTCTTCTACCGGGCGATGGCGGCCCGCATTCCCGACCGCGCCGCCCTCGATCCGACGATCGTCGCGCACAACACGCAGATCAACGCCGACGCCAACCACTACGCGCGCTACTGGGACCGCGCCGTCCGCGTCGTCGCCGCGCTCGGCGGAACGCCGCTCGCAAACGACAAGCTCGACGGCATCCCGCTCTGCCCCGCGGGGTGAGCGCGGGCGATCTCGGCTCTTGTTGACAACTTCTCCATCCGAATCCGCCGCCGCTCCGAATGACATGCGGCGATGCGCTTCACCGATGGTCAGCGCGTCTTGCGGGGGAACAAGAACGCGACCTCGTGGAGAACATCGCCGTGGGGATCGCGTAGCGGCGACGGCCGGACGCGAAGCGTGGGCTGCCATGTCGTGGGGGGATGGCAGCCCGCCGGCCCTTCCCCGTGCGTCCGCGCTCCGCTCCGCAGCGTGATCAGCGGGGCGGCGTGCTCGCCGACGTCGGCACCTCGACGGGGATCGAGACCCGCCACCGCCGCTGCACCCCGTCGACCACCGCGAGCGCCACGAACCCCGCGATGAGCTTGTCGGGCACAGACACCATGAGGTTCGACACGAACACCGACCAGACCATGGCACCGCTCAGACCCAGGATCCGGTGCATCAGGGTGTCGGCAGAATGCCCGGCGCCGCCCTCGAACATCAGCATCAGCAGGGGCACCGCCACGAGCGTGCACGTCACCGCGACGAGCAGATTGAGCGCGAAGAACCGCGGCACGGTGCGCGCGAGCCCGAGGCGTGCGCCGTAGCCCCAGACGAGCGCGCCCGCGATGTTCACCAGCACGAAGGGCGCCGCATCCGGGTTGCCCACTGCCGCACCGCTGAGATTCGTGATCACCGCGACCAGCACGCCGAACCACGGCCCGAGCGCGATCGCGGCGACCGACGTGCCGATCATGTCGAGATACAGCGGCAGGTGGAGGCTCGGTTCGAGCGTGATCGCGATGAGGTTCACGAGCGCGGATGCGGCCAGCACCGCGACCACGAACCTCCCCCGGGAAAGAGGCCGGCGGGTGTCCGTGCCGGCTCCCGTCACGGTAACGGCATCCGTGTCTGCGGTCGTCGTCGGCCGTTCGGCGCGGGCCCGCGCCGCGCGGCACCGCGCGACCCAGCGGTCCACCGCGGCGTCGCCTTCGCCGAGCACGGCGGCGATCTCGCCGACGAGGGTCGCGCTGATGCGCGCCCGACCGGGGCGGAAGACGTCGTAGACGGTGCTGCGCGCCAGTCGGGCCGCCGACGCCGGCATCCCGGCCGCCTGCCGTCGCTCGGCGATGCGTCGAGCGATCTCGGCGTACGACACGTGACCGGCATCGGCGCGCAGCGCCTGCAGATCGCCCGCGATGTCGTCGAAGGTCTCGCTCGTGCCGTCGTCCACATCCGCCCCATGCGTCTCGTGCTCGCGGTCGTTCCCGCGATCGCAGCCTAGCGACCGGGGTGTCCGAGATTGTCCGGGAATCGTCGAAACGCCCGCCGCCGCGCGGGGCGAAGGGATACGTTCGGCGGGTGCGAGATGCTGCCGCGCGCCCACCGTCGGGGGACGTGCGCGAACGCGGCGGCCAGCACGGAGCCGCGGGCTGGCATGACGTCCTGGGGGAGCATGGCAGCCCGCGGCGTTCCCCCCGCTGCGGGCGCGTGGGCCCCTGCGACGCGGCGCCGCGGCACATGAACCCGTATGACGACGGAAGTCCGGATGCGTCACACCCGGTGGGGGCGCCGCACCGCCCGGTGCGACGCTCGGGGCCATGGCCCACCGCACCCTTCGCCGTCTCGTCCCCCTGGCTGCCGCCGCATCCGTCGCCGCTCTCGCGCTGACCGCGTGCAGCGGCTCCGCCGCCGCCCGGCCCGCCGCCGACGCCCAACTCGTCAAGGGCGGCACGATCGTCTACGCCCACCAACAGGAGCCCTCCTGCATCTTTGGCGGCTGGATCGAGCAGGCGTACATCTCGTACCAGGTACTCGACAGCCTGTTCTCGCTCGACGCCGACGGGAACGCGGTGCCGTGGCTCGGCGAATCGTGGGAGGTCTCCGACGACGGACTCACCTACACGATCGCTCTGAAGAAGGGCGTCTCGTTCACCGACGGCACCCCCGTGAACGCCGAGGCCGTCGCGTACAACTTCGACTACTGGGTGGGCGGGGGCAACAGCACGGCCCGCGTCTGGCTCGGCGGCTACTACGAGTCCGCGGAGGCCGTCGACGACACGACGGTCGCCATCCACCTGTCGCGCCCGTACACGAACTTCATCCAGAACCTCACGCAGGGCTACTTCGGCATCCAGTCGCAGCACGCGCTCGAAACCCGCACCGACGAGGAGAACTGCGCGGCGCCCATCGGTTCCGGCGCGTTCACGGTCGAGGAATGGAACCGCGGTCAGAACGTCATCCTCGCGCGCAACGACGACTACACGTCGTGGCCCGCGAACGCCGAGCACACCGGACCGGCGTACGTCGACACCGTCGACTGGCGCTTCGTCGCCGACCCGACGACGCGCGTCGCGGCACTCCAGTCCGGCCAGGCGAACCTCATCTACGACGTACCGGCGACCTCCTGGGAGACGCTCGACACCGCCGGGTACACCCTCGAGAAATACGTGACGGCGGGCCGCCCGCAGCAGATCTCGTTCAACACCGCCGAGGGCCCGTTCGTCGACGAGAACGTGCGGAAGGCCTTCGTCTACGCGCTCGACCGAAAGCAGATCGTCGACACGATCGGGCAGGGCGTGATCCCTTACGAGGGCAACGGCGCCGTCAGCCAGACGACCCCGGCCTACAGCCAGGAAGCCGCCGACCTCTACACGTACGACCCGGAGAAGGCAGACGAGCTGCTGGATGCGGCGGGCTGGAGCGAGACCAACGCCGACGGCTACCGCGTGAAGGACGGCGAGGTGCTCGACGTCCTACTCCCCTACGGCGCCGGCTCCATCATCAACACCGACGGCGCCTCGATCCTGCAGGCCGTGCAGGAGCAGGCGAAGGCCGTGGGCTTCAAGGTCGAACTGCGCCCGCTCAGCCAGGCCGATCTCTGGGGCGGCGACTACAGCACCCCCGACTCGTACGACCTGTCGGTCGGGTACTGGACCGCCATCAACGCCGGCATCCTCTACATCAACTGGCGCCCGAGCACGGACGACGATCCGAACTACTCGAACTCCGCGTTCTACAGCGACCCCGAACTCGAGCGACTCATCCTCGCCGCGAACTCGGAGGCCGACCCGGCAACGCAAGACGATCTCTACGCCCAGGCGCAGAACTACATCGCCGACCACGCCACCTCGGTCGGCCTCTACGACCGGCTCAGCACGCTCGCCGTCAGCCCCGACCTCCAGGGCGTCTGGCAGGAGCACGCACAGGGAGGACCGACGTTCTATGACGCTCACTTCGTCGAGTGAGCCCGCGCTCGAGGTCCGCGCACCCGCGCGGGCCTCGAGCTCCCGCTCACGTCTCGGCCGCCGCGTTCGCCCCCTGGTCGGCAGCATCGGCAGCGCGATCATCGTGCTGTGGGGCGCCGCGACCGCGGCGTTCCTCGCCCAGCTCGCCCTCCCCGGCGACCGGGCGACCGCCATCCTGAACATCCGCACCGGCCAGGCCCAGCAACGCACGCCCGACGAGCTCGCCCCGATCATCGCGCAATACGGACTCGACCAGTCCGTGCTCACGCAGTACCTCGGCTACCTCGGCGGGCTGCTCCGCGGCGACCTCGGCACGTCGTATCAGCAGTTCCGTCCGGTGTGGAACATCATCTCCGAGCAGCTCGGCGCGACGCTCGCCCTGAGTCTCAGTGGCATCGCCCTCGCGTGGCTGATCATGGTGTTCTGGGTCACCCTCACCGCGGGTCGGAGCCCCCGCATCCGCGCGTTCGGCTCGGGCGTCGACACGCTGGCGGCCGGCCTCCCGCCGTACTGGCTCGGCATTCTGCTGCTGCTCGTGTTCGCCCTGCAGCTGCGCTGGTTCCCCGTCATGGGCGGTTCGGGTATCGAGGGGCTCCTGCTTCCCGCGCTGACCCTCGCCATCCCGCTCGCCGGCTTCATGGGCCAGGCGACCCGGGCCGAGTTCGAACGGGTCCTGCAGCAGCCGTTCGTGCTGAGCGCCCGGATGCGGGGCATGGGCGACCTCGAGATCCGGCTCCGGCACGTGCTCCGGCACGCGTCGATCCCCGCGATCACGCTCACCGGCTGGGCGATCGGCGCGACCATCTCGGGCGCCGTGATCGTCGAGTCGATCTTCTCCCGGCCCGGAATCGGCGACACCCTCGTCACCGCGGTCAGCTCGCAGGATCTGCCCGTCGTCACCGGGATCGTCGTGCTCGTGGCTCTCGTCTACGTGCTCGCGAACGTGCTCGTCGACATCCTGTACACCATCATCGACCCGAGGATCACGACGTCATGACGACCTTCGATTCCCCCCGGACGGATGCGGCGGCCCGCGCACCGCGTCGCCGCATCCGGATCGATCTCGGGGCGACCGCCTCCGTGCTCGTACTGGTGTTCTTCGTCGTGGCGGCCGTCGCTCCGGCGCTGCTCGCCACGCACTCCCCGACCGCGCAGGACTTCGCGCACGCTCTGCAGCCCCCGTCGCTGCAGTTCTGGTTCGGCACCGACGAGGGCGGCCGCGACCTCTACAGCCGGGTCGTCTTCGGGTCGCGTGAGTCGCTCGCGATCGGCGTCGGCGCCGCCGGGCTCGCGATGGTCATCGCGCTCGTGCTCGGCACGCTCGCCGCCCTCGGCGACCGGGTCACCGCCGCGATCGTGAACCGCGTGCTCGAGGTCGTGTTCGCGTTCCCGACGCTGCTGTTCTCGCTGCTGCTCGTCGCGATCCTCGGCCCCTCGGCCGGTACCGCCATCCTCGCCGTCGGCGTCAGCACCGCACCCGGTTACGCCCGGATGGTGCGCGGTCAGATCCTGTCGGAGCGGAACGCCGGCTACGTCGAAGCCGCCCGGGCGCTCGGCCACGGCCGGTGGCGCATCACCCGGCAGCACATCCTGCCGAACGCCATGCGCCCCCTCATCGCCATCTTCACGATGTCGATCGGCCAGTCGATCGTGTGGGCCTCCGGCCTCGCCTTCCTCGGCCTCGGGGTCGCCCCGCCGTCCTCTGAATGGGGCGCCCTCCTCGACGCCGGCCGCGCCTACCTGCTGCAGGCGCCGTGGCTCACCGTCATCCCGGGGCTCGTGATCCTCGTGCTCGCCCTCACCGCGACGACGGTCGGCCGCTTCATCCAGAACCGCCTCGAAACGGGAGAGTGACATGACACTGCTCGATACGAAGCCCGCGGCCGCAGCCGGTCCGGTCGACCCGGCACGGCGCCTGCGCGTCGACAACCTCGAGGTCGGATTCACCCGCGACGGCGAGACGCGGTCGGTGGTTCGCGGGGTGTCCTTCGACCTGCACGCCGGCCGCTGCGTCGCGATCGTCGGCGAATCCGGTTCCGGCAAGAGCGTCACGGCGCGCACGCTCGTCGGCCTCACCGGCGCGGGCAGCGTGCAGAGCGGACGCGTCCTGCTCGGCGCGGCCGATGACCCGGGTGACGAACACGTCGCCGACCTGACCGCGCAGTCGGAGCGGGGCTGGCGCCGCATCCGGGGCCGGCGCATCGGGTTCATCCAGCAGGACGCCCTCGTCTCGCTCGACCCGCTCCGGCCCGTCGGGCGCGAGATCGAGGAGTCGCTGCGCCTGCACGGCTGGGGCGACCGCGCCGCCCGGCGGGCGAAGGCCGTCGAACTGCTCGCGAGCGTCGACGTGCCCGCCCCCGAGCGTCGCGCACGGCAGCGGCCCGGCGAACTCTCGGGGGGACTCCGCCAGCGTGCGCTGATCGCCTCCGCGATCGCCCTCGACCCTGACGTCGTGATCGCCGACGAACCCACGACCGCGCTCGATGTCACGGTGCAGGCGCAGGTGCTCGCCCTGCTCGACGATATGAAGGCGCGTGGCGCGTCGCTCGTTCTCATCAGCCACGACCTCTCCGTGGTCGCGCACCTCGCCGACGAGATCCTCGTGATGCGCGGCGGCGAGGTCGTCGAGCAGGGGCCGGCCGACGTACTGCTGCGGCATCCGCAGCATCCGTACACGCGGAGCCTCATCGACGCAGTGCCGGGCGGACACACCCGCGGCGAGCGCCTCGCGCCGCCGAGCCTCCATCTCGCGCGCGCCGACACGCTCTCCGGCACCGCCACGACGGACAGGGCCGAGCCCGTGCTCGAGGCGCGCGGACTCGTCAAACGCTTCGCGGCGCCCGACGGCACGCCCACCGTCGCGGTCGACGACGTCAGCTTCACCCTGCACCGGGGCGAAACCCTCGGCATCGTCGGCGAGTCGGGGTCGGGCAAGAGCACGACGGCGCGCATCGCGCTCGCGCTCGAGGCCGCGGATGCGGGCGAGGTGCGGTTGCTCGGCCAGCCGTGGACGGCCGTGCCCGAATCACGACGGCGGGTCCTCCGCCGTCGCATCTCGGTCGTCTCGCAAGATCCGCTCAGCTCGTTCGATCCCCGGTGGAACGTCGAACGCATCCTGCTCGATGCGATCCCCGCCGACGCCGGCCTCGGGCGGGGCGCCCGCGTGCAGCGCGCCCGGGACCTGCTCGCACAGGTCGCCCTCCCGCCCGAGACGCTGCGACGGTTCCCGCTGCGACTCTCGGGGGGCCAGCGTCAACGCATCGCGATCGCCCGCGCGCTCGCCCCCTCCCCCGAGATCGTCGTGCTCGACGAGGCCGTGTCCGCGCTCGACGTGTCGGTGCAGGCGCAGATCCTCGACCTGCTCGTGGATCTGCAGAACGACTACGGCCTGAGCTACCTCTTCATCTCGCACGACCTCGGCGTCATCCACCACATGAGCGACCGTGTGCTGGTCATGAAGAACGGCGTGGTCGTGGAGAGCGGCACGTCCGAGCAGATCTTCGTGGCGCCCGCGCATCCGTACACGCAGGAGCTCGTCGGAGCGCTGCCCACCCTTGATCAGAAGCCCCTCGATCAGAAGAGAGCGAACTCATGACCCGCCCGCTGCGTTTCAACGCCTTCGTGATGCACACGAACTCCCACATCCAGCACGGCCACTGGCGCCGACCCGACGCCCGGCAGGTCGACTTCCAGGACGTCGATCTCTGGATCGACCTCGCCCGGCTTCTCGAGGACGCCAAGTTCGACGCGATGTTCTTCGCCGACGTGACGGGGCTCTACGGCGACGCGGATGCGGACTTCGAGGTCTACGCGCGGCACGGCCTGCAGATTCCGAGCCACGATCCGACCGTGCTGCTCGGCGCCCTCGCCGTCTCGACCATCGATCTCGGGCTCGCGCTCACTTCGAACGTCGCGCAGAACCACCCGTTCAACTTCGCCCGGCAGGTGTCGACCCTCGATCACATCTCGCGCGGCCGGATCGCGTGGAACATCGTCACCGGCACGCAAGACAACGGCGCGCGCAACTTCGGGCTGCCGCAGTTGACAGACCACAGCGAGCGCTACCGGTGGGCGCAGGAGTACGTCGACGTGGTCTACAAGCTGTGGGAGGGCTCGTGGGACGACGGAGCGCTCCTGAAAGACAAGGAGCGCGGCATCTACGCCGACGCGAGCAAGATCCACAAGATCTACCACGAGGGCCCGCGCTACCGCGTCGAGGGTCCGCACCTCCCCTCCCCTTCCCCGCAGCGCACACCCCTGCTGTTCCAGGCCGGGTCGTCGGCGTCGGGGCGCCGATTCGCCGCCGCGAACGCCGAGGCGACGTTCATCATCGCGCCCTCGCCCGCGATCGCGAAGCGCCAGATCGACGAGACCCGCGCCCTAGCCGTCGAGTACGGGCGCGAACCCGACGACATCACGTTCTTCCAGGGTCTGAGCTTCATCATCGGCGACACCGAGATCGAGGCGCACGAGAAGGCCGAGGAGTACGAGCGGTACGCGAGCACCGAGGGCTACCTCGCGCACTCCGCTCTGGTCGATAAGACCGGTCGCGTGTACGACCCGAAGACGCCGTTGAAAGACATCGACACGAACACGGCACGCGGGTTCTTGTCGTGGACGTCGCAGGCGGTCACCGACCGAGAGCCGCTCGTCGAGGATGTCGCGCTGATCAGTAGGCGAAGCTCACGCGTGGTCGGCACGCCCGACCAGATCGCCGACCGGCTCGTCGAATGGCAGGCCGCCGGCATCGACGGGGTGAACGTCGTCAACTGGGTGCTGCCGGGTTCGTTCGAAGAATTCGCCGAGAAGGTGCTGCCGGTGCTGCGCGAGCGCGGACTCGCCCAGAGCGAGTACGCGCCGGGACCGCTCCGCCAGAAGCTGTTCGGGTCGCCGCTGCTCAACGAGCGCCACCCCGCGGCCCGGTACCGCGGGGCATTCGCGCACGGAGCGACGACCTGGGCAGAGGCCGATGACCTCCGCGCGCAGGGTCTTCTTCCGGCCGCGGTCTGACTCGTTCCGACTTCCCACACCCGCGCGTCGGATTCGGCATCCCGCGTGGGTGATAATCAGGTATCGGCGGTGATGCCGACGATCTGGGGATGGGGGACGCGATGCCGTTGCGGAGCATGGAGACGTTGCAGTCGTGGTTGACGGAGTTCATCACCCAGGGGCACCCGGAGGTTCGGGCGCTCAAGGTGTTGAGCCAGGATGTCGACGACGACGGTGAGGTCGGACTCGTCCGCGTTCAGCTGGCGAACGCGAGCACCGTGACCTATCTCGAGCCCGCCGCTCCCGGATCGGTGCAGTGGATCGTCACGCTCGAACCGCGCGAGGACGTCGTCGTGCTGGACGCGGCCGGCCTGCAGAAGCTATCGGGCGAACTCGCTACCGTCGCGGCGCTGTGCTTCTTCCTTCAGGCGAAGTCCGAGGAGTTCCTCGCCGCCGCGCACTGACACGGCCCGGCGCCGAGCGACCGGGTCAACGCCCGGATGCGGACGCCGTCAGTTCCTCGAGAAGCTCCGCGAACGGATCCGTGACCTCGGCGCCTTTGCTGAGTGCCGCCGCCGTCAGGTCGTCGTCGAACCGGGTCAGGATGTTCCACGGGTCGGCCCGGAGGTCGATCGTGAGGTGGATGCGGCTCACCCGCCGATCGGATGCATCCGGCTCGCGGCGCACCGCATCCCGTTCGGCCAACCGGTCGATCAGGGTCGTCACACCGGCCGACGTGATGTTCAAGTGGTCGCGCAGCTCGCCGGATTTCAGACCCGGGTTCTCGGCGATGAACAGCAGCGCCCGCGCGTCCATCTCGTTGATGCCGAGCGTCTTGCGTGCTTCCCGCAGCGCGTCGGTTCGAGCGTCGATGTACCGGGCCAGAGCGCGGGCCAGGGAAGACTCGCGCGTCGTGGAACTCACCATCCGTCCATCGTGACACGAGAACCGACGATAAGTCGTGAGATTACCTAACGAACTTAGGGATAAGTCAAACTCTCTCGGATTTTTACCTAAGTTCGTTAGATAGTTTGCTAAGGTAAATCTCGCCGGGCACACCGGATCCGATCAAGGGACTCGACATGACGCTTCTCCACACGACGACCGGCCGCCCGAGCGCCCCTCGCCGCGCGACCTTCGTTGCCGCGCCGCGTCGCGCCCCGCAGATCACCGCATCCACGATGGCACTCACGGCCGTCGTCAGCGGCGCCGCAGCCCTCGCCGCGTGCGCCGCCACCCTGTCGATCACGTTCCTCTAACCCCCTCTCACACTGGAGTCGTCACCATGGGTCAGCTCTTCTACGCCAACACCGACACCGCCGTCGAGATCGACGACACGCTGCTGGCACACCTCCAGGTCGTGGCATCGACCAAGCTGCGCCGCAGCGAATCGTTCACGCTGACGCTCCGACGCACCGTCGGAGGCAAGGCCGGCCGTGAGACGCTGTGGCTGCAGCCCTCCATCCCCCTCCGGTTCCAGTTCGAATCCGCCGAGCCCGTTCGCCTCGACCCAGCCGTGCTCCGGGGGCTCGCCGAACAGGCGAACTCGACCGCCGGACTCACCGTCGACCTCGACGCGGCCGGCGAACTGCCCGCGCAGATGTCGACCCGCAGCCGTCGCCCGCAGCCCGCGCTCTCGCGCGTCGCCTGATCAGTTATCCACCGTGCCCGAAATGAGCGGACGTGAACCGTTCAGTGTGGTACGAATAAGCGTTGTCGGTTCGCTCCCCGCGAAGGCCCGAACAGGCAGCACCCCGAGCTAGGCGAGGTCTCGACCTCTTCGCTCACATCCCCTCTCGCGGTGTCGCGAGAGGGGATGTCTCGTTCGAGGGAGACAGCGGTCTCAGCGCGTGATGATCGCCGCCACCACGAGCGCCACGACCCCGAGCGCGAGCATCGTCACGCCGACGTACACGCTCCAGTGCCGGCGCTGAGACACCTGGCGCCGGATGCGCGCATCACGCGATCGGGAATGGCGAGCATGCACCTTCGCTCGCTCTTTCTCTGCCGCGCGGATGCTGCGTTGGTCGGAACGCGAGTGGGTCATGGCCGTAGCCTCTCCAAAGCGGAAGACGACCGCGGAGGCACGGTCACCCGCAGGCTATCCCGGCAGCTTTTCGCCGAGGTTACGTGTCCGCGTACGTGAGAAATCGTGCGGGCGACGCGGCACCATCCTCGGCCCTGCACCGGGGAGCGTCAGGCTTCGGCGAGGAACGCGAGCGCCGCGGTGCGGAACTCGCGGGAGCCCGGCGCGTTGAAGTGGTGCCGCCCGGGAATCTCCAGGAATCGTCCGTTCTCGCACGCGGCAGCGAGGGACTTCGAGCCCTCCAGGATGCCGTCGAGCGAGCCCGTCGCGAACAGCACCGGCTGGGTCGGCGCCCGGTCCGGCGACGGATCGGCGACGCCCGATGCCCGCATCCCCTCCGCGATCGCGAGGAGCGCCCGGAGATCGTTGCCGCCGACGCGCTCGATCAGCTGCACGTAGTTCTGCGTGACCTTGTCGGTGACCGGTGTGCCGTCCTCGACGAAAGCCCGCGCCTGGTCGAGATCGAGACGGCTGAGGGGCACACCATCCGGCACTCCCCCGAGTACGACGCGCTCGACCCGGCCGCGGAAGTCCTGCGCGACCTCCCACCCGACGCGGGCACCGAGCGAGTAGCCGACGTAGAACGCGGTGTCGACGAGGTACGTGTCGAGCACGGCCTCGACGTCATCGGCCATCGTGCGCAGCCCGTACTGCAGAGGATCGTGCGGCTTGTCGCTGCGGCCGTGGCCACGCTGGTCGAGCGCGAGCACGCGGTACCCGGCGCGCTGCAGATCGCGCACCCACCCCGTGTTCACCCAGTTGTCGCGGGTGCTCGAGGCGAAGCCGTGCACCAGCAGCACGGTGAGGCCGGTGTCCTCGCCCCACGAATAGGTCGCGATCCGCTGGCCGTCACCGGCCATGACGTACTGGGGTTCGGGCATCGACGTCAGGTCGGGCAGCGCAGTGGTCACGGCACGATTCTCCTCCCGGCGCCGCATCGGAGCGAATTACGCTGACACGGTGAGCGATGTCGTCAGCCTGGAGCTGCTCCTGGACCCCGAGAGCGAGGCCGCCGTGCGCGCCGACTGGCAACGTCTCGCGGATGCCGGGTTCTCGAGCCTCGCCGCGCACACGTCGCCGAGCAATCGCCCGCACCTGACCCTGTTGGCCCGGCCGACGCTCGCGGCCCTCGATGTCTCGGGGGTCGTCGCGCGCTTGCCGATCCCGGTGCGGCTGGGGGCCGCCCTGCTCTTCGGCGCGGGCGACCGTCGCGTGCTCGCGCGCCACGTGGTGCCGACCGGCGATCTCCTCGCGGTCCATCGCGGTGTGCACACGGCGGCGGTTGACACCGAGGCGGACGCGCCGCACACCGCTCCCGGCGCGTGGACGCCGCACATCACGCTCGCGCGGCGACTCCGGCTCGAGACGCTCCCGCAGGCGCTCGACCTGCTCGGCCCCGAGATCGAGGGCGCGCTGGTGTCGCTCCGCCGGTGGGATTCCGCATCCGCCCGCGTCACCGTGCTCGGCTGACGCCTCAGTCCCCCACCGTGGATCGAGGGCGGTCCTCGGCCATCGCCCGCGCGTGCTCGGTTTTCCCTCGGGCGATCAGGCGGTCGTCCCGCCGCCAGACGCCGACCGTCTCGCGCAATCGGCCGACGAGCGCACGGAATGCGGCTCCCGGAGTGGCCGCGAGCGGCTCGCGCACCTCGGCCTCGGCATCCGACATGCGGTTCAACAGGTCGTCGGTGTCGCGCGGCATCCGTGCGAACTCCAGGCAGAGCTTCGCGACCCCGTCCGCGTGGCCGTGCATGACCGAGTGACCGGCGCCACCGATCTCCCACGTCGAGGCGAACGGGATGCTCTCGGCGACCCGCTGCGCCCACTCGCGCGGAACGACCGCGTCGTGCTCACCACGGATGACGAGCGTCCGCGCACGGATCTTCGCGAACCGGTCCTCGATCGGAAACCGCATCATCACGGGCAGGATGCGGAAGAACCAACGGAACCCGCACGTCAGGTAGGCGCTCAACGCGAGCAGCTTGACCTTCAACGGTTCGTGCCAGGTGGCCCGCAGGAACCGCCAGGCGAGAACCGGGAGTCGTCGGGCGTGCGGGTCGACGACCGGACCGATGAGGACGACGGTCTGCAGGTCGGCGCGACGCGCGGCGACCTCGGCCACGAGCTGCGTGCCCATCGAGTGCCCGATCAGGATCGGATCATGGAGTTGCAGATCGTCGATCACCGCCTCGACCAGGTCGGCGTACTGCGCGATCGTCATGGCGCGACCCGGATGCGGAACGCCCCCGAAACCCGGCAGGTCGAGGGCGTGCACGGCCCCGAACTCGTTCAGGTGCGGGGCGAGCCGCTCGAAGTACGTCGCGGCGACGCCGATGCCGGCGACCAGGACGAAGGCCCGCTCGCCCTCGGCGGCGATTGTCGACACCCGCGCGTAGACCGCGCCGCGGCGCACTCGGGTGACGTCGACGGTGACATCGGGGGCATTGCGACGGTGCGCGCGGGCCGGCATCCCCCCATCCTCGCAAACACCGGAGCACGGTACGCGCCGCGCGCGGGCGGTGTCCACCCCCGCGCGCCCGGCCCGCCGCGTTCTACGGTCGAGGCACCATTCGTTCGCCCACAGGAGGAGAACCCCATGTCCGGATCCGAGAACCCGCAGAACCGTGACGGCAGCGACGAGATCGCCGAGAACCTCGGCGCGACCGACGCGGCCTCGCTCGAAGGCCCCGACGTCGAGGTGTCGGTCGACGATGCACCCGGCGGCTCCGTGTCCCCCAAATAACCGATACCGGATCCGTCACGGATGCGGTGAACTGGTTTCGAGCTCGCGGGTGGCTCATGCGGCGACATAAGAAGGTCCCGACCATCGTGCGGATGGTCGGGACCTATGTCACACGAGCCTTCGCGGGGAACGTGCGTTACCAGTATGCGTCATCCGAGCGCCTCCGATGAGCCGCTCTGCACAGCTTTGCCTGTGCATTTCGCCATAGCCCGCGGCGACGCGGTCAGGACGACGCGTCGGCCAGCTTCTGCGAACGCCGGCGCACGGAGAGGTCGACGACCGAGATGACGAACGCGATCGCCACCGCGATCCCGACCGACACCATGCCGAACCCGTACGCGTCGTGGAAGACGACCGCGTCGACCGCGACGTCTTGCTCGCGGTACACCGTGGCGTAGAACAGCGCGAGGGCGATCGCCGTTCCGACGGCGGTGCCGATGCGCTGGCCGAGTTGCCCGACCGAACCCGCGAGGCCCCCCTGTCGTACCGGGATGTCGGCGAGGGTGAGGGTCTGGTTCGGCGAGATCACGAGACCGCCACCGATACCGCCGATGATCATGACACCCGCCATCACGTAGGGCGTCGCCGCATCCGGCACGTACAGCGCCGTCGCGACGAGACCAGCGACGCAGACGAGCACCAGCGCGAGCCCCCAGACGACGACCGGGCGCCCGTAGGTGCCGACCAGGTTGCCGCCCACCCACGATGAGACCGCGCTCGCGAGCGCGAAGCCGATCGTGACCATGCCCGCGAATACGGGTTCGATGTGCAGCCCGCTCTGCAGATAGAGCGTCGTGAGCAGGAACATCGATGGGGCGGCTGTGAAGTAGGCGGCCTGGAGAATCGTGCCGTTGCGGTATGACGCGATCTTGAAGAGGCCGAGAGGGATCAGCGGCTGTTTACCGCGCTCGGCGTACCGGCGCTCCCACGCGATGAAACCCGCCCCGACGAGCACGAAGGCAACCAGCAGCCACCAGCGGCGCGGATCATCGCTCGGCGACCCCGTCGTGAAGAGGAATGGCGCCATCAGCGCCACGATCGTGAGTCCGAACAGCACGAGGCCGATCGGATCGAGCGCGAGGGGGCGCGACGATCGGGTGCGTGTCGTCGGCAGCAGCCAGACGGCCGCCGCGATCGCGGCAAGCCCCAGGGGCAGGTTCATCCAGAAGATGAGGCGCCATCCGTCGGTCTCGCCGCCGACGGCGATCAGCAGGCCGCCGAGCGTCGGGCCGAAGGCCGTCGCGACACCGATCGTCGCACCGAAGAGCCCGAACGCCCGCCCGCGTTCCTTGCCCTGGAACAGCTGCTGAATGAGCCCCAGCACCTGCGGCATCTGCGTGCCGGCCGCCATGCCTTGCACGAGCCGGGCCGCGAGCAGCACGCCCGTGTTCGGGGCGACCGCGCAGGCGACGCTCGCGAGGGTGAAGACCGAGAGCCCGATGAGGAACAGCGCGCGACGCGACCGCTGGTCGCCGATGCGTCCCATCGGCACGAGGAACAGGCCGAAGGTGAGCACGTAGCCGGAGACGATCAGCTGCAGTTCGGTCGAGCCCGCACCGAACGCGGTCTCGATCGAGGGCAGCGCCACGTTGACCTTCGACAGGTCAAGGATCGTCAGGCCCGCGACCGCCACGCACACCCAGAACGCCCGCCAACGGGTGGCGGGCGACAGCGGAATATCGGTCGTGATCGGGTTCGCGCCGGTGTTCGGCGAGCTCGCGGCGCCGGGCATCAGGGCTGATCGCGCCGGGCGAAGACCGACCGCAGGACGAAGAACACCACGAGGGCGACGATCGCGACGAGCACGAGCTTCACGAGGAACGCGACCACCGAGAAGAGGATGTTGACGAGGATCCAGCCGATCACGATGGCTGCGACCACGCCGAGGAGAGTCCAGAGGCTGTTCTTTGTCACCGGTCCAGCCTACGACCGACCTGTGACGACGCGGCCAGAGGGAATCCGAATCACGCTGGGTCCCTGCGGTGTCGCCTCCACGAGCAACTGCGCCGGAAGCTGTTCCTTCATCGCCTCGACGTGGCTGATGACTCCGACCGTTCGCCCTCCCGCGCGCAGCTCGTCGAGCGCGCGCATCGCGAACTCGAGCGTCTCGGCATCGAGCGAACCGAAGCCCTCGTCGATGAAGAGCGTATCGAGACGCAACCCGCCGGCTCGGTTCGTGACGACCTCCGCGAGGCCCAACGCCAGCGAGAGCGAGGCGAGGAAGGTCTCACCGCCCGACAGCGATTGCGGTGGGCGGGACTGCCCGGTGTGGGCGTCCATGACCTCGATGCCGAGCCCGGATGCAGCGCCGCGCGCGGCGAGCGAATCGGTGTGCAGTAGCGAGTACCGACCCGACGACATGTCGGCCAGGCGCAGGTTCGCGGCACCCACGATGTCTTCGAGTTCGGCGGCGAGCACGAACGTTTCGAGCGTCATGCGCTTGGTGTTGGGCGCGCGCCCCTGCAGGGTGTCGGCGAGCCGAGCGACGACGGCGGCATCTTCGTCGAGGAGGGCGATCTCGGCGTACGCGGTGTCGGTGCGCTGCACCAGATCGCGGAGGCGCTCGGCGGTCGTGCGGGCGACGCTCAACGCCGTGATGGACGCGGCCCGCGCGGCATCGGCCGCCGCGAGCGCCACCTCCGCCGGGGTGAGGTCGACGCTCTCGTCGGGGATGCCCGCCAGCTCCAGTTGCAGCTCGAGCAGGCGCGCCCGCACGACCGCGAGCTGCTGGTCGTGTTCCGCGACCCGGTCCCGCAGCCGCTGCACCGTCGGGGCCGGGAGGAGGGCTGCGGTCACGGCCTCCGCATCCGGGAACGGCGAGGCGGCGACGCGGTCGGCGAGGTCGGATGCGGCTGCCTCCGCCGCGGCATCCGCCGTCGCCTGCGCGCGGATCGCGGCACGCAGCGCGCGAGCGCGCTCCCGCCGCGCGGTCGCCTCCTGCACGCGCTCGGCGACCGACGCGAACGCGCCGCGCGCGGTCTCGACCGCGCCGCGGAGGGCGTCGGCCGTGGTCGCCGCGCGGGCGGCGTCTTCGCGGACGACGGCGAGTTCGGCCGCGAGCGACTCGATATCGCGGGCCGCCTGGGCCTCGCGCTCCACGAGCGCTGCGCGGCGCGCCTGCAGCGCGTCCCGCTGGGTCTCGGCGGCCGTCGCGGCCGCGACCTGAGCCTCGGCCTCCGCGAGTTGTGCGGCGAGGTCGGCGACGGGCTCCCCGCCGGCGCGCGCGGCGAGCGCGGCGTGCGCACTGCGATGCTCGCGCGCCTCGTCTCCCGCACGGCGCTCCGCCGCCACCGCTTCCTCGCGGGCACGCTCGGCCGCCGCGATCATGTCGTCGGTGACGGGTTCGTCGGTCGGCGCCGCCGGATGCGGATGCGCGGTCGCACCGCACACGGCGCAGGGCTCGCCGTCGACCAGCGCCGCTGCGAGCTCGCCGGCGTGGCCGGCGAGGCGTCGCTGCAGGAGTGCGGTGAGGGCGCTCCCCGCCGCGGCGGACGCATCCAGCGCCGCCGCATAGGCCGCATCCGCCGCCGCCACCTCGGGGAGGAGCGTCTCGGCGGATCGCGCCGCCTCGAGCCGCTGCGCGAGAGCCGCGAGCGCGGCGCGGAGGGCCTCGGCCGCACCCGCCGCGGCGCGAGCGGTCGCCAGCTCATCGTCGAGCGACGCCAGCTCGGCAGGCACCGTCGCGCGACTGCCGCGCAGGGCCGCGAGCGCCGCCTCCTGGGTCGCCGCGCGATCGACGAGCGCCGTGTGCGTCGCCTCCGCGCTCACCAGGTCGCGCTCGGCGCTCTCGGCCGCCTGCCACCGGGCGAGGCCACCCGTCAGCTGGTCATCGAGCGCATCCAGCGCAACGAGGTCGACGTCGGGGTCGTCGCCGCCCGCCTCCCAGCGATCGGCCGCGACGCGCACCGCATCCGACGCGGCGGTCTGCGTCGCCGCCGTCTGCGCGACGGCGTCGAGCGACGCGCGCAGCGTCTCGGCGGCGACGGCGCGTTCGATTCGCGTTCGATCGGCGTCGATGTCGGCCGCTTCCGCCTCGAGCGCGGCGAGTTGCGTCGCCGCCGCATCCCGTGCGGTCTGCGCGGCACGCAGCGCGCTGACCCGGGCGTGCTCGGCCGCCGCAACGACGGCTGCAGCCTCGGCGGCGGTCCGCTCCTGTGCGCGGACCTCGACGCGATACTCGGCGCGCTGCACGGCCGTGACCGCCGCCTGCCGCCGCGCGCCGAGATCATCCTCGGCAGGAGCCGGTTCGACGCCCTCCAGATGCTGCTCGGCGACCAGCCGCTCGGCTTCGGCGAGCAAGCTCGCGGCGCCCACGCCCCGGTCGCGGACGAGCTGCTGCGCCGTCTTCCGCCGCTCATCGAGCGCCCGCGCGTAGTCCTCGTAGCGACGGGTGCCGAACAGGGTGCGAAGGAGCGCCTGGCGTTCATCGTTCTTGGCGAGCAGGAACCGCGAGAACTTGTTCTGCGCGAGCAGGATGACCTGCTGGAACTGCTGCAGATTCAGCCCGAGGACCCCGTCGAGCACCTCGGCCACGTCGCGCGGCTTGCCCGCCCGACCCACCCACCCACCGTCCGTGAGCTCGAACAGCTCGGCGCGCGCGGATTCGCGGGTCTCTCCATCGCCGCGGAGCTTCGGGCGCGAGTACTCCGGCGCCCGGATCACCCGCCAGCGGGAGCCACCGACCGTGAATTCGAGCCGGACTTCGGTCGGGTCGTCGGGTCGGCAGTGGTCGCTGCGGAGCCGGCGGTCAGGCCCGTCGTAGCGGGGAACGTTGCCGTACAGCGCGAAGCACACGCCGTCGAGCACGCTGGACTTGCCGGCGCCGGTGCGTCCCGAGATGAGGAAGATGCCGTCGGCATCGAACCGATCGAAGTCCACCGTCTGGGTGTCGCGGAACGGGCCGAACCCGGTGAGCTCCAGACGGTGCAGTTTCACCTCTGCGCCTCGGCGAGCACGGCCGCGATCGGACGGTCGTCGGCGATCAGGTCGCCGATGAGTTCGGCCTCGCGCTCGCTCGCCGCCTCGCCTTCGCGAACGTGCACGAGGAACGCGTCGATCAGCTCGCGGTCGCTGCGGGCGGCCCGCACCCGGTCGACGTACGTGCGTCCGTCATCGGCGGGCGCGACGGCCGGAGTGTGGCTCACGGTCGCGCAGAAGGGGAACCGCTCCTGCAACCGGCGCATGACGTCGCGCTGCGGCAGGGTGTCGGTGTACTCCACGCACACCCATGCATCCGCGGCGCCCGCGTAGAGATCGCTCTCGATCAGCTCGGCGAGCGGCGCCCGCAGCACCTCGAGGCGGCGAGGCACGGGCAGGTCGAGCCAGGTGACGTCGGCGAGCCCCGACGCGTCGAGATCCACGAGCCACGACCCGCGCAGGCGCCCCTTCTCTCCGAAGCTGTAGTGCAGCGGCGCCCCGGCGTACCGCACGCGTTCCGACAGCCGCTGACGCCCGTGGATGTGCCCGAGCGCGACGTAGTCGGGCCCATCGAAGACGTGCAGCGGCACGACGTCGAGGTTGCCCTGTCGGATCTCGCGCTCGACGCCCGGGGTGGCCTCGATGCCGGCCGCGAAGCAGTGCGCGATCGCGACGGAGCGCCCGCCGCGGACGGCGAGGTCGGCCCGCACGAGATCCATCGCGTGCGCGAGGGTCTGCGCCTGGGTACGCAGCTCGACGCCGTCCCACAGGTGGCGCACGCGGGCGGGCTCGAGGTAGGGGATGCCGTAGAGATGCACGGGGCCGTCGGCATCCGGAATCGTGATGGGCGAGCCCACCGACAGCGGGTCGGTGACCACGTGGATGCCCTCACGGAGGAGCCCGGCCTGAAAGCCGAGGCGTGCGGCGGAATCGTGGTTGCCGCTCGTGACGACGACCCGCGCACCGGTATCAGCGAGACCGCGCAGGGTGTCGCTGAGGAGCGTGTAGCACTCGGCGGCGGGGGTCGCGGAGTCGAACACGTCGCCCGCCACGATCACGACGTCGACGTCGTTCTCGCGCACCTGCGTGACGAGCGTCTCGAGCACACCGCGGAGCGCCTCGAGCGTCGACCACCCGTGGAAGGTGCGCCCGATGTGCCAGTCGGAGGTGTGCAGGATGCGCATGCCTTCACGCTATGTCGAGCCTCCGACACCGCCGTGATCCCGCGCCCGGGCGGGCGAAACACGAACACGAAACATACGACGCATAGGGTTTCGCTCATGGAACTGCGCGCGGTCTGCGTCGTCTATCTCCTGCGCCGCAGCGCCGGGGTAGACGAGGTTCTGCTCGGCTACAAGCGCACCGGTCTTGGACTCGGCCGCGTCGTCGGCATCGGCGGCAAGGTCGAACCCGGCGAGAGCATCGCGGATGCCGCCGTCCGCGAAGTGCGCGAAGAGACCGAGCTGGAGATCTCGACGGCCGATCTCGAACCGGTCGGGGTCTTCGACTACCTGTTCCCCGCCGAACCGTCGTGGTCGCAGCGATCGCACGTGTTCGTCTGCCGGCAGTTCGCCGGAACTCCCGCCGAGACCGAGGAGATCGTGCCCGCGTGGTTCGCGGTCGACGACGTGCCGTTCGAGCGGATGTGGGACGACGCCCGCCGGTGGCTCCCCGGAGTTCTCCGCGGCGGGCAGGCGGGCGCCACCTTCACGTTCGGCGATGATCTCGCGACCGTGGTCGCCGAGTCCCCCGGGCTCCCGGGCGGCGCGGCGATCGCACACTGACGCCCGGGGCCGTGCGGGAGCGGTCAGCCCGCCGCGACGCGCTTCGCGAGTGCGGCGAACCGGTCGTCGTCCACGCCGCCGATGCCCGCATCCGAGAACCGCTGCCGCAGCACATCCACGATGCGGTCGTGGTCGGCGCCCGGCACATCGATCCGCGTCTGCGCGACGATGCCGTTGATCTTGTCGTCGATCGACGCGTCATGCTGATCCATCAGGGGCGCGTCCTGCGTCTCCCCTGGATGCGGCGACGAGGCCTCGGTGTCGGACTGGTTCGGGTCGGTGAAGGTCGGTGCGGCATCCGTCTCGGTGGCGGCCGCGGCATCCTCCCGCTCGTTCTGCGCGTCGGCGCTGTACTTCTCGTTGTCGCCCATGGTCACTCTCCGGTCGCGAGGTCGGGGTCGGCGGCCTGTCCAGGCTCGTCCGACTCGATCAGTTCGGGTGAGTCGATGGCCTCGGCGTTCTGCGCTTCGGTTTCCGCGTCGGCGACGTCGCCGCTCTCCCATCCGCCGGGCGGGTTCGCGTTGTTGACACCTTCGGGCAGATCACGATCGTCCATGGCGTACTCCTCTTGTTGCCCCCAGCATCCTCGGCCGCGCGTGCGTGGGACGGGGGATTGACGCTGCCGGATGCGGTGAGTAGGTCCGCCGACCGCGACGGAGGCGCGGGCGGCGCGGGCGGGTAGTCCGCTTACGCGGAGCGGCGGGCCTGGAGGATTCCGGCGCGCTCCGGGTGCGCGTCGAACCACTCGGCGACGTACCAGCACACCGGGATGACCTCGCGGTCGCCCTGCTGTTCGAGCGACGCGACGGCCCGCTCGACGAGCGCTCCCGCGTAGCCGTGACCACGGAACGTGGGGATGGTGAACGCCCGGGTCATCGCCACGGATCGGCCGTCATCGCGGTAATCGAGCACGCTCACCAGATCGTTGCCATCGTGCAGCGTGTAGCGCGAGGCATCCTTCTCGTCCGTGAATCGCAGATCGGTCACCCGCCCAGGCTACGCCGCCGGGGAGGCCCCGGATCCGTTCGCGGGCACCGTCATAATTCGTCACACGGCCGGGGCCGGGGCGGCGCAGTTTGACGGGCACAGCGGACTCCGTGATAATCGGGGTCATGACTGACAATGCACGTTCTCTGTCCGCCTGGGAGGCGAACGGGACTGCCGGCACCATGATGGCCGGTCGCATTGTTCTGTGTTGTCGAATGTGCAGCTGAATCGGTGACCCCCGTCGGACTCGCCCGCTGAATCCTCGCAGCGAGTCCCCGGTGCCGCTCATTCGAGCGAGTGCCGCGCACCCGGCCCCACGACGGGCCGAGAACAACAACACGAAGAGCCGGGCGCCGCGCGCCGGCTCACTCTCCGCAAGGACTTCTGCCATGTCGACCACTGCCCTCATCGACCACACCGCCCCCGCCACGCGTCCCGCCCTCCGCATCGTGGACGACGCATCCGTCGCCGCATCCGCTCCCGCTCCCGAGGCGCCCGCCGCTGACCGCAGCATCCCCGCCGGCACCGCACCGCGAGGGTTCGGCCTGTACGTCGGGTTCGACGAGGCGAAGGCCGCCGCATCCGGTGTCTCGCTCGGCCGGATCGTCGAGGCCCTCCGCCGCACGCTGCACGAGCTCGCCCCCGACGCCGAGACCTACGCGACCGTCGCGCTCGCCCCGGCCGGCGCCGGTGGCCGTGACGTCGACGTCGTGCGTCTGGCCCTGCACGAGCCGTCCGCGGTCGCCCGCACGAAGCCCGAGATCGAGGTCGAAGAGCGCGCCGAGGCCGGCGTCGTCGTCGACATCTCTCGCAAGCGCGTGCTGATCGACGGCGAGTCCGCCGCCTTCACGTTCAAGGAGTTCGAGCTGCTGCAGTACCTCGTGCTCCGCGAGGGACGCACGATCGAGCGCACCGAGCTGGTCTCCTCGCTCTGGCAGCTCGGCGACGACGAGGCCCCCGGCGAGCGCACGATCGACGTGCACGTGCGGCGTCTGCGCGCCAAGCTGGGTCGCTTCGAAGACATCGTCCGCACCGTGCGCGGTGTCGGCTACCGCTTCGACCGTCACGCCGACGTCGCCATCCGCTACGGCCACGGCACTCCCTCCCCCGACCGCTTCTGACCGCGAGACTGCACTTTCGCGGCGAGACGTTGGTCGGGAGCCGCTGTCTCGCCGCTCGACTGCTGTCTCGCGGTCCGGTATCGACAGGGCGGACGGCGGATGCGGGCGGCGGATGTCGGCGGGGGACGCTTAGGGTGAGCCCATGACCCCGACCGGAACCGCGACTGCCCCGCGCGCGGCACCGGTGGAGCGAGCGGAGCAGGCCGAGCGACCGGCACCGGCGGAGCGAGACGCGCCCCGGGCCCCGCACGCCCGGCTCGAGACGACGTACACGCCGCGGCACGCGCTCGATCTGCACCGCACGGTCGTGCACCAACGGCACGGGAGCAACGACCCGAGCCTCGTCGTCGACGGGCCGGTCATCTGGCGGGCGAGCCGCACCCCGGCGGGGATCGCCACGGTCGCCCTGCGCGCCACGGCGGGAGGCGCGGTGCGCGCCGCGGCATGGGGACCGGGCGCCGACTGGGCGCTCGATCAACTGCCCGCGCTCTGCGGCGCCCACGACGATCCCGACGGCTTCGACGCCGATCGGCATCCGCTCATCGCGTCGAGCCATCACCGCCACCCCGGGCTCAGGCTCGGACGCACCGACCTGGTCTTCGACGCCCTCGCGAGCGCGATCTTCGAGCAGAAGGTCACCGGGATGCAGGCGTTCGGCGCCTGGCGACGGATCGTGACGTGGTTCGGTGAGCGCGCGCCCGGCCCGACGCCGCGCCCCATGTTCGCACCGCCCTCGATCGACCAGTGGCGGCGAATTCCGTCGTGGTCGTGGCACCGTGCCGGCCTCGAGCCGCCCCAGTCCCGGACGGTCGTGCAGGTCGCAGCGCGCGGAACCTCCCTCGTCCGCACCCTCGACGCCGCGGCGGGCGGCGAAGCGCGCGAATCGGTTCTCACCGCCCTCCGCGGAGTCGGGCCGTGGACGTCGGCCGAGACCCGCATCCGCGCCTATGGGGATCCGGATGCGGTCAGCGTCGGCGATTACCACCTCGCGCACCAGGTGGGTCACGCCCTCACCGGAACCCGCACCGACGACGACGGCATGCTCGCGCTGCTCGCCCCCTGGGCCGGGCACCGCCAGCGGGTCATTCGGCTGATCGGCGCGAGCGGGGTGCAGGAACCGCGCCGAGGGCCTCGACTGCATCCGGAGGACCACCGCGCGCGCTGACCCCCTCTTGTGGCCGTCGGGCCCCGCGGTCACACTGGCCGTGTCCGAACCCGTTTCGAAGGAGAAACCATGCTGCGCCTCAATCCGTACCTGTCGTTCCAGGCCGAGACCCGTGCCGCGATGGAGTTCTACCAGTCCGTTCTGGGTGGGGACCTCGTGATCGACACGTTCGAGGGCTACGAGGAGATGGGCATCTCGCCCGATGACATGCATCTGGTCATGCACGCGCAGCTCACCACCCCGGGCGGCCTGGTCCTGATGGCGTCGGACACCCCGCCCGGCATGCCGTATCAGGCGGCCGCGGGCGTCTCGGTTTCGCTTTCGGGCAACGACAGCGAGGCCCTGCAGGCCGCGTGGGACGGGCTCGCCGCAGACGGAACGGTGACGCTGCCGTACGAGATCCCGCCGTGGGGCGGAAAGTTCGGCATGCTCATCGACCGTTTCGGGATCCCGTGGATGGTGGCGGCCGACGCGTGATGCGCCGCATCCGGACGCGGTCCCCTAGCCTGAGTCCATGAGCGCATCCGGAACCGGCTGGCCGCGTGGCCGCACCACATGGGCCCTCGGCACCGTCCTCCTCTTCGCGGTCGGGGTGTTCGTCGGCCTCGCCCTCGGGAGCGTGTGGGTCGGCCTCCTGATCGCCGCCGCGGTCTCGGTCGGCTGGGTGATCGCCTACGAGTCGTGGCGCGGGCGCAACGTCGGAATCTACGATCGCGACGACGACGGCGCACAGCTGTAACGGCGTCGCCCGGGCGAGGAATCTGGATCCCGGTCGCGGCGACCTCCTAGGATGAGGCCGTGACGACACCGGCAGCCGCGATTCCTCCGATCGATGTCCCCTCCGCCGCAGGGCCCGCGCTGCAGCTGCGCGGTCTCCTCAAACGGTTCGGCGAGAAGGTCGCGGTCGACCAGCTCGATCTGGACGTGCCGACCGGGTCGTTCTACGGACTCGTCGGCCCGAACGGCGCCGGCAAGACGACCACCCTGTCCATGGCGACCGGACTTCTCCGCCCCGACGCGGGTGCGGCGGTCCTGCACGGAGTGGATGTCTGGCGCGACCCGGTCGCCGCGAAGGCCATGATCGGCAACCTCGCCGACGGCATACGGCTCTTCGACCGGCTGACCGGCGAGCAGCTCATCACCTACACGGGCATGATGTTCGGCGTCCCGCGCGACCAACTCGCCGGTCGCACCGCGGATCTTCTGGCGCTGATGGATCTCGGTCAGGCCGCGGGCACCCCCGTCGTCGACTACTCCGCCGGCATGACCAAGAAGGTGGCCCTCGCCTGCGCGCTCGTGCACGCGCCCCGCATCCTCGTCCTCGACGAGCCCTTCGAATCGGTCGACCCGGTCTCTGCGGCGAACATCGAGGACGTGCTCCGCAGCTACACGAGCAGCGGCGGAACCGTCATCGTCTCCAGCCACTCGATGGACCTCGTGCAGCGCATGTGCGATCACGTCGCCGTCATCGCCGGCGGGCGCGTGCTCGCGGCCGGAACCGTCGACGAGGTGCGCGGGGCGAACACCCTGCAGGATCGCTTCGTCGAACTCGTCGGCGGCCGCCACCACACGGAAGGCCCCGAGTGGTTGCGACTCTCCTGAGGATCCGGTTCCGCGTCCTCGGCAACACGCTCGCCTCGAGCCCCTGGCAGCTCGTCGGCTTCATCCTCGGCACCCTCGGTGCGCTCGGCATGCTCGCGCTCGTCTGGGCGGGCCTGTTCGCGGTCGGCTTCGCCGGACTGGATGCGAGTCGCCTCGTCGTGACGATCGCCGGGGCCGTGCTCCTCCTGGGGTGGACGCTCGGCCCGCTGTTCATCGCCGGTGTCGACACGACGCTCGATCCCGCCAAGCTCGCGCCCTTCCCCATCACGACCGGTCAGCTGATGCGCGCCCTGACCCTCGCCGGGCTGACCGGCGTTCCCGGCCTCGCCACGACCGTGGGCGCGCTCGGCATCTTCCTGGCGTACTTCCGCTGGCCGGCCGCCGCAGCCGCCGCCGTGCTGTGCGTTCCGCTGGGCCTGCTCACGGTCGTCGTCGCGTCGCGCCTGGTGGCCGCGCTCACGAGCGGAGCCGGCGGCAACCGGCGCACGCGAGAGCTGATCGGCGGGGCCGCGTTCCTCGTGATCCTGCTCGCCGGCCCCCTCACCCTCGGCATCCTGAACCTCGTCGAGGCGGGCGTCACGGCAGGACCTGACCCCCTCGGCCGGATCAGCGGGTTCGTCGCGACACTCTCGTGGACGCCGCTCGCCGCAGCCTGGGCCGTGCCCGGCGACCTCGCCGCCGGAGCTCTCCTGCCGGCGCTCGGCAAGCTGCTCATCGCGATCGCCACCCTCGTGGCACTGTGGCTGCTCTGGCGGCTCAGCCTCGTCACCGCGCTGACCTCGCCCTCGCACCGGAGCGCCGCGACCGTGAAGTCCGGAAAGCTCGGCTGGTTCGGGCGGATGCGGACGAGCCCGACCGGCGCCACCTGGGCGCGCGCGCAGACCTACTGGCTGCACGATCCGCGCTACCTCCGGCAGCTGCTGGTCGTGCCGATCTTCCCGCTGCTCATGCTGTTCTACTCGGGCGGCGACGTGACGAGTCCGCTGTTCGCATTCTCCGGGGTGCTCGTCGCGTTCATCCTCGGGGTCGTGCCCTACGCGGACGTGTCGTACGACGGCACGGCGTTCGCCACGGTGCTGACCACCGGCATCCGGGGCCGTCAAGACCGCGCCGGACGGATCCTCGCCGCCAGCGCGATCGGCGTGCCGCTGATCATCGCCATCGACCTGCTCGCGACGGGGCTGTCGGGGCGTTGGGAGCTGCTGCCGCCGGTGCTCGGTGCGAGCATCGGGCTTCTGCTCACCGGATACGGCGTCAGCGCGGTCACGTCGGCGTACATCGTGGTGCCGGTTCCGGCGCCCGGCGACAGCCCGTTCAAGCGGGTCCCCGGCACGAACGCCCTCGCCGGCCTGACGATGCTCGGCATCTGGCTCGGAATCGGTGTGCTCGGGCTCCCCTCGCTCGTGCCCGCCATCCTCGCCGCGGCCACCGGACAGGCGCTGTTCGGTTGGGTCGCGCTGGTCGCCGGGTTCGGTCTCGGCGCCGTATTCGCGGTGGGCGGGGTGTTCCTCGGCGGTCGCTCATTCGATCGCAACGCTCCCGCGCTGCTCGCGCGCCTGCGCGCATTCAAGAACGCGTAACCCTCCGCTGCATCCTCCTGCCATCCGCTGAGCCGACCGCTCCGAAGACCTTGCGGGCGCCCGAGCCGATCGCGCTCCGGGGCGGAAGCGGCTGCTTCCGCGTGCGCCCGCGCTGTCGTCACCGCAGCGCGCACGGCAGATCACGGCAGGAAGGACTACCCGCGCTATGCAGGAGCACACCACCGAACCACTCGTCGACATCGACGACCGGCGCAATGTGACCGATCTGCTCATCGAGCGCGCCGCGATAGCACCCGAGCACGTGGCTTTCGAGGTGCCGGATGCGGACCCCGCCGCGCCGTGGCATCCGGTCACCACCGCGGCGTTCCTCGCCGAGGTGCGGCAACTCGCGAAGGGATTGATCGCCACGGGCATCGCGCCGGGCGATGCGATCGCGATCATGGCTCCCACCCGGTACGCCTGGGCGGTCGCCGATCTCGCGTCGTGGTTCGCGGGGGGCGTCGTCGTGCCCGTGTACGAGACCTCGTCACTGGCACAGGTGGCCGCGATCGTGCGCGACGCCCGGGTGCGCCTGGCGATCGGAGGCGCGGCCCAGGTCGACGTGCTCCGCGAGGCGTTCACCCAGACCGGCACTGGGGGTCTCGGCGCCTGGTCGATGGATGCGGCGGACGGCGTCGCCCTGCTCGCGACTCGTGGCGCGGAGGTCGATGACGAAGAACTCGAGCGGCGACGTATTCACGCCGACCTCGATGCTCCGGCGACCATCGTCTACACGTCGGGTACTACCGGCGAGCCGAAGGGCGCGATCCTCACCCACCGCAACTTCGTCGGCCAGGTGCTGAACATCGCGGCCGCCTACCGCGAGGTCGTGCATCCCGGCGGCAACACGATCATCTTCCTGCCCCTCGCCCACGTGCTGGCCCGCGGGCTGCAGCTCATCTGCCTCGCGAGCGGGATGCGGATCGCCCACCTCTCCGACACGACCCGCGTCGTCGAGACGCTCGGCACCATCCGCCCCACGTTCCTCGTCGCCGTGCCGCGCGTGCTCGAGAAGATCCAGGCCGCGGCGGCGCAGAAAGCCGCCGACGCGCGGCTCGGCCGGGTGTGGGCTGCCGCGGTGTCCACGGCCGTCACCGCGGGCTCCGCCGCAGAGGACCGCGCGCCTGCGCGCCTCTCGGTGCGCGCCCGCCGCGCCCTTTTCGACCGGTTGTTCTTCCGGAGGCTGCGCGCCGTGATGGGCGGCCGAGTCGACTACGTGCTCTCCGGCGGCGCGGCTCTCGACCCCGAGCTGTCGCTGTTCTTCGGCGGCATCGGCGTTCCCGTCATCGAGGGATACGGGCTGACCGAGACGACCGCGCCCCTCACCGGCAACCTGCCCCGCGACATCCGCTCCGGCACGGTCGGCCGCCCGCTCCCCGGGTCGACCGTGCGTATCTCCGCCGAGGGCGAGATCCTCGCGCGCGGCGTGGGCGTGTTCGCGGGCTACCGCGATCCCGCGGACACGGCCGACGCCTTCGTCGACGGGTTCTTCCGCACCGGCGACCTCGGTCGCCTCGACGCAGAGGGCCGGGTCGTGCTCGAGGGTCGCCTGAAAGACGTGATCGTCACGAGCAACGGCAAGACCGTCGTGCCGAGCGCCTGGGAACGCGCCGTCGAAGCGAGCCCGCTCGTCGCCCACGCGGTGATGATCGGCGAGGGCCGCTCGTACCTTTCCGCGCTCCTCGTGCTCGACCCCGCTGCCGCCGGTACGTGGGCGGATGCGGCGGGCAGTGCGCTCGAGCGGGATGCGGCGGGCGTTCTCACCGAGGTGACCGACACGCGTCTCCGCGCGCATCTGCGCGGGATCGTCGACAGCGCGAACGCGCGGGTCTCGCGCAGCGAGCAAGTGCGACGCTTCGCGATCGTGCTCGCCGACCTCGATGACACCGAGCTCGTCACCCAGACGCTCAAGATCAAGCGCCGTGCGGTGCTCGCCCGCGCGGCCTCGTCGATCGAGAACCTCTACCGCTGACCCCGCGGACCGCGTCCGCATCCGAATCGCACTCCTCTGCACCGAAAGGCCTCCGACGGATGGCAACCAAGAAGACCCGCACCTCGATCGCGACCATCGTCGTCGCCCTCGTCATCGGCGCGCTCGTCGCCCTCGCCGGCAGTGCGAACGGCGCCACGCTCGGCGGCATCCCGCTCTTCGCGATCGCCGTCGCCGCCGCGTTCGGCATCCAGGTTCTCGTCTACATCCCGTCGGTGATCGCGCGCACAGAGCGTTTCTTCGACCTCACCGGCGCCGTGACCTTCACGCTCATCTCGATCGGGCTGTTCGTGCTTTCGCCCGGCGCCGACGTGCGGAGCGGAATCCTCGCCGCGATGGTGACGCTGTGGGCGGTACGGCTCGGCTCGTTCCTGTTCCTGCGCATCCGCCGCTCGGGCGCCGACGACCGCTTCGATGACATCAAGGGCGATCCGGTGCGGTTCCTGCAGGTCTGGGTGATCCAGGGCGCATGGGTGAGCCTCACCGCATCCGCCGCCTGGATCGCGATGAGCGGCACCGCGCGCGAGCCGATCGGCTGGCTCACGATCGTGGGAGTGCTCGTCTGGGTGCTCGGCATGACGATCGAGGTCATCGCCGACGCGCAGAAGAACGCCTTCACGGCGGATCCCGCCCACTCGGGGCGATTCATCGCGTCGGGTCTGTGGTCCCGCTCACGGCATCCCAACTATTTCGGCGAGATCGTGCTCTGGATCGGGGTGTTCCTCGTCGCCGCGCCGGTGCTGTCGGGCTGGCAGTGGATCGCCGTCATCTCGCCGCTCTTCGTGATCCTGCTGCTCACCCGGGTCAGCGGCATCCCCCTGCTCGAGGCGAAGGCCGAGCGGAAGTGGGGTGGCGACGACGACTATCAGGCGTACAAGCGGCGCACTCCCGTGCTTCTCCCGCGCCTGTCTCGGAGCGCCTGAGCGGGCGCCCCGCGGGGCGCGATCGCGGGCCGGGTCAGCGCGGGGCGAGTCGGTCGCGCGAATGCGGCCCGGGTCAGCGATCGAGCAACTGCTCGAGCACGCGGATCACGCCGTGGTCGCGGTTCGACGGGGCGCGATGGCGGGCTCGCGCCAGGACGTCGGGGTGCGCGTTCGCCATCGCGTAGGAGTGCTCAGCCGCATCCATCATCTCGAGATCGTTGAGGTAGTCGCCGAAGACGACGGTCTGCGCCGCGGTCACCCCGAGGGCGGTCTGCAGTCGCCGGAGCGCCTCGCCCTTGTTGACGCCCGGGTTCATCACGTCCACCCAGTGCTCACCCGACACGACGACCTGCAGCGAGCTGCGGAAGCGCTCGAGTTCCGGCGCCACCTCGGTCTCGGCGTTGCCGAACACGAAGACCGCGATCTTGATGATGTCGTCGTCGACGGCGCCGAGGTCCGACACCGGGGCGAGCTCGGCGTAGTAGCGGTCGGCTTCGGCGCGGAACGCGGCATCCGTCCGTTCGATGTACGCCGAACGCTTGCCGCACAGCACGACGCCGGCGTCGACCGTGAGCGCGCGGGCTGCCGCGAGGACGTCGGCGACGACCGCGGGCGTGAGCACATCCGAGCTGATCTCCTCGTCGTGCTGCACGACGTACGTTCCGTTCTCGGCGATGAACACCATGTCATCGCCGTGGGCGCCGAACTCTCGCCGCAACGTCGCGTACTGGCGGCCACTGGCGGGGGCGAAGAGGATGCCGCGCTCTCGCAGCCGGTCGAGCATCGGCCACAGCCCCTCGGGCACCTGGCCGTGCTCGTCGAGCAGAGTGCCGTCCATGTCGACGGCGACGAGCCGCAGGTCGAGTCGGTCAGCGAGCACGGGAACGGATGCGGATGCGGATGCGGTCACCCCTCCATCCTCCCCCGCCCGGGGCGCCTGCTCCGCCGCGGCTCAGGCCGGGACCTCCGCCGGGAGGGGCGGCGCGGCACTCGCGTACGACCGTGACAGCCGTCGGTACGGCGGCGACATCAGGGCGAGCAGAACGAGCACGAGCATCACGAGGCTCGCGAGCACGAACACCAGCGCGATCCCCCGCGCCTCGCCGTCACCCAGCAGCCACCCCCAGGCGTTTCGCCCCGCATCCGTGTTCATGTACGGGATCAGCCAGAACTGGGCCAGCGGTCCGATCATGAATGCCGAGATCGGCGACGCGGCCGATTCCACGCTGGCGGCGAACCCGAACACCCGACCTTGCGTTTCGAAGGGGACGACCCGCTGGATGACGGTCTGCTCCGCCGCTTCCGCGATCGGCATCAGCGCCATGAACACGAGCATCCCCGCCGCATACAGCCACCACCATTCGCGGATCGCGAAGGTCAGGCCGAGCACCGAAACCCCGACGTTCACGAGCAGCAGGGTGCGCACCGGATTCTTGCCGAGCCCGAACTTAGCCACGAGCCCGCCGCCGATGATGAACCCGATGCTGGTGATCCCGAGCACGACACCCCAGATCTCGACCGAGAAGAGCGTGAGTCCGTAGGGGTCCATGAGTGCCATGAAGACGCCGCCGACGAGGTTGTTGAGCGTCGTGAACAGAATGAGCGGCATGAGTCCCGGAACCGATCGGATCGCCGGAATGACGCCACGGAACGAGATCTTCTTCGGCGCGGCGTCGGGATCGCGCAGCACACCGCGTTCGGGAATGCGCACGAACAGCAGGTGCACGAGCGCGACCGCTGTCGCCGCGATCGCGATGAAGACCGTCGGCCCCATCCCCAGCAGGCCCACCGACAGCCCGGAGAACACGCTCGTCACCATGAAGGCGACGCCCTGCACCGTGCCGACGAGCCCGTTGGCACGGTCGCGCCGGTCTGCCGGGACCAGCAGCGTGACCGTCGTCGACAGCGCGATGTTGCGGAGGTTCTCGACCACACCGCCGATCAGGATCACCCCGGCGAAGACCCAGAACCATGGCCCGCCCCAGTCGATGAGCGTCGATTCGGGGAACGCGAGGAACAGCGCCCCGGCGGCGAGATAGGTGACGAGCGTAATCACGCTCGAGAGCACCATGACGGCCTTCTTCTTCAGATGGTCGACGATCGCCCCGAACACGACTCCGAAGACAGCGACGAGCAGCATGTAGCTGCCGCCGATGATCGAAGTGGCGAGCACGTTCCGCGTCTCGAGGTAGGCCCAGAAGGTGAGGGCGAACCAGAGGTAGCTCGTCGTGACGTTGGCGATCAGCGTGTTGACGAGCACCTGGTAGAAGTTCCGGATGGTCGCGGGCCCGGGCACGGGCGCGTCCGATGCGACGGTGCGCGCGGGCTCGGTCATGAGGGGTTCCGATCGGCGAGGGGCTGACGCGACCATCATCGCGCGGGCGTCCGACATCCGCCATGCCCCGTGCCCCACCCCACCCCACTCGCGTGTCACAATCCGCGGCCCGAGGCGACAGATCGCGCCACCTGAGCACGCCCCCAACTCCGCGCTCGAGCCTGAACCCGCCCCCACCCCGCTCACGTATCGCAATCCGCAGCCCGGGGCGACAGATCGCGCCACCTGAGCCCACCCCCACTCCGCTCACGTGTCGCGATCCGCAGCCCGGGGCGACGTATTGCGCCACTTGAGCACGCCCCGCGCCGCGCTCGAGCGCGAACCCGCCCCCACCCCGCTCACGGGGCCGGTCACTCGGCAGCACCGGCATCCGCCGAGAAATCGACATCGGAACGAACGCGACTGGACAGGTGTCGGGACTTCGCCGGCAGCCGGGACCCGGCCACCCTCACCGCGTTACGGTGATCGCGCGCCTCGCATTCGTCGAGGAGCGAATTTCCCAGGAATCGTACCGAGCACGACTCGGCGCGAGACGAACTCGGAGGTCGATCATGCCGTTTGTGACCACAGAAGATGGCGCAGAAATCTTCTACAAGGACTGGGGCAGCACCGACGCCCAGCCGATCATGTTCCACCACGGATGGCCACTGTCCTCCGACGACTGGGACGCCCAGATGCTCTTCTTCCTCTCGAAGGGTTACCGCGTCATCGCCAGCGACCGCCGCGGTCACGGTCGTTCGTCGCAGATCGGTACCGGCCACGACATGGACCACTACGCCAGCGACGCATCAGCGGTCGTCGAGCACCTCGATCTCCGCAACGTCATCCACATCGGGCACTCCACCGGGGGCGGGCAGGTCGCGCGCTACGTCGCGAAGTACGGCGAGCCGCAGGGCCGTGTCGCGAAGGCGATCCTCGTCTCCTCCGTGCCGCCGCTCATGGTGCAGACCGACGCGAACCCCGACGGAACCCCGGTCTCGGTCTTCGACGGATTCCGCAGCGCGCTGGCCGCGAACCGCGCCGAGTTCTACGTCGCCGTCGCCTCGGGGCCGTTCTACGGCTTCAACCGGCCCGGCGTCACGCTCTCGCAGCCGGTCGTCGACAACTGGTGGCGTCAGGGCATGACCGGTAGCGCGCTGGCCCACTACGAGGGCATCAAGGCGTTCTCCGAGACCGACCAGACCGAAGACCTGAAGGCGATCACGGTGCCGGTTCTGGTCACGCAGGGCGACGACGACCAGGTCGTTCCGTACAAAGATGCCTCGCTCAAGCAGGCCGAGCTCCTCCCGAACGCGACGCTCAAGATCTACGAGGGATACCCGCACGGGATGCTGACCACGCACGCCGACGTCATCAACCCCGACCTGCTCGCCTTCATCCAGGCGTAAGCACGCCGACCGCACCATCACACGGCGCATCCGGGAACATCCCGGATGCGCCGTGTCGTGTGTCCCGCCTCCGCAGAGCAGATGTGCTCTGGCGATAGCGAGGCCAGTCGTCCGACGACTGCATCATTCGGAGATCTCGATCACGATCCTGTTGTCGCCGTCGATGACCCCCGGCCCCTTGTCGGGCGTCGGTGCCGGGACAGGAATCATCTGCTCGGCTTCCCACGCGATCCGCGCGTTGTGAGCGGACGGGTGGAAGAGCTCATCAAAGCCGAGCAAACCGGCGGATGAGGGCGCGCCAGCGTCGCCTGCACGATGGCGCCAGCGCGTTGCGATTCCCACCACCCCGAAGACGATCGGGATGGCGAGCACAACCACGATCGCACCCCAGCCAAGAAAGTCGTCCATGTCTCCCAGGTTAGGAGGAGCATCTTGGCTGGGCCTCCTTCGCTAGATGGAGATCTACGGACCGGTTTCGCAGCACTTAGGACTCTCGCGGGCCCACGGACCACGTGAACGGCCTCGGCCGCTGCGCGGGACCGACGCGGATGGATGTCCAATGACAAGCCATCAGTAGTTTGTGTCAACGATGTTGTGGCTGAGTCTGGAGGAACTCGCGGCACCTGCAACTGAGGCGCCAATCGCCCGGCGCGGTCGCGCGCCATTAGACCTGTAGTTCGTCATCGAAGCTTGGATCCGCGGAGTGGAGTCTGCGCGCACCTTGGACCTGGGAAGCAGACTCGCGCTCGGCACCGCGAGGAGCCGACGACAATCGTCTTGCCGTCGACTATGCAAACATCTGGCGCAGCACTTTGAGATCGCCAGTCTCGAGCGCATCGGCGATCAGGTCAGCGTCGGCTGAGTTGGGGAACAGCGCGGATAGCTCGCCTTCGAAGATCTCGCGCATCGCGCCGACGTCGCCCGCTTGCGCGGCGGAACTCATCGCTTCGACAGCCAGCTGATATGGGATCTGCTGATAACCAGCGGGGGCGTCAGCCGGGTTGAAATACGGGATCCAGGGGATGGAGCTGTCTGGGGCGAGCAGAAGCACCTCGCCAGGTTGAATCGTTCGAGTGTGATTGAGGGTGGCGATCGTCAGAGCATTCGCAATACAGAATCTGTCACCGATCGAATACAGCGCGTCACCGGCCTCCACGGTGTACGTGAGGATCTGACCTTCTTCACCTAGGCCTACGGTCCCCGCCGCGAAGTCGCTTGCGCCGCGGTCGATGAGATTACCGCTGAGGCTCGCACTCATCGCACCGAGATGCATCCAGGCGGGCTCATCGCAGCCGGGCGGACTGTCCTTCGGAATGGCGGTCCCACCCCCGACGTACACGTAATCGTCGCCCAGCTCGTCGATCATCTTTTCACCGAGTGGGTCGTCTGCCGACGCAACCTCAGGTTCTTCCTCTTCAACTGGAGCGAAGACCCTCCATGACGACAGCTCACCATGCACGGCAGCAACGGCTGGTGCAGCCAAGACGACGAGCCCGCCCACGACGAGAACTGCGATCCCCGCAGTGACCTTGCCAGCGAGCTTCATGACATGACCGTAGCGGATTCGATTGAGGCCGCGACAGGTTCGGTCTGCGCTTCTCGTACTCTCTAAGTGTGTCGGCTGCACCTGTGACAGCAATTGCGGCTGAGGGCAACCCGCCGCCGCTGCCGCGCAGAGGTCGACGCATCGTTCTCTTGGTCGCCGGAGCGAGCCTTCTGTGCGCCACCGCCGCGCTCGCGATGCTGTTGCTCGTCTCTACAGCATCGGATGGCGAGACCTCTGTGCTAATCGGCACTCTCGATTCGGACCGACTCGCCGCTCTTGCGCTTGGCATCGCTCTCGCCGCTCTCTCAGTCGGACTGTGCGTCATTCCAGTAGGTAGGGCTTGGCTCCTCCTGCTCATTCCTGCCCGCATCATAGCCATCGGTGCCACCGCGCTAACCGGGGCCATGTGGATACTCACTTCCTCGGCAACCGTCGTGCCGCTGGTGGCCGCGGGCTGTGAAACCGGATACGTAGTCGAAGAGGAGTCGTTTCTTTTCGCGGCGTGGGGGACTGTGTACCGGCGGGATGGTCTGCTGGTCACCGCCGTCGACCAGTTCACCGCTGATGACGGTTACCACCCCTTCGCGGACGGCGCGTATACCGTGGTCGATACGGGCGATTCACTCGACGTCTGGTACAGCTTCGCCTTCGACTACTCGGCAACGCCGGTGTCCGCCGACGGCGACCCTGCGTTCACGGTCCCGAAGCTCACCGACCGCACGCTTTCTTGCGGGGTCAGCACAGGCGCACGTACGCCTATCCCTCCAGCCCCCGCAACGCCGACCTACGACGCGGATGAGGCACGAGCGGGCCTCCAGAACATGATCGCGGCGTCATTGGAGGCAGCGGTCGGCCCGGTGCGCGACTCTTCAGGGGGGCTACTCGACCCCGCTGAGCTCTCAGTAGTGGCGACCGCGTGCGGGGAGGACGGTTCCCGAAGTGGGCTCGGGTTCACATTTGCGACCGCGGATAACGGCTCCTCGCTGGCACGAATCCTCCAAGTCTGGGATGCCGAGGGCTACTCCCCAGACCAAGCCATGCAAGAGGACATCCGCTACAGCGACGCGTTGCCGGTGGAGAAGATGAGCATCCGCGACTCCACAACGATCGATGGACTAATTCACATGCAGCTCTCGTCTCAGTGCAGCGTGGACTGAAGTCTCAGTCGGGCTGCGGTCGACGGTTGATTAGCACGCTGTTCTTGGGCGCGGCGAGACCGGGTGTGAACGGGCGGATCTGGATCCGGACGGTGCTGAGGTGTCGGAGCAGGCAACTGCGGTGACGATGCGAGCTGGCGATGAGTGCCTTTTCGAGGGCGGCGGGTCGCTTGTTGTGGGTCCTTTGGCGCATGCCGAATGCGGCTTCCACGGCCGCTTTGCCTCGTGACACGATCGGGACTGCTGCACGAGTAGGTGACAGTGGGTTTGTCACCTACTCGTGCAGCAGTCCCGAGCGCTCGGCGGAGTAGAAAGCGTGCGGCAGTGTCCGTGCCCCGCCATAGGATCACGCCATGCGAGTCGAGGGAGAGCGGGCGCAGGTGCTCGTCACAGTGAAGGCAACGCCACAGCCTTCCGCGAGCTATGGCGACACATCGTGCGTCGCGGGCATCCGGATCGACGGCGATGCGCCGACCTGGATTCGCCTCTATCCGATCGCGTTTCGATGGCTCGACGGCGAGTCTCAATTCGCGAAGTACGACGTCATCGAACTCGAAGTGCGCCGCCGAGACTCCGACACCCGGACGGAGAGCTACTCCCCCGCCCAGGACTCGTGGCACAAGATCAACCACCTCCGGCCAGGCAAGTCGCGCCACCAGGTGATCGGCCGCCTCCCGGTGACCACGACCTGCGAGCTAATGACCGCCGCATCCGCAGACCCGGCGGCGACGTCCCTAGGACTCGTTTACCCAGCCGACGTGGACCGACTCGAGTTCGAGCCTCACCCGAAGTGGACGCCGGAACAACTCGCGAAGATGCAGGACCGCATTCTCAAGGAGTCAACGGCCCTCATTCCAATGAGCGGCTCCATACCCTCCGTGTTGAAGGAGCCAGCGTTCAAGGTTCGCTACCGCTACCGCTGCGAGAGCACAACCTGTCGTGGACACCAGGGCCGAATCCTCGACTGGGAACTGACGGCCCTGCAGAACCGGCTCCGCCACGACGGGAAGGACGTCAAGGCTGGCGTGACAGAGAAGTTCCTGGATCAGATGTTCGCCTCGGACCGGCGGACGGGGTTCTACATGGGCAACTTCGAACTCGCGGCCCGCCGCGGCAAGTTCAGCGTGTTGGGCGTGTACTGGCCGAAGGCAGAAGACGCCGTCGCTCCCCAGCCGGCACTCTTCTAGCGCGAGACGAGATCGCGATCGCGGATCCCCCGCACCTGCTCGAGCACCTGCTCGCGGTGGCAGTGCTGCTCGTCCGCTTCGTAGCAGAAGACCGCGACGGGCCCCGTTCGAGCGAGATCGGCCAGCTCCTCCAGAGCCTTCCTTGCGCCCTGTGCTTCGAGTTCCGCTGTGAACCTTTCGCGGACCTGACGGGCGAGCGGGGAGTCGAGCTCGCCATAACCAGCGCGGTTGTCGCGCTGGTTGCCCAGCACCGGCATGTGGACGTACGCGATGCCCGCCTCCGCGAGAGCGGCCGCGAGAGCACGCTTGCTGAATCCACGTTTGCGAGAGATCGCGTTAAGTCGCACGTCGACGAGCGTCGCTACTCCGCGAATACGCAGCTTCGAGACTAGAGCGTCGACGGCCTGCCCCTCGTATCCGATTCCTTCGATGCTCACGTCTCGTTCCTTCCGATGACGCAGGCGGTGCTGGGCTACGCGACACCGACCGCTGCAGTAGAGCGCGTCACTGCGCGCTGCGAAGCCGCGCCCACAAGCCGCGCATATCCGATTTGGCGACCGCCGCGCGCGAATCTCGCGAGCCACAGCCGTCGACAGCGTCGTCAACTCACTCAACGATAGAGTCGCGACATCTGTCATGTAACAGATACTAACCGTTACATCACTCAAACGACTCGTACGCTGGTGTCGTGATTCACCTTGTCGCCCGCCGGATCCGACTCGACCAGCGCGACCGCGTCGCAGCTTCGCTAGGCGAGGTCGACGGCCCGCGCCGCGCAGAAGCACTCGAGTCGCTCGCGGCGGAGGGCGTCGCCCATGAGACGGCGATGCTTATCGACACCGGCGACGGGCCGGTGATCGTCCACGCGATGGAGACGGAGGACCTGGTCGGATCCAGGTCGGTGACAGACCAATCCCCTCGACCCATCGATGCCGAGCGCCGGGCCGTCATGCGCGCTGCCGACGACGGGCCCGCCCGCGCAGAAGTCGTACTGGATCTGCGACCTGCTTGACCTCCCGAACTACAGATCGGTTGGCAGAAACTACAGGTCGTCTGTCAGAACCACAGAATCGACGGCAGAAACTACAGCTGGGTTGTCATCGGACAATGGATTCGGGCGAACGCGAGCACATGATCACAAAAAGATAACGACACCTCTTCCCTTCCGTTATCTTTCCGTTATATAGTCATCGAACGGTGATCGTTTGCTGTGGCGGTCACCGACATGTGATTGCAGGACAACTCTTGGTGCAGAGGGAATAGGGCCGGTCGAAAGCCTCTTCGACCGGCCCTTCTTCTTGCCCGGACGACGGCCATGTCGGCACTCCGGCCGCGGACTGCGCAGACGCCGGCGGCAACGCAAGCGGTCGTCGAAGCCCGCCTCGTCCCGCAGGCTGGACGAGTGACTGCCGCCACCGACATCCTCACCTACGACCTCGACGCCCTCCGCGATCGCGTGATGCCGGAGACCTCGGGAACCGTGTCCGACAGCATCCCGCAGCTCGCACATGCCGATCCGGACCTCTGCGCGATCGCCGTGGTCACGATCGACGGCGAGCTGCGGACGACGCCGGATGCGGATGCGCCGTTCAGCATCCAGTCGGCGGCGAAGCCGTTCCTCTTCGCACTGGCGCTGCACGACACCGGTCGCGCGGCGCTGGGCCGGGTCGGTATCGAGCCGACCGGTGAGGCGTTCGACGCCATCAAGCTCGAGAGCGGCACGGGCCGGCCGCCGAACCCGATGGTGAACGCGGGCGCGATCCTCACGAGCTCGATCGTCGACGGGGGCGATGTCGATGCGCGCACCGAGCGGATCGTCTCGGGCCTCTCCGCCTTCGCCGGCCGATCACTGGAGATCGACGACGACATCGCTGCCAGCGAGCATCTGCTCGGCGATCGCAACCACGCCCTCGCGCACCTCATGCGCGCGGAGGGCACGCTGCAAGTCGACGCCGACGAGGCGATCCTCGTCTATGCCCGTGCCTGTGCGGTGCTGGTCGATGCAGAAGCTCTCGCGACGATGGGCGCAACCCTCGCGGCGGGCGGGGTGAACCCCCGCACCGGCGAGCGCGTCGTCTCTCGCGAGGTCGCCCGCGACGTGATCTCCGTGATGGCGACCTGCGGCGTCTACGACGGTTCCGGGCGTTGGATGCGGGAGGTCGGGGTGCCCGCGAAGTCGAGCGTGTCCGGTGCGATCGTGCTCGCCGCGCCGGGCGTGCTGGGCGCGGCGGTCGTCAGTCCGCCGCTGGACGAACGCGGGACCAGTGTGCGCGGCCACCGCGTGAGCGACCGGCTCAGCGCCGACCTCGGACTGCACTCCTTCGACGTCTGAACGAGGTCATCGACCGACCGGGGAGAAGCGCGACCGACGCGAAGACGGCGCGCACCCTCGGTCATCCGCCCATCCAACCAGGGCGTCTGCGAGAGGGATACCCGGGCGCTCCCGCGTCTATGACGCGTGCGGCGCGACGGCGCGCGCGAGGGGGCCCGCCATCCATCGCTCGATGTCTCGGTCCGACCTCAACCGCACCACCGACAGGCCGGGCATATCGGCATCGAGCTGAGGAATGCGATCGCGATACTTGTGCCGCGTCGATACCGCCCACCGGACGATGTACTCCGGGTCGGTCACGATCCGCCGGAACGGTGGTTCGATGTTGCCGTTCCAGAGCACTTCGCGTCGCACGCGCCGACGCACGGTGCGGCGCACCACACGCGGGAACGTCAGGGTCCAGAAGGGCAGATCCAGCCACACCAGCACGTCGGCGTGGGCCGCGAGCAGCGGCCGCGCGGCCGCGTACTGCCACTCGGTGACCCACGCATCCTGAACCACGAGTCTGTCGACGTCGCCGAGGAACGTCGGGCGCGGGGTCCAGTTCGGCCCGTGGAAGAGCGCGTCGATCTCGATGTGCGGCACTTTCGCGACCTCGGCGATGCGACGCGCGAGCGTCGTCTTGCCGACTCCGGCCACCCCCGCCACCACGATGCGTCGCGGCCGGAGTGGGATCGGATCGACGGCCGTCAACACGTGACGATGCTACGGCGAAACCCACGAGGTAGCTCCGCCACGCTCGGGTCCACGAAGGCGCCGGGCCGATTTCTTATGCATCCGCGGAGCCGAAGCTATGCGTCACCAAAGAATCACGAAAAGATAACGGCGCGCCCTTCCGTTCCGTTACCTCGCCGTTATACAGTTCAGGAACGGTAGTTGTTTTGCTGTGGCAGCTACCGACATGTGATTGCAGGACTCTCTTGGTGCAAAGGGACAAGGGCCGGTCGGAAGCCTCTCCGACCGGCCCTTACTGCATCCATCGCAGGCCGCTCGGCGAAGGCAACGCCGGCCCGGTCTCAGACCCCGCCGCCTCCGCCGCCGCCCCCGCCCCCGCCGGCCGAACCGCCGCCGGTGGACCCGCCGGTCGTGCTCGAGGACGCCATCGCGCTGGCCGACAGCGACCCGATCCCGGACGAGAACGCCGAGGCGTTGAATGCGGCCGCGCCCGCGTACCACGCGGGCGAGACGCCGTCGCCGTAGAGGTCGGCGAGACGCGCCGCCCACTCCTTCTCCTGGCCGAACACGACCGCATATGGGAGCAGCGGCTCGTAGATCTTCAGCACCTGCGCCGGATCGCCCGTGTCGACCGGCGTGCGTTCCGCGCCGCGAGGGGACTGCAGCATCCGGATGCGGTCCGCCTCCGCCCAGGCGATGAACTCGCGCAGGCCCTCGAGGTGATCCCGCGCTTCGGCGCCGCGCACGCTCAGCGGGCGATGCGCGACGACGATGCCGAGCACTACGGCGAGCAGCAGAGCGAGCACGAGCAGCGTGACCGGCAGCGCCGGCGAGACGAACGCGAAAAGCGCCGCGATCCCGAAGCCGAGCGTGGCGAGCGCGCCGATGCCGACCAGCACCGCGGGAATCAGCCGGGTGCCGGGTCGCACCGCGCGGTAGTACCCGTCGTCCTTGAGGTGCCCCGCGGCCCATGCCAGCAGCTTCTGCGCGGTCGACGACAGGCGCGTGTCGGTCGACCCGAATTCGAACTCGGCGCCGGGCGCCGCATCCGCCCCGAAGATTCCGTCGAGCAGCTGGGCGCCGTCGCCGTCGGCCCGGGACCGGTCGACGAGCACGGCCCGGAGCTTGGCGCCCCGCCACCGCGAGGACTCGCCCTCTTCGATGCGGATGCTGCCGACCACCGCCTGCTCGAGCACTTCGGCCGGGATGGCCTTCGAGGTCTTGCCGAGCAATACGGCGCCCGTCAGGGCATCCACTCCGGCGGGCGGCTCGTACTCGGCGATGATGACGCTCCGCCCGGGGGCATCGCGGAGAGCCCGCATCCGCACAACGATCCCCCACGCGAGGCCGATCAGCAGCACGAGGAACGAGCCGGCCTGCCACCAGCCCCAGGGCGACGCGAAGTAGCCCGTGTCGTAGAGCACGAACGTGTCGCGCTCGAAGCCGACGGCCACGGTCACGGTTTCGTGGGGAGCGACCCCGGATGCGGACGCCACCGCGACCGCGTCGTCCGGGTTGCGGTCGAGGTCGATATCGCAGGTGCGATCCTGCTCGCCCTGCGTCCCGATGTAGCAGGCGGAATCGCCCGTGAGCGCGCCGGCGAGCTCGGGGGCGACGTGCACGGTCGCCGTGATGCGCCCGAAGTCCTGCGGCCAGTCGACCCCGTTGACGTCCCAGTAGAACTCGTCGGCATCCGTGTTCGGGAAGCGCCAGGTGACGTTCTCGAGGTCGTAGGTGAACACGTACACCTGCGTGCCATGCACGAAGTCCTCATCGGCCGACGTCATCGTGAAGGCGCCGTCGTCGGTGTCGGTCTCGACCGGGCGGGGAGCGCCGTCGCCATCCGTCACGGACACCAATTCCGGATGCAGCGGCTGCCCGTTGTACGTGGTCGGGATCGCGCGTCGCATGCCGTGGTTCTGGTCAGCATCCGGGAACTCCGCCGTGAACGTCTCGACGACCCGCAACCGACTCGTCCCGTCGTCCGCACGCGTCAGCGTGTAGTCGGCGTCGAGACTCGTGAAGGTGAAGTCGTTCAGCGCATCGTCGTCATCGTCGGCGGATGCGGGCGCCACCCCCACGCCCCACACGAGCAGCAGGGTCGCCGCGGTGGCGAGAAGATAGCGAACCAGGGCGTGCGGCATCCGTCGCTCCGTCATGCCGACAGCCTAGGTCGCCGATACGCTTAACCGCATGACCGACCGCCGCCTCGCCATCGATGCCTGGGAGAGCCTGTTCCGCGCCCAGCACGAGATCTTCGGCGAGATCAGCGCGGATTTCGAGGGCACCGGGCTGCTTCAAGGCGAGTACGACGTGCTCCTCACCATCACCCGCGCACCCGAGATGACCACCCGGCTGCGCGATGTCACGCGCAACATGCTCATCAGCCAGCCGAGCGTGTCCCGGCTCGTCGACCGGATGGTGGCACGCGGCCTCGTGCGCAAGTGCGCCGATCCCGAAGACGGCCGCGGCGCCCTCGTCGCCGCCACCGAAGAGGGCGCGCGCACCTTCCGGTCGATCGCCGCGGTGCACGGCCGGTCGATCGCCGAACGGATGGCGGCGCTCGACGACGACGAGCTACGCACCCTGCTGGCGCTGACCGAGAAGCTGCGCCCCGCCTGCGAGTGACGCCGTTGCTCTGAGTCGTCACGAGATTCGGAGATGTCGCGAGATTCGGATGCTGACGCCCGATCCGGCCCGAATCCCGTCGCATCTCCGAATCTCGCGACGCGACAGCGACGCGCAGGCGGAGCGAAGCGGCCGCCCGGGAAAAAGACAAGACCCGGGATGCAGACGCATCCCGGGTCTTCACTGTCTCAACACAGTGTGCGCCCGAAGGGACTCGAACCCCTAACCTTCTGATCCGTAGTCAGATGCTCTATCCATTGAGCTACGGGCGCTCGTGCCGCGTCCGAACCGGCGCGCGGGCACTAGGAGAGACTACCCCAACCGCGAGCGCGTCGCGAATCGAGACGGGCTTCGCGGTCAGTCCTTCTTCGGGTCGGCGCGGGTGCGGTCCTTCACCCGACGACGATGCGCCGCGAGCCGTGGCAGATCGACGAGGCGGAGGCTCTGCATCCGAGCCTGCCGCATCTGCGCGTAACCCGGTTCGAGGTCGGGTCGCGCCGCTTCGATCCGCAGCGTGCTGTCGATGTTGCGAGCGACTTCAGACCACGCGGCTTCTCGCGCGGCCTCGACCAGCGCGACGAGTTCGTCGGTGTCTTCGGCGCGTTCCCGAAGCTCCTGTGCGATGCGCTCGGACTGCTTGCGCCGGCGGCGCAGGTTCCGCACGTCGCGGCTGCGGTAATCGTGCGTGCCATCCGAATCACTGAAGCGCCGGCGGGCCAGTTTCCGCTCGCGCTCCGCCCGTTCCGCATCCGCTTCCGCCTCGGCGGCCAGCGCCAGCAACGTCTCTTTCGCGTCCGGAACGAACCGGTCGGCGTCGAAGCCTTCGCCGGCGGAGAGGATGTCGACCAGGATGCGGTTCTTCAGCGCGAGTCGCGTGGCCGCCGCGGCGATGTACAGCCCCTCGGCGACGATATCGGCGAGGCTCGGACGGGGCGACAGCTTCGCGCGCACAGCGCTCAACGCACCGCGCGCGACCGACTCATCCTCATCTTCGGGCACGACACTCCCCTCGCATCGATCTTACCCGCGAGCCCCCGACACGCCCCGGGTGAGCCGAGATCCGCGAGCACTCCGACGCGAGCGCTCAGTCGCCGAGCGCGCTGACGACCGCTGCGATGCGCCGGGCACGGGTCTCCGCGGCCTTCGCCCCCTCGACGGCGACCACATGGGCCTTCCGCCGGCTCGGCGCGAGCGCGTCGAACGCGGCCCGCACCCCGGCCCCATCGAGCGCCCCCGCGAGATCGGTCGGCACCTCGACCTCGCGCGGTGCGGTATCGAGGTCGATGTCGACGGCGATCGGGTCGCCGCCCGCGATCCCCGTCGCGGCACGCTTGTCGGAACTGAACGGCACCAACGACAGCCCGTTCATGACGCCGACCGTCGAGCGGTACTCGTACCCGTTGACCGTGATCCGCACGGCCGGGCGTTTCCCGGCCCCGAGCGCCTCGATCACGTGCGCCGGCACCTCGACACCGGTGTTGTTCCCGAACTGCGACAGGGTCGTCTCGAAGCGCATCGGCACAGTATGGCGGGCTCCCGCCGCCCCCGGAATGCATACCGCTCCGCGCACGCGCAAGCCCAGGATCCGGCCCCGACCGGGGCAATACGTTCGGGCCAGCCGGATGGTGCTCACAGGGATGATTCAGCCAACTCACATCCATTCGGGCCCTCGGTCCGAATACATGGTGCGGCATTCGTCGCTCACACTGCATCAATCAGAGAGGACGAACATGAGCTCTTCACCGAACCGGATCGTCGCGACCATCTTCGGCGCGGTCTATCTGCTCGTCGGCGCACTCGGCTTCGCCGCCACGAGTGGCGTCGACTTCATCGCCACCGAGGGTGGCCTGCTGCTGGGCATCTTCGAGGTCAACCCGCTGCACAACATCGCGCACCTGCTCATCGGAGCGGCACTGCTCGTCGCCGGACTCTCGTCCGTCCGCGGCGCCAAGTCGGTCAACGTCACGATCGGCGCGGTCTACCTGCTGCTCGGCATCGTCGGCTTCTTCCTCGCCGGCACCGCCGCCAACATCCTTGCGCTGAACACGGCTGACCACTTCCTGCACCTCGCGAGCGCCCTCGTGCTCCTGGGCGTCGGACTCGGCACCGAGCGCGGCTACCGCGACACGCGGACGGCCGTGGCGTGAAAGAGGACGTCGGCTTCACCCGGTCGTGGCCATCGCTGGCCGCGGTCGGTGCGGGGCTGATCCAGCTCGCCATCGCGGCGGGCGTCGTCACCGGGGCCGGAGGCGAATCGCGCGCCACCGGCCCCGGTGTCCTGGCCGCAGTGCTGCTGGTCCTCGGACCGGCAGCACTCGGCTGGGCCGCGTTCTCCCTGACCCGCGGCCGGATCGTCGGTCCGCGACTCGGGATGCTGGGAGCCCTGGTTTCGATCCTCGTCCTGACGGCCATGCTGATGGTCGAGCCTGCCCGCACGAGCATCCTCGCGGTCGGCGTCGCCGTCGGGATGCTGGTCGTCGTGGGCGTTGCGTGCGCCCTGCAGGCACGGCGCACCGCACGAGCGACCGATCCGACGGCAGCGCCCCGCACCGCCCGCGCGAGCGCGATCGGTGTGCTGATCGGGGCCGCCGTCGTCGGCGCCCTCGTGACTCCCGCACTCGCGTCCACCGAGGCGGGCCAGCTCGCCCCGAGTCACAGCGAGCACATGGTCGACCCGGGCCACGGGCACTGATCGGCCAAGGCCCGCCGTCATCCTGACCTCGGCCCCGGACGACCCGCGAGCGATCCCGCTCAGATGGCGGCGATACGCCACCCCGCGTCGACGGACTCCCCCGGTCCCACCACGAGAAGCCCCGTGTCGAACGGGTACGCGGATGCGTGGAACGCATCCGGTGCGCAGGTCATCGGCTCGACGGCCAGGCCACCGCGATGCCCCGGCCCGCGCGTCGGCAGGTCGGCCGTGTGCACCTGCACCCAGCCGCACGCGGCATCCCACGTCATCGGCAGGTCGGCCGTGTGCACCTGCACCCAGCCGCACGCGGCATCCCACGTCATCGCCACGCCGGAGCCGTCCGCATCCGTCACCCGCACGGTCGCGATGCCGTCGCCGTCGCGACGAAGCCCGGTGTAGGCGTGATCGATCTCGGCGTCCCCAATTGTCCGCGGGATGCGGTAGTCGAACCGTGCGGGGTCATCGGCGTCCACGGCGCGCAGCTCCGTCGGGATGAGACGGTCGGGCGTCACGTGCAGCACGTCCGCCGCGGGCAGCTCCAGCGTCCAGTCGTCGACGGTACCGGCGCCGGCCACCAGGTACGGATGCGGACCGGTGCCGTAGGGCGCCGCCGCATCCGATTCGTTCGTCGCGCGCACCGTCTGGGTGAGACCGTCGGCATCGAGCGAGAAGCGCGTCTCGATCCGGATGCGCCACGGGTAACCGGATTGCGCCTCCACGACCGCGCTCACCGTCACGTGGTCGGGGCCCTTGTCGATCGCCTCGAAGTCGAGCCACGCGGCGAGCCCGTGCAGGGCATGGCCGCGGCCCGGCTCGGTGAGCGCGAGTTCGTACTCCGTGCCGGCGAACTCGTATCGGCCATCGACGACGCGATTCGGCCAGGGCGCGAGCGTCGCACCGCGGTAGGCGGGACGCACCTCGTCGGCCGCGAACGGCACGACCAGGTGGCGTCCGTCGAATGTGAGGGTGCGAAGCGTCGCCCCCACGCTCGAGATGGACGCCTCGTACGCACCCGAGCGCAGAACGTGCGGGGTGCCCGAGAGCGGAATGCCGCCCATCACAGCCCCTGAGCGAGGCGGTAGTACGCCTGGTTCCAGCGCAGCTCCCGCTGGAAGTCGCGAACCGTCGTCGACTCGTCGATGACGACGAGCTCGGTCTTCGCGATGTCGGCGAAGTCGCGGAACACCTCGATGCCGACCGCGGTCGACATGACGGTGTGGTGCGCCGCGCCGGCGGCGAGCCAGCAGGCGGCAGAGGTGGCGAAGTCGGGGGCGGGCTTCCAGATCGCGCGGCCCACCGGCAGGTTCGGCAGGTCGGGAGCCTCGACGTTCTCGACGACGTTGGCGACGAGCCGGAACCGATCGCGCATGTCGCTCATCGCGACGACGACCGCGGGCCCCGGGTCGGCGGTGAAGACGAGGCGCACCGGGTCGTCCTTGCCGCCGATGCCGAGCGGGTGGATCTCGAGCCGCGGCTTCGCGGTCGTGAGCGACGGAGCCACCTCGAGCATGTGCGCGCCGAGGATCTTCTCGTCTCCCGCGACGAGGTCGTAGGTGTAGTCCTCCATGAGGCTCGCACCTCCCGGCAGGCCCGCCCCCATGACGTTCGCGACCCGCACGAGGATCGCTGTCTTCCAGTCCCCCTCCGCGCCGAAGCCGTAGCCCTCGGCCATCAGGCGCTGCACCGCGAGGCCCGGGAGTTGCGTCAGTGCGCCGAGGTCTTCGAAGCTCGTCGTGAAGGCGCCGAAGCCGCCCTCCTCGAGGAACGAGCGCAGCCCCACCTCGATCGCCGCGCCGTCGCGCAGCGACGAGTGCCGCTCCCCGCCGCGGCGGAGCTCGTCGGCGACGTCGTACTCCGCCTCGTAGACCTCGATGAGGGCGTCGATCTCGGATTCGGATGCGGCGGCCACCGCATCCGCCAACTCGTTCACACCCCACGTGTTGACCTGCACGCCGAACCGCAGCTCAGCCTCGGTCTTGTCGCCCTCGGTGACGGCGACGTAGCGCATGTTGTCGCCGAACCGGGCGAGTTTCAACGTGCGGGCGGCGGTCCACCCGGCAGCGGCGCGCTCCCAGTCCTCGATCTGCTGGCGCACGACCGGGTTCGACACGTGCCCGACCACGGTCTTACGAGCCACGCCGAGACGCGTCTGGATGTATCCGAACTCGCGGTCGCCGTGGGCGGCCTGGTTGAGGTTCATGAAGTCGAAGTCGATGTCGGCCCAGGGCAGCTCGACGTTGGCCTGCGTGTGCAGGTGGAGGAGGGGCTTCCGGAGCGCGTCGAGGCCCGAGATCCACATCTTCGCGGGGCTGAACGTGTGCATCCACGCGATCACGCCGATGACGTCGTCGCGCCCGTTCACCTCGAGCGCGAGACGGCGGATGGAGTCTGAGTCCTTCAGCACCGGCTTCCACACGACGGTGACGGGCAGCCCCTCGAGGCCGGCGACGACGGCCTGCGACTGCTCGGCGACCTGGCGGAGCGTCTCCTCGCCGTAGAGGTTCTGGCTACCGGTGACGAACCAGACTTCGTAGTGGTCGAGCGAGGTGGACAACGGGGTGCGAGTCATGACGGTTCTCCTTGCGCGGATGCGGCGGGGTCAGAGGGACTGGACGGCGGCGGCTTCGACAGCGAGGCCGGCGCGATAGCGGTCGAGGTACGACGCGAAGCCCGCGACGTCCTCCGGGTCGGGGTGTGCGGTCTCGAACACGGCGCCCGCGAACACGCGGTCGCGCAGGAACTCGTCGAGGCTGTGTCCGGATGCGGCGGCCGCGAACGCGGCGAGAACCGCGATCCCCCACGCGCCACCCTCGGACGCCGTATCGGCGACCGCGACGGGCGCATCGAGCGCGCCGGCGAGGAAACGCTGCGCGACACCGGCGGTGCGGAACATGCCGCCGTGCGCGAACATGCGGTCGAGATCGACGCCCTCGTCCGCCAGCACCCGCATGCCGAGCGCCAACGTTCCGAACACCCCGTAGAGCTGAGCGCGCATCACGTTCGCGAGCGTGAACCTGCTGTCGGGCGTGCGGACGAAGAGCGGCCGCCCCTCGGTGAGGCCCGCGATCGGTTCGCCGGCGAGGTGGTTGTAGGCGAGCAGGCCGCCCGCATCCGCCTCTCCCGCGAGCGCTTCGCGGAAGAGCGTCTCGAACGCCTGATCGGCCGAGACCGGCGCACCCGCGGCGGCCGAGAACCGCGTGAACATCTCGACCCAGGCGGCGAGCTCGCTCGCGCCGTTATTGCAGTGCACCATCGCGACCGGGTCTCCGGCCGGCGTGGTGACGAGATCGAGTTCGTGGTGCACGTGCGCGAGCGGCTTCTCGAGCACGACCATCGCGAAGATGCTCGTCCCGGCGCTCACATTTCCCGTGCGCGGTGCGACCGACTGCGTCGCAACCATCCCGGTGCCGGCGTCACCCTCGGGCGGGCAGAACAGGGCACCGGGCCGGAGCACGCCGGCGGGATCGAGCAGGGCAGCGCCCGCGGCGGTCAGGTTTCCGGCCGCCTCTCCTGCCACGAGCACCTCGGGCAGCAGCTCGGCGACCCGGAGCCCGGGAGCCGCATCCGCCGCGACGCCGTCGAAACGCGCGATCAGCTCGCGGTCGTAGTCGCGGGTCGACGAATCGATCGGGAACATGCCCGACGCGTCGCCGACGCCGAGCACTCGACGCCCGGTGAGCTGCCAGTGCACGTAACCCGCGAGGGTCGTCACGAAGCTCACCTCGGGCACGTGCGCCTCGCGGTCGAGCACCGCCTGATAGAGATGTGCGATCGACCAGCGGAGCGGGATGTTGGTGCCGAACAGCGCGCTGAGTTCTGCGGCCGCGGCTCCCGTGTTCGTGTTCCGCCAGGTGCGGAACGGCACGAGCAGCTCGCCGGAACGATCGAACGGCAGGTAGCCGTGCATCATCGCCGAAACACCGATCGCCGCGAGGTTCTCGATCGGCACGTCATAGCGCGCTCGCACGTCGGCGACGAGGTCGGCGTACGCCGCCTGCAGCCCCGACCACACCTCGGCGAGCGAGTAGGTCCACATCCGGTCGACGAAGCTGTTCTCCCACTCGTGCGCGCCCACGGCGAGCACGGTCGCAGGGTCGTCGCCGATCAGGCACGCCTTGATGCGGGTCGAGCCGAACTCGATGCCGAGGGTGGCGCGCCCGTCGCGGATGGCGGCGCGGACGGCGTCGGAGGCAGAGGTGCTGTCGGTGGTCATCGTCGTTCGTCCCCACTCTGGCCGTACACGTTCTGATATCGGTCGTACAGGCTGTCGATCGCCTCCTGCGGAAGCGGCACGAGCGGGCCGCCGTCGCGCGCGATCTGCACGGTACGCGCGACGTCTTCGACCATGACGGCGGCTTTGACCGCGTCTTTCGGGGAGACCCCGATCGTGAACGGGCCGTGGTTCTGCATCAGCACGGCGCGCGAGCGGTGACCGCGGAGCGTCTCGACGATCCCGCGCCCGATGGAGTCGTCGCCGATGATCGCGAAGGGACCGACGGGGATCGGCCCGCCGAACTCGTCGGCCATCGCCGTGATCACGCAGGGGATCTCTTCACCGCGCGCCGCCCACGCGACGGCGTAGGTGGAGTGCGTGTGCACGACGCCGCCGACGCCCGGCATCTCCCGGTACACGTACGCGTGCGCCGCGGTGTCGCTCGAAGGGCTGCGCTCGCTCCCCGGCGACCCCGGCACGACGGCGCCGTCGAGGGTGCACAGGATCATGTTGTCGGGGGTGAGGTCGTCGTAGGAGACGCCCGAGGGCTTGATGACGAACAGGTCGGTGCCGGGCACGCGCCCGGAGACGTTTCCTCCGGTCCAGACGACGAGTCCGTACCGCACGAGTTCGCGGTGCAGACCCGCGACGTCGACGCGGACCGCCTGGATCGCCGCGTCCGTCGCGGTGCCGGCGCTCACCGGTCGCCCCGGTTCGCCCGCGCGGTGGGTACCGCATCGGGCTCCGTCGTGGCCAAGAGGTCGGGCGGGCAGGTCGTCACGGGGTCCTCCGTCGGGCGTCGTGGTCGCCGGGCGCGCACAGATCTCGCGCGCCCGGCGTGATCCGATGTTACCGGTCACATGGCGTGCTCGCAACGGGCTCAGCGCGGGCCGGGCGCGATCCTCGGCGGCGGCGCGGTCGAGCCTCGCGTCACGAGCGCGGGCGGCAGGGTCGAGACCGCATCGACCGGCGCGTCACGCTCCGGTTCGGCCGTGGCCGCGAGCACCGCGGCGACGCTGCGTCGCGCCTCTCCCCCGATGTCGAGGCGCACCGTGGTGAGCGCGGGACGGTAGTACGCGGCATCCGGGTTGTCGTCGAACCCCGCCACGCTCACGTCTCCGGGAACCGAGATTCCGGATGCGGCGAGCCCCGCGACGAGCCCGAGCGCCAACTGGTCGTTCGCGCACACGATGGCGGTAGGCCCGTCGGTCTCCCGGATCGCGGCCGCCGCGAGCGGAGCGACGGCTGCGCCGGCCGCCGCCGACCAGTCTCCGGTCCACGCCGCCACCTCGTGCACCTCGTGCGCGGCGAGCGCCGCTCGGTATCCGGCGGCGCGGGCGATCTCATCGAGCCAGTCCGGCGGTCCGCCGAGCCGCGCCACGCGGCGGTGCCCGAGCGCGGCGAGATGCTCGACGACGAGCGCGGCCGCGGCCTGCTGCGCCGCGCCGTCGTCGTGCGCGTGGAAGAGTTCGACGGGCAGGCGGCCGTCGAGGTCCGCGAGCGCAGGAGCCGAACGGGTATGCGAGGCGACGACGATCAGTCCGTCGACGCCCTGGTCGCGCAGGTGCAGGGCTGCGGCGCGGACGGAGGCCGCATCCGCCGCATCCGCGTACGCCGTGGCGACCCATCGGCCGGCCTGACGCGCGGCACTCTCGATCTCGGCGACCGCGACCGCCGGGCCGTACAGGGTGGCGTCCGACACGATCAGGCCGAGCGTCCGCGAGGTGCGGGTGCCGAGGGCACGGGCCGCGTTGTTCACCCGGTAGTCGAGTTGCGCCATGGCGTCCTGCACCCGCCGCCGGGTCTCCTCGCGAATGCGCGGGTGGTCGTTGATGACCCGCGAAACCGTCTGCGCCGAGACGCCCGCAACGCGCGCCACATCCCGCACGCCGACGCGTGCGGGCCCACTGTCCGGCTCGCTCATTCCCCGAAGGCTACCGGCCCGCCGTCACGGATTCACCGGCAAAATATGCACATGGGTGCATCTCCTCGCGACCGGAGGGAGGCGGCCGGCGGGAACGACGACCCCCGCCTCGCGGCCGCCCGGTATCGTGCGGCCCCGCACGGCCCGGCCTCGCCGCACGATGCGCGCGAGGCCGCCGCGGATCGCCCGGATGCGTCGGCGGATGCCGCCACCACCCGCACCCCGACCGCCGCCGATCGGGCGGCGTACGTCGAGACGGCGATTCAACAGGCGATTCGACGCGGAGAGTTCACCGACCTGCCCGGCGCCGGCAGACCACTCGTCGGTCTCGGAGCGACCCACGACCCCGACTGGTGGATTCGTCGCAAGATCGAACGCGAGCAGCTCCGAGGTCTCGGGCCGCCGGCCCTCATGCTGCGCGTGGAGAACCGTGAGCTCGATGCCCGCCTCGACGCCCTCGCGACCGACGGAGAGGTCCGCGAGGTGCTCGACGACTTCAACGCCCGCATCCGGTCTGCGCGGATGCAGTTGCTCGGCGGCCCGCCGGTGGTCACGCCCCTGCGTGACGTCGACGCGGAGGTCATCGCCTGGCACACGCGGCGAGCGCAGCGGGCGGCCGTGGCACCGGAGCCTCCCGCGACCGGTGAGCGCGGCGTGCGGAGGACGCCGCGTCGGCGATGGTGGCGGAGGCCGGAGGAAGGGACCTGACGCCGACCCTCGCGCGCTACAGGATCGCGTTCAGATAACTGATGATCGACGCGTAGACCAGAGCACCGACGCCGAGAGCCAGCAGAATCACCCCGACGTACACGAGCCAGCGAGAGTTCGTGTCGTCCGGGTTGCGTTGCCCGTCGCGCGCCATAGCCAGCATCGTACTGAGGAAATGTGTCGGGATTGTGTACGTGACGTACGCAAACCGAAGATCGTGTTCTGTCAACCCCTCCGGAGTCGGCGACGACTGTCGCAGATACTGGGGGCAGCAACACCGCTCAGATCAGATGTTCGGGTCATCTGCGACGAGTGAAGGCACGGCGCGGCGAAAGCCCCCGTGTGAGAGGAGCCCTCTCCGGTCCCCCAGCCGGAGGGGGCTCTTCCTTATCCGCTCTTCTTCAGAGAGCCGCCCCGGGGTAGCATTCTCGGCGGTAGACCCGTCAACCCTGGGCCTCGGTCGTTTCGATCGGGGCTGGCGGCGCCCGCGGCCCCCGCAACCACCCGGTGCTGGGGGCCGCATCGTCTCTCCCGCCCTCCGGGCGCGGCGCTCCCCGCGCGAATCAGCGCACGACGGCGGTCGGACCGGCCAACCGCCCGATGACCTCTTCACTCACCGATCCGAGCAGGAATCGTGCGAGCGCTCCGCGGCCGTGCGAGCCGACGACGGTGAGCCGGGCCTTCCGCGCGTGCTCTGCGATGACCTCCGCCGGGTCCCCCTCGACCACGGCCGCGCGCACGGTCAGGTCCGGGTGCGCCGCCCGGATCCGCTCGGTCACCGCGTCGACGGCGGCTTCGGTCACCCCGGCGAGGTCGGTGAGATAGGTGTCGGGGTAGACGCCGAAGTCGCCGGGCACCGCGACCGGCAGCCAGGCCGAGACGAGCGTGAGCGCGTCGCCCCCGCGCGCGGCCTCGGCCGCGGCGAACTCGATGGCGGCGGCCGAGGCGTCCGACCCGTCGACGCCGACGACGATCCCGCGGCGTTCCGCATCCGCGGCGCTCGTCGCCGGGACGACGACCACGGGACTGTGCGCTCCGGCAGCGATCCGAGCGCCATGGTGGCCGCGGCGCCCGTGCCCACGGGCCTCGCCGCCGATCACCAGCAGATCGGCGGTCGCCGACGCCTCCACGAGCACTCCGACCGGATCTCCGGCCACGGCGCGTGCGGTGACGGAGAGCCCGGATGCGGTCAACCCGCTCGCCTCCGCATCGAGCGCGGTGCGCGCCCGTGTCACGAGCCGATCCACGACATCGTCCTCGCCGACGACGCCGACCGCTCCGCCCACGACCGCGACGAGTTCGACGGTCTCACCCGTTCGCCGTGCACGCTCCACCGCCCACTCGAGCGCGCTCTGCGATGACGGTGCGTCCGCTACTCCGACGACGATGGTTCCCGGCATGTCACGACCTCCCCATTCTCCGCCAGGCTAGCGCTCCCTGCGCGGTAGAGTCCTTCCGTGACCGCAACTCCCGCCGCCCGCGCGCCTCGCCGCCGCCGCGGCTTCCCGCGCTGGTTGCTGGTCACGATCCTCGCGGCAGCACTCGTCGTGATCCTCGTCGTCATCGGCGTCGTCGGTTGGCTCGTCACGAGCGGCCTGCAGGCGCTCGGCGCCCAGCCGCCGGCGGTCGGCACCACGATCGTCGCCCCCGCCGAGGCGAAGTCCGCCAAGGCCGTCCTCGACGACGACGCCTCCACGCGCGAGCAGATCGAGGCCGCCCAGTACCTCGCCGCCCAGCCCACGGCGTACTGGTTGACCCCCGAGATCGATCCGATCGGTGAGGTCGGCGCGCGCGTGCTGAATCTGGCGTCCGAAGCGCGCGAACAGAACGCGAGCCTCGCGGTCGTCGTCTACGGCCTGCCCGAGCGCGACTGCGGCAACCACTCCGCCGGAGGGCTCGACGACGCGGACTACGACACCTGGACGACGCAGATCGGCGAAGCGCTCGACGCCACCAAGGACGTGCAGAAGATCGTCGTGCTCGAGCCCGACAGCCTGGCCCTCGCTCCCGAGTGCGGCAATGTCGACGAGCGGGTGGCGCAGCTGCACGACGCGGTCGGACGACTGACCGGCGTCGACACCTGGATCTACCTCGACGGCGGGCACTCGAACTGGGTCCCCGCCGACCAGATGGCCGCCCTCATCGACAGCGTCGACGTCGAGGGCGACGTGCGCGGGTTCACCACCAACGTCTCGAACTTCAACACGACGACCGACGAGTTCTCGTACGCGCACGAGGTGGCGGGCATCCTCGGCTGGGGACACGCGCTGATCGACACGTCGCGTAACGGCGCCGGTGCGACACCCGACTGGTGCAACCCGCCGGGGCGCCTGGTTGGCGACGCCGGCGGCACGTACGGCGACGATGTCGTCGACACGAACCTCTGGATCAAGCCGCCCGGCGAGAGCGACGGGGAGTGCAACGGGGGCCCCGCCGCCGGTGTCTGGTGGCCGGATGCGGCCGTCGAACTGACGCGCGAGGCCCGCTGAGCCCGCTCGTCGGCGAATCTCGCCGGACGACGCAACGTCCGAGCGCGGTGTGTGTTGTATGGAACAATTGGCCGCGCGGCGCTCCTTCATTCGGAGCACCGCTCGAAAGTTGACGACGGGGGCCGTGATTTCATGACCGATGCATCGGACGGGCAGAAGACTGCGGTCATCGTCGAGGACGATCCGGACGTCCGCCACCTCCTCGCAGAGGTGCTCGAAGCCGCCGGATTCTCGACCGTCTCGGTCGGCAACGGCATCGACGGCGTCCGCGCTGTGCTCGCCTACCAGCCGCTGATCACCACGCTCGACGTCAACATGCCCGGTATCGACGGCTTCGAGGCCGCTCGCCGCATCCGGGAGAAGTCGAACACCTTCATCATCATGCTAACCGGACTCGCCGACGAAGCCGACGTGGTGCTCGGCCTCGGTGCGGGCGCCGACGAGTACATCGTGAAGCCATTCCGTCCGCGCGAGTTCCGCGCGCGCGTGGAGGCGCTGCTCCGCCGACCGCGACCCGAGTCGGGCGCCGCAGCGGGCAACCCGCGTCAAGAGAGCGTCGGTCCGTCCTTCCCGGGCGCCCGGGCGCAGACCCAGGCGATCCCCGTGCAGCCCGAGATCCGGCACCCCGGCGGCGTGCCCGCCCAAGCATTCCCGGACCCCCGCGACTACCCCGCGGTCGCGGCGATGCCCGAGCCGGTGACCCCGGTCATCCCGGTCACCGCCGTGGTGATTCCGCCGGCCAACGCTCCCGGCTCCGAACTGGCGCCGACGAGCGCGGGTCCCGTGCCCGGCGGCGGCTACTGGCTGACCCACCGCGATCTGCAGTTGAACCCGGAGACGCGCATGGTGCTGACCGGCGGGCGCGACGTCGAGCTGACCCGCACCGAATTCGATCTGCTGGCGACGCTCCTCGAGTCGAAGCGCCGCGTGCGCAGCAAGGCCGATCTCACCCTCGTGCTGCGCGGCGAGTCCTACGTCACGTCGTACTACGTGGGCGAGGCCGACAAGCGCGCGGTCGAGGCGCACATGACGAACCTCCGCCGAAAGCTCGGGGACAACCCGGCCAACCCGCGCTACATCGAGACCGTGCGCGGTGTCGGCTACCGCCTGACGGCCGAGCTCGCCGCTCCCTGATCGGGCACGCCGCCCGCGCGGGTCAGACCTTGTAGCCCTGGTAGCGGCGGAACAGCTTCGTCAGCATGAGCAGGGTCTGCAGCACGGTCACGACACCGACGATCGGCCAGCCGATCCAGAGGATCGACGACTGGACGACGGGTCCGAGGGTCGACCATCCGAACGCGCCCACCAGCAGCACGAGCGCCAGGATGATGAACGGCGCCCAGTGGCCAATCGACGCGCCGCCACGCTCCGCCTTCGCCTGCATGGCCCAGTTGTCGACCTTCTTGCGCGAGAAGAAGCGTGCCCACGACCGCACGAAGTGGCTGAGGCGGATCCACATGAAGACCTCGGCCGGGAACCCGAGGCCGGCGAACAGCATGTCGCGGTTGTTGCGTTCCTTCATCGTCATCGCGATCCGGATGTTCAGCAGGATCGCGATGCCGATCGGGATGAGCCAGATCGGTGAGAAGACGAAGGCGTTGATGGAGAGCGATCCCGCGAGGAGGATGAGGAATGCGACGCGCACGAACAGGTTCGTCAGCATCCCGAAGTTCTCGAACCACCGCAGGCGCAGGTTGGGGTGGAACGGCTGCCCCTTGGTGTCGCCGCGCTGGCCGGGCCACATGAGTTCGATCGCACCGAACGTCCACTTCACCTGCTGGGCGTCGTAGCCCTTCAGGGTCGTCATCCCGCCCACGCTGGCACGCGCGTACGGGCTGATCTTCGTGAGGTATCCGGCGCTCTTGATCTGCAACGAGAGGAGCGAGTCCTCGACCTCGCTGTCTTTGACCCACGGGGTGCTCTGGTGGTTCGCCTTCATGGCGTCGCGCAGCGCGTTCGTGGAGAAGATCGAGAACTGCCCGCCGAGCACCGCCATGTTGCGACCGCGCAGCAGGTTCTGCAGGTTGAAGGCGGCGAACTGCGTGCGCTGACCGGCGATCAGCCACTTCGCGATCGTGCCCTTGATGGGCGCGTCATCGATCGTGTAGATGGCCGAGATGCCGCCGATGCGCGAGTCGCTCACCGCTTCGGTCTCGAGGTACTCCACGGCGCGCGAGTCGGCGACCGTGTCACCGTCGACGCCGAGCAGGTAGTCGCAGCCCTCGACGAGCGAGTAGCCGTAGTTGAGCGCGCCGACTTTCTTGTCGGGGTTCTTGCCGATGTCGTGCACGAAGACCTCGGTGAACTGCTCACCGAGCTCGGTCGTCACCTCGTGCGGCCCGGCGTACTGGCTCGCGATCTTCACCGTGTTGTCGGAGGTGTTGTTGATCACAACGTGGATGACGTCGGGCACGCGCGTCTGCGCGAGCAGGCTCTCGATCACCTGGGCGATCGATTCCTCCTCGTTGTACGCGGGGATGACGCAACCGATCGTGGAGCGGTGCACCGTCGTGTTCTCGAGGACGGCCATGAAGTCCTGGCCGAAGTGGTCCTCGAGCGACCCGGGGACCGCATCCGGCGCGAAGCCCTGGGGCGCCTCGATCGCCTGGGGCACCTGCGGCGAGTAGCTCATGCGCGGATCAGTCATGTCGTTTGGTCCTGTACTGACGTCGGGGTTCGACCGCGCCGCAATCGGCGCTGGGACCAGAATGCCGCATCCACCGCCGGGCGGGGCGAGTTCGAGCGCAGGCTTAGCGCAAGATTTGCGCAAGATCCTCCGGCGGGAGGACCGGTGGGAGCGTTCAGTCCTGGTAGATCGCGATCGGCAGGTACTGGTAGACGATCTGCTGCGAGAACGAGGCGTCGGTGTTGGCCGTGCCCTCGACCGCGACCGTCAGGGCGAACTCGAGCGTGAGTCCGTAGGTGTCTTCCGGCAGCTGATGGATCGTCTGCTCCGGAACGAGCAGGCCGCCCTGGAAGCTGTTGAGCAGCAGGCCGCGGTCGGATCGCTGCGTGTCGGTGGGCACGAGCGTCCGCGGGTCGGCGCTGAACTGGTACGGCTGCTGCATCTGTCCGGAGGTCTGCGTCGTCGTCGACTGGATCTGCACCGCCGAGATGAACACCCGGCGCTTCTCGGTGAGAACCGCCTTGTCATCGACGCGGTGGTCGTAGACGTTCACCGAGAAACCGAATGTCTTCTCGCGCGTCGGAGTCCACTCCTGAGTGCGCTTGGAATCGACCGCCCACACCTCCAGCCGCAGCTCGAGATCGTCGGCCACGTCGCTGGAGAGCGACACAGACCCGTCGTAGCTGAACTGGGAGTTGAAGGCCATGGATGCGGACGGGCTCGCCGACGGCCGAACGAACGTATTCTCGGCGGTTGTGTCGGACGACGTGTTGCCCTGCGCCGCGTTGAACGCGTCGACGAGCTGCGTGCATCCCGACAGGGCGAGGGCACCGACGAGGGCGACTGCCACGAGGGACAGTCGCCGGGTACCGGAAACGGAAGGACGACGAAGGCTCACTGATCACTCCTCGGAGAGGTCCGCGGACAAGGCGGAAGACGGTTCGGGTGTCACCGTCGGGTCATCGAGGAAAACGCAGACAGCGCCGAAAGTATATGGCAAAACCGCCGATTCGGACACGCCCGGGATTCGGCACGCCCTGCGGAGCGGGTCTGCGACTACTCGCCGCCGCCGGAGATCGCGATGGTGAGGGTGTCGCTGGCGGTCTGTTTCGCGTACTCGGCCGACGTCGGAGTGGTCTGCACGAGGAAGTCGTACGTGAACTGCACCGTCACGAACGTCGCTTCCGGGGGCACTTCGCCGACGTTGAACGTCTGCGAGTAGCTGTACGGCGAGAGCACGAGGTAGCCCGGGCTCACCGAGGACTGGTCGGTCTGGGCGGAAAGTGCCGGGAAGGAGGTGGACGCGTTCCCCGGGACCGCCACCATGCTGGCCTTCTGCAGGTACACCTTCTGGCCGTCATCGGGTGTCACAGTCGTCACCATGGAGACGCTGATCGGCTTCAGCGCGGTCGCGGTCCACCGGTCCATCGAAAGCGTCGACCAGTAGTCGATCGTGGCGGCCACGGCACCGGCCGTGACCTGGCGCTGCGTCGACCCGCTCGACAGATCGTTCGAGACCGGCGTCGGCACAGGACTGTTGCGGCTCGCCGACGGCGAAGGGGATTCGCCCGCACCGCCCGCATTCCACGGCGCCTGCCCGCATCCGGCCAGGGCGAGGAGGGCGGCAAGCGTCGCGGCGGCCACCGCATACCGGCGACTGCGCGTCATCTGTTCCCCCATCCGATGGCAATGATTCCGTCAGTCTAGACTCGCGCGAAGCCTGCCCGGACTCACCCCGTAGGGTGAGGGCGTGACGAATCCGCTGCTTCCGCGCCCGGCTCGAACGGCGGGCCGCGTCTTCGTGTGGGTCCTCCTGGCCGTCGCCGTGCTGACCGTCGCCGCGGCCGCGTGGCTCGGTGTGCGCGGGTACCTCGCCTATTCGCACCTCCGATCCGCGGAATCCGCCGCCCGTCAGCTTTCCGCCGACGTCGGCGATCCCGCCACCGCAGCGGCCGGTCTTCCCGCCATCTCCTCCGACACCGCGGCGGCGCGCGCGCTGACCTCTGACCCGATCTGGAGAGCGGCCGAATCGCTTCCGTGGGTCGGCCCTCAGCTGTCGACGGTCGGCACGCTCGCCGCATCCATCGACGACGTCGCGGGATCCGCGCTCGAGCCGCTCGTCGATTTGGCCTCGACCTTCTCCGTCGATTCGCTGCGCCCGACAAATGGCCGTTTCGACCTCACCGAGTTCGAATCCATGCAGACGGCGGCCGCCTCGAGCGCCGCCCAGGTCGGCGTCGCGGCCAACACGCTGGAGAACATCGACCGCGGCCCGCTTCTGCCCGTGCTCGCGACGAGCGTCGACGAGGTCGGGGACCTGCTCGGCACGGTGCAGACGGCGGCGGATGCGGTCAGCCGCACCACGGCGCTCATGCCCGCGATGCTCGGCGAAGACGGCCCGCGCAATTACCTGGTCGTGTTCCAGAACAACGCCGAGTGGCGCTCGCTCGGCGGCATCGTCGGGGCCATGGCCATGATCCACACCGAGGGCGGCTCGCTCACTCTCGCCGCGCAGGGATCATCCTCGGACTTCACGAAGTACGACACCCCGGTGCTCGACATCGGCCCGGAGCTGACCGGAATCATGGGCGCGAAGCCCGCCCAGTTCATCCAGAACGCGACCCAGGTGCCGTCGTTCCCCCTCGCCGCCGAACTCGCCCGCGAGATGTGGGCCCGCGAGACCGGCACCCAGGTCGACGGAGTGCTCTCACTCGACCCCGTCGCCCTGTCGTACCTGTTGAAAGCGACCGGGCCGATCACGCTACCGACCGGAGACGTGCTCAGCAGCGAGAACGCCACGCAGCTCCTCCTCAACGAGGTCTACCAGCGGTATGAGCGGCCCGCCGATCAGGATGCGTTCTTCCAGGCCGCCGCCGCATCCGTCTTCGGCGCTCTCGCCGCCGGGAGCGCCGACCCCGCCACGCTGATCAGCGCACTCGCGCAAGCGGGCGAGGAGCAGCGGCTGCTCATCTGGAACGCGAACGAGACCGAGCAGGCGATTCTCGACGGCACGACCCTGCAGGGGAACCTTCCCAAGACGGATGCGGAGCAGACCGCGTTCGGCGTGTACGTCAACGACGGCACCGGATCGAAGATGGACTACTACATGACGCTCGGCACCGGCGTCGCCTGGTGCACCGACACGGAGTCCACGCCCGACGCCGCGCTCACGGTCACGCTCCGAGACGATGCTCCCGCCGATGCCGCCTCCCTCCCGGCCTATATCACCGGTAACGGCGGCTTCGGGGTGGAAGCCGGCCTCACCGAGACCATCACCTACCTGTACCTGCCCGAGGGCAGCGAGGTCGTGGCGACCTCCTCATCCGGCGGCGGATCCGAGACCGGCTTCGGTACCGGCACCGACAGCGGACGCACCGTGCTCACCTGGTCGACGACGCTCCGCCCGGGCGAAGAGGCGACCGCCACCGTCCGGGTGCGGACGCCGCCGACCGCATCGCTCGTCGCCGAGACCACCCCCGTCCTCCCTGGAAAAGCGCAAGAGGTCGAAGCCCGCTGCTCGGCCGCGGGATAATCGCAGAACACCCGCCCTTACCGCTGTGCCGCTCCCCCCGGCTGAACGGAATGCAATGCCCCGTCGACTGTCGCGTTTCGCGGCCGCATCCGCCCTCGCCGCGATTCTGACCCTCGTTCCGGTTGCCGCGTTCGCTTATCCCCCGAACGACGCCGCCCGCGTGACGCAGACATCCGTCGACCCCGGCGGCTCCGTGCAATTGAGCGTCGCGGCGGACGTCTTCACCCCGGGTGAGCAGGTGACGATCACGGTGCGCGGCGAGAACGCCTCGGGTGTCACGTTCGCGATGGTGCGGACGGCACTCGAGACCCGCACCTATACCGACGCGCGCGCGAACTCCGACGGGGGCCTCGATCCGCTCACCGTCACCTTCCCCGCGGATGCGGCCGGCGCCTACACGATCGCCGTGTTCTCGCCCTCGACGCCCGGCGACACCGTCACGGTGACCGTGGGCAGCCTCTCGGTCACGGGAATCGACAGTCAGTCGGTGCTCGGCATCTGGGTGGGAGGCGCCGCACTCATCGTCGCCGGCGCGCTCATCGCCGTGACGGCGACGGTCGCCCGGCACCGGCGACGTCACGCCGACTGAGCGCCGATCAGGCGACGCGGGACGCCGACGACGCGCTCGGCAGCTCGGCGGTGACGAGGATCGGCAGATGGTCGCTGAGCCCCTGCGGGAGGGTCCTCACGTGCGCGATCTCGAACCCCGACGACGTCGCGAAGTCGTAGTGCCCGCGGAAGAAGCGGTACCGCGTGTAGGTGCGCGAGTCGCTCAGGGTGAGCTCGTAGCCCTGATCGCGCACGCGCTGACCGAGCTTCTCTTTGAAGACCGGGTAGTTGTAGTCCCCGACCATCAGGGCCGGGAGACCGGGGCCGAGGTTCTGCAGCGCCCCGAGCGCCGTGCGGATCTGATGCCGCCGGAGCGAGTTCAGCGCGGTCAGCGGCGCCGCGTGGAAGGACGCCACGATGAACTCCTGGCCGGCGTCGATGTCGTGCAGCCGGACGCCCAGCATCCGCTCCTCCGCCGGCTTCAGCACCCGGTCGTGCAGGGACTTCTTCAGCGATAGCGCCCGCACCTCCTCGAGGCGGAAGCTGCTCTCGCGGTAGTAGACCGCGAGTCCCAAGCGGTTGCGCACCGTGGCATCGGCGAGACGGAGCCCGCCGGTGCGCTCGGGCAGGTCGGTGGTGTCGGCCTCCTGCAAGCAGAGGATGTCGGCGCCGTGTCGATCGGCGAGGTCCGCGATCTCCACCGCAGCGCGGTGTTTGCGGAGGTTGTAGGAGATGACCTTCATCAGATACCCCACCCTAGGCCCGGCGGATGGCCGCGCCGTGACCGCTTGACGAACTCAAAGGAAGGCGTCAGTCGGCGACGCGTCGTGCCCGCGTCTGCGCGGCCCGACCGGCCAGCAGCTCGTCGGCGGGGTAGCCGACCTCCGCCAGGACGAGGCCCCGCGCGGCGAGCACCGCGAACGCACTCGTACGCACCGCCGCGTCACGCAGCAGCGCCGCGTCGGCGACCTCGAGCCGCCCCGCGCCCACGGCGGCGCACGCCCCGACGAGGGCGCGCACCATGCTGTGGCAGAACGCATCCGCCCGCACATTCGCGATCAGCGCGCCATCCTCGTCGCGATGCCAGTCGAACTCGAGAAGCGTGCGGATGGTGGTGGCCTCCTCGCGCGGCTTGCAGTAGGCCGCGAAGTCGTGGAGACCGATGAGCGAGCGCGCGGCCGCGTCCATCGCCGCGACGTCGAGGTGGCCGCGCACCTGCGTCGTGCGCTCGCGCTGGAACGGGTCGTAGCCGGTGCTGTCATCGGCGAGACGGTAGGCGTAGCGCCGCCAGACGGCGGAGAACCGCGCATCGAAACCCTCCGGGGCGAGCGAGGTGCGCCGCAGCGTCACGTCGGGGTACGCGCCCAGCACGCCCCGCACGCGCGCCGCGAGCGCCGCGACCGGGTCATCCGGCGTGCGTCGCCCCAGCGTCAGCCGCCGCGCCTGCGCCTCGTCCAGATCCAGATGCGCGACCTGTCCGCTCGCGTGCACACCGGCGTCGGTGCGCCCCGCGACCACGAGGGTCGGGGTTCCCGACAGGATGCGGGCGAGCGCATCCTCGAGCGTTCCCTGCACCGTGCGAAGCCCGGGTTGACGCGCCCATCCGCGAAAATGCGTGCCGTCGTAGGCGATGTCGAGGCGGATCCGCATCCGACCAGCCTACGGGCCGACGACTCGGCGCGAACGAGGTCCGGCCGTAGACTGGAGGGTCCCCGCAGGACCCTTCCGCCATGATCCCCCATGAATCCCCGACTCCTCCGCGCGCCCGGTTCGCCGGCCTCGACGGCCTCCGCGCGATCGCCGTCGCGCTCGTCGTGGTGTACCACCTCTTCCCCGGCTGGTGGGTGCGCGGCGGCTTCATCGGGGTCGACGTCTTCTTCGTGATCAGCGGGTTCCTGATCACCTCGCTCCTCCTCCGGGAGAAGTCGGATACCGGCCGCATCGGCCTCGTGGCGTTCTGGCGTCGGCGCGCTCGACGCCTCCTCCCCGCGCTCGCCCTCGTCCTCGTCGTCGCCGCCAGCGCCGCGTGGATGCTCGGCGGCGACATCCTCGTCGGTCTCGGTCGGCAGCTCCTCGGCGCGGTGACGTTCAGCTACAACTGGGCCTCGATCTCCGCCGGGGCGGACTACTTCGGTGCCGACGGCTCCGAGCTCTTCCGGAACCTCTGGTCGCTCGCGGTCGAAGAGCAGTTCTACCTCGTCTGGCCGGTTCTGCTCCTGCTTCTGCTCCTCCTCCCCCGCACCTGGATGCGCGTCGCGGTCGTCGGGGCGCTCGGTGCGGCGTCGGCCGGGTGGATGACGGCGCTCGTCATCACGGGAGGCGCGACGCCCGCATCCGTCGGTGCCGAGATCACCCGCGTCTACTTCGGCACCGACACGCACGCGTTCGGACTGCTGCTGGGAGTCGCGGTCGCGTTCCTCTGGCGAGCCGTGAGCCAGCGCGAATGGGTGCAGCGTGCCGCCGTGCGCCGCGGTGCCGCGGCCGTCGGCATCGTGGCGACGGTCGGCCTCATCGCGGTCGCCACCGTCCCGCAGGGGCAGACGATCGCCACGTTCCCCGGCGCGCTGCTGGCCGCCAGCGGGTTGTCCGCCGTGGCGATCGTCGCCGGATGCTGGCCGGGCTCGGTGTTCGGGCGAGTACTCGACGCCGCGCCGCTTCGGTGGCTCGGCAACCGCTCGTACGGCCTGTACCTCTGGCACTGGCCGGTGCTGGTGCTCCTCGTGGCCGCCGTGCAGGAGACGGGGCCCGACCGCCCGTTCCCCGCGTGGCTCGGCGCGGTCGCCCTCGCCATCGCGCTGGTCGCCACGGAGGCGTCGTACCGCTTCTGCGAGATGCCGGTGCGGCGCCTCGGATTCCGCGGCAGCATCCGTGCCCTCGGCGCCGGACTCCGGAGCGGAGGACGCCGCCGCGCGGCCGTCGTGGCCGCGGTCGCGGCATCCGTCGCGCTCCTCGCCGGCACCGTCGCGGGTGTGGTCTCGGCGCCGGCCGTGTCGAGCGGCGAGGCCGTCGTCGAGGCGGGCATGGCCGCCCTCCGCGACAACCCGCCCGCGGAACGGATCCCTGCCGGCCCGGGAGTGACGGGCGATCAGATCACGGCTGTCGGAGACTCGGTCATGCTGGCATCGGCACCGGGTCTTCTCGCCCGCTTTCCCGGCATCCACGTCGACGCCGCCGTCTCCAGGTCGATGTATGCCGCTCCGGGAATCCTCCGCGATCTCGCCGCAGCCGGGCAGCTTCGGCCCTACGTCGTGGTCGCACTCGGCACGAACGGTGCGATTTCGGAGCGCTCGCTCGACAGCATCCTCGACGCCATCGGTCCCGACCGTCAGCTCGTGCTCGTGAACGCATTCGCTCCTCGGGACTGGATCGCCGGAGTCAACACCGAGCTGTCGGAGTACGCACGCACGCATCCGACCGTGCAGGTTGCGGACTGGGCTGAGGCGATCGCCCCGCATCCGGACCTCCTCGCCGGCGACCACATCCACCCCGGCGAGGCGGGTGGGCGCGTGTTCGCGGATGCAGTCGCCGACGCGCTCGAGCAGGCGCAACGCGCGCAGGCCCGCTCCGCGGAGTTCGCCGAGCAGCGCCGCTTCGCCCAGGAGCTCCGCCAGGAGCAGCTGTTCCAGCCCCCCGGCGCCCCGCACCCCTCCTGACCCCCGCGGCGCCATCGACCGCGAGACGGGATCTTCGCGCCGAGACAGCGGGGTTACCCCACGGTCTCGGCGCCCAGATCCCGTCTCGCGGAAGGCATACACACGCGGGCACGCACGCGGGCGCGCACGCGGGCGCGCAAAAGCGAAACCCGCGGGACTCGGATGAGTCCCGCGGGTTTCGCGGTGGGCCGGGTCTCCCCGGCGGTTCCGATTACTCGGACTTCTTCTCCGCGTCGGCCTCGGCCGGAGCCTCGACCGCATCCGCAGCGTCAGCCTCGGCAGCGGCGCCCTCTTCGGGCGACTCTGCGCCGGCCTCGTCGGCGGCGGACTCCTCTGCAGGAGCCTCCTCGACGGGGGCCTCAGCGACGGGAGCGGCCTCGGTCTTCGCGGCCGGAGCCGACTTCGACGACGCCGACTTCTTCACGACGGGCTCAAGCACCAGTTCGATGACGGCCATGGGAGCGTTGTCGCCCTTGCGGTTGCCGATCTTCGTGATGCGGGTGTAGCCGCCGTCGCGCTCGGCGACGAGGGGCGCGATCTCCGCGAACAGCTCGTGGACGGCGTCCTTGTTGTTACGCAGAACCGTCAGCACGCGACGACGCGCGTGCAGGTCGCCGCGCTTCGCGAACGTGATGAGGCGCTCGGCGAGGGGACGCAGGCGCTTGGCCTTCGTCTCCGTCGTCGTGATCGACTTGTGCGTGTACAGCGCGGCAGCCAGGTTCGCCAGCATCAGGCGCTCGTGTGCGGGACCGCCTCCGAGGCGGGGACCCTTCGTGGGCTTAGGCATTCTCAGTTACTCCAGAGTTCTCAGGGGAAGGCCGGTCAGACGGTTTCTTCGTCGTAGCCGTTGTAGAAGTGGGCGCCGTCGAAACCGGGCACCGAATCCTTCAGCGACAGACCGAGCGAAGTGAGCTTGTCGCGCACCTCGTCGACCGACTTCTGACCGAAGTTGCGGATGTTCATCAGCTGGGTCTCGGAGAGAGCGACCAGCTCCGACACCGTGTTGATGCCCTCGCGCTTCAGGCAGTTGTACGAACGCACCGACAGATCGAGGTCCTCGATCGGCATCGACAGTTCGTTGGAGAGCACGGCCTCGACCGGCGCGGGGCCGATCTCGATGCCCTCGGCTTCGACGTTCAGCTCGCGAGCGAGACCGAACAGCTCGGTGAGCGTGCGACCGGCCGACGCGACCGCATCACGCGGCGCGATGGACTGCTTCGACTCGACATCCAGGATGAGCTTGTCGAAGTCGGTACGCTCCCCGGCACGAGTCGCCTCGACGCGGTAGCTGACCTTGAGCACGGGCGAGTAGATCGAGTCGATCGGAACCTGACCGGCCTCGGCGTACTCGTTGCGGTTCTGCGTCGCCGAGACGTAGCCGCGGCCACGCTCGATCGTCAGCTCCAGCTCGAAGCGGGCCGTGTCGTTCAGGGTCGCGATGACGAGCTCGGGGTTGTGGACCTCGACGCCGGCCGGAGCCGAGATGTCGGCGGCCGTGACCTCGCCCGCACCCGTCTTGCGCAGATACGCGGTGATGGGCTCGTCGCGCTCGCTCGAAACGACGAGCTGCTTGATGTTCAGGATGATCTCGGTGACATCTTCTTTGACACCCGGGATGGTGCTGAACTCGTGCAGCACGCCATCGAGGCGGATGCTGGTGACGGCGGCACCGGGGATGGAAGACAGGAGGCTGCGACGAAGCGCGTTGCCGATGGTGTAACCGAAGCCGGGCTCGAGCGGCTCGATGATGAAGCGGCTGCGGAACTCCCCGACCTTCTCCTCGGTCAGAGTGGGACGCTGTGCGATGAGCACGATGTGTTCCTTTCGGCTAAGTGCCCGCTATATGACACTTGCGTGGGTGAGGTGTTGAGTTTTTCACCGGCGGATGCGGACGCGCCGCTCCCCGGACATACGGGTCGCCGGGGTGCCCGAAGGCACCCCGGCTCGCAGCGTCAGACGCGGCGGCGCTTCGGCGGACGGCAGCCGTTGTGCGCCTGCGGCGTCACATCCTGGATCGAACCGACCTCGAGGCCGGCAGCGGTCAGCGAACGGATCGCCGTCTCGCGTCCGGAACCCGGGCCCTTCACGAAGACGTCGACCTTCTTGACGCCGTGCTCGGCGGCCTGACGGGCAGCCGACTCGGCAGCCATACCGGCCGCGTACGGGGTCGACTTGCGCGAGCCCTTGAAGCCCACGCCGCCGGACGATGCCCAGCTGATGACCGCACCGGACGGATCGGTGATCGAAACGATCGTGTTGTTGAACGTCGACTTGATGTGGGCCTGGCCCACAGCGATGTTCTTCTTCTCTTTGCGGCGGGGCTTGCGCGCCGCGGTCTTGGCCTGTGCCATGTGTCTGTTCTCCTAAACCTGGGGGCGGCGCGACCTAGCGCGCCTTCTTCTTGCCGGCGACGGTGCGCTTGGGACCCTTGCGCGTACGCGCGTTGGTCTTGGTGCGCTGGCCGCGCACAGGAAGGCCCCGGCGGTGGCGGATGCCCTCGTAGGAACCGATCTCGACCTTGCGACGGATGTCTGCAGCCACTTCGCGGCGCAGGTCACCCTCGACCTTGTAGTTGACTTCGATGTAGTCACGGAGCGCGACGAGCTGCTCGTCGGTCAGATCCTTGACGCGGATGCTCTCGTCGATCTCGGTGGACGCGAGGATTTCGACGGAACGGGTACGGCCGATGCCGTAGATGTACGTGAGTGCGATCACCACGCGCTTATCGCGCGGGATGTCGACGCCGGCAAGACGTGCCATGCGGCTCTCCTAGGAGTCGGTGGAGGTATGGAGCAGGATCTGTGCTCGGGCCTCCGACCCGAGGTGTTCCCCGCGCGGACGCGGGTTCATCGATCCTGCCGATGTGTGTTCAGTTGTGCAGTGGATGCGGCGACGCGCGCCGCATCCGTCATCAGCCCTGGCGCTGCTTGTGGCGCGGGTTGGACTTGCAGATGACCATGACGCGTCCGTGGCGACGGATCACCTTGCAGTGATCGCAGATCGGCTTGACGCTGGGGTTGACCTTCATGATGTTCCTGTTCGCTGTCTTCGTTCCCGCTGTGCGGGACGTTACTTCTCGACCGGTCTAGCGATAGCGATAGACGATGCGACCGCGGGTGAGGTCGTAGGGCGACAGCTCCACGACGACACGGTCTTCGGGGATGATGCGGATGTAGTTCTGCCGCATCTTTCCGGAGATCGTGGCGAGCACTTTGTGTCCGTTGCTGAGCTCGACGCGGAACATCGCGTTCGGCAGAGCCTCGGAGATCGTGCCCTCGATCTCGATGACACCGTCTTTCTTAGCCATAGCCTCGTTAATGCTTGTGCAGACCGATCGATCTGCGGTGGATGGGATTCGGCGTGACGACACGCCAACAAAGGCGCAAAGCGCCAAAGATCAACTATACGTGATAGTTTCCGGTCCCGCCACTCGAGGCCGCTGCCGCGTGGCGCGGCGGCCGACGAGCGGAACGGGATGAGCGGGACGGAACCCGGATCTCACGAGAGGCGGTCGACGATATCCGCCTGCGGGTCGTAGGTGACGGGCACGATGGTGCCGTTGACCACGAGCGTCGGCGTTCCCGTGGATCCCTCGGGCAGCTCGCGCGACTTGGCGAACTGGAGGTACTCGTGCGAGGTGATCGACTCTTCGAGCTCGGGCGTGACGTCGACACCCGCGTCACGGGCGATCTGCACGATCTGCTCGTCCGTCAGACCCGCGGAGTTCTCCGCCGGCTGGTTGGCGTAGAGCGCCTGCAGGAACGCGTAGGAGTTCGCGGGGTCGGCGACAGCGACGGAGTACATGGCGCTGGCCGCACGGCTCGAGTACTCCGTGCCCTGCGACAGCCGGTCGAGGATCGACACCGGGTACACGTTCAGGGTGACGTCGCCGGACGCGACGAGCTTCTGGATCTCGTCGCCCTCGGTCTGTTCGAACTGGTTGCAGTACGGGCACATGAAGTCGATGTAGGTGTCGACCGTGTCGGTGCCGGTACCGAAGGAGATTGCGCCGCTCGACTGGTCGACGTTCGACGCCTCGGGCACCTCTCCCGGCCCACTCGCAACATTGTTCATGAACACCACGAGTGCGCCCACGGCCACGACCACAACGACCGCGGCCACACTGATCCAGATCGCAAACCAGTTCGTCTTGCCCTTTGCGGCTGCCATTGCGTGAGTCCTTACTCGATTTCGACGGGGCGCACACCGAACGGCTCGAGCCCTGCGGCTCCGCCGTCGGGAGCGGTGAGCACCCAGATGCCGCCATCATGCACGGCGACGCTATGTTCCCAGTGTGAGCCGGCCGAACCATCGACCGTCGACACCGTCCAGTCGTCGTCTTCGACGAGTGTCTCTTCCGATCCGGCGACGACCATCGGCTCGATGGCCAGCACGAGTCCGGGCTGGATGCGGGGGCCTGGATCCGGAACCCGGTAGTTGAACACCGAGGGCGCCTCGTGCATCTTGCGTCCGATGCCGTGACCCACGTAATCGCGCAGGATGCCGTATCGGTGCCCCGCTCCGACGATGTGGTCCTCGATCGCGGCGCTGATCTCGCCGATGTGCGCCGCGCGGGACATCGCCGCGATCCCCGCCCACATCGATCCCTCGGTGACGCGCGAGAGTTCCTCGCGTGCCGCGACGAGCTCGGGGCGCGCCTCGTCCGGGACGACGATCGTGATCGCCGAATCACCGTTCCATCCGCGGAACTGCGCCCCCGCGTCGATCGACACGATATCGCCCGCCTCGAGCACACGATCTCCCGGGATGCCATGCACGACCTGCTCGTTCACCGACACGCACGTCGTGTGCCGGTACCCGCGGACGAGCTGGAAGTTCGACTCCGCACCGCGGCCGGTGATGACCCGTGCGGCAGCGGCGTCGAGTTCTGCGGTCGTGACTCCCGGCGCCACGATCTCACGGACCGCCTGCAGCGCCTCCGCCGTGATCCGCCCGGGCTCGAGCATGGACCGCAGCTGAGCGGGTGTCTTGTAGATGGATCGACGCAGCACAGCTCAGGAAGCGGGGTTCAACCCGCGCGCGATCAGCGCGGTGAGGATGCGTTCGGTGATCTCGTCGAGGGTTCCGACGCCGTCGATCGAGTCGACGAGCCCACGCTCGCGATAGACGCCCAGGATGGGCGATGTCTCGCGCTCGTAGATCGAGAGCCGGTTCGCGATGACTTCTTCGGTGTCGTCGGTGCGGCCCTGCTCGGCCGCACGGAGCGACAGACGGGCGATGCTCTCGTCGCGCGGAACGCTCAGCTCGATGACGGCTTCGAGGCTCTCGTCGCGGCTTTCCAGGAACGCATCCAGATCGGCGACCTGACCGAGGTTGCGCGGATACCCGTCGAGCAGGAACCCGGATGCGGCATCCGGCTGCGCGAGGCGGTCGCGAACGACGGCGCTCGTCAGCTCGTCGGGCACCAGGTTTCCGGCCGCGATGATCTGCTGCACCTGCCGGCCGAGCTCAGTGCCATCCGCGATGTTCGCGCGGAAGACGTCTCCGGTCGACACCGCGGGGATCTCGAAGGCGCGGGCGACCCGGCTTCCCTGGGTGCCTTTGCCCGAACCCTGGGGTCCGACGATCAACAGACGGGGCGTCGCACTCATCGCAGCAGCCCTTCGTAGTGGCGCTGCTGCAGCTGCGCGTCGATCTGCTTCACCGTCTCGAGTCCCACGCCGACCATGATCAGGATGGACGTGCCTCCGAACGGGAAGTTCTGGTTCGCGCTGACGGTCGCCAGAGCGATGAGCGGGATGAGCGCGACCAGACCCAGATAGATGGAGCCCGGCAGCGTGATGCGGGTCAGCACGTAGTCGAGGTACTCCGCCGTGGGGCGTCCGGCGCGGATACCCGGGATGAAGCCGCCGTACTTCTTCATGTTGTCGGCGACGTCGACCGGGTTGAAGGTGATCGCCACGTAGAAGTACGTAAAGCCGACGATGAGCAGGAAGTACAGCAACCAGTACAGCGGGTGGTCGCCGCGCGTCAGGTAGTTCTGGATCCACACGACCCAGCCCGGCAGTGCGCCGTCTTCACCGGGGGTCTGGTTGAACTGCGAGATCAGCGCGGGGATGTAGAGGAGCGACGAGGCGAAGATGACGGGCACGACGCCAGCCATGTTCACCTTGATCGGGATGTAGGTGTTCGTGCCGCCGTAGGTGCGACGCCCCACCATCCGCTTCGCATACTGCACCGGGATGCGTCTCTGCGATTGTTCGACGAACACCACCAGCGCGACGATCACGACGCCGATCGCGAGCACGAGGAGGAAGACCTCGAAGCCGCGGGACTGCCAGATCGACCACATCGCGGCGGGGAACGTCGCGGCGATCGAGGTGAAGATGAGGAGGGACATGCCGTTTCCGACGCCCTTCTCGGTCACGAGCTCGGCGAACCACATGATGAGGCCCGTGCCGGCGGTCAGCGTGATGATCATCAGCAGCTGCGCCCACCAGGCGTCGTTCGTGAGGAGCTGCTCGCACGCGGTCACACCGGTGTTGCCGAACAACTGGCCGCTGCGGGCGACCGTGACGAGGGTCGTCGACTGCAGCAGCGCCAGGGCGATCGTGAGGTAACGCGTGTACTGCGTCAGACGAGCCTGCCCGGCCTGTCCCTCCTTGTAGAGGGTCTCGAAGTGCGGGATGACCACACGCAGCAGCTGCACGATGATCGTCGCCGTGATGTAGGGCATGACGCCCAGCGCGAAGATCGACAGCTGCAGCAGGGCACCGCCGGAGAAGAGGTTGACCAGCGACAGCACACCCTGCGTGTTCGACGTGTCGGCAAGACACGACTGCACGTTGGAGAAGTCGACGAAAGGCGAGGGCACATGGGCACCGAGCCGGTAGAGCACGATGATGCCCAGGGTGAATGCGATCTTCCGACGCAGGTCAGGCGTACGGAACACGCGCGCGATAGCGCTGAACACGTGGATTCCTCCAGAAAGGGTTCCGGCGCGCGGTGCGCACACAGGTCACCAGGTTATCCCACGCAGAGGGGATCGACGGAGGGGACCTCGGAGAGGGGACGCAACAGGGGCCGGAAGCATGCTCCCGACCCCTGTACGCGGATTACTTGACGGTGCCGCCGGCGGCGACGATCTTCTGCTCCGCAGAACCCGAGACCTTGTCGACCTCGACGTTCAGCTTCACCGAGATGTCTCCGGTGCCGAGCACCTTGACCTTCTCGTTCTTGCGCACCGCACCCTTGGCGACCAGGTCGCTGACGGTGACAGCGCCACCGGACGGGTACAGCTCCGCGAGCTTCTCCAGGTTCACGACCTGGTACTCCACGCGGAACGGGTTCTTGAACCCGCGCAGCTTCGGGGTGCGCATGTGCAGAGGCATCTGCCCACCCTCGAAGCCGGGACGCACCTGGTAGCGGGCCTTCGAGCCCTTGGTGCCACGGCCTGCCGTCTTACCCTTCGAGCCCTCACCACGGCCGACACGGGTCTTCGCCGTGTTGGATCCGGGAACGGGACGCAGGTGGTGCACCTTCAGCACACCGGGACGCGACGCGGCGACGTCCTTCTTGGCGGCCGGGGCCGCCTCCTTCTTGGCGGCCGGCTTGCGCGCGGCGGTCTTCTTCGCGGGAGCCTTCTCGGCAGCCGCGGCCTCGACCTTGTCGTTCTCAGCCATCAGTCGATCTCCTCAACCTTTACGAGGTGGGCGACGGTCTTGACGTAACCGCGCGTCTGCGCGTCGTCGGGACGGACGACAGAATCGCCGATCCGCTTCAGACCGAGGCTGCGCAGCGTGTCACGCTGGTTCTGCTTCTCGCTCACCTTGGACTTGATCTGCGTCACCTTCAGACGCTCAGCCATCAGGAACCTACCTTCTGCACCGCAGCGGCCTCGGCCTCAGCACGCACGAGGCGTGCCGGGGCGACCTGGTCGAAGTCGAGGCCACGACGGGCCGCGACGTGGCGGGGCTCTTCGAGCTGCTTCAGCGCGGCGACCGTCGCGTGCACGATGTTGATCGTGTTCGACGAACCCAGCGACTTCGACAGCACGTCGTGCACACCGGCGCACTCGAGGACGGCGCGGACCGGACCACCGGCGATCACACCGGTACCGGCAGCAGCCGGACGCAGCAGGACGACGCCGGCAGCGGCCTCACCCTGCACCGGGTGCGGGATGGACGAGCCGGTGCGCGGAACGCGGAAGAAGTTGCGCTTGGCCTCTTCGACACCCTTGGAGATTGCCAGGGGAACTTCGCGGGCCTTGCCGTAGCCGACGCCGACCACACCGTTGCCGTCGCCGACGACGACGAGAGCGGTGAAGCTGAAGCGACGACCACCCTTGACGACCTTCGAGACGCGGTTGATGGTCACGACGCGCTCGAGGAACTGGCTCTCCGAACGGTCACGCGAGTTGCGATCCTTGTTGGGGTTGCGCTCGCGACCGCCACGACGGGCTTCGCGAGGCTCACGCTGAGCCTCGGTGGCCCCGGTCGCCTCGGCGGCCGCAGCCGCCTCGGGTGCCTGAGCGGCATCGGTGGTCACTTCGGTCTCCTTGTTGTCACTCACAGGTTCAGCCCTCCTTCGCGGGCGCCCTCGGCGATCGCGGCGACGCGTCCGGCGTAGCGGTTACCGCCACGATCGAACACGACGTCGGACACACCAACGGCCTTCGCACGCTCTGCGACGAGTTCGCCGACCTTGCGCGCCTTGGCGGTCTTGTCGCCGTCGAATCCACGCAGATCCGTCTCGAGCGTCGAGGCGGAGGCCACGGTGCGGCCCAGGCTGTCGTCGACGACCTGCACGAACACGTGGCGGGCCGAGCGGGTCACGACGAGGCGCGGACGTTCGGGCGAGCCCACGATCTTCTTGCGAAGACGGAGGTGACGGCGCGTACGCGCGTCTGACTTCGAAGTCACGGCCATGGTTACTTACCAGCCTTTCCGGCCTTGCGCCGAACGATCTCGCCGGCGTAGCGCACACCCTTGCCCTTGTACGGCTCGGGCTTGCGGATCTTGCGGATGTTGGCAGCCGCCTCACCGACGGCCTGCTTGTCGATGCCGCTCACGGTGACCTTGTTGTTGCCTTCGACCGTGAACGTGATGCCCGCGGGGGGCTCGACGAGGACGGGGTGCGAGAAGCCGAGAGCGAACTCGACGGACGAGCCCTTCTGCGCGACGCGGTAACCCGTGCCGACGACCTCGAGGCCCTTGGTGTAGCCCTGGGTGACGCCGATGATGTTGTTGGCGATGAGCGTGCGGGTCAGGCCGTGAAGCGACCGGGACTCGCGCTCGTCGTCGGGGCGGGTGACGAGAACCTGGTTCTCCTCGACCTTGACCTCGATGGGAGACGCAGCGGTCAGCTGCAGCTCGCCCTTGGGGCCCTTGACGGTGACATCCTTACCGGCCACCGAAACGGTGACGTCGGCGGGGATGTCGATGGGAAGACGTCCGATACGAGACATTCAGCGTCACCACACGTAGGCGAGGACTTCCCCACCCACGCCCTTCGATTCGGCCTGACGGTCTGTGAGCAGACCGGAGGAGGTGGACAGGATGGCGACGCCGAGGCCGCCGAGGACCTTGGGGATCTCGGAGGACTTCGCGTACACGCGCAGTCCGGGCTTCGAGACGCGCTTGATGCCGGCGATCGACCGCTCGCGGTTCGGGCCGTACTTCAGCGTCAGGGTGAGCGTCTGTCCGACGCGGGCATCCTCGAGCTCCCAGCCGGAGATGTAGCCCTCCTGCTTGAGGATGTCGGCGATGTGGGTCTTGAGCTTGGAGCTCGGCAGCGACACGGAGTCGTGGTGCGCCGAGTTCGCGTTGCGCAGACGGGTCAGCAGGTCTGCGACCGGGTCTGTCATCGTCATGAGTGTGATTCCTTCGTTCACCAGGTTTCGACCGCCGTTACACGACGGCCGACCTGTGGTGGAAGTCGGCGGATGCCGACGTCGGGGTGTTACGCGCTTTCGGCCTGCTGGAACGGGAAACCGAGGTGACGGAGCAGTGCCCGGCCCTCTGCATCCGTCTTCGCATCGGTGACGACGGTGATGTCGAAACCGCGAACGCGGTCGATCTTGTCCTGATCGATCTCGTGGAAGACCGACTGCTCCTGCAGACCGAACGTGTAGTTGCCGTTTCCGTCGAACTGCTTGTCCGAGAGACCGCGGAAGTCGCGGATACGGGGCAGAGCGAGGTTGACCAGACGGTCCAGGAACTCCCAGGCGCGGTCACCACGGAGGGTGACGTGCGCACCGATCGCCTGGCCCTCGCGCAGCTTGAACTGCGCGATGGACTTGCGGGCCTTGGTGACGATCGGCTTCTGGCCGGTGATCTTGGTGAGGTCGTCGACCGCACCATCGATCACCTTGCTGTCGCGAGCTGCCTCGCCGACACCGGTGTTCACCACGACCTTCACGAGACCGGGGATCTGGTTGACGTTCTTGTACCCGAACTCGTCCTGCAGCTTCTGCTGGATCTCGCTACGGTACTTCTGCTTCAGGCGGGGCTGGATCTTGCCAGCCACCGCGGCAGTGTCGGTGCTCATCAGAGGTCCTTGCCTGACTTCTTCGCGAAGCGCACGCGAACGGTGCGCTTCACGCCGTCCTTCGTCTGCTCCTCGACCCGGCGGCCGACACGGGTCGGCTTCTTGGTCGAGGGGTCGACGACGGCGACGTTGGAGATGTGGATGGGAGCTTCGAACGTCTCGATGCCACCCGTCTTGGTTCCGCGCTGGGTCTGACCCACGCGGTTGTGCTTTGTGACGTAGTTCACGCCCTCGACGATGACGCGGTTCTGCTCGGCGAGGACCTCGAGGACCTTGCCCTGCTTCCCACGGTCTCCGCCGCGCTCGGGCTTGGCGCCCGTGATGACCTGAACCAGGTCACCCTTTTTGATCTTCGCCATGATCAGATGACCTCCGGGGCCAGCGAGACGATCTTCATGAACTTCTTGTCACGAAGCTCACGACCGACCGGTCCGAAGATGCGGGTGCCGCGAGGCTCCCCGTCGTTCTTCAGGATGACGGCGGCGTTCTCGTCGAACTTGATGTAGGACCCGTCGGGACGACGGGTCTGCTTGACGGTGCGGACGACGACAGCCTTGACCACGTCGCCCTTCTTGACGTTTCCGCCGGGGATCGCGTCCTTGACGGTGGCGACGATGACGTCACCCACGCCCGCGTAACGCCGGTTGGAGCCGCCGAGCACACGGATGGTGAGCAGCTCCTTCGCACCGGTGTTGTCGGCGACCTTGAGGCGGGATTCGTTCTGAATCACTTGTTACTCCTTGGGTTCCAAGAAGCCCGAGGGCTTACTTGGCCTTCTCGAGGATCTCGACCAGGCGCCAGCGCTTGGTAGCGCTCAGCGGACGGGTCTCGTTGATGAGGACGAGGTCGCCGATGCCGGCCGAGTTGGTCTCGTCGTGAGCCTTGACCTTGGACGTACGGCGGATGACCTTGCCGTACAGCGGGTGCTTCACGCGGTCTTCGACCTCGACGACGATGGTCTTGTCCATCTTGTCGCTGACGACGTAGCCGCGGCGGGCCTTGCGGTAACCGCGGGCGTTGACGTCACGGACGTCGCGCTCGGAGCTCTCGTGGCCGGTGGTCTGCTCTTCAACAGCAGCCTTCTTCGTGGTGGCCATTACTCAGCCCCTCCTTCGGCGACGGCCGAGGTGTCCTCGGTCTTCTTCGCCTTCGTCTTCTTCGCCTTCTCCGGCGCCGGTGCGGCGACGGGCGTGGCACGGATGCCCAGCTCGCGCTCCCGGATCACCGTGTACAGCCGCGCGATGTCGCGCTTGACGGCGCGGATGCGACCGTGGCTCTCGAGCTGGCCGGTGGCCGACTGGAAGCGCAGGTTGAACAGCTCTTCCTTGGCCTTGCGCAGCTCCTCGACGAGGCGCTGGTCTTCGAACGTGTCGAGCTCGCTCGGAGCGAGCTGCTTGGTGCCGATCGCCATTACGCGTCGCCCTCCTCGCGCTTGATGATGCGTGCCTTGAGAGGCAGCTTGTGAATGGCACGGGTCAGTGCCTCGCGAGCGAGTTCTTCGCTCACGCCGGCGACCTCGAAGAGGACGCGACCCGGCTTGACGTTCGCCACCCACCACTCGGGCGAACCCTTACCGGAACCCATGCGGGTTTCGGCCGGCTTCTTGGTCAGCGGGCGGTCGGGGTAGATGTTGATCCACACCTTTCCACCACGCTTGATGTGACGCGTCATGGCGATACGAGCGGACTCGATCTGACGGTTGGTCACGTAGGCCGGGGTGAGCGCCTGGATGCCGTACTCGCCGAACGACACCGTGGTGCCGCCGGTAGCCTGCCCGGAACGACCCGGGTGGTGCTGCTTACGGAACTTGACCTTGCGGGGAATAAGCATCAGGCAGACGCTCCTTCTGCGACGGGGGCCTCGTTGCGAGGCGGACGACGACGGTCGCCACCACGGTCGTCACGACCGCGGGGAGCCTTCGGCGCGTTGGCCTGCTCGCGAGCGAGTTCCTTGTTGGTGAGATCGCCCTTGTAGATCCAGACCTTCACGCCGATGCGGCCGAAGGTGGTCTTGGCCTCGTAGAAGCCGTAGTCGATGTTCGCGCGCAGCGTGTGCAGCGGCACACGACCATCGCGGTAGAACTCCGACCGGCTCATCTCGGCGCCGCCGAGACGACCCGACACCTGGATCCGGATGCCCTTGGCACCGGCACGCTGAGCGCCCTGCAGACCCTTGCGCATCGCGCGGCGGAAGGCCACACGTGCGGAGAGCTGCTCGGCGATTCCCTGCGCGACGAGCTGGGCGTCGGCCTCGGGGTTCTTGACCTCGAGGATGTTCAGCTGGATCTGCTTGCTGGTGAGCTTCTCGAGGTCGCCGCGGATGCGCTCGGCCTCAGCTCCCCGGCGGCCGATCACGATGCCCGGGCGGGCGGTGTGAATGTCGACGCGAACGCGGTCACGCGTGCGCTCGATCTCGATGTTGCTGACGCCCGCGCGATCGAGGCTCGTCAGCAGCAGCTTCCGGATGCGGATGTCCTCGGCCACGTAGTCGGCGTAGCGCTGACCGGGCTTCGTCGAGTCCGAGAACCAACGCGACACGTGGTCGGTGGTGATACCGAGGCGGAAGCCGTACGGGTTTACTTTCTGTCCCATTACTTGCTCGCCTTCTTGGTCTGGGTCGAAGCAGCATCAGCGACCGCGGGCGTCGCGAGGACGACCGTGATGTGGCTGGTGCGCTTCTTGATCTGGAACGCGCGACCCTGCGCTCGCGGCCGGAACCGCTTGAGCGTCGTGCCCTCGTCGACGAACGCGTTCGTGATGAACAGGTCCTGCTCATCGAGGAACTCGTTGTCCTTGTCGGCCTTGACGCGCGCATTGGCGATCGCCGAGGCGACGAGCTTGTAGATCGGCTCGCTGGCACTCTGAGGTGCGAACTTCAGGATGGCGAGGGCCTCTTCGGCCTGCTTCCCCTTGATGAGCGCAACGACACGACGAGCCTTCTGAGGGGTCACGCGGATGTGTCGCACGCGTGCGATGGACTCCACCATTTCTTCTCCCTGTGCCCCCGCGTCAGCGGCGGCGGCCCTTCTTGTCGTCCTTCACGTGGCCGCGGAAGGTGCGGGTGGGCGAGAACTCGCCCAGCTTGTGGCCGACCATGGTCTCGGTCACGAACACAGGAATGTGCTTGCGTCCGTCGTGCACGGCGATCGTGTGACCCAGCATTGCCGGGACGATCATCGAGCGACGTGACCAGGTCTTGATGACGTTCTTGGAACCCGCCTCGTTCTGCGACACGACCTTGCGAAGCAGGTGCTCGTCGACGAAGGGGCCCTTCTTAAGACTGCGTGGCATCTTCTGTTCCTACCTACTTGCGCTTCTTGCTGGCGGTGCGACGGCGAACGATGTACTTGTCGCTTTCCTTGTTCGCGTGACGGGTACGTCCCTCAGGCTGTCCCCACGGGGTGACCGGGTGGCGTCCACCGCTGGTCTTACCCTCACCACCACCGTGCGGGTGGTCGACCGGGTTCATGGCGACACCACGGACGGTCGGGCGGATGCCCTTCCAACGGTTGCGGCCGGCCTTGCCCCAGTTGATGTTCGACTGCTCGGCGTTGCCCACCTCGCCGATGGTCGCGCGGCAGCGCGCATCGACGTTGCGGATCTCGCCCGAGGGCAGACGCAGCTGGGCGTAGGGGCCGTCCTTCGCGACGAGACGCACGGATGCGCCCGCCGAACGTGCCATCTTCGCTCCGCCGCCGGGACGCAGTTCGATCGCGTGGATCACGGTACCGGTGGGGATGTTGCGAAGCGGCAGGTTGTTGCCGGGCTTGATGTCGGCGGAAGGACCCGACTCGACGACGTCACCCTGCGACAGCTTGTTCGGCGCGATGATGTAGCGCTTCTCGCCGTCCGCGTAGTGCAGCAGCGCGATGCGCGCCGTGCGGTTGGGGTCGTACTCGATGTGGGCGACCTTCGCGTCGATGCCGTCCTTGTCGTTGCGACGGAAATCGATCACGCGGTACTGGCGCTTGTGGCCACCACCGATGTGACGGGTCGTGATGCGACCCTGGTTGTTACGTCCACCTGTCTTGGACAGGGGGCGAAGGAGGGACTTCTCGGGCGTCGATCGGGTGATCTCGGCGAAGTCCGCCACCGACGAGCCACGGCGACCCGGGGTCGTCGGCTTGTACTTGCGAATAGCCATAATCTGTGTCCTCTATCCCGACCGTCAGCCGACTGCCGTGAAGATGTCGATGGTGCCCGACTTCAGGGTGACGATGGCGCGCTTGGTGTCCTTGCGCTTGCCGATCCCGAAGCGGGTGCGACGGAGCTTGCCGACGCGGTTGATCGTGTTGACCGAGGCCACCTTGACGCCGAAGATCTTCTCGATGGCGAGCTTGATCTCGGTCTTGTTGGCGCGGGTGTCCACGTAGAACGTGTACTTGCCCTCGTCAATGAGACCGTAGCTCTTCTCCGAAACGACCGGCTTCAGAATGATCTCGCGCGGGTCCTTGTTCACGGCGGTCATGCCGAGACCTCCTCGGTGGACGACTTCGACGCGACGAACGCGTCGAGGGCGGCCTTGGTGAAGACGATGTCGTCGGAGACGAGCACGTCGTAGGCGTTCAGCTGGTCGAACGTCAGGACGTGAACGTACGCGAGGTTGCGAACGCTCTTGACCGTGATCTCGTCGTCACGCTCGATGACGACGAGGACGTTCTTCGTCGGGGCCAGGGTCGCCAGCACGGATGCGGCGGACTTGGTCGACGGGGCGCCCTCGATGCCGAAGCTGTCGACGACGTGCAGGCGGGATCCGCGGGCGCGGTCGCTGAGCGCTCCGAGAAGGGCCGCGGCGACCATCTTCTTGGGGGTGCGCTGCGAGTAGTTGCGCGGCTTCGGACCGTGGACGATGCCACCACCGGTCATGTGCGGGGCACGGATGGAACCCTGACGGGCGTTACCGGTGCCCTTCTGCTTGAACGGCTTGCGGCCGGCGCCGGAGACCTCGCCGCGACGCTTGGTCGAGTGCGTGCCCTGGCGCGCTGCGGCGAGCTGCGCCACGACGACCTGGTGGATGAGCGGGATGTTCGTCTTGACGTCGAACAGCTCGGCGGGAAGCTCGACCGAACCGGTCGTGCTGCCGCCGGAGGTGCGGACGTCGAGCGCGAGCGTGGAGTCAGCCATGCGTTCAGGCACCCTTCACTGCGTTGCGGACAAAGACGATGCGGCCACGAGCACCGGGGACGGCGCCCTTGACGAGCAGCAGGCCCTTCTCGGCGTCGACGGCGTGCACCGTGAGGTTGAGGACGGTCACGCGCTCGCCACCCATACGGCCGGCCATGCGCATTCCCTTGAAGACGCGGCTCGGGGTCGACGATGCGCCGATCGAGCCGGGCTTGCGGTGGTTGCGGTGCGCACCGTGCGAGGCGCCCGTGCCCTTGAAGTTGTGACGCTTCATGACACCGGCGAAGCCCTTGCCCTTGCTGGTGCCGACGACGTCGACCAGCTGGCCACCTTCGAACACACCGTCAACGGTGAGCTCCTGGCCGAGCGAGTAGTCCGCGGCGTTGGCCGTGCGGATCTCGGTGAGGTGGCGACGCGGCGTGACACCGGCGGCCTCGAAGTGACCCTCGAGGGGCTTCGTGACCTTGCGCGGGTCGATCTGGCCGGCGGCGATCTGAACGGCGTTGTAGCCGTCCTTCTCGGGGGTGCGGACCTGGGTGACCACGTTCGGGGTGATCTGGATCACGGTGACGGGAATGAGCTTTCCCTGCTCGTTCCACACCTGGGTCATGCCGAGCTTGGTGCCGAGCAGACCGTGGGAGACCTTGGAGTTGATGTCAGACATACCGGACCTCAGAGCTTGATCTCGATGTTGACGTCGGCCGGGAGGTCGAGACGCATCAGCGAGTCGACGGCCTTGGGCGTCGGGTCGATGATGTCGATGAGGCGCTTGTGGGTGCGCATCTCGAAGTGCTCGCGGCTGTCCTTGTACTTGTGGGGCGACCGGATGACGACGACGACGTTCTTCTCGGTCGGCAGGGGCACGGGGCCCACGACCGTCGCGCCAGCACGGGTCACGGTGTCGACGATCTTGCGCGCGGAGCTGTCGAGCCCAGCGTGATCGTACGACTTCAGGCGAATGCGGATCTTCTGTCCCGCCATTGTCTGCTCACTCTCTTTTCTCGCGTCATACCTCTGGGGCATCGGACGCACGGTGACGCTTACGCGCCGGGCACTTCTCCCGCTTTCACGGTGACCGCACCACTGTTCTGATGTCAGACCGGAGCCGGTGGCTCCGGTCCCGCCCTCGCACGCGTGGAAGCGCCCGTTTCCGGGATGCGAGGTGTGGGATGTGTTGTTCTGCTGTCCGCGGCCTAGGTTGTCGCGCTTTCGCGCCGCCTATGCACTGCCCTGACAGTGATCCGTGGCGTGAGCCGCCGGAATGTGGAACCTCAACAGTCTACGTGCCGCCCGGGCGTGTCGCAAACTCGGGCGTGTCTGTTACGGCGTGTCGCCGGGGCGGGCGCCCCTCCCCCGCACGCAAGAACCCCCGGACCTTTCGGCCCGGGGGTTCTCAGTGAAGCGAAGGTCAGACGGTCTCGCGCTGACGACGAACCGCGAAGACCGTGACGGCCAGGCCGCCGAGCAGCAGCACGCCGCCGCCGATCCAGACGCCCATGAGGGACGCGCTGTCGACACCGGTTGCCGGCAGGCCACCGGCTGCGCCAGCGACGATCGTCGCCTCGGCGACTCCACCCGCTGCGCCCGTACCGACGAGCCGGTATGAGCCGGTCGCGTTGGTCGGAAGCGTGACGGCCACCGAAACGGCGCCCGACGCCGAAGAGACCTTGGCGATGGTCTTGGTGTTCACGGCGGTCTTCACGGCCGCGAGCGTTGCTCCGGCCGCGTTCTCGCCCGTGAGGACGAAGGTGACCGTGTCGTTCGGCGCGAAGCCGGTGAACGGAACCGTCACGGTGCCACCGGGGGCGACCGTCTGGTTCGCGCCACCGGGAGCGACCGGGGTATAGGCGTTGGCCGCGGCAGGTGCCGCGATGATGGCGGCAGCGGCGATAACGACCGCTGCGAGCTTGGTGCGAAGGCTCTTCATGATGTGATCTCCGTGGGGTTTGAGGCGGCGCCTCACTCGCGTGAATGTGGCCGGAGGAACGAATAAGACCGAAAGTCTTGTCTGCCCCTCATGCGACAGTAACCGCTCACTCAGCCGATTCTCAAGTTGAGGGGGGTATCCGTGACGTTTCTTTACCTGGCCGTAACGTTGCCGTGGCGGCGGCGCGCCGCATCCGCGGGCTAAATCTCCACCGATGGCGACGTCGCGAACGACGACACCCCCCGGACCGTGAGGCCCGAGGGGTGTCGAGTGACGCGGATATTACTTGGTGATCTTGGTCACCGTGCCGGCGCCGACGGTGCGGCCACCCTCACGGATCGCGAAGCCGAGGCCCTCTTCCATAGCGATCGGCTGGATCAGCTCGACGGCCATGTCGGTGGTGTCGCCGGGCATGACCATCTCGGTGCCCTCGGGCAGCGTGATGACGCCGGTGACGTCGGTGGTGCGGAAGTAGAACTGCGGACGGTAGTTCGTGAAGAACGGGTTGTGACGGCCGCCCTCTTCCTTGGACAGGATGTAGGCGGTGCCGTCGAAGCCGGTGTGCGGGGTGACCGAACCGGGCTTCACGACGACCTGGCCGCGCTCGACGTCGTCACGCTTGGTGCCGCGCAGGAGCAGACCACAGTTCTCGCCGGCCCAGGCCTCGTCGAGCTGCTTGTGGAACATCTCGATACCCGTGACGATGGTCTTCTGCGTCGGGCGGATGCCGACGATCTCGACCTCGGAGTTGATGGCCAGGGTGCCACGCTCGGCACGGCCGGTGACGACGGTTCCACGACCGGTGATCGTGAAGACGTCCTCGACGGGCATGAGGAACGGCTTGTCCTTGTCACGCACCGGGTCGGGGATCGACTCGTCGACGGCTTCCATGAGCTCGACGATCTTCTCGACCCACTCGGCGTCGCCCTCGAGAGCCTTGAGGCCCGAGACGCGGACGACGGGGGCGTTGTCGCCGTCGAAGTCCTGGCTCGAGAGCAGCTCGCGAACCTCGAGCTCGACGAGCTCCAGGATCTCCTCGTCGTCGACCATGTCGCTCTTGTTGAGCGCCACGAGCAGGTACGGCACGCCGACCTGCTTCGCGAGCAGCACGTGCTCGCGGGTCTGAGCCATCGGGCCGTCGGTGGCGGCGACCACGAGGATCGCGCCGTCCATCTGAGCGGCACCGGTGATCATGTTCTTGATGTAGTCGGCGTGCCCGGGAGCATCGACGTGCGCGTAGTGGCGCTTGGGGGTCTCGTACTCGACGTGCGAGATGTTGATCGTGATACCGCGCTGACGCTCTTCAGGAGCGGAGTCGATAGACGCAAAGTCGCGCTGCACGTTGGTGGCCGACGGGTACTTGTCGGCGAGCACCTTCGAGATTGCGGCGGTGAGCGTGGTCTTGCCGTGGTCGACGTGACCGATCGTTCCGATGTTCACGTGCGGCTTGGTCCGCTCGAACTTGGCCTTAGCCACTGGGTCCTCCTCAGGACGGTTGTGCAGCGAATCCGGGCGCTGGTTTGCGACCGGCACGCTGCGGGGATGGTTCTCAGTTTAGTAGAGAGTGCGGTGTGAAGTTGTGAACCCGTCGAATGGCATCGATCGCCCTTCGCTGGGAACCAGGAGAACTCGGGATGCGGCGGCGGACCGCCGCATCCCGGGCGATTACTCGCCCTTGTTCTTCTGGACGATCTCGTCTGCCACGGCGCGGGGCACCTCGGCGTAGCTGTCGAACTCCATCGAGTAGACGGCGCGACCCGAGGTCTTCGAGCGCAGGTCACCGATGTAGCCGAACATCTCGGACAGCGGGACGTTGGCACGGACGACCTTGACGCCGGCCGCATCCTCCATCGACTGGATCTGTCCGCGACGCGAGTTCAGGTCGCCGATGACGTCGCCCATGTACTCCTCGGGAGTACGGACCTCGACCGACATGATCGGCTCGAGGATGACGGGGTTCGCCTTGCGGACCGCCTCCTTGAAGCCCATGGATCCGGCGATCTTGAACGCCATCTCGGAGGAGTCGACATCGTGCGATGCACCGTCGAGCAGGATCGCCTTGACGCCCACCATGGGGTAGCCGGCGAGCACGCCGACGTTCATTGCGTCCTGGAAGCCCTGGTCGGTGGGTCCGATGTACTCGCGCGGGATACGACCACCGGAGACCTTGTTCTCGAACTCGTAGGTCTTGTCGGCCGTGACCTCGAGCGGCTCGAGCGCGAACTGGATCTTCGCGAACTGACCCGAACCACCGGTCTGCTTCTTGTGCGTGTAGTCGTGACGCTCGACGGTCTTCTTGATCGTCTCGCGGTACGCGACCTGCGGCTTGCCGACGTTCGCCTCGACGCGGAATTCACGCTTCATGCGGTCGACGAGGATGTCGAGGTGAAGCTCGCCCATGCCCTTGATGACGGTCTGACCGGTGTCGGAGTTCTGCTCGACGCGGAACGTCGGGTCCTCCTCCGCGAGCTTCTGGATCGCGAGACCCAGCTTCTCCTGGTCAGCCTTGGTCTTGGGCTCGATCGCAACCTCGATGACCGGCTCGGGGAACGTCATCGACTCGAGCACGACCTGGTGCTGCGAGTCGGAGAGCGTGTCGCCCGTGGTCGTGTCCTTGAGGCCGATGACCGCGTAGATGTGACCCGCGGTGACCGAGTCGACCGGGTTCTCCTTGTTGGCGTACATCTGGAAGATCTTCCCGATGCGCTCCTTCTTGGACTTGGTCGAGTTGACGACCTGTCCGCCGGAGTCCAGGTGACCGGAGTACACGCGGATGTAGGTCAGACGACCGAAGAAGGGGTGCGTCACGATCTTGAACGCGAGCGCGGTGAAGGGCTCGTCACGGTCGGCGTGCCGCTCGATGACGATCTCTTCGTTCTTCGGGTCGTGCGCCTCGATCGCGGGCACGTCGAGCGGCGACGGGAGGTAGTCCACGACCGCATCGAGCATCGGCTGAACGCCGCGGTTCTTGAACGCGGAGCCGCACAGCACGGGGTAGATCTGCGAGGTGACGGTGAGCTTGCGGATGGCGCCCTTGATCTCGGCAACCGTGAGCTCCTCACCGCCGAAGTACTTCTCGAGAAGCGCGTCGTCGGTCTCGGCGACCGTCTCGAGCAGCTTCTGGCGGTACTCCGCAGCCTTGTCGGCGAGGTCGGCCGGGATCTCCTGGACGTCGTACTTGGCGCCCATGGTGACATCACCCTTGGCGTCGCCGGCCCAGACCAGTGCGCGCATCTCGACGAGGTCGATGACTCCGAGGAAGTCGTTCTCGGCGCCGATGGGCAGCTGGATGACGAGGGGCTTCGCCTTGAGCTTGTTGATGATCGTGTCGACCGTGAAGTAGAAGTCGGCGCCGAGCTTGTCCATCTTGTTGACGAAGCAGATGCGCGGGACGTTGTACTTGTCGGCCTGACGCCACACGGTCTCGGACTGGGGCTCGACGCCCTCCTTGCCGTCGAAGACGGCGACGGCACCGTCGAGGACGCGGAGCGAGCGCTCCACCTCGACCGTGAAGTCCACGTGACCGGGGGTGTCGATGATGTTGATCTGGTTCTTGTCCCAGAAGCACGTGACAGCAGCGGAGGTGATCGTGATGCCACGCTCCTGCTCCTGCTCCATCCAGTCGGTCGTCGAGGCGCCGTCGTGGGTCTCGCCGATCTTGTGGTTGGTTCCCGTGTAGTACAGGATGCGCTCGGTCGTCGTCGTCTTGCCGGCATCGATGTGAGCCATGATGCCGATGTTGCGGACCTTGGTCAGGTCGGTGAGCACGTCTTGTGCCACGGGATGTCCTTACTTGTGGTGACGGATGTCGTGGGTGCGCCGGCCCCTGAACTCGCCCGGGGCCGGCGCGCCGCTGTTTACCAGCGGTAGTGCGCGAAGGCGCGGTTCGACTCGGCCATCTTGTGGGTGTCTTCGCGGCGCTTGACCGCGGCACCGAGGCCGTTCGATGCGTCGAGGATCTCGTTCTGCAGACGCTCGGTCATCGTCTTCTCACGACGACCCTTCGCGTAGCTCACGAGCCAGCGCAGTGCGAGGGTGTTCGCACGGTGCGGCTTGACCTCGACCGGAACCTGGTAGGTCGAGCCACCGACGCGGCGGCTCTTGACCTCGAGGGTCGGACGGACGTTGTCGAGCGCCTTCTTCAGCGTGGCGACAGCATCCTGGCTGTTCTTCGACTCGACGCCGCGGAGAGCGTCGTAGACGATCGATTCCGCGAGCGACTTCTTACCGTCGACGAGGATCTTGTTGACGAGCTGGGTGACGATGGGAGCACCGTACACCGGGTCGTTGACAACGGGGCGCTTCGGGGCGGGACCCTTACGAGGCATATTCCTTAACCCTTCTTCGCGCCGTAGCGGCTACGGGCCTGCTTGCGGTTCTTGACGGCCTGGGTGTCCAGGGCGCCGCGGACGATCTTGTAACGGACACCCGGAAGGTCCTTCACACGACCGCCGCGCACGAGCACGAGGGAGTGCTCCTGCAGGTTGTGGCCTTCACCGGGGATGTAGGCGGTGACCTCGGTGCCGTTGCGCAGCTTCACGCGGGCGACCTTGCGCATCGCCGAGTTCGGCTTCTTGGGCGTGGTCGTGTACACGCGAGTGCAGACGCCGGCCTGCTGCGGGTTCGACTTGAGGGCGGGCGCCTTGGTCTTGGTGACCTTCGGCGAGCGGCCCTTGCGAACCAACTGCTGAATGGTTGGCACGTTCTCTCCTTGATTGTGCTGCACGGTGACAGCGTCGTGGTCTCCCCCGGCCGTGACGGATCTTTGCGTTCCGTGTCGGGTCGGGCTCACGCGGACCCACCCAGGCGGCAGAATGACTGACGCGAGTGAATGGTGGGTATGCCGTGGGGGTGTCCTGTTCGCAGGACATTCCCTGAGATGGCGGCCCCGACGCTCCTGCAGCACACCGAGGCACGACGCAGGGCGCGCAAGAGCGCACACCTTACCAATGATACGCGCCCGGACCGGAGCCGGTCAAACGCGTGTCGGGTTCACGCGTCCGTTCGCGCCAGGCGTAGCTCCGCATCCCCCAGCAGGAAGCGGTCGAGCACCTCGTGGTCGGCTCCCGGGTCGACCTCGATCTCGGTCTCGCCGTCGATCACGACGACCCCGTTCGTCGATCCGAGGTCGGAGAGCATCCAGGCATCCGCGCGCCGACGCAGCAGCGCGTGCGTCTTCGAGACGGTCCGGGTGTCATCGACGACCAGCACGAGCTGCGCTCCCGGTGCGGAATGCACCGGCACGGGCCGGCGTCCGAGCACGACGGTGTCACCCGCGATGTCGACCGAGCTGCCGTCAGGCAGCGTGAGTGCCCACTTCGGCCGGCGGCGCGAGGCGATCACCGTGTCTTCGACGAAGTCACCGACACCCGGGCGGGCCGCCGAGACGGATGCGGTCGCCGACCGCGGGGGTCCGGCGATCGGCGACCCGACCACCGCGGACACCTCCCCCGATGCCTCCGGGAACGCATCCGACTCGGGAAGGAACGAGTCACGCATCACGCGCGGGCTCGTCGGCGGGGCGAAGACGTCGGCGATCGACGAGGCCGGAGCCGGAGCGTCGGACGGCTCGGGCGGTTCCGGGGGCGCGATCGGCGGTGCCGGGATCGGCTCCACCGCGGCCGGAGCCGGCGGGACGACCGGGGCGGGCGGGACGACCGGAGCCGGCTCGACCGGGGCCGACGACACGGGGCGCGCCCAGTCGGGCAGATCGACGGCGGATGCGTCGTCGTCCCGGGCACCCGCAGCATCCGCCTCGTCGCTCTCCTCGACGATCGCGGGCTGCCACCACGACATCACGGCGGGCGCGGCCGGGGTGGCCGCCGGCTCGGGCCGGACGGTCTCCTCGGTCGACGGCAGAACGGGCTCGGAGACGGGGAGCGCGGGAGCGGCGGGGGTCGCGTACGGATCAACCGGCGGAGCCGTGGGGGTCGCCGGCGGGGCGGCATACGCATCCGGAGCCGAGGACGCGGCCGGCGCCCGATACGGCTCGCCCCAGGCGGGCGCGGGGGCGACCGCGGGGGCGACCGCGGGCGCGGCCGGCGGAAGCGCGGGAGCCGCAGTCTCGTAGCCGGGAGCCGGAGGTGCCGGCGGGATCCACGCCGAGGGCGACGGCACCGAGCGGCGGCCGGAGAGTTCGTCCCCCTGCGCGTATGCACGGTCGTAGCGATCGTCGTACTGCCCGCCCTGATCCGCGGCCGACGTGCGCGCGGGGATCGGATGCACCGGGCGTGCGGCGCCGAAGCCGAGCACGCTCGCCCACACGGGGAAAAGGAGCGCGGCGAGCACCGTCATGCCGGGCCCGTAGCCGAAGACCACGTTCACGCGGTGCGCGGCCGTCACGACCGCGACGAAGACGAAGATGCCGCCGAAGACGGGGATCAGCAGCAGGAGGACGAGCCATCCGGACAAACCGCCGAGCCCGAGCAGAACCGCGTAGTTGTAGAACGGCACCCAGGCCTTCCACCGCTCGACGCCGAGCTTCGCGAAGACCGCTCCGAGGGCGAGAGCCGTCCACACGTAGACCAACAGACCGAGCGCGCTCGAGATCAGGGTGGTCAGCAGGAGCCAGCTGGCGTATGTGTCTGTCATGTGGTGCCTCAGAGGGTCGGGCCGTCGAGATCGCGAGGATCGAAGGGAGCGTCGAGGGATCGGGTCAACTCTTCCAGCATGGCGGCGATCTGCGGTTCCACATACTCCGCGATGGAGGCTTGTATGCGGATGCGGTGATGCAGCAGGATTGCGCACACCTCACGGCCGATCATGTTCGCGTAGTCGTCGGCGAGTCCGACTTCCTGCCGGAGCGCGGCCTTCGCCGCGTCGCTGAGGGGCGGGAGGTCGGGGACGCCCGCATCCGCGTCGGCCGCGAGGCCCGAGATGGTGAAGAGGAACGGCTGACCCGGGAGCGGATCGGGATCGAGCGGCAGACCGTCGAACTCGGGCTCCAAGCCCTCCGCGGGCCGGTACGACCGCGACCTGTTGCGAAGGGCCTGCTGATCGAGCTCGGTCTGCAGGAGGGGAAGATTCCTGGCCGTGTAATCGGCGACGGCGTGGTCGACGATGACCTTGATCCGCGTGGAGAGCCCGTGCTGCACGCCGTGCGGCACGTCGGAGCCGACGCCAGCGGCCGAGAGGATGGGCGAACCGAGGCACCGACGACACACGGCCACACGTCCGCGATGGGTCGCGGGCTCCCATCGGGGCAACCAGCGCAGCCAGGCGTCGACTGCCTGGCTGACCTGCGTCTCGAGCGAGCGCTCCACGCTGTCAACGGTAGCGTCATCAGCGGATTTCCCGCGGTCTGCGGGCAGCGAACCGCCGTCCATCTGACGATTACTCCTCGTCGTCGCGCTCCCACGGCCACCGGGGCTGGGTGGCGCGGGTGCGCACGAGCGCGATCGCGCACCACGACGCGATGGCCGCGGATGCGGCGACGACGAGTCCCGGCCAGCGCAGCAGCAGCTCGATGGCGACGGTCGTTGCCGAACCGAGCGACCCCGTCGCGAACAGGGCGGCGACCCCACCGACGATGCCGTAGGCGAGGTACGACGCGATCGTCACCCCGATGACGGCGGTGAATCGGGGTCGCGCGAGCCGCACCGCATGCCACGCCACCAGCGCATAGGCGACGCCGCTCCCGACGACGGCGAGCGGCCCGGGGAGCGGCCCGAGGCCCGGAACCGCGATGACATCCGCATCCGCGTTCAGGCTTCCGATGCCGAGCCCCGCGATCACGAGCGCCAGATACCCGACGCCCGTCAAAACGAGAGCGAGGGGCCAGGCCCCCGGCCCGGACCCCTCGCCCTGTACAGTCATGCGCTACGCGCGGACCAGCTGCGGGCCCGCTTCGAGTGTGCGCTCGTATTCGCGCTGCGCCTGCTCGTTGAGCTCGGTGATGCGCCCCGCGCGCTTCGCCGCCCAGGCGCCGAACCAGATCGTGAGTTCCCGGCCGAGCACGAACGCGAGGATCGCGAGCGGCGAGAACAGCTGACCCTCGAGAAGCTCTCGGCCCTGGCGGGCGGTGAGATCCCAGAAGGGAGCAGCGAAGAGCACGCCGAGCAGGTATCCGCCGTATGACGCGACGCCCACGAGCAGACCCCAGATGACCCAGTGCGCCCAGCGCGCCCGGTTGAGCACCGCACCGAGCAGCCAGAACGCGAGGTAGAAGACGATGACCGGAACCCAGAACACGGCGTTCGAGATGATCTCGAGCGCGTCGGTCGCGGCCGAAGCCGGGTCGACCGCGCCGGTCAGGAAGCCGTATCCGAAGATGATGGCGAACGACAGGACGGCGAACGCGAGCGCAGCGAGCAGGCCGATGGCACCCACGGCGCCGCGGTTGCCCAGCGGACGAGGAGCCTCGGGCGCCTGCACGAAGATCGGCTGCGGTGCGGCGTACGCGGTCTCGGCGACCGGCACGCGCTCGGTGGGTCGTTCCTCGACCGCGGCAGTGCGGTCGGCCGCGCGGGACGAGTCGGATGCGTACGCGGCCCCCGCCGGTGCGGGCTCGGGGTCCATCGGTACGGATTCCGGACGGTCGTACCAGGGCACGTCGTCGTTCGAGCTCGACGCGGTGTCGCGAACGGGCGAGGACACCTCTTCGGCCACGACGGTCTCGGTCACGGGCGTTCCGTCGCCGGTGCGCTCGGTGACGACCGTCTCGCGAGCGGCGATCACCTCGTCCTCACGGGCGAGGTCTTCACGAGCCAGGGCTTCGCGCTCGGCGGCATCTCGCTTCGCGGCTTCCGCCTCGGCGAGTCCTTCGTTGGCGCGGCCCACGACATCGTCGACCGAGCCGGGCTCGTCGACGGGTTCTCCTGCCGACGGCGTCTTCTGGTCACTCATCGCTCTCCGCTCCTCACGCGGGGCACACGCCCGCTTTCGAGAGGTTAACTCGCCGATCCGCCGACGCCGCGGAGGCGCGCAGGCGCGCCACGCATCGCACGCGCTACCGTGTGGGCATGGTCCGCATCCGCACCGCCGTCGCAGGCTCCGTCGCCGTGCTCGCGATGATCCTCCTCACCGCGTGCGCGCCCGATCCGAGCCCGAGCCCGACTTCTCCGCGCACTCCTCCGCCGAGTGCGACCGCATCCGCCACTCCCGCGGCGACGCCGACACCCACCGCCACGCCGGTCGCCGTCCCGACCGACTGCCGTGCGCTCGTGTCGGAGCCCGTGCTCGCCCAATTCGGTGATCTGCCCCTGAACGACCCCGCGTACGGGTCGGACGTCGGCACGCAGGCCGACGGCTCGCTCGTCTGCCTCTGGGGTCGCCCCGACACCGACACCGGGCGGCTGTCGACCACGATCTCGCGGATGGCGCGGGGCCCAGCCCTCGATCTGCTGAACGGCCTCGCCGACAGCGAGGGGTACACCTGCTACACCCCGGACGGCGGCATCCGCTGCGAGAAGACCTGGATCGACGAGGAGTACCCCGTCACCGACGGTCGCACCCTCTTCTGGCGTGACGACATCCTGATCGACACGAGCTACCGCAACCTCGCCCCCAGCGGGTACACCGACTCCGTCATCGCCGCCGTCTTCGGCTGACCCGCCGCGGGTGCCCGCTCACTCACGCTCGCTCCCGCTCGCTCCTCCGCTCGCACTCACGCACGCTCACGTGACGCAATCCGCCGCGCGACCCAGCCGATTCCGCCACCTGAGCGCCTCCCGCTCGACCTCACGTGTCGCAATCCGCATCCACAGCCGGCAGATCGCGACACGTGAGCGTCACAGCGCGCGCAGGCACGGGCACGGGCTCGGGCTCGGGCACGGGCTCGGGCACGGGCACTCACGCGGCTGCGCGAGTGCTGACGCCCACAGGCTCGCTCACGTGGCGCAATCCGTCGCGAGACGCGGTCGATTGCGACACTTGAGCACCTCACACTCCAGCTCAGGTGGCGCAATCCGCATCCACAGCCGGCAGATCGCGACACGTGAGCGCCTCAGGCGCGCGGGCACGGGGACGGATGCCCACGCTCACAGGGACGGACGCGGGCGCGGCTGCGCGAACGCTGACGCCCACATGCGTGCTCAAGTGGCGCAACCCGTCGCGTGACGCGGTCGATTGCGACACGTGAGCACCTCACACCCGCGCTCACGTGGCGCAATGTGCATGCGCGGCCGACCGATTGCGACACGTGAGCGGACGGAACGAGCTCCGAGAGACTCGGCGCCTGCACGCGCGAACGAAGCGGTGCACGCGGATGCGGGTACTGGCATCGGGACTGGCGGGAGGCGGGCAAGGGCCGCCGGGGCATGCGCCCGCGTCCGTGTGCATCGCTCAGCGCGACCACACACCGCCGCGTGCATCGCTCAGCGCGACCACACACCGCCGCGTGCTCACCACGTAGCGCGAGCAGACACCGCCGCGTGTGCATCGCGCAGCGCGACCAGACACCGCCGCGTGTGCATCGCGCAGCGCGAGCAGACACCGCGTGCTCACCACGCAGCGTGACCACACGAACACGCACCTCCCACCAGCACCGGGCGCTGCGGCAGAAGACCGGGGGGGGTCAGTCGGGCCAGACCTGGCGCACCATCCGGTCGGTGTAGCGCGAGGGATGCCAGCCCGAGAAGGTCGATGCGATCCAGACGCCGTCGCGGATGGTCTGCTCCTCCACGCCGTCCGCCGCGTCGTGCTCGCAGCGCACCCCGTCGCCGAAGGCGGCGCAGGCGAACCCGCCGGCCTCGAGCGTGGCACGCGCGATGTCGGCGGCGCCCGGCGCGACGTCCGACACCGTCGTCGCGATGCGGCCCGTGTTGGTGCCGGTGAACGTGCAGGACACGCGCACCTGCGGCGCGAGCGCGGTCGTGAGCGACGCGATCGATGCTGCGGGCGGCGACGCGTCCTGCACCGGGTCTCCGCCGGCGCGCTGAGTGAGCTCCGACCAGAGCGCCTCGCTGTAGAGCGCGTGGCACTCGGGGGTCGACGTGGTCACCGCGTCGGGTGTGCGGGTCGGGGTCGGCGCGGGCTTGGGGGCAGAACCCCGGAGCGTGTCGCCCACGAGCTGCGTAGCCATCGGGATCGCCGGTTCCGCCAACACCACGAGCGTGACGACGACGCCCGCGCACACGAGACCGACGAACCAGGCCAAGGCGCTGTTGCGTCCGCCGATGCGTGCCATTTTCCCCTCCCCGGACAACGGTAAGGGCGAGCGGGCGGGCGACCCCGCAGCGGCGCGCGGGGACTCGCGCGCAACGCCGCAGGGGCCCCGAGCGTGATGCTCGAGGCCCCTGCGGGAAGGCTTCAGCCGCACGAGCGAACTCGTGCGGCTTTCGCCTCGCTTAGTTGTAGGTACCGGGCGTGAAGTCGTCCGTCGAGAAGCTGTCGAAGTCGACGTAGCTCAGGTCGGAATCGCTGTACGCACCGTCGGACGCGAAGATGCGGTTGGGGTACCGCTCGCTCTTGGCTTCCTCCGTCGCCTCGACCGTGACGTTGCGGTACTTCGCAAGTCCGGTTCCGGCCGGGATCAGCTTTCCGATGATGACGTTCTCCTTGAGGCCCACCAGCGGGTCGCTCTTGCCCTCCATGGCCGCCTGCGTCAGGACGCGGGTGGTCTCCTGGAACGACGCGGCCGACAGCCACGACTCGGTCGCGAGCGACGCCTTGGTGATACCCATCAGCTCCGGGCGGCCGGATGCGGGGCGGTTGCCCTCGCCGACCGTCTGGCGGTTGATGTCGATGAAGCGACGCGAGTCGACCATCTCACCGGGCAGCAGCTTCGTGTCGCCGTGGTCGACCACGGTGACCTTCCGCAGCATCTGACGCACGATGACCTCGATGTGCTTGTCGTGGATCGGCACACCCTGCGACCGGTACACGCCCTGCACACCGCCGACGAGGTACTTCTGCACCTCGCGGGCGCCCATGACGCGCATGATCTCCTTCGGGTCGAGCGTGCCGACCTGGAGGGCCTGACCGACCTCGACGCGCTGGCCGTCCTCGACGAGGAGGGTGGCGCGCTTGAGGACCGGGTAGACATGCGGCTCGTCACCGTTGTCGGGCGTGAGGATGACCTTCTTCTGCTTGTCGGTCTCCTCGATCGTGATGCGACCGTCGGCCTCGGCGATCGGGGACGCACCCTTCGGGGTACGCGCCTCAAACAGCTCCTGGACACGCGGCAGACCCTGCGTGATGTCCTCGGCCGACGCGGATCCACCGGTGTGGAAGGTACGCATCGTCAGCTGGGTTCCGGGCTCACCGATCGACTGGGCCGCGATGATGCCGACGGCCTCGCCGATGTCGACGACCTTGCCGGTTGCGAGCGAACGGCCGTAGCACTTCGCGCACACACCGACAGCTGAGTCGCAGGTGAGGACCGAGCGCACCTTGATGGAGGTGACACCGGCCTCGACGAGCTTGTTGATGAGCACGTCACCCACGTCGTCGCCGGACTGGGCGAGAACCGTGCCGGACTCGTCCACGACATCCGAAGACAGCGTGCGGGCGAACACCGAGTTCTCGACGTTCGCGTCCTTGACGAGAACGCCGTCGGCGCCGGCCGCAGCGATCGGGAGCTCGAGACCCTTCGAGGTCGCGCAGTCCTCTTCGCGGATGATGACATCCTGCGAGACGTCGACGAGTCGACGCGTGAGGTAACCCGAGTCAGCCGTACGGAGGGCCGTGTCGGCCAGACCCTTACGGGCACCGTGCGTCGCGATGAAGTACTCCGCCACCGACAGACCCTCGCGGTACGAGGAGATGATCGGGCGGGCGATGATCTCACCCTTCGGGTTGTTCACGAGGCCTCGCATACCGGCGATGTTCCGGATCTGCAGCCAGTTACCACGGGCGCCCGAGGACACCATGCGGTTGATCGTGTTGTCTTCCGGGAAGTTCGCACGCATCGCGACCTGAACCTCGTCGGTCGCCGCCGTCCAGATCTTGATGAGCTCCTGGCGACGCTCGGCGTCGGTCGTGAGGCCCTTCTCGTACTGGGACTGGACCTTCGCGGCCTGCTTCTCGTAGCCCGCGATGATCTGCGCCTTGTTCGGCGGGGTGAGCACGTCGCTCAGCGCCACGGTGACACCCGAACGGGTGGCCCAGTGGAAGCCGGCGTCCTTGATCCGGTCGAGCGATGCAGCGACCTCGACCTTCGGGTACTCCTCGGCGAGCTTGTTGACGATCTGCGACAGCTTGCCCTTGTCTGCCTGCTCGCGAACGAACGGGTAGCCCTTCGGGAGGGTGTCGTTGAAGATCGCCTGACCGAGCGATGCGTCGACCAGACCGTGACGCTCGTAGCCCTCGGGCGCTTCGCCCTCGAGGAACGTCAGACCGGGAACGCGGATGCGGACCTTGGCCTGCAGGTCGAGGGTGCCCTCGTCCTTCGCCAGGATGGCCTCGCCGACCGAACCGAAAACGCGACCCTCGCCTGCGGCGCCCACCTTGACCGTGGTCAGGTGGTGGAGGCCGATGATCATGTCCTGCGAGGGCAGGGTGACCGGGCGTCCGTCGGACGGCTTCAGGATGTTGTTCGAGGCGAGCATCAGGATGCGTGCCTCGGCCTGGGCCTCGACCGACAGCGGCAGGTGGACGGCCATCTGGTCACCGTCGAAGTCCGCGTTGAACGCGGCGCAGACGAGCGGGTGCAGCTGGATCGCCTTGCCCTCGACGAGCTGAGGCTCGAAGGCCTGGATGCCGAGACGGTGCAGCGTGGGCGCACGGTTGAGGAGCACCGGACGCTCGCGGATGATCTCCTCGAGCACGTCCCAGACCTCGGGCCGGGTGCGCTCCACGGCGCGCTTGGCGGCCTTGATGTTCTGCGAGTGACCGAGATCGATCAGACGCTTGATCACGAACGGCTTGAAGAGCTCGAGGGCCATCTGCTTGGGCAGACCGCACTGGTGCAGCTTCAGCTGGGGTCCGACGATGATCACCGAACGGCCCGAGTAGTCCACGCGCTTGCCGAGCAGGTTCTGACGGAACCGGCCCTGCTTACCCTTCAGCATGTCGCTCAGGGACTTCAGCGCGCGGTTACCCGTGCCCGTGACCGGACGACCGCGGCGGCCGTTGTCGAACAGTGCGTCGACGGCCTCCTGCAGCATCCGCTTCTCGTTGTTGACGATGATCTCGGGGGCACCGAGGTCGATCAGGCGACGGAGGCGGTTGTTGCGGTTGATCACGCGACGGTAGAGGTCGTTCAGGTCGGAGGTCGCGAAGCGGCCACCGTCCAGCTGCACCATCGGGCGCAGCTCCGGCGGGATCACCGGAACGACGTCGAGCACCATCGAGGCCGGGCTCATGCCCGTGGTCAGGAAGGAGTTGACGACCTTGAGACGCTTGATCGCGCGGATCTTGCGCTGGCCCTTGCCCTCCGAGATCTGCAGGTGCAGGCTCTCGGACTCGGCGGCCAGGTCGAACGCCTCGAGGCGACGCTTGATCGACTCCGCACCCATGTGGGCCTCGAAGTACTGACCGAAGCGGTCGACGAGCTCGTTGAAGACGTCGTCCTCGGGCTTGAGGGCGCCGACCTCGAGAGAACGGAAGTCCTCCCAGACGCGCTCCAGCTTGCCGATCTGCTCGTCGGCGTTCTTGCGGATGCCGGCCATGTCCTTATCGGCGGCGTCCTTGACCTTCTTCTTCTGGTCGGCCTTGGCGCCTTCTGCCTCGAGGGCAGCGAGCTCCTCCTCCAGCTTGGCCATGCGCGCAGCCACACGGGCGTCGCGGCGGTCGCCGAGGTTCTTGAGCTCCAGACGCAGGTTGTTCTCGTGCGTGGGGAGGTCGCGGTGACGCGCCTCCTCATCCACGGAGATCACCATGTAGGCGGCGAAGTAGATGACCTTCTCGAGGTCCTTCGGTGCCATGTCCAGGAGGTAGCCGAGACGCGAGGGCACGCCCTTGAAGTACCAGATGTGCGTGACGGGCGCGGCGAGCTCGATGTGGCCCATGCGCTCGCGACGGACGGAGGACTTGGTGACCTCCACGCCGCAGCGCTCGCAGACGATGCCCTTGAAGCGGACCCGCTTGTACTTTCCGCAGGCGCACTCCCAGTCACGGCTGGGTCCGAAGATCTGCTCTCCGAAGAGACCGTCCTTCTCCGGCTTCAGCGTGCGGTAGTTGATTGTTTCGGGCTTCTTGACCTCACCGAATGACCAACGACGGATGTCGTCGGCTGTCGCCAGGCCGATGCGAAGCTGATCGAAAGTGGTTGATTCGAGCACTAGTTCTCCTGTGTCGGATTCTGTTCGTCGCCTGGCCGGATCAGATCTCGTCGATCGACGAGGACTCGAAGCGGCTCGAAATGTTGATGCCCAGCTCTTCCGCTGCACGGAAGGCGTCGTCATCGGTGTCGCGGAGGTTGACCGGCGTGCCGTCGGCCGAGAGGACCTCGACGTTCAGGCAGAGCGACTGCATCTCCTTCATGAGCACCTTGAAGGACTCTGGGATGCCGGGCTCCTGGATGTTCTCGCCCTTGACGATCGCCTCGTACACCTTGACGCGGCCGAGGATGTCGTCGGACTTGATCGTGAGGAGCTCCTGGAGGGCGTACGCGGCACCGTATGCCTCGAGCGCCCACACCTCCATCTCACCGAATCGCTGTCCGCCGAACTGCGCCTTACCACCCAGCGGCTGCTGCGTGATCATGGAGTAGGGGCCGGTGGAACGCGCGTGGATCTTGTCGTCCACGAGGTGGTGCAGCTTCAGGATGTACATGTAGCCGACCGAGATGGGCGCCGGGAAGGGCTCGCCCGAGCGGCCGTCGAACAGCTTGGTCTTACCCGTGCGGTCGATGAGTCGGTCACCGTCGCGGGTCGGGAGCGTCGAGTCGAGCAGACCCGCGATCTCGTCCTCGAACGCACCGTCGAACACCGGGGTGGCGACCTTGGTGCCGGCGGGGGCTTCCCACGCGGCCTTCGGGAGGCTGGCGGCCCACTCGGGGGTGCCCTCGACCTTCCAGCCCTGCTGAGCGATCCAACCGAGGTGGAGTTCCAGCACCTGACCGAAGTTCATTCGACCGGGGATACCGAGCGGGTTCAGGATGACATCGACCGGCGTGCCGTCGGCGAGGAACGGCATGTCCTCGACCGGCAGGATCTTCGCGATGACGCCCTTGTTGCCGTGACGACCGGCGAGCTTGTCACCCTCGGTGATCTTGCGCTTCTGGGCGATGTAGACGACGACCCGACGGTTGACGCCCGAGCCGAGCTCGTCGTCGCCGTCTTCGGCGTTGAACTCCTTGACCGCGATGATCGTGCCCTGCTCGCCGTGAGGCACCTTCAGGGACGTGTCGCGTACCTCGCGGCTCTTCTCGTTGAAGATCGCGCGGAGCAGGCGCTCCTCGGCGGAGAGCTCGGTCTCACCCTTGGGCGTGACCTTGCCGACCAGGATGTCGCCGGGGCGAACCTCGGCACCGATGCGGATGATGCCGCGCTCGTCGAGGTCCTTCAGCAGGTCCGGGCTCACGTTCGGCAGGTCGCGAGTGATCTCTTCCTTGCCGAGCTTGGTGTCGCGAGAGTCGACCTCGTACTCCTCGATGTGAATCGAGGAGAGAGTGTCGTCCTTCACGAGCTCCTGGCTCAGGATGATCGCGTCCTCGAAGTTGTGACCCTCCCAGGTCATGAACGCCACGAGGAGGTTCTTGCCGAGCGCGAGCTCGCCGTTCTCCGTCGCGGGGCCGTCGGCGATGATCTCGCCGGCCTCGATGCGCTCACCCGCGGAAACGACCACGCGCTGGTTGTACGACGTGCCCTGGTTCGAGCGGTCGAACTTGCGCAGGAAGTAGTCCTGCGTGCCGCCCTCGTCGAGCTGGATGGTGACGACATCGGCCGACACCTCGGCGACGACACCGGGCTTCTGCGCGGTGACGACGTCGCCGGCGTCGATCGCGGCGTAGCCCTCCATACCGGTACCGACCACGGGCGACTCGCTGCGCACGAGCGGCACAGCCTGACGCTGCATGTTCGCACCCATGAGGGCGCGGTTCGCATCGTCGTGCTCGAGGAACGGAATGAGCGAGGTCGCCACCGACACCATCTGGCGCGGGGAGACGTCCATGTAGCCGATCTCATCGACCGGGAACAGGTCGACCTCTCCACCCTGACCGCGACGGGCCAGCACGCGGTCCTGCGTGAAGTGACCCTCGGCGTCGAGCGCGGCACCGGCCTGAGCGACGATGTAGTCGTTCTCTTCGCTGGCGGTGAGGTAGTCGATGTCGACCGTGACCTGACCGTCGACGACGCGGCGGTACGGGGTCTCGATGAAACCGAACGAGTTGATCCGCGCGAACGAGGCGAGCGAACCGATCAGGCCGATGTTCGGGCCTTCCGGGGTCTCGATCGGGCACATGCGGCCGTAGTGCGAGGGGTGCACGTCGCGCACCTCGACACCGGCGCGCTCACGCGACAGACCACCCGGTCCGAGCGCCGACAGGCGGCGCTTGTGGGTCAGACCCGCGAGCGGGTTGTTCTGGTCCATGAACTGCGAGAGCTGCGAGGTTCCGAAGAACTCCTTGATCGCGGCGACGACGGGGCGCACGTTGATCAGGGTCTGCGGGGTGATCGCTTCGATGTCCTGCGTGGTCATGCGCTCGCGAACGACGCGCTCCATCCGGGACAGACCCGTGCGGACCTGGTTCTGGATGAGCTCGCCGACGGCGCGGATGCGGCGGTTGCCGAAGTTGTCGATGTCGTCGATGTCGATGCGGATCTCGGCCTGCTTGCCGCCGCGGATGCCCTCGAACGTGGCGTCGCCGCGGTGGAGGCGAACCAGGTACTTGATCGTCGCGACGATGTCTTCGACGGTGAGCACCGAGTCGGACAGCGGCTTGTCGAGACCGAGCTTCTGGTTGATCTTGTAGCGACCGACCTTCGCGAGGTCGTAACGCTTGGACGAGAAGTAGAAGTTGTCGAGCAGCGCGCGGGCGGCCTCGGCAGCGACCTGCTCGCCCGGACGGAGCTTGCGGTAGATGTCGCGGAGGGCGTCTTCCTTGGTGAGGATCGTGTCCTTCTCCAGCGTCTCCTCGATCGAGGCGAAGCCGGCGAACTCGGTCGTGATGTCTTCGCTGGTGAGGCCGAGGGCCTTCAGGAAGACGGTGACCGACTGCTTGCGCTTGCGGTCGATGCGGACGCCGACCTGATCGCGCTTGTCGATCTCGAACTCGAGCCATGCACCACGGCTAGGGATGACGCGGGCGGACACGATGTCCTTGTCGCTCGTCTTGTCGGCGACGCGGTCGAAGTACACGCCGGGCGAACGCACGAGCTGCGACACGACGACACGCTCGGTGCCGTTGATGATGAACGTGCCCTTGCCGGTCTGGAGCGGGAAGTCGCCCATGAAGACCGTCTGCGTCTTGATCTCACCGGTCTGGTGGTTCATGAACTCGGCCTCGACGTAGAGCGGGGCGGCGTACGTCTTGCCGCGCTCCTTGCACTCCTCGATGGAGTACTTCTCGGGCTCGAGATACGGGTTCGTGAAGCTCAGCTGCATCGTCTCGCTGAGATCTTCGATGGGGGAGATCTCCTCGAAGATCTCCTCCAGACCGCTCGTGCCGGGCACGTCGGTCCGGCCCACGGCCTCGGCCTCCGCGACGCGCTGCTTCCAGGCGTCATTGCCGACGAGCCAGTCGAATGACTCGGTCTGCAGCGCGAGAAGGTCGGGGACCTCGAGCGTGTCGGAGATCTTGGCGAACGAGAGGCGGGATGCTCCGCGTCCGTTCTTGGGGGTCTTGGTGGTGGGGGTGCTTGCGTGGGGCGCGGCAGCCAAGGGATAACCTCCATGGCCCGTATAGGGCCTGTGATCCTCGTGTCAGATGGAGTGCTCGAATCGATCCCCACGCGTTCGCACCTCACGCCGCAATCTGCGGGGGCACGTACGCACAGCCGACCACCATATGAAGACAGGGGGAATCGGAGCGCAACTACCAACTATAGGTCGGGGATGTCACGATGTCCAGTCGGATTCTTGACGAGTTTCGCGACCTGCGGTATACGCGCGCCGCGGGGGTGTGAGCGGTGCGGTTCGGCGGGGGTTACGGTGAAGCCATGGCCCGGGCCCGACGCGAAGATGTCCCTCGTCCCGAGGCGCGCCTCTCGGACGGCACGATCGCCCGCATCGTCCCCTCGGGGTTCACGAGCGGGTACGAGCTCGAGGTCGCCGGCACCCCGCAGTCGCACGTCGATCTCGACGACCCCACCCACCTGCACTTCGAATACGTCGGGCGGATGGGCGCGGTGATCGACCAGCTCCGGATGCCGCGCCAACCCCTGACCGCCGTCCACCTCGGCGGTGGCGCCCTGACGATCCCCCGCTACATCGAGCACACTCGCCCGGGGTCCCGCCAACAGGTGATCGAGCTCGAGCCCACACTGGTCGAGCTGGTGCGCGCCGAGCTACCGCTCCCCCGCGGCGCGGCCATCCGTATCCGGATCGGTGACGCCCGCGAGGGTCTCGGCCGTCTTCCCGCGGCGCTCGTCGGCAACGTGGACCTGCTGGTGGCGGACGTGTTCGCCGGCGCGCAGACCCCGGCGCACCTGACGACCGTCGAGTTCTACCGCGCCGCGGCCGCCCTCCTCGCCCCCGACGGCGTGCTGCTGGTGAACGTCGCCGACGGTTCGGGCCTTGCGTTCGCGCGCCGGCAGGTCGCGACCGTGCGCGCCGTGCTGCCGGAGATCGCGCTGCTCGCCGAGGTGCAGACGCTGAAGGGCCGCCGCTTCGGCAACCTCGTGATCGCCGCATCCGCCGCTCCGCTCCCCACCGAGTGGCTGCCGCGACTGATGGCCGCCGGCCCCCATCCGGCGAAGGTCGCGCACGGCGAGGAGCTCGAGGACTTCGCCCGCGGCGCGAGTCCCGCGACGGATGCCGATGCCACCCCGTCGCCGATGCCCGCCTCCTCGGTCTTCGAGCGCTGACGTCGCCCCCCTGACGTCCCACTCCTGACGTCGCCGACCCACCCCTCTGTCGCCGAGCCACCCCTCAGCGAGCGGGGTAAAAGGGGGTGGGTCGAAGACAAGGGGGTGGGTCGGCGGAGGGGTCGTCGGCGTGGGAGGCGGGGAGGGCGCGGGGCATCCCGCACACTGGAAGAACCGATCGCGGAGGGAGAGTCGTGAGCTACATCAGGGGTTACCACCCGGACACGTTGCGCGAGATCGTCGACGAGCGCGAATGCCGGGAGCGGCTGGCCGAGATCGGCCCGCAGCGCAGTCTTCCGGCGCTCCTCGAGCGCGTGTGGCTGCTCAAGGTGACCGGCGACTTCGACGAGGCTCTGCAGATCTCCGACCAGTCCGTACGGACGGCGCGGATGGCGGGCACCCGCAAGGACCTGCTGCGCGCCCGCATCCTGCACGCCACGATCCAGCAGGAACGCGGCCAGCTCGCCGCGGCCGAGCAGGAGCTGACGGCCTGCGCCGCAGAGGCCGAGGGGCACGGCTGGGCCGGTATCGCCGCGTTCGCCAGCCATCACCGCGGCATGGTGCGCCTGGACGACGACGACCTGGACGGCGCGCGCGCCGACTTCAAGCGCGAGCTGTTCTTCCGCCAGCAGGCCGGCGCGCCCGAGGATCAGCTCGAATCGACCCTGCTCGCGATCGACGCCGTCGACCGACGCCGGGTGGCGGCATCCGTCGCGAGTTGAGTGTCGGACCCCGGATCTAGTTTCGGATCATGTCGGATCTGCAGCGCATCCGCGTCTGGGCTGATGCCCTGATCGCCCTCCACCTCGACGATTCGTGGAGCTTCGGTTTCGACAACGCGAAGCGCCGTGCCGGGCTGTGCGATTTCAGTCGGAAGCGCATCAGCGTCTCGCGGTATCTCTCCGCACGCTACGACGACGACACGAACCATCAGACCCTGCTGCACGAGGTCGCGCACGCGGTCGCGGGCGCCGAGGCCGGGCACGGTCCGCGGTGGAAGCGGGTCGCGAAAGAGCTCGGCTACATCGGCGGCACGACGCACGCCGGCGAGACGGCGGTGGAACTGGCCCCGTGGGTGGGGGTGTGCCCGGCCGGTCATGTCGCGTACCGACACCGGCGCGCGACACGGGAGACGTCCTGCGCGATCTGCGCCCCGCGGTTCGACCCGCGCCACGCGTTCACGTGGACCCGGCGCGAGATCACCCGCGCGGAGCGCGTCGCCGCACTCACTCCGCGCTGATGCGCAGCGATCGGCACGGAGCGGCTGACGCGCAGCGACTGACGCGCAGGGGACGCCCTGGATGCAGCCCAGCGCCCGAAGCGCAGCGACCGGCGCGCAGCCTCAGACCGAGACGAAGACCCCGTCGCGGAGGACGGGCACCACGTGCGTCGCGTCGACCTGGGCCGCCGCGAGCGCGTCGTCGCGACGCCCGGCTTCGATCAGCACCTGACCGGATCCGCTGGCCGTGAGCAGGTGCCTCACGGCGGCGCGCAGACCACGGAACGCCTCGCACGCGGCCGCCGCCTCGGGAGACGTGTGGTCGATGCCCAGCGCACCGAGCGCGTCGATGATGGCGCCGGCGCCCAGCTGATCTTCGACGGCGAACCGAGTCGCCGCGCCGGCGCGCTCGCCCACGGCGATCACCGCGATCGAGGTACGCGCGCCGCGCCGCTGCTGTTCGGCGAGCGCCTCCTTCGCGACCGCGGCCGCGTTGCGGAGCGAGCCGAGGAGCACGTGCGCACCGGATGCGGCCGCGGCGGTGACGACGGATGCCGCTTCCTCCCCCGCGGCGAGACCGGTGGCCAGGAGGATGCCGTCGCCGGCGGCGACCGCATCCGTCACCTGCGAGGAGAAGGTCAGCACATCCACGACCACCACGACGTCCGACGGGGCGAGCCGGGCGAGGCCGTCGACGCCCCATTCGACGCGGATCTGATAGCGGGACTGGTCGAACGCGGTGGGCATCGGACCAGCGTAGAACGGACGATCCGGGTGCCGCCCGCGCATGACGCTCTGCGACGCGGCGGGCAAGCCCCCGGGGTCTCCGCCGGTGGCGGTGCCACACTGGTGGCGTGCGCATCCTGCTGAAGTTCACGATCGACTGCGATCCGGATGCGGCCTGGCGCGCGCTCCACTCCCCCCGAGCGGTCGCGGAGCTCTACGGTCCGTTCGTCGACATGCAGCCGATGGCGCCGCTGCCGACCAGCTGGCAGCCGGGCGACGATGCGGCCGTGGGGCTGTTCCTCAGCGGGCTCCTGCCGCTCGGAGCGCAGCTGATCTCGGTGAGCGACCGCGTCGTCACCGAGCAGCACGGTGACGTGCGGATCTTCCGTGACAGCGGCACGCCGCTGTCGGGTCCGCTCGCCTCGCTCGATGTCTGGGACCACCAGATGGCCATCTCCCCCGCGCCCGGCGAACCCGGCAGGACCCTCTGGCGTGATCGACTCGTGATCGGCGGCCGCGTCGCACCGCTCCTCTGGCCCGGGCTCTGGGCGGCCTGGCAGTGGCGAGGTGCCCGCATCCGCGCCCTCGCCCCCACCTGGGCGCACGACGGGGATGCCGCGGCCGACCGCTGAGCGAGAGGGCGCGTGGTTCGATCGGCGGGTGCTCTCCACGCGAGTGCTCATGTCCGGAACGTCTGCGAAACGACCTGAGTGCCGTTTCCCTCGAGCCGCTTCCTGTTGACGCGTGGGGTCCGCAAAGATGAGCGAGTGACCTACAGCTCGAATCACACCCACGCCGCGGATTCGCCTCAGAATCGGACGGCGGTGATCGTGGAAGACGATCCCGATATTCGACTTTTTCTTGGCGAGATTCTCGAATCTGCCGGCTTCTCGACGATCTCTGTCGGCAACCACATCGATGGGATCCGAGCCGCGAGGGCGTACCAGCCAGACCTCATCACCATGGACATCGCCGTACCCGGCCTTGACGGATTCGAGGCGACCAGGCGACTGCGCACGTCGGGGTATACGGGCTACATCATCATGGTCACGAGCTTCGATGAGCCGGCGGACATGATGATGGGTCTGAGTGCTGGTGCTGATGACTACGTGACGAAGCCGTTCGTGCCGCGACTGCTTCGAGCTCGCATCGAGGCCGGGATGCGAAGAATCCCCATCGCGACGCGCGATCTGACGCAGAGCACAGCCTCCTCTTCCCTGGGACTGGTCGAAGAGGATGCTGAACGGGAGCCAGCGCGACTTCCTCCCGATGATGCGGCATACGTCTGGGAAGGGATCAGAGTCGATCCGCCGACCAGGACAGTGAGCGTCGACGGCGGCCCCGTTCGCCTCACGGTTACGGAGTTCAACATCCTTGAGGCGCTGGTCCGCAACGCGCCGAATGTCGTGACATTCGAGATGATCGGACATGCCCTCTTCGATCAAGGAGTCAGCGAGCTCGGCGGTTCGGCACGATATAGAACACACGTCGCGAACCTGCGGCAGAAGCTCGGAGAGGATTCCCACATCGAATCGGTGCGCTCGGTCGGTTACAAGATGGTGAGCACCTAGGGACCGGGCGGTCGCCTGACCACGAAGTAGCCGCCGAGGACCGTGAAGACGGCCATATCCCAGCTGGTAGCTGTGGATCGGAGGAAATCCGGATCAGCATCGGGCAGGAGGGCCGAGACGAGCACGCACGCCACCTTCACCACGGTTGCTGCAGCGACGACAGCCAGTCCCATCACACCCGCGTCACTCGAGCTGCGCTTCTTGATCGATCCCATGTCGTCCGCCTCCGTCTGCAAGATCTCCGTGGCATCGACGCTATGAAACGCACGTCAAGACAACGTCTCGCGACAGTCGGAGACACGTGCAGGAACCGTCCAGATCTCTGAACGGTGCACACAGTGCGTTGCCCGTAACTGCTGTGTGTTCCTTCCCATACAGGTGACGCGTTGCATGGCGAGGTGCCCGTATCCGTGCGCTCGCGCCGACGTGGGCGCATGACGTGGATGACACTGCCGGCGCCCATTCGTGACCCCCCCCGCCCGCTCCGCTCACCAAGAAATCGTTACCCTGGACGCGTGGACGCGGACTGGATAGAACACCGGCGCCCGGACGACGGCGAGCGTGTCGGGTGGATGTACCCCGTCGGCGATGGGTTCGTTGCCATCGATCTGCTCGGCCGACCGCAAACCGACGTCGTCGACTGGATGCGCGCGGAAGAGACTCTCGACGACCTCGGCTTGGGCTATCTCGCCGACCCATACGAGCTGCGGTTGGACGTCGGTTCCTGGCTGCGGGTACGGATCGCGGAGGTCTCCCCTGCCGGAATCCGCGTGAAGAAGGACGAATGGGGCGACACGAATGCGACCCAGCTCTTCTATCCGGTGTCTTTCCCCGTGACCGCGGATCGACTTCGCCCCCTTTCCCGTTGAGCGGTGCCGGCCGTGACAGGCTGGCGACCGTTCGCTCGCTTGTTCCCGCGCTCGCCCCGGGTACTGAGTCGACATCAGCCCGCTCTCGGGCGGGGCGGTGCCTCGTCGACCGGGCCCGCGCCGCACGGTCTACCCCTCCGCGAGGGCGGCGACCGGGGTCACCCGCGTCGCGAGGCGCGTCGGGACGACGGCGGCGATGAGCGTCAGTACTGCCGTCGCCGCGACGATGACCAGCACGGGGATCAGCGGCACGGCCGGGAGCACGAACGTGGGGCCGCTGTACTGGTCGGGATCTCCGGGAACCGTGCCGAGCAGCGACTGGGCGCCGGCCCAGCCGTAGACGACGCCGAGCACGAGGCCCGTGAGCGTCGCGGTGACGGTGATGTGCGCGGCCTCGAGAAGGACCATCCGGCGCACCTGCGCGTTCGAGACACCGAGGGCGCGGAGCAGTCCGAGCTCCCGGCGGCGCTGCACGACGCCGATGGTGAGCAGGTTCACGAGTCCTACTCCGGCGATGACCGCACTGACGGCCACGAGCCCCATCATGATCGCCGAGAAGGTGTCGAGGATCGTGGCCATCTCGGTGGGCAGGGCGCCGTCGGCGGACCGCTCGAGGAGGGCTTTCGTCGACTCGATCGCGACGGCGAACATCGTCACGAGGGTGACGCCCATGACGACGCCGATCGCCATCCGACTGGATCGCTCGGGATAGCGCAACGCGTTCTCCGCCGCGAGCCGCGCCGTCGCCGAGTCGCCGAACAGTCGGCCGACCAGGCGGAGCACGGGCGGCATCATGAGCGTCGACCCGAGGATGAGGCCCGTGAACGACAGCAGCCCGCCGCCGAAGGCGATCACGACGCCGAGCGGTGACAGGAGTCCCGCCAGGATGCCGAGCGCCAGGAGCGCGACGCCGACGATCAGCAGCGCCAGCGCGACGACGTTCCGGCCGCGCCGACCGCCGACGGCTTCGTGGGTGCGCTCGACCGATCCGGCGAGCGCTTGCAGCGGCGTGACCGTCAGCACCCGGCGCGAGCCCGCCCACGCGGCAGCCCACGTCGTGAGAGCGACGACGAACGCCGGGGCCAGCAGCTCGACCCGCAGCAGCGGGAACGCGAGGTCCGGCAGCCCGAGCGCGCGCTCGGCAAGAGCGACACCGACCGCCGCGACGCCGATCCCGACGAGAAGCCCGAGAACCGCCCCGCCCACACCGACGAGGAGTCCCTGTCGGGCGATCTCGGTGCGCTGGGACCGCGCCGACGCACCGATCAGCCGCAGCAACGCGATCCGGCGCGTGCGCCCGGCCACGACCGTCGCGAACGTGTTCGCCGTCACGATCGAGGCGACGTACACCGCCACCCCGACCAGCAGAATCGACAGGATCGCGAGCACGACGGCGAGCATCTCGCTGTCGCCGATGTACGGGTTTGCGCGCAGCATCGCCGAGATGAACCCCGTCGCCGACAGCAGCACCACCCCGAATGCGGTCGAGATGGTCGCGACGAGCACGCTCGCTCCCATCCCGCGCTCACGCATCCAGGCGACGGATGCGGTGGCCCGCGGCATCCGTCGTTCCCCGCCGCGATCGGTCGGGGCGAGAACACCGGCGCTCACGCCGACGCCTCCGCACCGAGCTCGGCGGCGAGCATGAAGGCCGAGATCTCCTCGGCCGTCTGCCCGCGCTGGTCGGCGACCACGCGGCCGTCGGCCAGGTGCAGCACGCGGTCGGCGTGGCTCGCGGCGATCGGATCGTGCGTGACCATCGCGATCGTCTGGCCGTGGTCGCGACTGGCGGCGCGAAGGAGCCCCAGCACCTCGCGCCCGGTGCGCGAGTCGAGGTTGCCGGTCGGTTCATCGGCGAACACCAGATCCGGCGCGGTCGCAAGGGCGCGGGCGATCGCGACGCGCTGCTGCTGTCCCCCGCTGAGCTGGTGCGGCCGGTGCCGCAGTCGCCCCGTGAGCCCCAGACTCTCGATGAGGCCATCGATCCGTGCCCGCTCGAGCGCGGTCGGGCGGCGTCCGTCGAGGTCGAAGGGCAGCATGATGTTGCCGAGCGCGTCGAGCGTCGGCACGAGATTGAACGACTGGAACACGAACCCGATCCGCCGTCGCCGGAGGATCGTCAGGTCGAGGTCGGAGAGCCCGGTGATCTCGGTGTCACCGATCCACACGCTGCCGCCGGTGGGGGCGTCGAGGCCCGCCATGATGTGCATGAGCGTGGACTTGCCCGATCCGGACGGGCCCATGATCGCGGTGAAATCACCGCGGCGGATGCCGACACCGACGTCGTCGAGCGCGCGCACGGCGCCGTCGCCGGTGCCGTAGGTCTTCGTGAGTCGTTGGACGCGGGCCGCGAGCCCGAGTTCGCTGGAAGGAATGTGCATACCCCGACGCTAGAAATCGGGGCCTGCCCGCCGCGTCGGCCCGAGGTCGCGGCCGGTCTACATCCGGAGGATGACATCCGAACCGGATGCTGCTCAGGCCAGACCGTGCTCGAAGGCGAAGACGACGAGCTGCACCCGGTCGCGCAGCGACAGCTTCGCGAGGATCCGACTGATGTGCGTCTTCACCGTCGCCTCGGAGAGGAACTCGCGGCCCGCGATCTCGGCGTTCGAGAGCCCTCTCGCGGCGAGCGCGAAGATCTCCCGCTCGCGCTCGGTGAGGGTGAGGAAGGTCGACGGCACCGGGGCGGGTGCCGCATCCGCGAATCGCGCGAAGAGATCGCGGGTCGCGGCGGCGGCGATCACGGCGGATCCCGCGTGCACGGTGCGGATCGCCGCCAGCAGCAACTCGGGGTCCGCGTCCTTCAGGAGGAACCCGCTCGCGCCCTGACGGATGGCGCGGGCGGCGGCCTCGTCGAGATCGAAGGTCGTGAGCATCACGATCCGCGGCGGATCCGGGTCTTGCAGCAGTTCGGCGGTCGCGGCGAGACCGTCGAGCACCGGCATCCGGATGTCCATCAGCACGACGTCGGGCCGCGTCGCGCGGACGACCGCGATCGCCTCGCGGCCGTCCGCGGCTTCGCCGACGACCTCGAGGTCGCTCTGCGAATCGACCAGCATCCGGATGCCCGCCCGGAAGAGACCCTGGTCGTCGACGAGCACCACGCGGATGGTGTTCTTCATGAGCGCTCTCCGATCGGAAGGGTGGCCGTGACGACGAACTGATCGTCGTCGGGTCCGACCCGAAGCGACCCGCCCACGAGCTGCGCACGCTCGCGCATGCCGATGATGCCGTGGCCGGGGCCGCGCTCGACCGCGTCGATGTCGAGCCCCGCACGTGCGGCGCTGCGCGGGGGCAGCGGATTGCGCACGGCGAGGTCGCAACGGTCGCCGTGCCAGGCGAGGTGCACGCGGACAGGCCCCGCACCCCCGTGCCGGAGCGCGTTGGTCAGGGCCTCCTGCAGGATGCGGAAGACCGCGAGCTGCACGGATGCCGGAACATCGTCCGGCGGCAGCGGCGCGACCTCGATCCGCAGATCTACGCCCGCCGCCCGCACCTGCGCGAAGAGATCGTCGAGGTCGGTGATCCCGGGTTGCGGCCCGTCGCCCTGGCTGTGCCGCAGCTGGGTGAGCAGCATCCGCACGTCGGCGAGGGCAGCGCGTGCCGTCGTGGAGATCGTGGAGAGCGCCGCGGTCGCCACCGACGGGTTGGCCGCCGCGGCGTACCGCGCGCCGTCGGCCTGCGCGATGACGACCGCGAGGGAATGCGCGACGACGTCGTGCATGTCGCGGGCGATCCGCACCCGCTCCTGCTCCGCGGCCGCCTCGCCCTGCGCGCGGTCGCGGGCGATCCGGTTCTGCGCTGCGCGGGCGGCGGTCCGCACGAGCGCGCCCGCGGTCCACGACAGCAGGAGGGCGAAGCCGGCGGCGAGCATCACCAACAGGAGGATCGGGAGGTTGCCGACCGCGATCGTGCTTCCAGTGAAGGCGGGGATCACCACGACCAGGTAGAGCGCGATCGCCGCCGCACCGACGAAGGATGACGCGAAGCCCAGCCAGAACACGAGCCGCGATCCGTAGGCGGCCGTCACGTACAGCACCCCGAACACGGCGAGGTTCGCGGCCGTCGGCGTCATCCCGAGCGCCATCTGCGCGATCGCGGTGACCCACGCGAGCGCGAGAGACAACGCCGGCGACTTCCGTCGCACCGCGAGCGCCGCCGCCATCCCGAGGGCGACGAAGAACTCCTGGAGCGGAGAATCGGCACCGCCGGACGCGAAGAGGCCGCCGAACAGCACGATGAAGACGAGGGCGCCGCCGACGTCGACGACGAGCTGCCAGGTCTTCAGAGGACGGAACACTCCTCCACGCTACGGCGCGGCGCCCGCCGCGGCATCCGTCTGTCGATGTATCCCGCCACGCCCGTTCCCGAGCGCGGCCTTCCCGCTCCCCGCCCGCGGATACACGGGAGCATTAACCACCCCGTCACAGGGCGAAACGGCCGAGAAATGTCGATCCCGAAAGATGACCCCACGGGGACGGACCCGTCGCCGTAGCCGGCGACTCCCGTGAACGATATGGTTCCGCACACCCGGTTCACCCACTTGGAGGCGACGATGACGACGGTCCGCGCAGCGATCACGCAGACGACTTGGACAGGCGACAAGGCGTCGATGCTCGACAAGCACGAGGGGTTCGCGAGGGAGGCTGCGGCGCAGGGCGCCCAGGTGATCTCCTTCCAGGAGCTCTTCTACGGCCCCTACTTCGGCATCACGCAGGACAAGAAGTACTACGGCTACGCGGAGCCCGTGGACGGCCCCATCGTGCAGCGCTTCGCCGCTCTCGCGAAGGAACTCGGTCTCGTGATGGTGCTCCCGATCTACGAGGAGCAGCAGACCGGCGTCTACTACAACACCGCCGTCATGGTGGATGCGGACGGCTCCGTGCTCGGCTCGTACCGCAAGCACCACATCCCCCACCTCGACCGGTTCTGGGAGAAGTTCTACTTCCGTCCGGGAAACCTCGGCTACCCCGTCTTCGACACCGCCGTCGGCAAGGTCGGGCTCTACATCTGCTACGACCGGCACTTCCCGGAGGGATGGCGCGCCCTCGGCCTGAACGGCGCGCACATGGTGTTCAACCCCAACGCGACCAAGCCCGGTCTGAGCAACCGCCTGTGGGAGGTCGAAGGACCCGCCGCCGCCGTCGCGAACGGCTACTTCGTGCTGCAGCCGAACCGCGTCGGGCGCGAAGACAACGAGTACGGCGACCTCGCCGTCGACTTCTACGGCACCAGCCAGGTGATCGACCCGCGCGGCAACTTCGTCGGCGAGCGCGGATCCTCCGAGCACGAAGAGATCCTCATCCGGGATCTCGACATGAACCTCGTGCAGGAGATGCGCGACGACTGGCAGTTCTTCCGCGACCGGCGGCCGGACTCCTACGGCCCGATCTCGGCACCGTAAGGCGACCCGTCATGGCAACGACACTCATCACCGGCGGCACCGTCGTCAACGCGACCGGCACGGGCGAGGCGGATGTGCTGATCGACGGCGAGACCATCGTCGCGGTTCTCGCTCCCGGGTCGACCCTGCTCGGGCACGACCTCACCGCATCCGTCGACACGGTCGTCGATGCGACCGGCAAGTACGTGATCCCCGGCGGCATCGACGCGCACACCCACATGGAGATGCCGTTCGGGGGAACGCAGGCCTCGGACACCTTCGAGACCGGCACCCGCGCGGCGGCGATCGGCGGAACCACCTCGATCGTCGACTTCGTCGTGCAGTACCCGGAGGAGAACATCCTCGAGCAGTACTACGCCTGGCAGGAGAAGGCAGCCGGCAACTGCGCGATCGACTACGGCTTCCACCAGATCCTGTCGGACGTGCAGGAGTCCTCGCTGACCGCGATGGACGAGCTGATCGCCGAGGGCGTGACGAGCTTCAAGCTCTTCATGGCCTACAAGGGCGTGTTCCTCTCCGACGACGGCCAGATCCTGCGCGCGTTCCAGAAGGGCGCCGACAACGGCGCGATGATGATGATGCACGCCGAGAACGGCGCGATGATCGACGTCCTCGTGCAGCAGGCACGGGATGCAGGGCACACGTCGCCGTACTTTCATGGCACCACCCGCCCGTGGCAGGCCGAGGAAGAGGCCACCCACCGCGCGATCATGATCGCCGACCTGACCGGCGCACCGCTCTATGTGGTGCACGTGAGCGCCAAGCAGGCGGTCGAACAGATCGCCGCCGCCCGCGACCGCGGCCTGAACGTGTTCGGGGAGACCTGCCCGCAGTACCTCTACCTCAGCCTCGAAGACCAGCTCGGCGCGTCGAGCGAGGAGTGGGGCGATTTCGAGGGCGCGAAGTGGGTGTGTTCGACGCCGCTCCGCTCGAAGCACGAGGGCCACCAGCACCACATGTGGCAGAGCCTGCGCACGAACGACATCCAGATGGTCTCCACCGATCACTGCCCGTTCTGCATGAAGGGCCAGAAAGACATGGGGATCGGCGACTTCTCGAAGATCCCCAACGGCATCGGGTCGGTCGAGCACCGGATGGACCTCATGTACCAGGGCGTCGTCACCGGCCAGATCACCCTGCCTCGCTGGGTCGAGCTCACCAGCACGACGCCGGCGCGGATGTTCGGCATGTACGGGAAGAAGGGCGTCATCCAGCCCGGCGCCGACGGCGACGTCGTCGTCTACGACCCGAACGGCCACACCTCGATCGGCATCGGCCCCGGCAAGTCGCACCACATGAACATGGACTACTCCGCGTGGGACGGCTTCGAGATCGACGGCCACGTGGACACCGTCCTCTCGCGCGGCAAGGTCGTGGTCGACAGCGGCGCGTACCTCGGTCGCGCGGGCGACGGCCGCTACATCCCACGCGGCCTCAGCCAGTACCTCATCTGAGGCGAGCTCCCCCAGGCGAGCTCCCCCCGGTCTGCCACCCATGTCCCACTTTTTGCCGCTTTGCCGCTGTCAGAACGGCAAATAGTGGGACATGGATGGCAAATAGTGGGACATCGACCGGGGCACCCAGACAGACAGCAGTAAGAAGGGGGAACGACATGGACTTCGGCGTCGTCCTGCAGACCAACCCGCCCGCATCCCGCACGGTGCAGCTCGCACAGCTCGCCGAGGCCCACGGCTTCAGCCACGTGTGGACGTTCGACTCGCACCTGCTGTGGCAGGAGCCGTACGTCGTGCACTCCGCCATCCTGAACGCGACGAGGCGGGTGACCGTCGGGCCGTTCGTGACGAACCCGGCGACGCGCGACTGGACCGTGACCGCATCCGTCTTCGCCACACTGAACGAGATGTACGGCAACCGGACGATCTGCGGCATCGGTCGCGGCGACTCGGCCGTGCGGGTGACGAACGGCAAGCCGACGACCCTCCGAGAGCTGCGCGAGTCGATCCACGTCATCCGCGAACTGGGCAACTCCCGCGCGGTCGAGTACAACGGCGCCACACTGCAGTTCCCGTGGAGCCGGGGATCGGAACTCGACGTGTGGGTCGCCGCGTACGGTCCGCTCGCCCTGAAGCTGACCGGCGAGGTCGGCGACGGTTTCATCCTGCAGCTGGCCGACGTCGACATCGCCGCCTGGATGATCAAGGTCGTCAAGGATGCCGCCGCCGCCGCCGGCCGCGACCCGGAGTCGATCGCTTTCTGCGTCGCCGCCCCGATGTACATCGGCGACGACATCGACCACATGCGCGACCAGTGCCGCTGGTTCGGGGGGATGGTCGGCAACCACGTCGCCGACATCGTCTCGAAGTACGGCACCGAGGGAGATGTTCCCGCAGCGCTCACCGACTACATCGCGGGCCGCGAGGGCTACGACTACAACTCGCACGGAAAGTCCGGCAACGACCACGTCGACTTCGTGCCCGACGAGATCATCGACCGGTTCTGCATCCTGGGCACCGCCGAAGAGCACATCGCCAAGCTCGAACAGCTTCGCGCGATCGGCGTGACCCAGTTCGCCGGCTACCTCCAGCACGACAACAAGGAGGAGACGATGCGGGTCTACGGCGAAACCGTCATCCCCGCGCTCTCCGAGCACATCACCGCCAAGCGATGACGACGAAACCGCAGTTCGGCGACGAGACGGTGGTTCCGGACCAACGTCTCGAGGCCCCACTGACGTCTCGCGGGCGGAAGAAGAGCGCGAGCGGCGGACGGATGCTGCGCGCCGGGGCCTACGGCCTCGCGGGCGTCGTGGCGGTCGCGGTGCTGTGGGAGCTGTACAAGTTCCTCGGCCCCGCGGACGGCGTCGTGATCGGGGAGCTGCGTGTGCTGCCGCGGACGACGGACCTCGCGATGCCGCACATCTGGGAGATGGCGACCCGCCTGCTCGAACCGGTGACCTCCTCACCGACCGCGCGTCCGCTCTGGCTCGAGGTGCTGCTCGCCGCCCTCGTCACCCTCGGGATCGCCGCGGTCGGCTGGATCGTCGGCGTCATCGTCGGGTTCGCGTTCGCGCTCCTCATGCAGCGCTGGCGGATCGCGGAGTGGGCGATCCTCCCCTGGATCGTGCTCAGCCAGACCGTACCGCTCATCGCTTTCGCCCCCATCGTGAAGAGCTGGGGCTCGCGGATCGAGATCGGCTCGTTCGAGTGGGAGGACTGGATGAGCGTCGCGCTGATCGCGAGCTATCTGGCGTTCTTCCCGGTCGCGGTCGGCGCGCTGCGGGGGCTCCAGTCCCCCGACCGCATCCACACCGAACTGCTGCACACATACGCCGCGAGTTCGTGGCAGACGCTCCTGCACCTGCGCCTCCCGGCCGCCGTCCCGTACCTCATCCCCGCGCTCCGGCTCGGCGCGGCGGGCGCCGTCGTCGGCGCCGTCGTCGCCGAGGTATCCACCGGCCTTCAGGGCGGCATCGGCCGCATCCTGATCCAGTACGCCGGGCAGGCATCGGGCGATCCGGCGAAGCCCTGGGGCCCGATCTTCGGCGCCATCGCGCTCGGGCTCGTATCCGCCGCGTTCGTGGCTCTGCTCGGCGCCGTACTCAAGAACTACCGACGCGGGGAGGACAACGCGTGAGCATCGACCGCAGCACCACGGCCCCACCGGCCGTCCATATCTCGGGCGTCGACAAGACGTTCGCGACGCGAACCGGACCGGTCCAGGCCCTGCAGGGCATCGACCTGGACGTCGCCCCGGGCGAATTCGTCTCGCTGATCGGACCGTCCGGATGCGGCAAGTCGACGCTCATGCGACTGATCGCCGACCTCGACCAGGCCACCGCCGGCACGATCTCGGTGTTCGGCAAGCCCCCGGCGCGCGCCCGCCTCGACCAGGACTACGGCATCGCGTTCCAGCAGGCGGGGCTGCTGCCCTGGCGGACCGTCGCGGGCAACGTGTCGCTGCCGCTGGAGCTGCACGGCGTGAAGGGGCGCGGCGCACGGGTGGCGGACCTCCTCGCGATGGTCGGGCTCGCCGACGTCGCCGACCGCTACCCCGACCAGCTGTCGGGCGGAATGCAGCAGCGCGTCGCGATCGCTCGCGCGCTCGCGGAGAGCCCCAAGCTGCTGCTGATGGACGAACCGTTCGGCGCACTCGATGAGATGACCCGGGAGCGGATGCAGACCGAGCTCGTGCGCATCTGCGGCGAGACCGGGGCGGCCGTGGTGTTCGTCACGCACTCCATCCCCGAGGCCGTGTTCCTCTCCGACCGGGTGGTCGTGATGTCTCCGCGCCCCGGCCGGATCCAGGAGATCGTTCCTATGCAGCTGGAGGGCGCGACGCGCACCGAGGCGCTCCGCGAGGACGAGACGTTCTTCGCGATGGTGACGGCCGTTCGCGAAGCGCTGCACCAGGGCGCACCCGCGCCGCGGGGCGTGGAGAACCGATGATGTCGTCGGCCGCGATCAGCGGCGAGCGCACTTGGCTGCGTGTGGTCGCGCCGGTGTCCGTCGGCGTGTTCGCACTGGTGCTGTGGCAGGTGCTCGTGAGCCTCGGCGGGGTCGACGACTATCTGCTGCCCGGTCCCGCCGAGATCGTCGAGGAGTTCCTCGCGTTCGCGCCCGCGATCGGCGCCGCCGCGCTCACGACGGGAACGAACGCGCTCGTGGGCCTGATTGTGGGAGCGCTGCTCGGAATCGCCCTCGCGGCACTTGCGGCGCGCTGGCGCATCCTCGATCTGATGACCGCGCCGGTCGTCGCCGGGCTCGCCGTCATCCCGATCGTCGCCCTCGCGCCGGTGCTGAACTCGATGTTCGGCGCCGACAGCCAGGTCGGTCGCCAGACGATCGCCGCCCTCGCCTCGTTCGTTCCCGTGTTCGTGAACACGCTGCGCGGCTTCCGGCAGGTGCTGCCCGTGCACCGCGACCTGATGCGGGCGTACGCGGCGGGGTCCGGGCAGGTGCTGCGCGCGGTCACGCTCCCGACGGCACTCCCGTTCGTGTTCACCGGCATCCGCCTCGCCTCCTCGCTCGCCGTGATCTCCGCCCTCGTTGCCGAGTACTTCGGCGGACCCCGTGGCGGGCTCGGCGCCATGATCTCGACCTCGGCGGCCACGAGCGCCTACGCGCGCGCCTGGGCGTACGTGTTCGCCGCGATCCTGCTCGGACTGCTCTTCTACGTCGTCACCCTGCTGCTGGAGCGCGCCGCCGTCCGGCGCCGACACTGACGGCACCCACCCTCGTCCCTGCGCCACCCGGGCGCCGCGGAATGCACCACCGCACATGAAAGGAACGACATGAGACACAGCACTCGCCGCATGCTCACGGCCGCCTCACTCGCCGCCGTCGGCGCCCTCGTTCTCGCCGCCTGCTCGGGGGGCGATAGCGACGCGGAGCCGGCCGCCACCGGCGACGACGAACTGACGTCGGTGAAACTGCAGTTGCAGTGGCTGCCCCAGGGGCAGTTCGCCGGCTACTTCGCCGCCGTCGACCAGGGCTTCTTCGAAGAGGAAGGACTGGACGTCGAGATCATCCCCTCCGGCGGCGACATCGTGCCGCAGGACGCGCTCGCGAACGGCGACGTCGACTACGCGATCGCGTGGGTCCCGAAGGTTCTTGGATCCATCGAGGCCGGCGCGAACCTCACCAACATCGCGCAGATCTTCCAGCGCTCCGGCACACTGCAGGTCTCGTGGGCAGACTCCGGCATCGACTCGGTCGCCGACTTCGAGGGCAAGAAGATCGGCTCCTGGGGCTTCGGCAACGAGTGGGAGATCTTCGCCGCGATGGCGGCCGAGGGGCTCGACGCCTCGACGGTCGAGATCATCACGCAGGACTTCAACATGAACGCCTTCCTGCAGGGCGACATCGATGCCGCGCAGGCGATGACCTACAACGAGTACGCGCAGCTGCTCGAGACCGTCGACCCCGACACCGGCGAGCTCTACACGCCCGATGACTTCAACGTCATCAGCTACGAGGACACCGCCGGCGCGATGCTGCAGGACGCGATCTGGGCCGACACCGAACGCCTCGAGGGCGACACCGAGTACCAGGAGACGACGGTCGCCTTCCTGAAGGCCGTCATCAAGGGCTGGGCGTACGCGGCCGAGAACCCCGAGGAAGCGTCCGAGATCACGATCGCGGCCGGTTCCGGATGGGGACCGAGCCACGAGCTCTGGATGGTCAATGAGACGAACAAGCTCATCTGGCCGTCCGAGGGCGGGATCGGCGTGATCGACGAGGCCGCCTGGGACAAGACGGTCGCCGGCGCCCTCGCCGCGGTCAACGAGACCGGCGCCCACCTCATCACCGAGGAGCCGCCCGCCACGGCGTACTCCAACGAGTGGATCCAGAAGGCTCTCGACGAGCTCGCGGACGCGGGACTCGACCTCACCGGGGCGGACTTCGCCCCGATCGACGTCACGCTCACGGAGGGCGGGGCGTAACACCGAAGTCGGGGCGGGGGGGGCCCGGGGGCCCCCCCCCCCCCCCGCCCCGCACCGTGTCACCCGGATGCGGCGGATACGCTGGTCCGCATCCGCTTATCGCGCCGGATCCGCCGGCCCGACCCCGCAGATCGGAGGTTCCCATGTCTACCCAAGCCGCGCTCCCCACCTACGAGCAGAAGGCCATCGTCGGCGAACCCGAGGTCGTCGAGGACGAGGTCATCCCGGCGCTCGCGGCAGACGTGGAGAACGATCCGGCCTGGCTCGCTCTCAAGGACGCCGCCGTCGCACTGCAGCAGCTGCAGGCCCCCGACGGATCGGTTCCCGACGAGCACGACGGACCCGCCGCGCGCCGGCACGTCGACACGCTCGTCGCCTCGGTGCGTGCGCTCGCGCCGCGCTTCCCGCACGATGCCGCCTACCTCGACGCACTGGTCGGCGACCTCCTGCGCTGGTCGGCCGAGGGCTTCGGGGTTCCCGACTTCTTCGACGCTCTCGTCGCCTTCCAGCCGCAGCAGCACCGCGTTGACGGGCTACGTCACCTGGTCGTCTTCCCGATGTACACGCAGAACGGCTCGAGCAATCGATTCGTCGAAGCCGTGCTCGTCGAAGTGATCTGGCCCGAGTTCATCGGCGCGCTCGAAACCGAGTACACCAACGGCCTGTTCGTGTCGCTCCGCCTGGTCGATTTCACGCCCGGGTACGACACGAACTCCGCTGTGCTGTTCCCGGAGACCGTGGCGATGCGCGAGGTGCCGACCTTCACGTGGGGCGCGATCTTCCAGGACCGCGAAGCCGCGCGGTACCGGCGCGTGGTGGCGGCCGCATCCGAGATCACGAAACTCGATCTGCCGGCCGACGCCGCGCGGATGCTGACCGACCAGGCGCTCACCGAGCGCACGTTCGTGATGTGGGACATCATCCACGACCGCACGCACATGCGCGGTGACCTGCCGTTCGATCCGTTCATGATCAAGCAGCGGATGCCGTACTTCCTCTATTCACTGGAAGAACTGCGGTGCGACCTGACGGCGTTCCGCGAGTGCGTCCGCATCCGCACGCGCCTGCAGGAGCGGGTCGATAACGGCGACGATCTCACCGCGGTGGAGCACGACATGCTCCAGCACGCGGTGCTCGTGCAGTACGCGGTGGTGTTCGACCGCATCTTCCGCTTCGCGATCACCGGCTCGCGCGTGCGCAACTACGACGGGCTCGGCGGTCAGCTGCTGTTCGCGTGGCTGCACCGCCACGACGTGCTGCACTGGACCGACACGCGTCTCACGATCGACTGGGAGGCGATCCCGGATGCGGTCGTCGCCCTCGCCGACGCGATCGACCGGCTCTACTGGGAGTCGATCGACCGGCCGAAGACCGCGCACTGGCTCGCCGCGTACGACCTGGTGCGCTCGGTGCTGACGCCGCATCCGGCGTCGGTGTGGGCGCGAGGGCTCCCCGACGAGGTGCTCGCCGGTCCGCCGTCCGGGTTCACGAACGCGGTCCGCGAGGACGAGTTCCCGCTGTCGATGTTCTTCGAGGCGCTGGAGAAGAAGATGCGCCCCGTCATCGCGTCGACCGCCGGCATCCGCGGAGCCGACTGAGCCCCGCCGCCTCTCCGGCGTAGGAGATATCGCCAGGACAGGACGATGCAGGCCCGATCGTCCTGTCCTGGCGATTTTTCCTGTCGGGCGGATGCGGCGGCGACGGCCCGGCGCCGCTCGTAGGCTGGAGACATGACGACCCTGCATGACACTGCGCTCCGCGGCTTCGCGTCCGACAACTACTCGGGCGTGCACCCCGACGTCCTCGCCGCGATCGCGGCCGCGAACGGCGGACACCAGAGCGCATACGGCGCGGACGAGTACACCGCCCGACTGCAGGAGGTCGTGACGGCGCACTTCGGTGCGGGCGCGGAGGCATTCCCCGTCTTCAACGGCACCGGCGCGAACGTCACGGGTCTCCAGTCGATGCTGCCGCGCTGGGGCGCGGTGATCGCGGCGGCGACCGCGCACATCAACGTGGACGAGGGCGGCGCGCCCGAGCGGGTCGGCGGGATGAAGCTGCTCACCGTGCCGTCGGAGAATGGCAAGCTGACGCCCGAACTCGTCGACCGCGAGGCCTGGGGATGGGGCGACGAGCACCGCGCGCAGCCGTTGGTCGTGTCGATCACGCAGTCGACCGAGCTCGGCACCGTCTACACCCCGGACGAGATCCGCGCCCTCGCCGACCACGCGCACGGACACGGGATGCGGCTGCACCTCGACGGCGCGCGGATCGCGAACGCGGCGGCATCGCTCGACGTTCCGCTGGCCGCCTTGACGCGTGACGCGGGCGTCGACGTGCTGAGCCTGGGCGGCACGAAGAACGGTGCACTCGGCGTCGAGGCGATCGTCGTGCTCGACCCGGAGGCATCCACCGGGCTCACCTACCTCCGAAAGCTCAACATGCAGCTCGCGTCGAAGATGCGCTTCCTCTCGGCGCAACTCGTGGCGCTGCTCGAGGGCGACCTCTGGCGGCAGAACGCCCGGCACGCGAACGCCATGGCGCAGCGCCTCCGCGCGGGGGTCGAGGCGGGCCTCGCCGACGGGTCGGTGCAGGGCGTGACGTTCACGCAGCCGACGCAGTCGAACGGGGTCTTCGCGACACTGCCGGCGGGCGTGGCCGACCGGCTCCGCGAGAGCTTCCGTTTCTACGACTGGGATGCGCTCCGCCGCGAGGTGCGGTGGATGTGCTCGTTCGACACGACCGAGCAGGACGTCGACGCGTTCGTCGCCGCGATCGCCCGCGAGACCCGCACGCCCTGACGTTCGGCGGGTCGGAGCGAGGTCAGCGGAGCGCGCCCACGGAGGCGAGACCGAGGCGGACGAGGGTGCCGCGACCGCCCTCCATCTCGGCGGCGAGAGCGTCGGATGCGGCCTCCTCCGGCTCCATCCACGTCACTTCGAGCGCATCCTGGCGCGGTTCGCACGTGCCCGTGACCGGCACGATGTACGCGAGCGAGATCGCGTGCTGGCGGTCGTCGTGGAACGCGCTGACCCCGGGCATCGGGAAGTACTCCGCGACCGTGAACGGGGTGGGCGAGGGCGGCAGCAGCGGGAACGCCATCGGACCGAGATCGTTCTCCAGGTGCCGGAACAGCGCGTCGCGGATGGTCTCGCCGTACCGCACCCGGCCCGACACGATCGATCGCGTCATCTCACCGAGCGGGGTGGCGCGCAGCAGAATACCCACCTGCGTCACCGCACCGTTGCCGTCGGTGCGCACCGGGATCGCCTCGACGTAGACGATCGGCAATCGCCGACGCATCTCGGCGAGTTCGATATCGCTCAGCCACGCGGGGTTCGAGGCGCTGCCGGGCAGCGAACCGCCGGCGTTCTCACCGAGTCCGAGCGGATCGCGCGCGGCGCCGCCGTCGTCTTCGGGCTCGTTCGGGTCGGGATCGGGGGTACGCACCGGCATGTCTCCTGTATACCCCACCCCCTCGCTCGCCCGTGTCGCCACCCGATGTCAGGATGATGTCGTGATCCCCGCAGACACCCTCGACGACGCCGCCGTTCTCTGGTCGGACGGGCCACGTGAGGGCAAACCTCTTCTCGTGCTCCTGCACGGGTACGGATCGGACGAGCGCGACCTGTTCGGCCTCGTGCCGCACCTGCCCGCGGCTTTCTCGTTCGCCGCGGTCCGCGCACCGCTCGCGCCGCCGTGGCCGTCGCCGGGGTACTCGTGGTACCCGATCGACGGTCTCGACGGACGCTCGGCGCAGCCGACGACGGATGCGGCCGCGCGCCTGGTGGCGTGGATCGACGCGCGCACGGATGCCGACACGATCGGTCTGCTCGGGTTCTCGCAGGGCGCGGCGGTCGCTCTGCAGGCGCTCCGTCTGCATCCGGAGCGCTTCGCGTTCGTCGTGGGCCTGAGCGGCTACGCGACGCCGGGGGCGCTGCCGGGCGACGCTGCGCTCGCGCAGACGCGTCCGCCGGTCTTCTGGGGGCGGGGCACGGCCGACACCGTCATTCCCGCACCGCTCGTCGCCCACACGACCGAATGGCTGCCCACCCACGCCGATCTGAGCGGGCGCGTCTACCCCGGTTTAGGGCACAGCGTGTCGGCCGAGGAACTGGCGGATGTGCGGCAGTTCCTCGATCTCCGACTGCAGGCGCAGGCCGCGGCTCCGCCTGCCGAGGGCGGCACTCCGCCGTCGAACGCGCAGGGCGATCCCTCATAGGAGGCGCATAGCAAGCGCATGGCGGCCGGCGAAGACCGTCGGTCAGGGTGAGGAGACGACGCAGATACTCGCTCCCCCGGAGGCCACCATGACCCGCATCCCCGTTCCCGAACAGACCCCGCAGGGCCCCGCCTACGAGGGCCGCCTGCTCGATCGTGCCGACGAGGAGGTCGTCGATCAGGGGGCGCCGTTCGACGTCCGCACCCTGATGAGTCGTCGCGGTGTCCTCAGCCTCGTCGGACTCGGTGCCGGCGTCGCCGTGCTCGCCGCGTGCACGCCCACCGCATCCGGCGCCAGCACGAGCGCATCCACCGCCACAACGACTGCCACGCCGTCCTCCCCCGCGACGGCCACGTCCTCGGCCGCGCTCCCCGTCGGCGAGATCCCCGACGAGACCGCCGGCCCCTACCCGGCCGACGGCTCGAACGGTGTCGACGTCCTCGAACAGTCCGGCATCGTGCGCAGCGACATCCGTTCCAGCATCGACGGCGGCGCGACGGCGGCGGGCGTGCCGATGACCCTCACCCTCACGATCCTCGACACCGCGGGCGGCGACGTTCCGTTCACGGGGGCCGCGGTGTACGCGTGGCACTGCGACGCCGGCGGCGGGTACTCGATGTACTCCGACGGCCTAGAGGACGTCACCTACCTCCGCGGTGTGCAGGTCGCGGACGCCGCGGGCGCGGTGACCTTCACCTCGATCTTCCCGGCCTGCTACTCGGGGCGCTGGCCCCACATCCACTTCGAGGTGTACCCGAGTGTCGACCGGATCACGGATGCGGCGAACGCGATCGCGACCTCCCAGGTCGCCCTGCCGCAGGATGCCTGCGACGCGGTCTACGCGCTCTCGGAGTACGACGGGTCGAGCCGCAACCTCGCCCAGGTCTCGCTCGACAGCGACAACGTCTTCGGCGACGACGGCGGTGCGCTGCAGCTGGCCACCGTCACGGGCGACGTCACGACGGGCTACGCCGTCTCGCTCGTCGCCCGCGTCGACACGACGACCACCCCGTCCCAGGCCGCGGCTCCGGCCGGCGGCGGCGGACGCTGACCCCACCCGTTCTGGAAAGGAAACCACCCGTGCTGCAGAATCTCACCGGATGGCACGCGCTGATCATCCTCGCCATCGTGCTTCTCGTCTTCGGCGCGGCGAAGCTCCCCGCCCTCGCGAAGAGCGTCGGTCAGTCGGTCCGCATCCTGAAGACCGAGGCCGTCGACGCCGCACCCGCGCCCGTCGCCTCGCCCGCGGGTGACCCGTCAGACGCGCCGACCACCCGTACGACGCCGTCGCCCGGGCTCGCCCCGTGACCCCCGCCGCCGTCGCCGGGGCCGCCGGGACCGTTGCCGGGGAGACCGTTGCCGGAACGGAAGCGACCGAGCGCACCGCCGGGGAGCGGATGCCGCTCGCCGCGCACGCCCGTGAAGCACGCACCCGACTGACCCGCGCAACGGCGGCGCTCGCGATCGCGGTCGTCCTGGGGTTCGTCGCCTCCGACGGCATCCTCGACGTGCTGCGCGCCCCGATCGATCAGCTTGCCGAATCCCGCGCGGCGAGCCTCAACTTCGACAGTGTCACCGGGGCGTTCGACCTGCGCATCCGCATCGCGGTGGTCGCGGGGGCGGCGCTCTCGAGCCCGGTCTGGCTGTACGAGATCCTCGCCTACCTCGCCCCCGGTCTCACGCGCCGGGAGAAGAGGTACACCTTCGGATTCGTGTTCGCCGCACTCCCCCTGTTCGCTGCCGGATGCCTCACGGGGCTCGTGCTCTTCCCGCACATGGTCGAACTCCTCGCCGGATTCGCATCCGCCGAGGACAGCTCGATTCTGCAGGCCTCGTACTACGTGGACTTCGTGATCAGGATCGTGCTGTGCACCGGCATCGCCTTCGTGCTGCCCGTTCTGCTGGTGGCTCTCAACTTCGCGGGGATCCTGCCCGCCCGGGCCATCGCGCACCGCTGGCGGATCATCGTCGTCGTGATCGTGCTGTTCAGCGCACTGGCGACTCCGGCGGCCGACGTGCTGTCGATGTTCTTCGTCGCGATCCCCGTGACCGCTCTGTTCGGCGGGGCACTCGGCATCGCGTTCCTCCGCGACCGGCGGGCGGCCCGCGCCGCATCCGCATCCCTCTGAAGGAGGCCACCGTGTTCGGATTGACGACCGAGAAGCTCATCCTCGTGGCGCTCGTCGCCGTGATCGTGCTGGGGCCGGCACGCCTCCCGGGTTACGCGCGACGCCTGGCCGACACCGTCCGCCTTCTGCGGTCGGCGCTCGAGACCGCTCGGCACCGCGCCGAGACGGAGACGGGCGTGCGGTGGGACCCGGAGCGGATGCGGGCGCTCGATCCGCGACGCTTCGACCCGCGGAGCGTCCTGCGCGACGCCCTCGCCACCGATCCGGTGCCGGCGGCCGCGTCCGGGGGCGCGACGCCGATTGCCGAACCCGCCGAGCGGGCACCGACGTCGAGCTCCGTCGCGGCCGAGACCGAGACCGAGACGGACCCCAGCGCCAGCGCCGTCGCGTACCGCATCCGGACGGTCGGTACGTCGGCTCACCCGAGGCGCGTCCGTGTTCCGGTGGACGCTCCGGATGCGGATCAGCCGCGCCCGTTGTCTTTGCCGGCCGCCCCGGTGCCGATGCGCACACCGAACGTTCCGGGCTGACTCAGCGGCCCGTACTCGGGGTGGGAACGACGCTCGTCGCCGGCCTGTCGCGTCGTCGCCCGCGTCTCTTCGTCGTACCCGCCCGACCGGCGGGCCCGCCACGTCCACGCGGCCGCGATGATCGCCACACCCGCGCCGACGATCACGCCGATGACCGCCGACTGGCTGACGAAGCCGAAGACAACTCCGACCGCCGCGGAGACGACGACCAGCAGGGCGATCTCTCCAGCGCGCCGCGCCATCGATCCGGACACGTTTCGGTTTTCCGTTCGGTTGTCCATTCATCCACGCTACGGGGGATGCCTGCGGCGCATAACCCCCTCGGCGGTCCGCACGCGCCCCGCCCACCGTGCGGGGCGCGTCCAGCACGCTCATAGCTGCCGGAAATCTGCGCCAGGAATGCTGGGACTCCGCCCGCACGACCCGAGCCCTCGGAGACGACCATGAGCCGCATCCCCGAACCCGAACACACGCCTCGCGGCCCCGCATACGAGGGGCGATTGCTCGATCGCGCCGACGATGAGGTCGTCGACCAGGGGGCACCCTTCGACATCCGCACGGTGATGAGTCGGCGCGGAGTGCTGAGCCTGCTCGGCATCGGCGTGGGGGCGGCAGCGCTGGCGGCCTGTGCACCCGGCGTGTCCGCCGCACCGACCGGCTCAGCGGCGGCGAGCGCGTCCGGCTCGACCCGCACGGGGTCGCCGACCACGGACGCCCTGCCCGCCGGGGAGATCCCCGAGGAGACGGCGGGGCCCTTCCCCGGCGATGGGTCGAACGGGCCCGACATCCTCGAGCAGTCCGGCATCGTCCGCTCCGACATCCGCTCGAGTATCGACGGCGACGCCTTCGCGGCGGGCGTTCCGCTGACCCTGTCGCTCGTCCTGCTGGACACCGCGAACGGCGACATCCCCCTCACGGGCGCCGCGGTGTATGTCTGGCACTGCGATGCCCAGGGCGGGTACTCGATGTACTCCGACGGCCTCGAGGACGTCACCTACCTACGCGGCGTGCAGACGGCGGATGCGGCGGGAACCGTGACGTTCACCACCGTCTTCCCGGGGTGCTACCCGGGTCGCTGGCCGCACGTGCACTTCGAGGTGTACCCGGACGTCGACGGGATCACCGATACGGCGAACGTCATCGCGACCTCGCAGGTGGCTCTGCCCCGGGGGATCAGCGAGACGGTGTACGCGCTTCCGGCCTACGAGGGGTCTCGCGGCAACCTCGACGACATCTCGCTGTCCTCCGACATGGTGTTCCGCGATGACGGCGGCGCACTCCAGATGGCGACCGTGACGGGCGATGCGACGGCCGGCTACACCGCGACGCTCCGCGTCCGCGTCGACACCCGCACATCCGTGCGCTGATCCGTTCCGGCAGCCCGGCGAACCGATCCGATCGTCTGCCCGCAGCGCAATCCCGATCCCGGTGTCGGAGGCACCCGGGATGATGGTGGAGTGGACGACGTGCTGCACCGGTTCTCTCCTGCCACGCAGGACTGGTTCCGGAGCGCCTTCTCGGCGCCGACCCCCGCGCAGGCCGGCGCCTGGCAGGCGATCTCGCAAGGACGCCACGCTCTCGTCGTCGCCCCGACCGGATCGGGAAAGACCCTGTCGGCGTTCCTCTGGGCGATCGACAGCGTGTTCCGTGAGCGCCAGGCCGAGCCCGAGCCGGCCGTCGCGCCCCCGCGTCGTGGCCGCGCCGCGACGAAAGTCGAACGCGACAGCGAGCGCACCCGCGTTCTCTACATCTCCCCGCTCAAGGCCCTCGGCGTCGACGTCGAGCGCAACCTCCGCTCGCCGCTCGTCGGCATCGGGCACTCCGCGCGACGGCTCGCGATCCCGGCGCCCCAGGTGACGGTGGGCGTCCGCTCCGGAGACACCCCGTCGTCCGAGCGTCGAAAGCTCGTGTCCGACCCGCCCGACATCCTGATCACGACGCCCGAATCGCTGTACCTGATGCTCACGAGTCAGGCGAAAGAGACGCTCCGGGGGGTCCACACCGTCATCATCGACGAGGTGCACGCCGTCGCCGCCACCAAACGCGGCGCACACCTCGCCGTCAGCCTGGAACGACTCGACGCCCTGCTCGAGAAGCCGGCGCAGCGCATCGGACTCTCGGCGACCGTCCGGCCGATCGACGAGGTCGCGCGATTCCTGGGCGGCTCGGCGCCGGTCGACATCGTGGCCCCGCGGGCGACGAAGACATTCGATCTGACGGTCGTCGTGCCGGTCGACGACATGCTGAACCCCCCTCCGGCACCGGGTGAGGCCCCGCCGCCCCCGCGGCCCGCCGCCGCGACCGGCGACGATGACGGCGACGGCGACTGGTTCGCCCCGGCAGCGCCACGGCCCGAGAGCACCGAGATGACCGGCTCGCTCTGGCCGCACGTCGAAGAAGCGATCGTCGACCGCATCCTGCAGCATCGCTCGACCATCGTGTTCTCGAACTCGCGTCGCCTGGCCGAACGGCTGACCGCCCGCCTCAACGAGATCTACAGCGAACGGATGGGGCTCGACCTGCCCGAGGCGACCGTTCCCGCCGCGCAGATGTCACAGGCCGGTGCCACGGCCGGCGCCGATCCCGTGCTCGCGAAGGCGCATCACGGGTCGGTGTCGAAAGAGCAGCGGGCGATCGTCGAAGACGAGTTGAAGTCCGGCGTGCTCCGGTGCGTCGTCGCCACCAGCAGCCTCGAGCTCGGCATCGACATGGGCGCCGTCGACCTCGTCATCCAGGTCGAATCGCCGCCGTCTGCCGCGTCCGGTCTGCAGCGCATCGGACGCGCCGGGCACCAGGTCGGCGAGACCAGCCGGGCCGCTCTCTTCCCCAAGCATCGCGGCGACGTGCTGCACACGGCGATCGTCACCGAACGGATGCTGGCGGGTCAGATCGAGGCCGTTCGTGTGCCGCAGAATCCCCTCGACATCCTCGCCCAGCAGACCGTCGCGGCCTGCGCACTGGGCGCGATCGAGGTCGAGGACTGGTTCGAGACCGTGCGCCGCAGCGCGCCCTTCCGGACGCTCCCCCGCTCGGCGTATGAGGCGACACTCGATCTGCTGGCCGGACGCTTCCCCTCCGACGAGTTCGCCGAGCTGCGGCCGCGGCTCGTCTGGGACCGCGACCAGGGCACGCTGACCGGGCGTCCCGGCGCCCAGCGGATCGCGGTCACGAGCGGCGGCACCATCCCCGACCGCGGCCTCTTCGGGGTCTTCGTGGCCGGGGAATCGCAGAACGCCCGCGTTGGCGAGCTCGACGAGGAGATGGTCTACGAGTCGCGCGTCAACGATGTCTTCACCCTCGGCACCACCAGCTGGCGGATCGTGGAGATCACGCACGACCGGGTGAACGTGCTGCCCGCGTTCGGGCAACCGGGCAAGGTGCCGTTCTGGCACGGCGACGGCATCGGTCGGCCCGCCGAGCTGGGCGAAGCGCTGGGCAAGTTCTCGCGCGAGGTCGCCGCCGCCGAACCCGCGAAAGCGCGGCAACGCCTGACCGAGGCGGGTCTCGACGACCGGGCCCAAGACAATCTGCTCGCCTACCTCGCCGAGCAGATCGAGGCGACCGGCTCCGTTCCGAGCGACCGCCAGCTCACGGTCGAGAGAAGCCGTGACGAGGTCGGGGACTGGCGAGTCATCCTACATTCCCCGTACGGCATGCAGGTGCATTCGCCGTGGGCGCTGGCGGTCAACGCCCGCATCCGCGAACGCCTCGGAGTCGAGGGCTCCGCGGTCGCGAGCGACGACGGCATCATCGCCCGCATCCCCGATGCGACGGCCGAGCCCCCGGGGGCCGAACTCTTCGTGTTCGACGCCGACGAGCTCGAACAGATCGTCACCGACGAGGTGGGCGGCTCCGCGCTGTTCGCGTCGCGGTTCCGCGAGTGCGCAGCGCGCGCGCTGCTGATGCCCCGCACGAACCCGAACCGCCGCAGCCCGCTCTGGCAGCAGCGCCAGCGGTCGGCGCAACTGCTCGAAGTCGCGCGGCGGCATCCGACGTTCCCGATCATCCTCGAGACCCTCCGCGAGGTGCTGCAGGACGTCTACGACCTGCCCGCGCTCACCCGGATCGCCCGCCAGATCGCCGACCGCCGCATCCGGCTCGTCGAGACCACGACCTCGCAACCCTCGCCCTTCGCGCGGGATCTGCTCTTCGGCTACGTAGGCGCGTTCATGTACGAGGGCGATTCGCCGCTCGCCGAACGGCGCGCGGCCGCGCTGTCGGTCGACCCGGGGCTGCTGTCGGAGCTGCTCGGCAAGATCGAAATGCGGGAGCTGCTCGACCCCGCCGTCATCGAGCAATTCGAACGCGAGGCGCAACGCCTCGACCCCGACCGCCGGGTGAAGGGCGTCGAGGGCGTCGCCGATCTGCTGCGCATACTGGGGCCGCTGTCCGACGACGAGATCGCCGCGCGCCTGCGCGCGGAGGTCTCCGCGGAGGCCGCGGCAGACAGCGACGTCGACATCGAGACGCCGCCGGCTTCCTCTCCGGCGCCGCTCGAGGTCGCGTCCGCGCACGCGGAGGCGCTCGTGCAGGCGCGTCGCGCCATCCGCGTGTCGGTCGCAGGCACCGTCCGCCTGGCGGCGATAGAAGACGCCGGGCGCTTGCGCGATGCGCTCGGGGTCGCCCTCCCGGTCGGACTCCCGCAAGCCTTCCTGGAGCCGTTCCCGGATCCGTTCGGCGACCTCGTCGCCCGGTACGCGCGCACGCACGCCCCCTTCACGGCGGATGCCGTCGCCGATCGTTTCGGGGTCGGGGTGGCCGTGGCGCGCCACACTCTGCAGCGCCTCGAGGGTGCCGGCCGCATCACGAGCGGTTTCTTCCTCCCGGAAGCGCGGGCCCTTCGCCCCGACGAGACGGAGTGGTGCGACACCGAGGTGCTCCGGCGGCTCCGGATGCGGTCGCTCGCCGCCATCCGCGGCTCGGTCGAGCCCGTGCCTCCCGACGGATTCGCGCGGTTCCTGCCCAGTTGGCAGCACCTCACCCGACCGCTCGACGGCATCGATGGCGCGCTGGCCGTGATCGAGCAGCTCGCGGGCGTGCCCATCCCGGCCAGCGCGTGGGAGTCCCTCGTGCTGCCCTCTCGGGTGCGCAATTACTCCCCCGCGATGCTCGACGAGCTCACCGCGACGGGCGAGGTCGTGTGGGCCGGGCACGGTTCGCTTCCGGGTCGTGACGGCTGGATCTCGCTGCATCCGGCCGACACCGCACCGCTCACGCTTCTGGTGCCCGAAGACGACATCCCCGCGGACTCCCTCGATGCGCGGGTGCTCGACGCGCTCGCGGCCGGCGGTGCGTACTTCGCGGCGCAGGTGCGCACCCTCGCGGGCGCCGAGAACGAGCAGTCCGTGGTCGAGGCGCTCTGGCGTCTGGCGTGGGCGGGCCGGGTGACCAACGACACCTTCGCTCCGGTCCGGGGCCTGCTCGCCGGAGGATCGCAGGCGCATCGCGTGACCCGTCGGGCCCCGCGCGCGCGGATGTTCCGCGGCACCTCTCTGCCGCGGCCGACCGCACCCGCCCGGCCCGCGTCGGTCGGCGGACGCTGGTCGGCACTGCCCGTTGCCGAGTCCGACCCGACTCTTCGCGCGACCGCCGCCGCGAGCCTTCTCCTCGACCGCTACGGCGTCGTGACCCGCGGTTCGGTGCAGAGCGAGGGTCTGCCGGGCGGCTTCGCGCAGGCGTACCGGATGCTGTCGGGTTTCGAAGAGGCCGGCCACTGCCGTCGCGGGTACCTGATCGAGAAGCTCGGCGCCGCGCAGTTCGCGGCCTCCGCCACGATCGACCGGCTGCGAGAGTTCGCCGCGGTCGCCGATCCTCCGCCGCGCGCAGCGCGCACCCTCGCCGCGACCGACCCGGCCAACCCCTTCGGGGCAGCGCTTCCGTGGCCCGCACTCGAGGGCAGCAAGCACCGGCCGGGGCGGAAGGCCGGCGCGCTGGTCGTCGTGGTCGACGGCGCGCTCGTGCTGTATCTCGAGCGCGGCGGCAAAACGGCGCTCGCCTTCAGCGACGACGAAGAGGTGCTGACCGCTGCCGCCGCAGACCTCGTGGCGACGGCCCGTGCGCGCTCGCTCGACACGCTGACGATCGAGCAGGTCAACGGGGCGTTCGTGATCGGCGCCGATATGGGGCGGATGCTGCGCAGCGCCGGATTCGTCGAATCGCCGCGCGGCATGACGCTCCGCCGCCGGACCGCGGGCGACGCGGCCCGCGCGTCGCGCGAGAGCACGGGCGGCGCGCGTGCCTGAGGGCGACACCGTCTACCGGGCCGCCCAGCGGTTGCATGCGGCTCTCGCCGGTCACGAGGTCATCCGCTTCGACCTGCGTGTGCCGAAGGTCGCGACGATCGACCTCCGCGGTGAGACCGTCCATGCGGTCATCCCCCGCGGCAAGCACATCCTCGCGCGGATCGGGGGCCTCACCCTGCACTCGCATCTGAAGATGGAGGGCGAGTGGCACGTCTACCCGCCCGGTGCCCGCTGGCGAAAGCCCGCGCATACCGCGCGCGCCATCATCGGTGTCGACAGCGCGGATGCGGTCGGCTTCGATCTCGCCATGATCGATGTCGTGCCGACCGACCGCGAGCACGAACTGATCGGCCACCTCGGTCCCGATCCCCTCGGATCCGACTGGACTCCCGCATCCGCCGCCGACGCCGCCGCGCATCTCGCCCGCGACGAGCGCCCTGCCCACGTCGCGATCCTCGACCAGCGCAACGTCGCCGGGTTCGGCAACGTGTACGCGAACGAGTTGCTGTTCGTGCGCGGCATCGCGCCCACGACGCCCGCATCCGAGGTCGACACGGTCGGACTCATCGAGACCGGGGTGCGGATGATCCGCGCGAATCGCGACCGCTCGGCGCGCACGTTCACGGGCGAGGACCGCCCGGGCCGCAGGTTCTGGGTCTACGGGCGCGCGGGCCAGCCGTGCCGCCGGTGCGGCACCCGCATCCGCGAAACCTCGCTGGGCGCGAACGCGACGTCGGAGCGCAATGTGTTCTGGTGCCCGCGCTGCCAACCCGCGCGCGACACGTCACAATCTCGCGCATGAGCAACGCACGGTCAACGACCCGTGTTCTGCGTATCGCGCTGTGGTGTGCCCTCCTGGGTTTCATCGGCGCACTCGCCAGCCAATGCGTCGAGACGCGAGGAAGCGCTGCGTACCAGTGCGGCTTCGAGGCTCCGGAAGGGGCCGCCCAGTCCGAGATCGCCCTCGTTTCCTCGCGGGTTTCCGCCTGGCCGATCGGGCGTTCGTGCACCTGGGTCATGGAAGCCGGGGGAACCACGACGGTTCACTCGGAGTGGACGGCGACCACCGTCGCTGTGATCGCGACCGGAACGTGCCTGCTTGTCGCGGGTGCGTTCGCATACCTCGCTTGCCGCCGCCGCGCGCCGCGCCTGTGGTGGTGGGTCGCTCTGGGCCTGATCGCTCCCACGGCCACGTGGCTCATTCTCACCACGACCGCATCGATATTCGTCTACACGTTGCCGTGAGCGCGGCACTTCCGAGAGTGAGAACAGTGGATCACTTCGTCGGACGCGCCGGCGAGAAGACCCGGACCTGAGCGGCGGTCAGTGCCCGATGTACCGGCCCGGACGGTGATTCAACGCGAGCACCACGTTCAACAGCACCGCACCGGCCGCGCTCAGCAGCACCGCGGGCCAGGGCAGCACGAAGAGCGCCGCGACGATGATCACGAGGTCGACGGTCAGCTGGGTCCACCCGGCGCGGAAGCCGGTGCGCTCCTGCACGACGAGGGCGATGATGTTCACGCCGCCGAGACTCGCCCGATGGCGGAACAGGATGAGGAGCCCGACGCCCGCGAGCAGGTTGCCGGCGACCGTGCCGTAGATCGGCTGTAGCTCGTCGATCCGGAACAGCGCGTGGTGCAGCACCGAGAACGCGGAGACGAGCGCGATGGACACCGCCGTGCGGAGGGTGAAGCTCCAGCCCTTCTTCCAGATCGCGAGTGCCGCGAACGGCAGGTTGACGACCGCGAAGATCAGCCAGAACGGCCATTCGGTCGCGTAGTCGATGAGCAGGGCGATGCCTGCGGTGCCGCCGGTGACCGCGCCGCTCGACTGCAGCAGGTAGAGGCCGAGCGAGGCGACGAACGTGCCCGTGAGCAGCCCGAGCACGTCTTCCGGGATGCTGTGCGCCGTGCTCTTGTCGTCGAAAACGAGGGTCGCGGCAGTCTCGGGATGCGGCTCCGGGGAGGGGTTCGTCACGGTACCCATCGTCTCATTCCCCGTACGCCGCGACGCGCGCACCCACGTGCCGCCGGGCCCGCACCGCATCCGCATGCCCACCAGGGGAAAACGCCGTGCGCGTGGAATCCGAAATACCTCCGGTGACGAATTACTCACGGGAATGGAAACGTGTCGGGACCGGTTCACTCATGTACTCGGTCCCGCAGGGGCCGGAGGAGGGCATCGTGGGTAAGAACTACATCGACATCGAGAACGACCGCGGTGAGATGCTGCGGTACCGCAAGCACATCAACGGCCGCGGGCTCGTCGCCAACGGCGCGAAGGTGCACCCGACCGCGTTCGTCGAAGCGGGCGCGTACATCGAGCCGGGCGTCCAGATCGCCGCGGGTGCTTTCGTCGGCCGTGGCGCCTGGGTCGAAAGCGATGTCGTCATCGGGCCGAAGGCCCACATCGCACCGCACGCGCACATCGGCGCGAAGGCCCAACTCGGGCCGGGCGCGCAGATCGGTGTGCGCACGCAGATCGGCGAGGGCGCGAGTGTCGCGGGTGGGTCGCTGATCGGCGACGACCAGACCATCGCCGACGGCGAACGCGTCGCCACCGACCGCAAGGGTCTCCGCCTCGCTGCGTGAGACCGCGCCCGACCGCGTAGCCTGACGGGATGAGCGGACAGCGCGGCAAGGGGCGAGAACCGTCTCGCCGCGCGCCCGCGCGGACGCCCAAACCGGGTGCCGCACGCGCTCCGAAGCGTCCGACCCGGAGCGCGCCGGCCGCCCGACCGGCCTCTGCCCCCGAGCCCGCCGCCCTGCAGGGCCCCTTCCGGCTCGGCGCCATCCCGGGCGCGACCCCCGGCAAGTGGATCGACACGTGGCAGGAACGGATGCCGCGGAACCCCCTCGAACTCGTTCCCCTCGCCGTGGCGGGCCAGACCGAAGCCCTACGCCGCGGCGACGTCGACGCGGCGATCGTGCGGCTGCCGATCCCCACCGAAGGACTCCACGTCATCGCCCTCTACGAGGAGCGTCCCGTCGTGATGTGCGCACGGGACTCGCACCTGACGGCCGTCGACGAACTCTCCGCCGCCGACCTCGAGGGCGAGGTGCTGATCACGCCGGTCGACGATGTGCTGTCGTTCGCCGCGCCCGCGACGGTCGCGCCCCGTTTCGCGCCGCCGGAGACCACGGAAGAAGCCATCGCGGTCGTCGCCGCGGGAGTGGGCATCGTGGTCGTGCCGATGTCGCTGGCCCGCCTGCACCAGCGGAAGGACGTCGCGGTCCGCCCGCTCGTCGACGGCCCCGTCTCGCGCGTCGCTCTGGCGTGGGATGCGGAACGCACCGACCCGCTCATCGACACGTTCGTCGGGATCGTCCGGGGCCGTTCCGCGCGGTCCTCGCGCAGCTGACCGCGAACGTCACGGGCCGCGGCACCTAGACTTTCGGGATGGACTCCCGCCCGCTGCTGTACCTGTGCGTGCGTCCGGAGCAGCAGGCCGCCGTGGGCGAGTACGCGTCGTTCCGCGTTGCCATGGGCCTGGATGAGGAGTCCCTGCACGCCTGGGATCTCGTGTCCGACGCTCTTCCCGCGGACGCGCTGAAGCGCTACCGCGGTTTCGTCGTCGGCGGCAGCCCGTTCAACGTCGCCGAACCGGTGAAATCCGAGGGGCAGCGCCGGCTGGAGAGCGACCTCGAGCACGTCGCCGCCGCGGCCATCGCGTCCCGGACTCTCGCCATGTTCACCTGTTACGGCATCGGTGTGGTGACCCGGATGGGCGGCGGCGACGTCAGCCCCGACTACGCCGAGCCCACCGGCTCGACCACGATCGTCCTGACCGAGGCCGGCCGCCGCGACCCGGTGTTCGGGGTGCTTCCCGACCCCTTCGAGGCCTTCACCGCTCACAAAGAAGGGACGCTGCGACTCCCCGAGGGCGCGGTGCTGCTCGCCGCCAACGAGAGCTGCCCGGTCCAGGCCTACCGGCTGGGCGACGCGCTGTACGCGACGCAGTTCCACCCGGAGTTGACGCCCCGGGCCTTCACGGCTCGCATGGCGATCTATCGCGACGCGGGTTACTTCGAGGCATCCGAGTTCGATGCGGTCTCCGCTCGGGTGCTCGCCGCGCCCGTCGATGCCCCGGCGCGGATGCTGCGCGCGTTCGCTACGGCGTCCGTCGCAGCCGGCTGACGACGGTCACGGCGACGATCAGCACGGCCACGACGATCGCCGCGACACCGAGGACGGTGCTCTGCGGCTCGCCGCCGAGACGCCCGACGGCCACCCATGACAGACCCCAGGCGAGGGCTCCCGCCGGCGCGAGCCGGCCACCGCTGAGCCACCCGAGCAGCGACCCGACCAGGGCGACGACGACGAGCACCACGAGGCCCCACACTTCGGCGCCGGCCACCCACTCCGACGGCGCGATCTGCGTGAGCCACGCAGACACGTTCGCCACCGATGCGAGCGTCACCCACCCGAGGTGGAGCCCCGTGACGCCGTCGACGAGGATCGCGTCGAGGATGCTGCCGCGAGGCCGCTCGACCGTGCGGCGGAACACCACGCTGAGCGCCGCGAGCAGCAGGAAGATCGTGAGCACGGTGACGGGCAGCGTCGTGAACTGCGCCGCGACGAGCCACAGCCCGTTGAGGACCTCGGTCAGGGCGATGCCCCAGCCGAGCACGCGCTGACGCTCGTTGCGCTGTTGCGCGGGAAGCGCCTGCCAGATCGCGTAGGCGATCAGGCCCAGGTACACCAGCGACCAGATCGAGAACGCCGGTCCGGCGGGGGCGAGGAAAGAGCCGTCCTCGTCGAGCGCGCCGCCCTGGAGGTCCTGCACGGCCGTTCCGCCGAAGAGGCCCGTCCCCACCATCGCGGCGATCAGCATGAACACCGTCGCGGACAGGACGGTGATCTGACGAAGGAGGTCCCGGGGGGACGCGGCGGCGCTCATTCCCCCACGCTACGGATCGACGCGTTCCGACCCGTCGGGGCTTGACAGTCCCCGGCGGGTCGGCGGGTCGGCGGGGCGACGGCTCAGCGGCGGCTGGCCAGCACTCGCGCGGACTCGCGCTCGGCCTGCTCGTTCGGCTTTCCGGCCCGCGAGCCGGCGAGCTTCGCCCGGATGTGGTCGCCCACGGTGATGGGCGCGTAGAGGTCGGGGTGGTCGGCATCCACGCACGACGGCAGCGTCTCGATCACGGCGTCGACGTCGCCGTCGTGGAAGAACGCGGCGGACCGGCGGCGTTCGATCGTGCCGCCGATGACCGGCGGCTTCACGCGGTGCAGGGTCGACATCCAGCGCTCGTTCGTCCACCGGGCGGTCACATCGCCGAGGTTGATGAGCAGCGCGTCGTCGGCGGGTGAGACGTCGTTCCAGGAGCCGTCGGCACCGAGCACCTGCAGGCCCTTCACCTGGTCGGCCCACAGGATCGTCACGATCCCGTAGTCCGTGTGCTCCCCCATCCCGACGAGGTCTCCGTCGAGCGTCACGTCTGTTCCCGGCGGCAGGGCGTAGTTGTTCATCCGCATGACGTCGAGGGAGTGCCCGGTGCGCTCGACGAAGAAGTCCGGGGCGAGCCCCAGCGCGTCGGCGAAGATGCGCGTCATCGTGCGCGCCACCCGCGCCGCCTCACCGAAGTAGGCCTGCACCTGCGCCTCGAACCCGTCCACATCGGGCCACAGGTTCTCCGCGTAGTCGGGCTGCGGGAGCGCGTCGGCATCCGGATAGTCCGCCTGCCCCGCCCCCACGTTGAAGGCCTCGAAGAAGTCGTTCATCCGGCTCGCCTGCTCCACGCCGAGCGACAGGCTCAACGATTCGGACTTGGGCGGGCTGTAGCCGCGGTTGATCTGCGGCGGGGTGCGGTAGCTCTTCTTCTCCTCCAGGCTCAGCCCGAAGAACGCGTCCATCGCGCTCGTCAGGCCGTCGATGACGGCGTCCGGGATGCCGTGCCCGGTGATCTGGATGAAGCCGACCGTGCGGCAGGCATCGTCGATTTGACGGGCCACCTCCGCCCGCGCTTCGGGGGTTCCGCCCGTGATGTAGGGCGTGATGTCGACTGTGGGAACGTGGAAACTCATCGCAACTCCTCGATGGAGGTCGCCCCGAAGGGCAACCGTCGGATATCAGGCAGCCACTTCACGTGTGTCCCAGCAATGTCGGCGGTACCCTGCCGCGAGAGCTTTCGTTGACGCGAACGCTGAGGAGAGGTTAGAGCCCGGACGTTTCCTCCGCGTTACGGATGCCGAGGACCCACGACAGCGGCGGATTCCGGCGCGACGGTGACCGCCGCGTCCGCGATCGTCGCGTCGACCGTCGCGAGCAGCACGACGTCATCGTTCTCGTCGAGCGGAACGACCCAGGGCTCGGCCGACAGGTTCACCAGCACCGCGAGCGCGCCGCGGCGCAGCACGAAGCGGCGGGCGTCGGGAGCCGCATCCGGGTCCGCCGTCTCGCCGCCCAACTGCCCGAAGGCGGGGTCCGTCAGCTCCGGACGCTCGCGGCGCAGCCGCGCGAGATCGCGGTAGAGCTGCAGGAGGCGCGCGTGCTCGCCGTCCGCTGCCTCGGACCAGTCGAGGACGGACCGTCGGAACGTTGCGGGATCCTGCGGATCGGGCACGATCGACTCGTCCCAGCCCATTTCGGCGAACTCCGCCGTGCGCCCCTTCCGCACCGCCTCGCCGAGCCACTCCTCCGGGTGCGAGGTGAAGAACTGCCACGGCGTCGAGGCGCCCCATTCCTCGCCCATGAAGAGCATCGGCGTGCCGGGTGCGGTGAGCGTGAGCACCGCCGCCACCGCCAGTCGTTCGGGCGAGAGCGTCGCGGTCAGCCGGTCTCCGGCGGCGCGGTTGCCGATCTGATCGTGGTCCTGCGCGAACGTCACGAGACGCCAGGCCGGCACCTGCTCGGGGATCGGGTGGCCGTGATCGCGCCCGCGGAACGACGAGTAGGTGCCGTTGTGGAAGAACCCGTCCGCCCAGACCTTCGGGAGCGCATCGGGTTCGGCGAAGTCCGCGTAGTAGCCGACCGTCTCCCCCGTCAGGGCGACGTGCACCGCGTGGTGCCAGTCGTCGCTCCACTGCGCGGTGAGTCCGTAGCCGTCCGCCTCCCGAGGCAGGATGAGCGTCGGATCGTTCATGTCGGATTCGGCGATGAGCGTGAGCGGTCGCCCGAGGTGCGCCGAGAGGGCGTCGGATGCCTCGGCGAGTTCCCGCAGGATGTGCACGGGCTGCTCGTCGTGCAGGGCGTGCACCGCATCCAGCCGCAGACCGTCGACGTGGTACTCGCCGAGCCACATCAGCGCGTTCTCGACGATGTACGAGCGGACCGCCGCCTCGTCGAGGTTGACGGAATCGCCCCAGGTGTTGCGACTGCCCTCGCGGAGGTACGGGCCGTACTCGGGCAGGTAGTTGCCGGAGGGACCGAGGTGGTTGTAGACGACGTCCTGGATGACGGCGAGCCCCGCGGCGTGCGCGGCGTCGACGAAGCGCACGTAGGCCTCGGGGCCGCCGTACGCCTCGTGAACCGTGTACCAGAGCACTCCGTCGTAGCCCCAGTTGTGCACGCCGTTGAACCCGTTCACGGGCAGTAGCTCGACGTGCGTCACGCCGAGTTCGACCAGGTGTCCGAGCCGTTCGATCGCGGCGTCGAGGGTGCCGTCGGGAGTGAACGTGCCGATGTGCAGCTCGTAGACGAGACCGCCGGCGAGCTGCCGGCCGGTCCAGGCACCGTCGCGCCACGAGAACGCGGCAGCGTCGACGTACGCCGACGGTCCGTGCACACCCTCGGGCTGCCGACGCGAACGTGGGTCGGGGCGCAGATCACCGTCGTCGAGCACGAAACCGTAGCGCTCGCCATCCACGAGATCGACGTCGGCGCGCCACCATCCGTCCTCCGCGGCGCGCAGTTCGACGTCGGCGCCCTCCGCGTCGAAACCCAGCGCGCCGGAAGCATCGGCCACGCGCCGCATCCGAACCCGCTCCGCCTTCGGTGCCCAGACCTCGATCATGCGTGTTCTCTCTCCCCCGCGCTCGGCGGTCCGTTTCGTGCTGTTCTGATGCGGGTGCGCTCTGGTGCGGGTGCGCGTTCTGTGCGACGGAAAGCCGGCGCGGGGTCAGGACTCGCGCGTGAGCAGGGCGACGGGGTAGCGCTGCAGCAGGTCGGCGAGCGCGAACGCGCCGCCCGTGACACGTCGTCCGGTGAACGCGTCGCGCCACTGCCCCGCAGGCAGCAGGGCGATCGTGTCGTCCCATCCGCCGCGCTCCGCGAGCCCGACCGGCAGGCGGGTCGCCACGGCGATCGCCCCGCCGCGGTCGAACGCGACGGCGTGCTGCGCGGCGGCGCCCGTCACCGTCACGGGCGTGTACCGATCGAAGAGCTCGGGCCGATCGCGCCGGAGCCGAAGCGTCCGTGACGTCACCAGCAGCTTGGCCGCGCCCGATTCGTCGATCGCCGGCAGATCGCCGGACGCGATGCCCGCATCGATCTCCGCGAGCAACTCGGCGCGCAGCGCGAAGTCGACCGGGCGACGGTTGTCGGGGTCGACGAGCGACTGCTCCCAGAGTTCGGAGCCCTGGTAGACGTCGGGCACGCCGGGGCCGGCGAGCTGCAACACCTTCGCCGCGAGCCCGTTCGACCACCCGGCGGCCTGGATCTCGGCGACGAAGGACTCGAGGATCGGGCGGGCAGGGCCGTGGGCGGCATCCACGAGGGCGTGCATGCGCGCCTCGAAGTCCGCATCCTGATCCCACCAGCCGGTGGCCTCGGCCGCTTCGCGCGCGGCCTTCTCGGCGTAGGCATGCAGGCGATCGGATGCGGCCGGCCACGCGCCGACGACCGCCTGCCACAGCAGGGAGTCGAAGGGGCCGTGTCCGGTCGAGGCGACGGCGCGGAGCTCACCGAGCACCTCGGCCCAGCGCTCCGGGATCTCGGCCAGCACATCGAGGCGGGCGCGGACGTCTTCGCCGCGCTTCGTGTCGTGCGTGGAGAGGGCCGTCATCGCCGCGGGCCACGCGGCCTGCCGTCGCATCTGCTCGTCGTGGAATGTCTCGACCGGGATCGCGAACACCGCGGGGTCTCCGCCCACCTCGGTCAGCGAACCGAGGCGCGTGAAGCGGTAGAACGCGGTGTCCTCGACGCCCTTCGCCATCACGGGCCCGGTCGTCTGCTGGAAACGCTGCGCGGCCTCCTCGGACGGGTCCGCGAGTACCGGCGCGAGGGCGGCGATCGCGCCAGCGAGGTCGAGACGCCGGGCCGCTGCATCCGCGAGCGCAACGGTGAGCTGTTCGCGTCCGGCGGGGAGGTAGGAACGGTAGACCGGGAACGACGCGAGGATCTCGGCGAGTGCGTCTTCCGCGTCGTCGATCGGATGCGGAAGCAACCGCACGAGGCGACGGATCTCGGCCACTTGGATCGTGTCGGCGATCATGCGCTTGGTCGTGTGGATGAGGTCGGTCCAGCTCTGGCCGGGAGCGAGACCGGTGCCTTCCCGCAGCTGCGCATCGAGGCGATCGAGCGCGGCTTCGCCGGCGGGGTCGACGAGGACGCGGTCGATCACGCCGAGCGCGTCGTACCCCGTCGTCCCGTCGGTCGCCCACCAGGACGGCAGGCTCTCACCGTGCTCGAGGATCTTCTCCACCAGCGTGTACACCCGACCGGATGCCTCGGCCAGCTGGTCGAGATAGCCGCCCGGGTCGCGGAGACCGTCGGGGTGATCGATGCGCAGGCCGTCCACGAGCCCCTCGCGCACCCACCGCAGGATCTCGGTGTGCGTCGCCTCGAAGATCTCGGGCAGTTCGACGCGCACACCGGCGAGCGTCGTCACGGCGAAGAACCGCCGGTAGTTCAGATCGGTCGCTTCCGTGCGCCAGAAGGCCAGCGTGTAGTGCTGGCGACCGAGCACCTCGAGCGGTGCGCCGACCGCTCCCGGATCGATGCCGTCGAGCGACCCCGGGGCGAGGGGGAAGGCATGCTCGAAGTAGCGCAGCAGACCGTCCGGAGCGTCGTCGGCCGGCGCGGTGTCGAGAGTGAGATCGCTCGCGACCTCCTCGAGCGGAGCGCCCAGCACGGGCACGAGCACGCGCCCGCCGCCCGCATCCCAGTCGATGTCGAACGCGGCCGCGTGCGCCGACCCGCGCCCGAGACGGAGCACGTCCCACCACCACGGGTTCTCGCGCGGTGCGGAGATGCCCATGTGATTCGGCACGATGTCGACGAGCACGGGAAGACCCGCCTCGTGCGCGGCAGCCGAGAACGCCGCGAGACCGGCCGCGCCGCCGCGCGCGGGGTCGACGCGGCTCGTGTCGACGACGTCGTAGCCGTGGTCGGACCCGGTCGTCGCCTGCAACAGCGGCGACAGGTACGCCCACGAGACACCCAGATCGCGCAGGTACGGCACGACCTCGGTCGCCGCATCCAGATCGAACGACGGTCGGATCTGCAACCGGTAGGTCGAGAGAGGCCGCACGCCGTTACCTCGGCAGCTCGGACTTCGGCGCCGCGCTCGGCACCTCGTCGATCGTTCCGGTCATGTTCTGGGCGAGCGAGGCGGCGACGGAGTGGTCGATCTCCACCTCGGCGCCCTGGTGCTCGCAGAGCACGATGAGCGACTTCGCCCCCACGGGGAGCACGTCGCCGGGGTCGGCCGGACGCGTGTTCGCGTGCTTGCCCGCCGTGTCGACCAGCACGTCCCAGCGCGGCGAGAACTCGACGTCGGGGAGTGTGAAGTCGACGTCGTCGTCGCCCGCGTTGAACAGCACGATGAAGTGCTTGTCGCGGATGGTCTCACCCCGACGGTCGCGTTCACGGATGCCGTTGCCGTTCAGGAAGACACCGACCGCGCGGCCGAATCCGGAGTCCCAATCGGAGGGCTCCATGACGGAGCCGTCGGGGCGGAGCCACACGATGTCGGGGATGCGCTCGTCTTCGCGGCGGACGGGCCGGCCGTCGAAGAAGCGGCTGCGCCGGAAGGTCGGGTGCTCGCGGCGCAGGCGCGCGACAGCGGCGGTGAACTCCACGAGCGGCTGGTCGACGTGCTCCCAGTCCACCCAGGTGAGTTCGTTGTCCTGCGCGTAGCCGTTGTTGTTGCCCTGCTGCGTGCGACCGAGCTCGTCGCCGTGCAGCAGCATCGGGACGCCCTGGCTGAGCAGCAGCGTCGCAATGAAGTTGCGCTGCTGGCGTGCGCGCATCTCCAGGATCGCGGGATCGTCGGTCGGGCCCTCGACGCCGAAGTTCATCGAACGGTTGTGGGATTCGCCGTCGTTGCCGTCTTCGCCGTTGGCGTCGTTGTGCTTCTCGTTGTACGACACGAGGTCGCGGAGCGTGAAGCCGTCGTGCGCCGTGACGAAGTTGATGGATGCCACCGGTCGGCGTCCGTCGTGCTCGTACAGGTCGGCGGAGCCGGTGAGCCGCGACGCGAACTCACCGAGCGTCGACGGCTCGCCGCGCCAGAAGTCGCGGACGGTGTCGCGGTACTTGCCGTTCCACTCGGTCCACTGCGGCGGGAAGTTGCCCACCTGGTAGCCGCCGGGGCCGATGTCCCAGGGCTCGGCGATGAGCTTGACCTGCGAGACCACCGGATCCTGCTGCACGAGCTCGAAGAACGCGGCGAGGCGGTCGACGTCGTAGAACTCGCGGGCGAGGGTGGCTGCCAGGTCGAAGCGGAAGCCGTCGACGTGCATCTCCAGCACCCAGTAGCGCAGCGAATCCATGATCAGCTGCAGCGCGTGCGGGTTGCCGACGTTCAGGCTGTTGCCCGTGCCCGTGTAGTCCGTGTAGTACCGCTTGTCGTCGTCTTCGAGGCGGTAGTAGGCCTGGTTGTCGATGCCGCGCATCGAGAGCATCGGGCCCATGTGGTTGCCCTCGGCGGTGTGGTTGTAGACCACGTCGAGGATGACCTCGATGCCCGCCGCGTGGAGGGCCCGCACCATCCCCTTGAACTCCTGCACCTGCTGGCCGAGCTCGCCCGTGGACGAGTACGTGTTCTGCGGGGCGAAGAAGGCGATCGTGTTGTAGCCCCAGTAGTTGGAGAGGCCCTTCTGCTGCAGGGTGTCGTCGTTGACGAACTGGTGCACCGGCATCAGTTCGATCGCCGTGACGCCGATCTTCTTCAGGTGCTCGATGATGACCGGGTGCGCGATGGCGCTGTACGTGCCACGGATCTCATCCGGGATTCCGGGGTGGCGCTCGGTGAGACCGCGCACGTGCGCTTCGTAGATGAACGACTCCGAGTACGGCGTCTTCGGCTGGCGATCCCCGCCCCAGTCGAAGAAGGGGTTCACCACGACACCCTTCATCATGTGTGCGGCGGAGTCCTCGTCGTTGCGCGAATCCGGGTCGCCGAACGTGTAGCTGAAGACGGCCTGGTCCCAGTCGACCTGCCCCTCGACGGCCTTCGCGTACGGGTCGAGCAGGAGCTTGTTCGCGTTGAAGCGGTTGCCGGATGCCGGGTCGTACTCGCCGTGGATGCGGTACCCGTAGCGCTGACCGGGCGCGATGTTCGGCAGGTAGGCGTGCCAGACGAACGCATCCACGTCGATCAGGTCGACGCGGGTCTCCGTGCCGTCTTCATCGAAGAGGCACAGCTGGACGCGTTCGGCGCCCTCGCTGAAGATGGCGAAGTTGGTGCCGTTGCCGTCGAAGGTGGCACCCAGCGGATAGGTCGATCCCGGCCACGTCTGCACGTTGTCCCCTTGCTGTGGAAGGGGTTCCACATTAGTCGGGTCGGCGGGCGCGGAAATGTCGGTCATGGGTCGAGCCTCGCGGATGCGGCCGCACCGGGTCGGGGGCTTGACGGGGCGCCCGCGGAGACCCCGGTGCGCACCGCGCTACGCGCGCTCGGGCGGCGTGCGGAGCAGGGCGATGCGTTCGCGGAGATATCCCTCGAGCGGCTGGTACGCGCCTGACGCGCTCCAGCGCACGGCCGGGCGTCCGTCGCGAACCGCCAGCGGGCCGGATGCGGCGCCGCGATCCAGTGCGGACGGGTCGAGCACGGTCCACCCGATGTGGACGGCCACCCCCTCGGGAAACCCTCCGCGGAAGGCGGCCGCGGCGATCGCCGCGCGCTCACGCTGGGACTCGGCGGCGAAGCCCCGCCGCACCTCCTCCCGGGCGCGGATGATGTCTCCCGTGCCGAGCACCGCATCGTCCGTCACGAGCAGGACCCCGAGATGCCAGGCGGTGCCGGCCGAGGCGACCCGCGGCGCGCGCGGCACACCCAGGATGCGGCGCGGCGTGGTCCACTGGCCGAGGTTCTCCGTGGGCAGGTCGGCGAGCGCGCGGCGGGCGTCCGCGAACAGCTCCTCGACCTCGCTCATATCCTCATTGTGCCGCGTCTGCGGCCACCGCTCGCGGTGGCCCGTGGGCGATCAGACGCGCAGGGTGTGCGGAGGGCGCGGGCCGTGCAGTTCGCGGTGCAGGCGCTCCATCCGGTCATCGAGAGCGGCGGCATTGTCGGCCGCATCCTTCAGCTCGTCGATCAGGCGCCCCGGCACCTGCCGGTCGTACTTGTAGTAGATCTTGTGCTCGAGGCTCGCCCAGAAGTCCATCGCAATGGTGCGGAACTGCACCTCGACCGGCACCCGCATGGGCCCCGTCGACAGGAAGACCGGCACCTCGACGATCGCGTGCAGACTCTTGTAGCCGTTCGGCTTGGGCGCCGCGATGTAGTCCTTCACCTCGCGGACGGTGATGTCGTCCTGCTGCGTGAGCAGGTCGAACAGCCGGTAGGCGTCGGCGGTGAAACTGCACGTCACGCGCACACCGGCGATGTCGGTGATGTGCGCCCGGATCGACTCGAACCCGGGGTCGATCCCCTTCCGTCGCACCTTGTCGACCAGGCTGTCAGGGGTCTTCACCCGGCTCGACACGTGCTCGATCGGGTTGTACTCGTGCATCAGGAGGAACTCGTCGCGAAGGATCGAGAGCTTCGTTTCGATCTCCTGCATCCCGAATCGGTACTCCAGGAGGAACCGCTGCAGTTCATCGCGTGCGGCACGCAGTTCGACGGCGGAAACCGTGATCTGCCCGTCATCGAGCGGGATGGTCATGCTCTCGACCCTAGGTGCCCCACTTCGGCGGGCGCTGGGAGTGCGGGGGCTCGCCGCTCCTGGCCGACCGCGAGACAGCATTCTCGCAACGAGACCGCGGCTCCGAGCCAACGTCTCGTTGCGCAACTGCAGTCTCGCGGTCGATGGGGGGTCAGGCGGGGAGGGGGGTCAGGCGGGGCGCAGCCGGGCGGCCTGGCGGGCGGCGCCGAGCGCCACGTACTCGCCGGGTGCGGGCACCTCGACGGGCATCCCGAAGATCAGCGGCGCGACGCGGCGCACCGCCTCGGACTGCGCGCCCCCGCCGATCAGGAGCGCCCGCTCGAGCGGAACGCCGAGCTCGCGCAGCGCGTCGAGCCCCGCACCGAGACCGTGCAGCATCCCCTCGACCGCCGCGCGCGCGAGGTTCTCGCGCGTCGTCGAGGCGAGCGTCATGCCGTACAGCGAGGCGTTCGCATCCGGCAGGTTGGGGGTGCGCTCCCCCTCGAAGTACGGCTCGAGCAGCAGCCCGCCGGCGCCCGGCTCGGCGGCGAGCGCGAGCGCGCTCAGACCCGCGTGGTCGGTGCCGAGCAGGCGCGCGATGGCGTCCAGCACGCGGGCGGCGTTCAGCGTGACGACGATCGGCAGGAAGTGGCCGTCCGCATCCGCGAATCCCGCGACCGTGCCGGTCGGGTCGATCGTCGGCTCCGCACTCACCGCGAACACCGTGCCGCTGGTTCCGATCGACACGACCACATCGCCCGGACCCGCGCCGACGCCGAGCGCCGCGCCCGCGTTATCGCCCGCGCCGGGGCCGACGCGGCGGCCGTCCGCATCCGTCACCCACCCCTCCGGTCCGAGCACGCGCGGCAACACCGCGTCATGACCGAGCGCCGCGACGAGCAGCTCGCGGTCGTAGCCGCCCGTGTCGGGCGACCAGTACCCCGTGCCCGACGCATCGGAGCGGTCGGTGATGAGTTCGTCGAGCACCGGGCCGTGCGCGGATTCGCCGTCGGGCCCGAAGCCGCGCAGGCGCCAGGTCAGCCAATCGTGCGGCAGCGCGACGGCGGCGACGCGCGCGGCGTTCTCGGGCTCGTGATCGCGCAGCCAGCGCAGCTTCGTGATCGTGAACGAAGCCACCGGCACGAGGCCCGTGCGCCGAGCGAGCGCGTCGGCCCCGAACTCCGCGATGAGGTCGGCGGCCGCACCGCCCGAGCGGGTGTCGTTCCAGAGCAGCGCCGGACGGATGACGCGGCCCTCCGCATCCAGCGCCACCATGCCGTGCTGCTGCCCGCCGACCGCCCACGCGTCGACGCCGGAGAGCCCGCCCGCCTCCGCGATCGCCGCCTGCAGCGCGACCCACCATGCATCCGGGTCCACCTCGGTGCCGTCCGGATGCGGCGACCGCCCTTCGCGGACGATCGCCCCCGTCGCACTGTCGACGACGATGACCTTGCAGGACTGGGTCGACGAGTCGACTCCCATGACGAGCGCCATCCGCGCTCTCCTTCCTTCGTGCGTTCTCCCCCGGCCCCGACCCTCCCGCGGCCCTCCCGCCCGCGCGATTACCCGCGAGACGGGATCTTCGCGCCGAAACGTCGGGGTTACCCCACTGTCTCGGCGCGAAGATCCAGTCTCGCGGTCGGGGAAGGGTCGGGGAAGGGTTGGGGAAGGGTTGGGGAAGGGTCGGGGAAGGGCTAGGCAGGGCCGGGCGGATGCGGTCAGCGAGCGCCGAGCAGGTGCTCGGTCGCGAGTTGCTGCAGGCGCACGAAGCCGCCACCCTTGCCGCCCAGGTACACGTCGGCGTCGAAGTCCTCGTAGGCCGAACGATCGGCGAGGAAGTCGTCATAGGACTCTCCCTCGTGGAGCGTGGGCACCGAGAGCTCGGCGACCCGTGCCGCCTCGAGCGCCTCCTGCACCTCGGGGTCGGCGCGGAAGGCCGCCGCGCGCTCCTTGAGCAGCAGGTAGGTGCGCATATTGGCCGCGGCCGACTCCCACACGCCCTTCTCATCCTCGGTGCGGCTCGGCTTGTAGTCGAAGTGCCGCGGGCCGTCGTAGGCGGGCACTCCGCCGGGTCCGCCGTTCTCGAGCAGGTCGACGAGCGCGAAGGCGTTGTGCAGGTCGCCGTGCCCGAAGACGAGGTCCTGGTCGTACTTGATGCCGCGTTGACCGTTCAGGTCGATGTGGAAGAGCTTGCCGTGGAAGAGCGCCTGCGCGATGCCCGCGGCGAAGTTCAGCCCGGCCATCTGCTCGTGGCCGACCTCGGGGTTGACGCCGACGAGCTCGGGGCGCTCGAGCGAGTCGATGAACGCGATCGCATGGCCGAGCGTCGGCAGCAGGATGTCGCCGCGCGGCTCGTTGGGCTTCGGTTCGATCGCGAAGCGGATGTCGTACCCCTTGTCGGTGACGTAGTCGCCGAGCAGGTTGACGGCCTCGCGGTACCGCTCGAGCGCGGCGCGAACATCCTTCGCGGAGTCGTACTCGGCGCCCTCGCGGCCACCCCACATGACGAAGGTCTTCGCGCCGAGTTCGGCACCGAGGTCGAGCTGGCGGAACACCTTGCGCAGGGCGAACCGGCGCACGTCCCGGTCGTTCGCGGTGAACCCGCCGTCTTTGAACACCGGGGCGGAGAAGAGGTTCGTGGTGACCATCGGAATGATGAGCCCGGTGTCCTCGAGCGCGCCCTTGAGGCGATCGATCTGGGTCTGCCGTTCGGTCTCCGACGAGCCGAAGGCGAAGAGGTCGTCGTCGTGGAACGTGAGCCCGTACGCCCCCAACTCCGAGAGCTTCTCGACCGCGTGCACGACGTCGAGCGGCGGCCGGGTGGGCCCACCGAACGGGTCGGTGCCGTTGTAGCCGACGGTCCAGAGGCCGAACGAGAATTTGTCGTCGCGCGTGGGTGAAGACATGACGCTCCTTTGCGAATGTGCGGGGCGGGGTGCACCCGAATAAGTTGTGCTCGCCAACATACTACACTGGGAGGATGACCACCACCGGGGCGAGCGCGACATCCGTGCGGCAGCGCAATCTCGCCCGCGTGCTCACGCTCCTGCATCTCGACGGGCCCCGCTCACGCGCGGCGCTCACCGAGGAGACGGGGTTGAACCGGTCCACGATCGGAGACCTCGTGGGCGAACTCGCCGCGCTCGGGCTGGTCGAGGAACGGGCTCCGGATGCTGCGCGCCGCGCCGGCCGCCCGTCGCCGGTCGTGGTGACCAGCGGCTCCGCGGTCGCGATCGCGGCGCACCCCGAGATCGATGCGCTGACCCTCGCGGCCGTGACGCTCGATCGTTCCGTCATCGCGCGCGTACGGATCCCCTGGCGTGACGCACCCTCGCCGGAGGTCGCCGCGGCGGCGATCGCCGCCCGCATCGCGCAGTGGCGTGCGGGTGCGCTTGCCGACCACCGGATCGTCGGCGTCGGTGTCGCCGTGCCGGGTCTCGTGCGCACGAGCGACGGGGTCGTCCGCGACGCGCCGCACCTGCGCTGGCGCGATGCCCCTCTCGCCGCCCTCGTGCAGTCGGCGGCCGGGCTGCCGACCACGGTCGGCAACGACGCGAGCCTGGGCGCCCGTGCGGAGCACCTCTTCGGCGCCGCCCGCGGCCACGCCGACGTGATCTACCTCAACGGCGGTGCCAGCGGCATCGGCGGCGGGGTGATCGCCCACGGCACGATGCTCGGCGGCGCGGGCGGATACGCCGGCGAGTTCGGCCAGAATCGCCCCGGCATCGAGGACGCCTCCGATCGCCGGGCTCCCGGCGGGGTGCTCGAAGACGAAGTCGGGCGCGCGCGGCTGCTCGCAGCGCTCGGCGCCTCCGCGACGGATGCGGACGACCACGCCCTCGCCCGCGCGCTGCAGACGACGTCGGCGCCCGCTGCCCGCGCGGAACGCGACCGGCAGCGCCGCATCCTCAGCACTGCCCTCGCCAACGCGGTGAACGTGCTGAACCCGTCGGTCGTGGTGCTCGGCGGGTTCCTCGCCGCGCTGGCATCGAGCGATCTTCCCGGACTCACCGCCGCCGTCCGCGGCCAGGCAATGCCGGCCTGTGCGGAGTCCCTCGATTTGCGCCTCGCGTCGCTCGCCGACGATCGGCTCCTGATCGGTGCCGCCGAGGCGGCCTTCGAGCCCGTGCTGGCCGACCCCGCATCCGCTGGCTGACCCCGCATCCGCCGGCTGACCCCGCATCCGCCGGCTGCCCTTACCCGGCGCGCCACTTCTCTGCACTCACCGCGCGCCGCGCGCCAGTTTCCTGCTCCCGCGCCTCAGATCTGTGGAGCGGCAGCAGAAAACTGGCGCGCCCCGGAATCGGTGGGGATGCTCTCAGCGCGGGGAGAGCGGATCGAAGCCGCTCCGCGGGAGGAATTCGCCGTCGACGACGTCGATGCCGGGGACGTCTTCGAATTCGAGGGACGTCATCGGGTTCTCGGGCACGACGTCTTCGGGTCCGGCGAGCATGGCACCACCTCCTGGGGCGGTTCCCACCTTGCCTCAGCGGCGGGCGCGGTCCGACCCCTTGACAACCCGGACGGGCCGGGAATCGCTGCTATTAGGCCGTCTGCTCCACCGGTTCGTCCGGCGGTTCGGGCACGATCGTGAGTCCGGCGGGTCCGGATGCGGCGAGCATCAGGTCTTCGATCCAGGCCCGGTTGATCTTCGGCTGACGGCTGCCGTAGAAGTGGAACTGCATGGGAACCGACGGGTGCACCCAGAAGCTGCGGCGTCCGCTGCCGTCGCCGATCTCGACATCGAACATGAACGGCTCGCCGCGACGGAGCTTGTTCATCACCACGATCCGCAGGTGCGAAAGCGTACGGTCTTCGATGTCGACCGCGTTCGCGTTCGTGTCATAGATGAATCGGCCCACGGCACGAGCATAGGCCACGCGACCCGCGCTACCGGGTGCGCCCCCGGCTAGGGTGATCGCATGGGCACGATCTACTACGGCGGGGGCAGCACTCCGATCCATATCGAGGACCGTGCCCTGGCACACCTGAAGGTGGTTCTCTCAACGAAGCTCCGCCGGGGCGAGAGCTTCACGCTCTCGTGGCGGCACCCGGACGATCAGCCCCGCGGCCGCAGCACGCTGTGGCTGCATCCGTCGATTCCGCTGCGCTTCGTCTTCGACGACCCCGAGCCGGCGATGCTGAGCCGCGAGTGGATCGAAGAGCTCGCCAACTCCGCGAACTCGTCGGGTGGCATCATGCTCGTCGCGGAGCACTTCGCCCCCGCACCGGACCGGCCGCCCGCCGCAACCCCCACCCCCTGACGGGGCCCCACGCCCCGAGGGCGTCGGATCAGAGCGCGATCCCCACGGCCAGCGCGACGACAGCGATCACCGCGAAGGCCATCTGCGTGAGCGCCGCACGCGTCTTCGAACGGTCCGACAGGAGGAGCACGAGCGCGGCCGCGACCATCGAGCCCGTCCCGACGAAGACGAGCGTCGCCCCGATCGCCGTGGTACCGGCGGCGAAGAACACGATTCCGAGCGCGGCCGCGATCGCCAAGAACAGGTTGTAGAAGCCCTGGTTGAACGCAAGCGACCGCGTCGCCTGCGCCTCCTGCGGGGTCGTCCCGAAGGTGCGCCGCGCGCGATCGCTCGTCCAGGCGATCGACTCGAGCCAGAAGATGTAGACGTGCAGCAGCGCGGCGAGTGCCGCGAAAACGAGCCCGACGATGATCATGTTTCCTCCTGGGTGAGCCCGCCTTCTGAGCGGGCCCGCCCCATCCTCTCGCGTCGCGCGGCCGGCAGCCACTCAGAACGTGAGCGGCCCCCACGTTCCGGGCGCGGGGAGGCCGGCATCTCGAAGCTCCACGCCACCGGAGTGCACGCTCGCCACGCAGACGAGGAGCGAGAGCGTGGGGATGCCGAGATGCCGGTGATCGCGGATGATAGCGCGGTCGTCGGTCGCGGCGAGCGCGGCGCTCCGCTCGATGACGGCGAGCCACGGCGCCCACCATGCGCCCGCCGCATCCGTTTCTGCGACGGCGAACTCGGGCAGCCAGCGCGTGATGCGGGCCGTGCGGGGGTCGTCGAGGTCGTCGTGGGCGATCATGTGGGTTCCCGGCGCGAGCTCGGTGACCCCGCGCCGAACGCCATCCCAGGACACCACGCGGGATGCCGCCCCGTCGATCTCGAGCAGGTTGAAGCCGCGCGTGCGCGGCGCCTCACCGGGCGGCGAGCCCGCCACGGAAGCGAGCGGCAGGGTGCCGCGAGAGACGGCATCCGCGTCGGGAAGCGAACCGTCGTCGTGCCGGTTCAGCAGCACGGCCAGCCGCCCCGCGCCCGGGTCGGCGGCCAACCATGCACCGCCGGCCCGCACGTCGTGCACGCCGATCACTCCCGGAAACGCGTCCGGCCACCACGGCCCCACGGGATTCCAGGGGCGACCCGGATCCTCATCGCGGATCGCGATCAGGCGCGTCGGGGCGTCCGGGTTCTCGGGGACGCGGACGATCACGGTGCACATCGGGTCTCCTTCGGGCGGACGCGTCGCGTGCGAGAATCATGCCGTGTTCGTCGTCGTCGGAGTCACCGGTGGAATCGCCGCGTACAAAACCGTATCGCTCGTTCGCGACCTCATCCGCGGGGGCCACGAGGTGCATGTCATCCCGACCGAGGGGGCGCTGCGGTTCGTCGGCCTGCCCACATGGGAGGCCATCAGCCGCAACCCCGTCACGACATCGCTGCACGACGATGTTCCGCAGGTGCGTCACGTGGCGCTCGGCCAGCACGCCGACCTCGTGATCATCGCCCCGGCGACCGCGAACACCCTCGCCAAGATGGCGGCCGGTATCGCCGATGATCTGCTCGGCACGACGCTGCTCGCCACGGTCGCGCCGGTCGTCGTCGCGCCGGCGATGCACAGCGAGATGTGGCGTCATCCGGCGACCGTCGCCAACATCGAGACCCTCCGCGCCCGCGGCGTGCGCGTGATCGGACCGGAGGTCGGCGCACTCACCGGCGGCGACAGCGGGCCCGGGCGCATGAGCGAACCGGAAAGCATCGTGCGATTCGCCTTCGAGGTGGCCGCCCCCTCGCGCCAGGATCTGGCCGGGCTCCGCGTTGCCGTCACCGCGGGCGGCACCCGCGAACCCATCGACCCGGTGCGCTTCCTCGGAAACCGATCGAGCGGGCGGCAGGGCCTCGCGGTGGCGCTCGCCGCGGCCGATCGCGGCGCCGACGTGCACCTGATCGCGGCCCACCTCGACGCGGATGTGCGGGCGACCGCATCCGCCGATCCCCGCATCCGGGTGACGGACGTCGGGACGGCGACGGAGCTGCAAAGCGCGACGACGGATGCGGCGACCCACGCCGATGTCGTGGTGATGGCCGCGGCCGTCGCCGATTACCGCGTCGCCGCCGTGTCGGAGCGGAAGCTCACGAAGGAATCCGGCGACGGCACGCGCACGCTCGAGCTCGTGGAGAACCCCGACATCGTCGCGGGGCTGGTCGCGGAGCGGCGCCCCGGACAGACGATCGTCGGCTTCGCCGCCGAGACCGCGACCGGCGACGAACTGCTCGCGCGGGCCGCGCGGAAACGGGAACGGAAAGGCGTGGACCTCCTCGCCGTCAACGAGGTCGGCTGGGATCGCGGCTTCGAGACCACCGACAACACGCTGCTGCTCCTCACCCGCGACGCGCACGGCGACGCGCACGACGACGCGCAGCCCGCATCCGTGACCGGCACGAAGCGCGAGGTCGCCGACGCGCTGTGGGACGCGGTGCTCCGCCTGCGCTGAGCCCGCTCAGTCCACCGGCAGCCGCACGGCGCGGCGGGCGGCATCGAGTTCGGTGCGGCGGCGCCCGGCATCCCAGCCCAGATGCTCGGCCGCGATGTCGGCGGCCATCCCGAGGATCCGGTCCCCGGGGTCTCCGAGGTGGCCGATCCCCGTGCGGCGCAGGAGCACGTCGGTCAGGTGCACGGGAGATTCCTGCCGCACCGCGTAGGCGACGGTGGCGAGCGGTTCGCCGTCGGGCGTCGCCCGTTCGGCAAGCCTCGGGTCCTCGCTCATGAGCGCGAGCACCTCGCGGGCCTGGGTGCCGTAGTGGCGCAGCAGGAGATCGGCGGTGTCGGCGGCGACGGAGGCCGCGGCCGCATCCGACGCGATCGCGGCGCGGGCCGAGCCGATGTCTTCGATGTTGCCGCCGAACAACGGGGTGCGCGCGCTGACGCTCTGCGCGACGCGGAGTCCCGCCCGCCGCCCGAGCCGGTCGACGACCTTCTCGGCGAAGGCACGGGAGTTCGTGTATTTGCCGCCCACCGCCGAGAGCAATCCGTCGACGCCGCCTTTCGCATGGTCGACGAGTTCGGATGATCGAGAGGCCCGGTACGTGTCGTCGCCCGACGACTCGGAGAGCGGGCGCAACCCCCCGTACGCCGCCACGACGTCGTCGATGGCGAGTCGTTCGGGCAGATTCGCGCCGGCGTTGACCGCATCCACGAGTCGCTCGATCGACTCGCGCGTAAGGCGCCAGTCGCCGACCGCGCCGGAGTACGGGGTCTCGGTGGGGCCGATGAGGCTGTGCCCGCGCCACGGTGCGACGCTGAAGTGGCCGTGCCCCGACACCGTGAGCACCATCGTGCGGGTGAGGGGCCGCGTGACGAGGTAGATGCCCTCCGAGCGCACGCGCGGCGCGGGTCCGGCGAGCGGCAGCAGCTCCGGCGTGCTGCTGAGCAGATCGTGCGACCAGGGCCCCGCCGCGTTCACCGTCACGGTCGCGCGAACGTCGTGCGTGCATCCGGTGACGGCGTCGTGCACCCGCGCCCCCTCGACCCGCGAACCCCGCACGAGCAGTCGCTCGGCGCGGGTATAGGTCGAGAAGGTGGCACCGTGCTGCTGCGCGGTGCGCGCAAAGGCGAACGTCAGCCGCTCGGGTGAATACATCATGGCGTCGTAGTAGAGGATGCCGCGGCCCACGTGCGCGAGACCGCGCGCATCGAGCTGCCCCCGGGAGAGCACCCGGTGCGCGGGGATGCGCTTGGCCGGATCCGGGATGCGGTTGCGGTCGAACGAGAGCACGTCGTAGGCCGTGAGCCCCACGTGCTCGATGAGTCCCGGGTCGGGCAGCACCATGCCGACGGGTTCGACGAGGTGCGGAGCGATGCGCATGAGCGTGCGGCGCTCGGCAAGGGACTCGCGGACGAGGCCGACCTCGAAGTTCTTCAGATACCGGAGGCCGCCGTGGATGAGTTTGCCGGTCGCCGCCGACGTGCGACCGCCGATGTCACCGGCGTCCACGACCGCGACGCGGAGGCCCCGGCTCGCGGCCTCGTAGGCGAGAGCCGTCCCGGTGATCCCCGCCCCGATGATGAGCAGGTCGACCGGCGAACCGGGCAGGCGACGGGCGAACGGGGCACTCACGACGCCGACGCCGATCGTGCCGGACCCTGGGCCGACGCACGGGCGGCGAGGTCGCGACGGATGCCGGCCAGCATCCGCTCGCGCTCCGACGCGACATCGAGCAGGCCGAGCCGCAGCACGCGCGCGGCTGTCGTCCAGCGCTCGATCTGCGCGGGGGTGACGGTGCTGCGACGCAGATACTCCGCGAGGTAGTGGCGCAGCAGGACACGCCTGACCGCCGCGTAGACGACGCGCATGGGGGCCGAGGTTCCCGGGAAGAGTTCCGCCTCCCGGAAGAGCAGGCAGGTGAGGGCGACGTCGGCCGCAGGGTCACCGGAGACGGCGGTCTGCCAGTCGATCACGACGTTCCGATCCGCCAGTACGAACACGTTCTGGGGGTGGAAGTCGAGGTGCAGCACGGCATCGCCGTCGGGCAGCGACCGCAGGTGCGCCCGGAGGGACTCTCGTTCGGCGATCGTCAACGCCGCGAACGAGGGCTTGTCGATCTGGGCGAGCGCGAGCGCACGCACATCCTGCAGCTCGGTGGTGTGCGCGGCGTGCACCGCCACGTGCTCGTCAGCGAGGGTTCGTCCCACCTCGGGAAGCCGCAGAATGTTGCGTTCGGCGACCGTGGTCAGCGGGATGCCGTCGATCCGGTCGAACACGATGCCGTGCCGGCCGTCGCGCTCGACCCGCCCGTAGCAGCGCACCGGGGTGATGCCGAGCGCGTGCACGGTCCGCGAGTCGCGCACCTCGCGGTCGACCTCGACCTCGTCGGCGCCGGCGAAGTAGAGCTTCACGACGTGCCCGGGGTCATCGGCGAACACTTCGGAGGACCGCCCGCGCGCGATCGGGGCGCTCACGGAACGATCCTCTGGGTCGTGCCGTAGCCGCGGCGCGTCGCCGCCTCGATGACGGCGCGCTGCGCGGCACCATCCAGCGCCCGCGGTTCGCCGATCGCCCGCGCACGCCAGTACAACTCGCAGAGCCATTCGACCAGCAGCGCGTTCTCGACGGCGCGGGCGAGGTCGGCGCCCAGCGCGACGGCGCCGTGGTTGGCCATCAACGCCGCCAGCCGCCCGTCGAGAGCGCCGCCCACGGCGCGCGCGAGCTCGGGACTGCCGAACGGCTCGAACGCCGCGACGCGCAGGGCGCCGCCGAGGGTCAGCTGCTGATAGTGCACAACCGGGAGTTCGTCGACCACGATCGACAGGGCGGTCGCGTACCGGGAATGGGTGTGCACGACCGCGCCTACGACGCCGGGCGGCGCGGCGCGGAGCACGCCGAGATGCAGGTCCGCCTCGGAAGTCGGCGCCCACTCCCCCTCGACGACCGCGCCATCGAGAGTCACGATCGTGACCTGGTCGGGCGTCAACTCGCCGAGCACGGCGCCCGTCGCGGTGAGGGCGACCAGGTCGCCCGAGCGGGCACTGATGTTGCCGGCAGTGCCGATGAGAAGGTCGCGGTCGGCGAGCACGCGGGCCGCATCCGCCACCGTTCGGCGCAACGCGACGATGTCTGACGTCGATGTCATACAGTGAGCATGCGCAGCGAGCAAACCAAAGTCAAGTTTGATTAGAGGATCCGTGACGACAGCCGAGGAGTGGGACGCCCTTCCGCTCCGCCGCGTCCCCACGCAAGCGCGCTCGCGCGACAAGGTCCTTCGCGCGCTCGTCGCCGCCGACCGGCTGCTCCGCACCGAAGGACCCGACGCGATCAACCTGCCGCGCGTCGCCGCCGAGGCCGACGTCAGCGTCGGCGCGCTCTACCAGTACCTGCCCGACCGCGACGCGATCACGCGGGCGCTCGTCGCGCGTTACCACTCCCGGCTCGAGCTGCTTCTCGACGATGCAATCGCCCAGACGACGCGCTCCGCCGCCCCGGCCGATCCGGTCGCGCACGTGATCGACGCCGTCGCCGGGGTCTACCTCGACCAGCAACCCGTGCGCGCCCTGCACGCGGTCTCGACGACGCCGGCCGGTTTCGACGAGCGCACCCTGCACCGACAGCGGATGGCGGCGAAAGTCGCGACGCTCATGCGCGTCAGCGGGCTCGCCTCCGACGGTCGCGACGAGCTGCGCGCCCGCGTGGCGTTCCTCTCGGCCGACGCCGTGCTGCACGAGGCGTTCGCCGCATCCGGAAGCGAACGCGCGGCGCTGCTCGCCGAACTGCAAGACATGCTGCGCCGGTTTCTGACGCCGAGCGACCCCGCGCGCTGAGCCGCTACTGGATGGGGTCGCGCATGTCGTCGAACCCGCCGGCGCGCCCCGGCGAGCGCACCCAGTCGAAGACGATCTGGGTCTCGGTCGACGCGACCGCGGGGTCCATGCTGAGGCGCGTCGCCACGAAGTCGCGGAGCTGCTCGGGCGAGGTCGTCGCGACATGGATGAGGAAGTCGGTCTGCCCGCCGAGGAAGAAGATGTTCAGCACGTTCGGCAACCGCGCGACCTTGTCGGCGTAGGTCTTGATCGACGGACGCGCCTGGGCGCGCAGGCGCACCGCGACGATCGCCTGCAGGGGAAGGCCGAGGGCGGCCAGGTCGACGTCGGCGCGCGAGGCGCCGAGCACCCCCGCCGCACGGAGCGCGCGGACGCGCGCGTGGGCGGTCGAGGCCGAGAGACCGATGCGGGCGGCGAGCGCGGCGTTCGTCAGATCGGCGTCGCGCTGCAGCTCCCAGAGGATCCGCTCGTCGATCTCATCGAGCTGACGTTTCTGCGCGCGGCCGGCATCCGTTGAGCGATTCATCGCAGATCCTCCTGTCCTGAGCGGTGTGAGAGAAGACTATTCGGCTGCTAGCGACACATCCGCGATTTTCTTCTAGATTCGGGTCGCCGACCGGCCCCGCACACGAGGAGAAACCATGCGCATCGGAGTTCCCGCCGAAGTCAAGAACCACGAGTACCGCGTCGCGGCGACGCCGGCCGGAGTGCACGAGCTCGTGCGCCACGGCCACACCGTCACCGTGCAGGCCGGCGCGGGAGCCGGAAGCGCGATCCCGGATGCGGAATTCGTCGCGGCCGGCGCCCAGCTCGGCGACGCGGCCGCCGCGTGGGACAACGAGCTCGTGCTGAAGGTGAAGGAACCCGTCGCCGCCGAGTACGGCTACCTGCGGCCCGATCTCACCCTGTTCACGTACCTGCATCTCGCTGCCGACGAGCCGCTCGTCGACGCGCTGCTGGCGGCGGGCACCACGGCCCTCGCGTACGAGACCGTGCAGCTCGCCGATCGGTCGCTCCCCCTGCTCGCCCCAATGAGCGAGGTCGCGGGTCGCCTCGCCGTGCTCGCCGGCGGCTACCACCTGCTCGGCTCGCAGGGCGGGCGCGGCGTGCTGCTGGCCGGGGTACCCGGGGTGCGCCCCGCGAAGGTCACCGTCATCGGGGGCGGGATGGCCGGCGCGAACGCGGTCGCCCAGGCCGTCGGCCTCGGCGCCGACGTCACCGTCCTGGACCTCTCGCTGCCGCGCCTACGCGCCATCGACGACCTCTACCGCGGCGCGGTGCGGACAGTCGCCTCGAGCGCCTACGAACTCGAGCGATCGGTGCTCGAGGCGGATCTGGTGATCGGCGCGGTGCTCATCCCGGGCGCGAAGGCGCCGAAGCTCGTCTCACACGACCTCGTACTGCGGATGAAGCCGGGCAGCGTGCTCGTCGACATCGCGATCGACCAGGGCGGATGCTTCGAGGACTCCCGCCCCACGACCCACGACGACCCGATCTTCCGGGTCGGCGACGCCATCCTGTACTGCGTCGCGAACATGCCCGGGGCAGCGGCCGGCACCTCCACCCCCGCGCTCACGAACGCCACGCTGCCCTACGCGCTCGCCCTCGCCGACAAGGGCTGGGAGCGCGCCGTCGCGGATGACGCCGCGCTCGCCGGCGGCCTCAGCACGGTCGCCGGTCGGCTCGCGAACGCGAGCGTCGCCGCCGTCTTCCCCGACAAGCCCCGCGCCTGACCCCGCTCCCCTCCCGCCACTCACCTTTCCGCGAGACGGGATCTTCGCGCCGAGACAGCGGAGTAACCCCACGGTCTCGGCGCCCCGATCCCGTCTCGTGGATTGTGCGGGCGGATGCGGGCCGCGGGCGGATGCGGGCGCCGGGGCGCGCGCGGCGCGAAGGTTTCGCGGGGGTTTCGGGGGGATGAGAATTGCGCCCCGGGGTTGCCCGGCAGCATCCGGGTGCGCTTTCATGAGCGGAGTTGGTCGATCGACCAACTTTCGGAGAGGACGATCATGACCGACGAGAGACGAGCGGTGACGGTGGTCACCGGCGCGAGTTCGGGCCTCGGCCGGGGTTTCGCCGAGCGGTTCGCGGCCCGACGCCACGACCTCGTGCTGGTCGCTCGGCGTGCGGAGCGGCTCGAGGAGCTCGCGGCCCGGCTGCGCGCCGCGCACGGCGTCGCCGTCGATGTCATCCCCGCCGACCTCGCCGACGCCGCGGCTCCTGCCCGCATCGCGCAGGATCTCGCGGACCGCGGCCTCCGCGCCGCCGGGCTCATCAACTGCGCGGGCTTCGGCACCGCGGGCGCGTTCACCGCAGAGGATCCCGACCGGATCGCGCAGGAGATCGCCGTCGACGTCACCGCCCCGACCCTCCTGACCCGCCTCCTGCTCCCCGACCTGCTCGCCGCACCGCACGGCGTGCTGCTCATGGTCTCGAGCACCGCATCCCACCAGCCGATCCCGAACCTCGCGGTCTACGCCGCCTGCAAGGCGTTCCTCACGTCGCTGACGGCGGCGATCTGGCAGGAAACGCGCGGCTCCGCGCTTCGCGTGCTCGCGGTCTGCCCCGGCCCGACCGCGACCGAGTTCTTCGCCGCCGCCGGGTCCACCCAGTTCGCGGTCGGACGCATCGCGACCACCGACGAGGTCGTCGCGGCGACGCTCCGTGTGCTCGATCGGCCGGGCGGCCCGGTCGTCACCCTCGGTTGGGGCAACCGCATCCAGTCCCTCGGCGCGAAGTTCGCCCCGCGCCGGATGACGCTCCGCGTCGGCCAGCGCGCCACCGAACGCGCCGGATCCCGGGCGGCCTCCTGATGCGGCGCCTGCCCTACGCCGACCGTCGCGCCGAACTCGTCGACGCCGCCATCCGCGTGATCGCCCGCGAGGGCCTCGCCGGTGCCAGCACGCGCGCCATCGTGGCCGAGGCCGACATGCCGCTCGGCGCGTTCCACTACGTCTTCGGCACCCGCGACGAGCTCATCACCGCCGTGATCGAGCAGATCACCGAGCAGGAGCGCCTCGCCGCGTGGATCGACGCGGGCACCCCGGGCCCGGCTCCCCGCCTCGACGAGATCCTCGAGCGCGGCCTCGACGCGTACCTGCGGCTCCTCGAATCCGACCCCAGCCGCGAACTGGTGCTGCTCGATGTCGCCACCCACGCCATGCGCCACGACCCCGCCGTCGTCGAAGCGCAGTGGGCGACGTACCGGGATGCGGCCGAATCGAGCCTGCGCTACGCCGCCGAGCTTGCCGGCACCTCCTGGTCGCAGCCGCTCGACGAGATCGCCTGGTCGTTCGCGAGCGCGCTCGATGGGCTCACCCTGACCTGGCTGACCGACCGCGACGGCGCCTCCGCGCGTCGCCACATCCGATTCCTGGCGCGGTCGTTCGCCGCACTGTCCACCCCTGTTCCCACCCCGGAGGCGCCCGATGCTCACTGAGATCGACCCGCGAGTGCTCGCCGCGACCAATCTGCGCGCCGTGCTCGGCTCGCTGCCGCGGCTCGCCGAACTCGTTCCCGCTGCGCGCGACATTCTTCGGCAAGTGCCGAAGCCCACCACGCTGACCTTCGTCGTGCCGGGGCTCGACCCGGTGCGCTACACGTTCACCGATCAGGCCATCACGGCGGCGGATGCGGGCGGCCGCGGCCCGACGCTGCTGTTCCGCTCGGCGGCGCACGCGAACGCCGTCATCGCGGGCTCGGCCCAGCCGATCCCACTCGCCGGGCCGGCCGGCATCCGATTCCTCACGAAGGTGTTCACCCCGCTCAGCGACCTGCTCGGCCGGTACCTGCAGCCGAGTGACGCCGACCTCGCCGACCCGGCGTTCCGCCGGCTCAGCACCCTGATGACCCTCGACGTGGCGGCCCGCGCGATCGCCGTCGTTGGCAACGAGGATGTCAGCGGACGCTTCTCGGCCGCGCACATGCCCGACGGCGACCTCGACCTCGAGTTCGGCGACGAAGTGCGGTACCGGCTGGAGATCAAGAACCATCGCGTCCGCCTCGACGACGACCTCTCCGGCACTCCCCGCGCCATCCTCCGCTTCGCCGACCTCGATGTCGCCGGCGGCGTCATCACGGGTCGCGACAGCGCCCTCGCCTGCGTCTGCGATGGCCGCCTGGCCATGCGCGGCTTCATCCCCCTCGTCGACAACACCAGCCGCATTCTCGACCGTGTCGGCGCCTACCTCGGAGCGTGACCCCATGAGCAGCGATCTCCTCACCCCCACCTACTCCTATGCCCGGAGCGAAGAGGCCTTCTCCCGTGCGATCAAGGTGATCCCGGGCGGCGTTCCCGGTCATCTCGGACCCAGCGAGGGATGCTTCATCCCCCGCACCGACTACCCCCTCTTCTCGCAGCGCGCCGAGGGCACCCGGTTCTGGGACGTCGACGGCAACGAGTTCATCGACTACATGTGCGGGTACGGCCCGAACGTGCTCGGATACGGCGACCGTCGCGTTGCGGCCGCCGCGGAGGCGCAGGCGCGCCTGGAGGATGTGGTCTCGGTTCCGTCGACCGTGATGGTGGATCTGGCCGAGCTGCTCGTGGACACCGTTGCGAGTGCCGACTGGGCGTTCTTCGCCAAGAACGGCGGCGACACGACGACGCTCGCCGTGATGACGGCGCGGGCGGCGACCGGTCGCCGGCGCATCGTCTTCATCGAGGGCTACTACCACGGCGTCGCCCCGTGGACGCAGAAGCTCGACTACCCGGGCGTGCTCGACACCGACGTGCAGGGCAACATCGAGGTGCCGTGGAACGACGTCGAAGCCATGCGACGGGTGTTCTCCGAGCACCGCGGCGAGATTGCGGCCCTCATCGCGCAGCCCTACCGGCACGGGAACTTCTTCGACAACGAACTGCCGGCGCCGGGGTACTGGCAGGCGGTCCGAAAGCTCTGCGATGAGCACGGCATCGTGCTGATCGTCGACGACGTGCGCGCCGGATGGCGACTCGATCTGGAGGGCAGCGACCACTTCTACGGGTTCGAAGCCGACCTGATCTGCTTCTGCAAGGCCATCGCGAACGGCTACAACGTGTCGGCGCTGTGCGGCAAGGAGAGCCTCCGCGAAGCGGTCAGCAGCATCACCTACACGGGCAGCTACTGGATGAGCGCGGTGCCGTTCGCCGCCGCGATCGCGAACATCACGACGTTGAAGGAGATCGACGCCCCGCGGCTCTTCCGCGAACTCGGCACGTCGCTCACCGACGGTCTCGTCGACGTCGCGCGCTCGCACGACCTGACGCTCGTGGCATCCGGCGAACCCGCCCTCTTCTACCTGCGCCTCGCCGACGACGACTCGCTGATGCTGCACCAGCGGTGGATCGCGGAATGCGTCAAGCGCGGCGTCTTCCTGAGTTCGCACCACAATCACTTCATCAACGCGGCGCTCACCCCGGCCGACATCACCCGCACGCTCGAGATCGCCGACGACGCGTTCCGCGCGCTTCGCCTGCCGACGGCCGGATGATGAACACGGTCACCGCCCCCCGGACCGCCCGTCGCGGCGCCGTCCCGGCCTCCTACGCGGCACAGGGTCTCGGCTACGCGACGGTCGTCACGGCGCTGCCCGCGATCAAGGATCGCGTCGGCATCGACGACATGACCGTGTCGCTCCTGCTGCTCGGCACGTGTCTCGCCGCCGCTCTCGGTTCGATCCTCGCGGATGTGGTCGCCGTCCGCCGCGGCAGCCGTGCCGCTCTGGTCGGGGGACTCGCCATCCAGGCCATCGGGCTGTTCGTCATCGCCGCGACCGGCTCGTTCGAGGTGCTCCTCATCGCGGTCATGGTCTACGGAGTCGGCCTCGGCGCGGTCGACGCGTCATCGAACATGCAGGGTGCGCTGCTGCAGCGCCGGCACCCGCAGCCGATCTTCGGTCGGTTGTACGCCGGGTACACCGCCGCCGCGATCCTGGCGACCCTCGGCACGGCCGCGGTGCTCGGCGCGTCGGCACCCGCCACCCTCACTCTCGTGGTGACGGCGATCGTGCAGCTGGCCGTCGCGGCGTGGGGTGTCATCGCGTTCGACCCGGCGCGTGCGGCGCACCAGGCCCACGACGAACCGCGTCGGCGGACGCCGCTTCCTCGCCGCGCGATCTGGGCAGTCGGGGCGATCGTGTTCGCCGCGTTCGTGATCGATTCGGCGGTCTCGAGTTGGAGCACGATCTACCTGACCGACGGGTTGCAGGCGGAGCCCGCGGTGACCCCGCTCGGGTACGCCGCCTACCTCGCAGCCATGCTCGTCGCCCGCCTGGGAACCGACCCCGCGGTGCGTGCGGTCGGCGCGGTGCGGGTGGGCGTCGCCGCGATCCTGCTGGCCGTCGCCGGAGCCGTGCTCGTCGCCGTGTGGCCGGTGGTTCCGGCCGCGATCATCGGGTTCGCCGCGATGGGCGCCGCATCCGGAACCCTCGTTCCGCTCGCCTTCGCCCGCGCCGGCGAGGTGCTCCCCGAACGCAGCGACGAGGTCATCGCCCGCGTCAACCTGTTCAACTACGCCGGCGCCGTGACGGGAGCCGTCGTTCTCGGGCTCGTCGCCACCGGGCCCGCCCTCGGGGTCGCGTTCCTCATTCCTGCGGCGGTGCTTGCGGCGCTGCTTCCGGTGCTGCGCACCCTCCGGCGCTGAGGCGGGGCGGCGGCGCGCCGCGACTGGGCTCCGGCTCAGCGGGCCGCGGTGCGGATGCGCTCGAGGGTCTCGAGGGTCAGGCGCGTGCGCTCGTTGTCTTCGGCCGGGGTTTCTCCCGCGACGATCAGGTCGACGAAACGCTGCACCTCACCGACCAGAGAGTGCTGCGGAGCCTCGACGTTCCACTCCTCGACGGATCCGTCGACACCCGTGCGCACGAGGTGGCGCGGGCTGGCGATCTCATCGATCGTGAGCGTGGCGTCCTCGCCCTGGATCTCGCTCGGCCGCGACGAGCTCGTGATCTTCGAGTAGCTGACATCCGCGACGAATCCCGGGTACCCGAGCAGGGCGATCCCCGCGCCGTCGACGCCGGCATCCAGGGGAACGGATGCGGCCTGCACCGTCTCAGGAGCCCCGAACAGCAGGATCAGCGCGTGGACGCCGTAGACGCCGAGGTCAGCGAGCGCACCGCCGCCCATGGCCGGGTCGAAGATGTTGACCCGCTTTCCGGCGAGTACGTCGGAGTAGCGCGAGGAACGCTTCTGGTAGTGCACCGACGCCCGACGGATCGTGCCGAGCGAGGGCAACAGCTCGCGGACCGCCGCCGTGCCCGCGTCATAGGCCGTGCGGATCCCCTCCAGCAGTACGACGCCCGCGCGGTCGGCCGCGGCGACGAGCTCCGCCCACTCCGCGGCCGTCGCGACCGCCGGCTTCTCCACGAACACGTGGACGCCGGCGGCGATCGCCCGCCGCACCTGCTCGGCGTGCACGGCATTCGGCGAGCCGACGTAGACGGCGTCGATCGCGGGGTCGGCGAGGATCGCGTCCAGGTCGTCACCGGATGCAGGCGCACCGATGCGTACCGCGAACTCGCGCGCCCGCTCGGCATCGCGGGAGAAGACCGTGCCGAGCTGGATCCCCTCGACCTTCGCCACCGCATCTGCGAAGTGGGTCGTGATGACGCTGGTGCCGATGGTCGCGATACGGATCATGCTCGCCACCCTATTCCGGCTCGCGGCGAGGCTTCAGCCGGCCGCCGTGTTGTAGGCCGAGATCTGATCGGCGGCCTTCGACTCCGCATCCGACATCGTGGCGGTCACGTCCGCGCCCTCCACGACCAGGCCGAAGGCCCCGATCACCGTCGCGCGCACGGTCGGGAAGGCTCCCGTCCGACATCCCGCACTCGCGATCGAGGCGGGCGTGTTCGCGAGCTGGTCGGCCATCGTCGTCACGTTCGGGTCGGAAAGCCACTGCGCGCCGGTCGTGGTGGCTGCCGCCGCAGTGTTCGACGCCAGGTAGCCGGTCGCGCTGGCCCAGGCCGCCTGCACCTCAGCCGAGTGCAGGAAAGTGACGAACTCGTAGGCCGCCTGCTGCTGAGTGGCCGAGTGGCCGTCACCGGAGATCCAGAGGGCATTGCCCCCGATGACGACACCGGCATCCGATGCGTCGGAGGTCGTCGGGAAAGCGGCGACCTTCGAGGCCGCCTTGGTCGGATCGGCCGTCGTGTACGCACCGGTCGAGGTGAGCATCATGCCCACTTTGCCGCTCGCGAATGCCGACACCATCGAGGCGTTGTCGGTGCCGGGGTTCAACGCGGTTCCGTCCTGGAACAACTGCTGCAACCGACCCATGAACGAGACCTGGGTGGGGCTGGTCAGTTGGAGCCCGGTGACCCGATCGGCGCCGCGACCGTTGTCGGGCGTGCAGAAGTTCTCGCCGCCAGACGCCGACATCTCCTCCAGCATCCAGGAGTCCGACATGTTCATCGTCATGCCGTAGGCGCCCGTGGCCGCGTGGATCTTCTCCGCCCAGGACGCGACGTCCGCGAGGGATGTCGGAGGAGCATCCGCATCGAGGCCGGCGCGGTCGACGAGGGCACGGTCGAGATAGAGCACCGGCTGCGACACCGCGAACGGCATGGCGGCGAGGCCGCCGGACGCGTCAGCGTAGTAGGCGCTCACGATCGGCGGAAAGCTGTCGTCCTGGAACGACGGATCCGCGTCGGTGAAGGACGAAATGGGCACGGTCTTCTTCGAGTCGACCATGAATCCGGTCGAGATGTCGTTCATCATGAGCACGTCGGGAGTCGTTCCCGACTGGACCGAGGCCGTGTACTTGGTCTGCGCGTCGGCGTAGGTGCCTTGAAACGAGGAGTCGACGGTGATCTTGCCCGACTCCTGTGTATTGAATTGCGCGACGAGCGCGTCGAGTTCGGTGGCGGCCGGCCCGGTCATCTCGTGCCAGAAGGTGAGAGTCACGGGGCCGGATGCGGTCGCCGGATCGGCGTCGGAGCCGGATGCCGCGCATCCGGAGGTTGCGAGCAGAGCAACAACGCCGGCGGCGGTGAGTGCGAGCCGGGTGCGAGTGCGAGTGGACATGACGGGAGATTCCTTCTGTGGGGGCTACTTGAGGGCGCCGGCGGTGATTCCGCCGGCGAGGAATCGCTGTGCGACCAGCACGACGACGAGAACGGGAAGGGTGACCATGGCGGCGCCGGCGAGCACCACACCGACATCGGCCGCCTCGGCGCTCGAGAGCTGCGCGATACCCACCTGAACCGTCCTGTTCTCTGGCGAATTCGTGACCAGCAACGGCCAGAAGAAGCCGTTCCAGGCGGCGGTCGCGCTGACCAGGGTCACCGAGATCAACGTCGGACGGGTGATCGGCAGCAGCATCGACCGGATGAAGCGGAAGTGTCCGGCACCGTCGAGAAGCGCCGCGTCGCGCAGCTCACCGGGGAAGCTGAGGAACGCCTGGCGGAATAGGAAGATGCTGAGCGCCGATGCCACGAAGGGCAGGAACACTGCCGGCAGGGTATCGATGAGGTGCCACGACGAGATCGTCAGGTAGTTCGCGATGAGGGTTGTCTCGGCGGGCACCATCATGCTCGAAAGCAGCACGAGGAAGAGCGCCCGGGTCCCCCGGAGCCCGCAGAACACCAGCGCGTACGCGGCGCTGATGCCGATCGTGACCTGCAGCAGCGTCTGACTGAAGGTCACGACGATGCTGTTGGCGAACTGCTGACCGAGCGGGATGACCTGGGTGGCGCGCTCGACGTTGTCGAGGGTGAGATGGATGGGGAGGAGCCCCTCCAACCCGCGGTCGAGCCACGCCGTGGGAGTGAGTGCCCCCTCGAAGATGTAGTACAGCGGAAAGCACACGACGATCACGGCTGCCACGAGCCAGGCATAGAGGAACGCGTCGCGCAGCGGGGACCGCGTCGCTGGGCGTCGCCGCTTCATTCGCAGCGCGGGAGCGAGCAGGGTCGGGGCGGCCATCAGTAGTTCACCCGCTTCTCCAGCACACCGAACTGCACCAGCGAGAGCGCCAGCACGAGGACGAAGAGCACGACGCCGACGGCCGCCGCGATCCCGAAGTTGGCGCTACCCGCCCCGAACGCCGCCTGGTAGATCGTGTAGACGAGGGTCGTCGTCGCGCCCGCCGGCCCGCCTCCCGTCAGGATCTGAATCTGTCCGAACGCGGTTAGCGCCTCGACCGCGCCGGTAACGGCGATGAAGAACAGGGTCGGCGTGACCAACGGCAGCGAGATCGACCAGAGCGTGCGGACCGGGCCGGCGCCGTCGAGGTGCGCTGCCTCCACCACGTCGTGATCGATGGCACCGAAGGCACCGAGCAGGAGCAGCACGGTGAACCCCAGCGAACCCCAGACGGTGACGACGATCACGCTGCCGAACGCCCACTGCGTGCTCGTCAGCCAGGGGACCGCGGCACCGCCGAACCGGGTGATCACGGAGTTCACCAGACCGTTGCCCGGAGACAGCATGGCCGCGAAGGCGACGGATGCGGCCGAGACCGAGACGACCAACGGGGAGGTGAGCAGAGCGCGGAACACGGGCATGCCCCGCAGCCTGACCGTCAGGGGAATCGTGATGAGCAGCCCGAGGACGATTCGGCCGACGACCACCGCGACGCAGAAAGCACCGGTGCGGAGCATCGTGCCCCCGAACTCGGGATCGGCGAAGATCGTGACGAAATTCTTCGCGCCGACGAAGCCCGCGGCCTGTCCGAAGATGTCGGTCCCCTGCATGCTGAGCCAGACGACTTTGCCGAGCGGATAGAACACGAAAACGGCGAAGACCGCGAATGCCGGAGCGAGCAGGACGATGCCGACGCGGCGATCCGCATGCCGCCAGGAGCGTGCCGCCAAACGCCGTCGCGGGGCGATGACGACGCGCCGGCGGGCGTTGATCGAGACCGACATTCGGCTACCTTTCAGGAATAGGGAACGTTCCCTTTTTGGGACGGCTCCACTCTGCGACACCATCCGAGACTCGGTCAACCACGCCGACCGAGCGGTCTCCGAGCGTTCATGTCGCGTTCAGAGAGGCGTGAATCAATCCCTACGTCCACGAACGGAAGAGCCATGACGACCCACACGTCCTACGACCCGAACGCCCTCTGCGACCTGGCCGAGATCGCCGCGCGAACCGCAGCGCCCGCCCTCCTCACGGCCTTCCGCTCCGAAATGAGCGTCGCCTTCAAACGTGATGCGCACGACGTCGTAACGGTCCACGACAAGGCGGCAGAGCGGGTCATCAGCACGGTCCTGCAGCGAGGGGTTCCGGGGTCCGAGGTTCTCGGCGAGGAGACCGGAAGTTCGGGCGACGCGCGGCTCCGGTGGATCGTGGACCCGATCGACGGCACAGCGAACTTCGCCCGCGGCCTGGCGTACTGGTGCATCTCCATCGCCGCCGAACTCGACGGCGAGGTCGTCGCGGGTGCCATCCTCGATCCCGTGGCCGGCAACATGTTCGCCGCCGCCGACGGTGGGGCGACGCTGAACGGCACACCGATCCGATCCGCATCCGCTGCCGATGGCCGGGCGACCCTGCTGACCAGCTTCCCGACCCAGCACGACGTCGATCTGCTCGGCGACGGGGCATTCGAGCTGCTGGCGCAGATCACGCGCTCGTATCAGCACCACCACAGCACGGGAAGCGGTGCACTGAATCTGGCCCACGTCGCGGCCGGCTGGTCGGATGCGACGATGGGCTTCGACACCCACCCGTGGGATGTCGCGGCGGGAGCCCACATCCTGTCGCGCACCGGTGGCACCTACACCGGCTTCCGCGGAGGCGTCCCCGCGAATCGTCCGCAACACAGCCTCGACTACGTGGCGACGGGAGCGGGCGGCGACCACCGCGCTCTGATCGACGGGGTGCGCGACCTCTCCGCGCGGTGGGCGCCGGAGGCCGAGTAGCCGCCGACGCCCGCCGCTCTCACCCGCTCGTCAGCCGCCAGGTGCGGATGTGCTCCCAGGTCATGGTCTGCCACCAGCGACCCGACCAGTCCGCACACGCGGTGCGGTACATGACCACCGTGCGACCGACGAATCCCGCGGGGACCGGAACGTCGAGTTCACGGATGAACTCCCCCACCTCGGCGTAGAGATCGGGCCGCACGTACAGGTCGTGCGAAGCCAGCGAGAGGTGCGCGTGAAAAACGTCGGGCTCGAAGTCGTTCGGGAGCGGGCTGTTCATCGGGCGCCGAAACGGGGCCACAGTGGCGTCGATGTCTCGGGCGAGGCGCACGAACTCCTCATTCACGCCTCCGTCGGGGTTCTCACTGACGTCGTAGACGTAGCCACGGCCCTGCGGCCGGATCCCCGCATTGTGCACGTCGAACGAGCGCTGGCTGCGCAGCAACGTCGTGACCGCGTCGATCACGTCGGGCTCGGCGAACCCGAACGGCTGGCTGCCGACGAGCGTCGCATGCGGGGGGAATGCCCCCGCCGAAAGCAAGCCGTACTGGGCCCGAAGCTGGTCGGTCACCACGGTGACCGCTCGACACGTGCGGGCGTCGGGTCGGAGGTAGATGCCGTAGCGGAACGGGTCGCTGTCGTCTCGAGGCAGCTTGGGGGCGATCTGGTCGGTCACGCGGTCACGCTTTCGATGTCGGGACGGAATAGGGAACGTTCCCTATTCTCATCCCGGTCCGCTTAGCGCGTGCGACGCGAAGGAATCCAGCGGATGAACGGGCGGTGACCGAGTCAGAGTGCCGCCGCCGTGCGGCCGACGATGAGCTCGCCGTCGATGGCGCGATGTGCCGCACCGGCGAAGCGATCCTCGATCTGGTCGACCACATCGTCCACCGACAGTCGACCGATCAGACGCAGCGGCTGCCGCCACGAGGTGATGCCGAGCAGCGATGTCATGAACGGGGTGACGCCGTCGTACCCGGTCACCGAAAGCTCGTCCGGCACCCGGACCCCGCGTCGCTGCAGCGCCTCCAGCACCGCGACAGCCCAGGCATCGCTCGGCGTCATGAACGCGGTAACGCCGCCCGCGTCGAGGACGGCGTCGGTGATCGCATCCGCCCCCGCGAAACCGGGTCCCGCGTCGTCACCGCGAAAGGTGACCACGTCGACGCCGTGCTCACGAAGACGCGCGACCATCGCCCGCGTCCGCTGCGCCTGCGTGATCGATGACTGGGGCGTGAACGTCATGACGGCGACTCGGCGATGGCCGAGGCTGGCGACGTGGTCGGCCATCCCGTGACCTCCACCGACCTCGTCGCAGTACACGCTGCTGACCGCCGGGTCCTGCTCCGGGCGCCCTGCCACGACGGTCGGGATGCGCCGCGCGAACGGGATGATGTCTGCGACGGGGAGCGCCCCGCTGCAGACGATCAGCCCCTCGACACGCAAGGCGACGAGGGTCTCCAACGCACGACGTTCCTCCGCGATCGGAAAGGAACCGGCGCCCGTCGCCGTGACCGCGCGGTAGCCGCGGGCCGAGGCCTGCTCCTGGAACGCCGTCAGGAGATGTCCGTAGAACGGCGTCGAGGCATCCCGGACGAACACCCCGAACGTGTGGGTGCGGTGCGCTGACATGCCCCGCGCATTGGCGTTCGCCACGTAACCGAGCTCTGCGGCCGCCTGCTGCACGCGGGTGACGGTGCGGGCGGCGACGCCGGGAGCGCCCGAAAGCGCGCGCGACACGACCGACTTCGACACCCCGGCGGCAGCAGCCACATCGTGGATCGTCGGCACCGACCCGGTGCGTCGATCGGCGGGCGCGGACTCCGCCGGTTCAGCATCGTCGGGGCTCAGTTCATGCACGACTTCACGCTAGCGTCAGCGCGGCAGCGACGGCGGCGACGCATCCGTGCTGTCAAGACCCGGGTGGGTGCGCGAACGACGACCTAGCGTCGAAGGATGGTGACGTCGTGGCCCGCATCCGAGGATCAGCCGAGCACTCTGCCCGCCCTCGCTCCCCCGCTCGCCCGGCTGATCGAGGGCGCCGGTCCCGACGTCGGGACGCTCATCACCCCGACCCTCGACTGGGTGCGCACCGTGGCGGAGGTCGCTCCGCTGCCGGGCGACGACACTCGCGCGCGCTGGCGCCTTCTGGCGGAGACGGCGCGACTCGATGTCGGCGCGGCGCGGATGCTGGAGCCACACCTTGATGCGCTCGCCATCATCGCCGAGGCCGACCGGGACGGCGTGCTCGCCGAGCCCCTCGACACCCACGGCACCTGGGGTGTCTTCGCGGCGGAGGGCGGCGATCGCCCGGTGCAGGCCGAGCAGCAGCCGGACGGCCGGTGGACGCTGACCGGGCGGAAGCCGTGGTGCTCGCTCGCCGCCCACCTGGACCGGGCGCTCGTCACCGCGTGGCGGGGCGACGAGCGCGGGCTGTTCGCGATCGACCTGCGCGGCCCGGGTGTGACGGCGCTCCCCGGTCCGTGGCACGCGCGGGGCCTTCGTCAGGTCGTCAGCGCGCCCATCGACCTCGACGCGGCACCCGCCGTGCCCGTCGGCGGTCCGGGCTGGTATCTCCGCCGATCCGGCTTCGCGGAGGGCGGCATGGGAGTCGCCGCCGTGTGGTGGGGCAGCGCTCTGCCGCTCGTCGACGCCCTCACCGCGGCCGCTTCGCGCGACGGCGCCGATCAGCTGGCCGCCGTCTTCGCCGGGCGGGCGGATGCAGCGAGCTGGTCCGCATCCGTCGTCCTCGATGCCGCGGCGGGCGCGGTCGACGGCGGGCGTGCCACCGGCGAGGCGGCGAAGCTCCTCGCGGCGCGCGTGCGGGCGGTCGTCGCGGCGAGCGCACGCGAGATCCTCGACCTCGAGTCGCGTGCACTCGGGCCCGGCCCCGTCGCGGTCGACGAGTCGCACGCGCGACGCGTGGCCGACCTCGAGCTGTACCTCCGACAGGACCACGCCGACCGTGATCTCGCGAGGCTCGGGCGCCTCGCCGTCGGAGCCTCGGCATGAGCGTCCCCTTCGACCACCGCGACGAGGGGACGGCGGAATCGCTGTGGCGCGAGGCCGCTCCCTGGGCCGCCACGCCCCTCCTCGACCTCGACATCGAGCGCCTGGTCGTGCTCGCCGCCCACCCCGACGATGAGACCCTGGGCGCCGGCGGACTCATCGCGCGCGCCGCCGCATCCGGCATCGCGGTGACCGTGGTCATCGTCACCGACGGCGAGGGCTCGCATCCGGACGACCCCGATCCGGCGAGCCTCGCGACCCGGCGCCGGGCGGAGCTGCTCGCGGCGCTCGGCGAACTCGCGCCGCGCATCACCCTGCACCTGCTCGGCGTGCCCGACGGCGGGATCCGCGAGGCGAGGCCGGCCGTGACCGACGCCGTCTCCGCGATCATCCGCCTCGGGGCGGCCGAGCGCACGCTCATGGTCACGCCCTGGTGGGGCGACGGCCACCGCGACCACCGCGTGCTCGGCGAGATCGCCCTCGCCCTGCGCGGCTCGGGCGTGCGGGTCGCCGGCTACCCGATCTGGATGTGGCTGTGGGCGACGCCCGAGGGGATCGACACGTCGACGTGGCGGCGGCTTCCGCTGAGTGACGCCGAGATCGCGCGCAAGCGGCGGGCGACAGCCGCGTACCGCAGCCAGCTCGACCCCGACCCGGCGCATCCGGATGACGGAGCGATGCTGCACGCGAACACCCTCGCGCACTTCGCCCGCGACACGGAGGTGTTCCTCGTTCCGGATGCGGCCGCCGCCCGGCCCGAACGGACGGTCGCCGATTTCGAGGAGCTCCACTCCCGCCACGACGACCCGTGGGGACTCGACACGCGCTGGTACGAGCGGCGGAAGCGTGCGCTGCTGCTCGCGTCCCTGCCGCGGGAGCGATTCTCGCGCGCGCTGGAACTCGGGTGCGCGTCCGGGGCGACGACCCGTGCGCTCGCGGAGCGCGCCGCATCCGTCGTCGCGGTCGATGCCTCCGAGACAGCGCTCGCCCGCGCCCGCGCCCGGGGTGTGCCCGAGGGCGTGCGCTACGCGCTGCATCCGCTTCCCGAGGAATGGCCGACCGGCAGCTACGACCTGATCGTCGTGTCGGAGCTGGCCTACTACTGGTCGCCGGAGCGACTCGCGCAGGCGCTCGACCGCATCGACGACAGCGCGACGGATGACGCCGTGCTCGTCTTCTGCCACTGGCGGCGGCCGATCGACGACGCCGCTCAGAACGGCGACGACGTGCACGCGGCTCTCGCCGCCCGGCGCGGGTGGCGCTCGCTCGTCCGCCACGTCGAGGAGGACTTCCTGCTCGACGTGCTCGTGCGGCCGGACGTGCCGTCGGTCGCGGCCGCGGAGGGACTCGCGTGATCCGCGCCGTCGCCGTGATCGTGCCGGTGCACGACGAGGAGTCGCTGCTCGGCGCGTGCCTGGCGTCGGTCTCGGCTGCCGTCGTGCAGCTGCGCGCGGAGCGGCCGGAGATCGCGTGCAGCGTCTGGGCGGTGCTCGACAGCTGCACCGATCGCAGCGCCGCGATCGCCGCGGAGGCGGGAGCGGAGATCGTCACCGTCACGGCACGGAACGTGGGGCGCGCCCGCACGGCGGGATGGGAGGCTGCCCGCCGGGCGTTCGCCGACGTCGACGCGGCGGAGTTCTGGACCACGCACACGGATGCGGACTCCGCGGTTCCGCCGCACTGGCTCGTGCACCAGATCGAGCTCGCCGACGCCGGTGCCGACGTGATCATCGGCACCGTCCGCCCGGATTTCCGCGACCTCGACGCGATGCGCACGCAGGCCTGGTGGCGCCGGTACACACCGGGCGCGGCGAACGAGGCGGTGCACGGGGCCAACCTCGGACTCCGGGCCGACGTGCTCGCCGCCGCCGGCGGATTCCCGCCACTGGCCGAGCACGAGGACGTCGAGCTGGTCGCGGCCGCGCGGAAGCGAGGCGCGACAGTCGCGCTGAGCGACGACGCCTGGGTGCGCACGAGCGGCCGCCAGACCGGTCGCACGCCCGGCGGCTACGCCCGGTACCTCCGCGACGACCTGCTGTCCGAGCGCGGCTGACCCGCTCGGGGTGGGGTTGGGGGGTTGGGGCTCGGGGGCCGGGGGCTCGTGCCCGGGCTCGTGCCCGGGCTCGGGTCCGGGGTGGGCTCGTGCTCGGGGGCTTGGGCTCGGGGGGGGGCTTGGGTCGGGTCGGGGTGCGGGCTCGTGCGGCATGCGCGGCCCGAAGCGAGGAGATCTGCCCAAGCGAGGACCGAAACCCCCGCATCCGACCTCGCTCCGGCAGATTCCCTCGCTCCGGCAGATTCCGTCGGGCCAGCAGGTCGCGCCGGATGCAGATTCGACCAAGCAGGCAGAGCGCGCCGGATGCAGGTTCCGCCGGGGTGCAGTCCCGCCGGATCGCCCCCGCGCACTCGCCGCCCCGGCCCGAAGCGAGGAGATCTGCTCAAGCGAGGACCAAAACCTCCACATTCGCCCTCGCCTCGGCAGATCTCCTCGCTCCGGCAGATTTTGTGGAGCGGACAGAGCGTGCGGGATGCAGATTCCCTCGGGCCAGCAAGTCGCGTCGGGTGCAGATTCAGTCAGGCCGCAGATCCCACCACGCCACCCCCTGCGCACTCGCACCCCGGGCCCGAAGCGAGGAGATCTGCGCAAGCGAGGACCAGAACCCCCGCATCCATCCTCGCTTCGGCAGATCTCCTCGCTACGGCAGATTCCGTCGCGTGCAGGTCCCCGGACGGATGCCGATGCCGAATGCGGATGCGGAGGCCGCCCAGCCGCAGGCCGCCCAGCCGCAGCGCGCCCAGCCCCAGCGCGGTCAGTCGGCGCGCGGGCCGCGTTCGGTGCCCATGAGGGGGCGCAGCATCCGGGACAACGCCGCGATCTCGCCCGCGTCGAGCACCTCCAGCGCCGCCGCTTCGCGCGCGACGAGCTCGGTCATGGCCGCGTCGACGCTCGCGGTGCCGGCCTCGGTCAGGGTGATGATCACGCTGCGCCCGTCGCGCGGGTTGCGCGCACGGCGGATCAATCCGCGCTCGGTGAGGTTCGCGAGCCGATTGGTCATCGCCGCGCTGCCGATCATCGTCAGCTCGATCAGCTGCATCGGGCTGAGCTCGTGCGGGGGTTCGGCGCGGCGGAGCGCCGCGAGTACGTCGAACTCCCACGACGCGAGACCCACCGTCGCGAAGGCGGCGGAGCGCAGCCGGTCGAGACGGATGGCGGCGCGCCGCAGCCGCGACATGACGTCGAGCGGGGTGAGGTCGACGTGGGGCAGGCGCTGCGCCCAGGCATCGATGAGCAGGTCCACCTCGTCGTCGCTGTTATCGACCGCCACAGCTCGACCGTACCAACGCAGCGATGCCCTCCGGCCCGCATCCGCTCAGATCGGTCCGCCGCGTCAGCCGGCGAGCGCGCGATGCACCGATGCGACCGCGCTCGAACCCTCGCCGACGGCGGCGGCGACGCGTTTCATCGACCCTCGTCGCACGTCGCCCGCGGCGAAGATGCGCGGCACCGAGGTCTCGAACGGCAGCGGCTCGCGGCCCATCGCCTGCCACCGGGCGAGGGACTGCACGGCGACGTCGGTGCCGGTGCGGAGGAACCCGTCGCCGTCCCGATCGAGGCCCGACACCCAGGAGGTCGCCGGTTCTGCGCCGATGAAGCAGAACAGGCCGCGCGCATCCACCTCGCCGACGCTGTCGATGACGACGCGTTCGAGCGAGCCGCCCCCGTCGAGAGCGGTGACGTGCGACCCCGTGTGCACCTGTACGCGCGGATCCTCGCGGATCCGGTCGACGAGGTACGACGACATCCGGCTCCCCAGGTCGTCCCCGCGCACCACCAGATGCACGGGGCTTCCGTGTGCTGCGAGGTAGAGCGAGGCCTGCCCGGCGGAGTTCGCGCCGCCGACGACCACGACGGGCGCGCCGGTGACCTGACGCAGTTCGAGCTGCGTGGCCGCGTAGTAGATGCCCGACCGCTCGAAGTCGCCCCACCGTTCCAGCTGCAGCCTCCGGTACGCGGCACCGGAGGTGACGATGGCGCTCCGGGTGCGGATGCGGCGCCCGTCCGCGAGCGTAACGTCGAGCTCGTCGCCGACCGTGTCGAGTGCGACGGCCTCGCACGGGGCGTACACGCGCACGCCGAACTTCAGCGCCTGCAGCGACGCCTGACCGATCAGCTCGGCGCCGCTGACTCCGAACGGGAAGCCGAGGAAGTTCTCGATGCGCGACGTGGATGCGGCCTGGCCGCCCGGTGCGACCGCATCCAGAAGCACCGTGCTGAGTCCTTCGGAGGCCCCGTAGATCGATGCGGCCAGACCTGCCGGACCGCCGCCGATCACGACGAGGTCGACGATCTCGTCGACGGTGGACTGGTAGCTGAGGCCGAGCCGGTCGGCGACGAGACCGGGAGTGGCGTGCCGGATCGGCTCGCCCTGGATGAAGGCGACCGGGAGATCCGCCGCGGTGATCCCGTGGTCGCCCATCGAGTCGAGATCGTGCGGGGAGAGTTCGACCGCGGAATGCACGAGATCGAGCCGCTCGGCGAAGCGCCGCAGCGAGAGCAGCTCGGTGTCGGCCGCGGGTCCGACGAACTTCAGGGTCAGTGCGGCCGGACCGCGCCGCAGCGACTCCCGCCGGGCCCACAGCGCGTGCAGCACGAGGTCGCACAGTTCGTCGTCTTCGCTCATGAGCGTCTGCAGTTCGGCGCGGTTCACCCGCCGCACCCGACTGGCACGCGTCGCGCGCGCGGAGAGGAACGCACCCTGTCCGTTCAGGATGCCGAGTTCACCGACGAACGAGCGCGGACCCATGTGCGCGAGCACGGCCTCCTCTATCCAGAAGAGCGAGTCCCGAACGACCTCCAGGCCGCCGTCTTCGACCAGGATGAGGTCGTAGTTCCGGTCGCCGGAACGGAAGACGTACTCTCCCGCGGCGACATGTTCGGGCGTACCGAATCGGGTCAGCCGCTCCCACTGGCTGTCGGTGAGGGTCGGTCGCTGGATCGGATCGAGGTCGTGCGTGCCCATCGTCATCCCGTCGGTCGCGGCGCGGGTGCCACTCGGCGTCAGCGTAGCGGGATGAGGCAGGCGGCGCCCACGAGCGGCGCGTCGGCGCCGAGGGCGGCCCGGCGCACGTCGATCTCGTACGTGGCGGGGAGGATTGCGAGGGAGCGCGCGGTCGTCTGCACCAGGTCGATGTAGTCGTCGGCGGCGTGCGAGAACCCGCCGCCGATCACGAAGCGATCGATGTCGAGCAGCGCCGACACCCCCGCGAGCGCGTGCCCGACGGCGGTGGCCGAGCGGACGATCGCCGCCCGCGCGACCGCATCCCCCGCCGCCGCGTCGCGCGCGAGGTCTTCGCCCGCGCGGCCGACCCACCCCTGGGCGTTCGCCCAGCGCACGGACCCGGGTCCGGCGGCGACGTCCTCGAGCGTGCCCGTCCGCGGGCCGCCCTCGGTCGCCATGGTCACGCGCACCTGCCCGAGGTGTCCGGCGTTGCCGCGCTCGCCGGCCAGCGGCATCCCGTTCCAGACGATCCCGCCGCCGATGCCGGTCGACACCACGAGCGAAACACTGGAGGCCGCGTCGGCCGCCGCGCCGTAGCGCGCCTCGGCGAGCGCGATGCAGAGACCGTCGAGGCCGAGTCGCACGGGCACATCCGCGCCCAGTGCGCCGGCCGCGACCGCGACGAGCGGAAACTGCGCGATCCGCAGGTTGAGGGGCGACACCGTGCCGGCGACCGCATCCACGGGTCCTGCGCTGCCGATCCCGAGTCCCCGGATGCGGTCACCGCCGGCCAGCGCGGCAGCCGCCTGGGCGACTACGCCCGCCACCGCGTCCGAAAGGTCCGCCGCCGAGGCCTCGGGGCCTGTCGGCGCGCGATGCCGCGACCCGGCGACGATCGTTCCGTCGTCCGCGACGAGCGCCGCATCCACCTTGGTTCCGCCCAGGTCGACCGCGAGCACGTGCTCGGCCATGATTGCTCCTCGAATCCGGGGACGCACCCCTGCGAGATCCCGAGCGGGCAGCGGAGCACGACCGCGCGACAGCCTACGGGTGCGAAGCCCGTGGCAGCGACTCCGCCTCCAACCGCGGGCATACGCTCGGGGCATGGTCACTCGACTGCTGCTCGTCTCCGACACGCACATCCCGAAGCGGGCGCGCGAACTTCCGCGCGCGGTGCGACGGGCGGCGGATGCGGCGGACCTGATCGTGCACGCGGGCGACTGGGTGACCGCATCCGTCCTCGACGACCTGCAGCAGCACGGGGACGTGCTGGGCGTCTGGGGCAACAACGACGGCGACGACCTCCGCGCGCGTCTCCCCGAGATCGCTCGGCGCCGCATCGAGGAGCTCGACGTGGCCGTCATCCACGAGACCGGCGACGCGGCGCGACGGGAGCGGCGAATGGACGACGCGTTCCCGGATGCGGCGGTCCTGGTCTTCGGGCACAGTCACATCCCGTGGGACACGACGACCCCGCACGGTCTGCGGCTGCTGAACCCCGGCTCCCCCACCGATCGGCGGCGCCAACCGCGGCACACGTTCATGACGGCGACGGTCGACGGCGACGTACTGCGTGATGTCGTCCTCGTCGCGCTCTGATCCCGCCCGCAGGTCAGCCGGAGCGGGCTCCCGCCCAGGTCAGGAGTCGAAGCCGACGCCGAACATCCCCGCGGCCTTCAGGAGCAGACCGTCCTTGCCGCCGTTGCGATCCGACCGCGCGACCGCGCCGCGCATGAGTTGGATGAGCGGGTACACGAAGGGCTCGGGCGGCACCGGCACGGGCAGGCGCCGCGACATCTTGAGCCGGGTGCGCTCGGTGTCGCGACCCTCGATGAGATCGAGCATGACCGACGCACCGAACCGCGTCGCGCCGACGCCGAGCCCGGTGTACCCCGCGCTGTAGGCGATGCGGCCCCCGGCGGTCGACCCGTGGAACGCGACGAGCTGCGTCGACATGTCGATCATCCCGCCCCACTTGTGACTGAACCGCGTGCCCTCGAGCGCGGGGAACGTGTCGTACAGGTGGTCGGCGAGGCGGAGGAAGGTCTCCTCGCGCTGATCGTGCGCGGGCGTGATGCGACGACCGCGGTGATAGACGGCGTCGTATCCGCCGAACAGGATGCGGTCATCCTGCGACTTCCGGTAGTAGTGGAACTCGCGTCCGGAGTCGGCGATGCCGTGCCGGCCGGTCCACCCGATCTCGGTGAGCTGCGCTGCGGAGAGCGGTTCGGTCATCAGCACGTAGTCGTAGATCGGCACCGTGAACAGCCGCAGCCGGCGAAGCAGCGAGGGGAAACCGTTCGTGGCGAGCGCGACGGCCGCCGCGCGCACGACACCGGACGGCGTCTTCAGCACGACGCCGCCGGCCGAGCGTTCCAGGGCGAGCACGGGCGAGTTCTCGAAGATCTCGACCCCGAGTCCGACCGCGGCCGCAGCCAGCCCCCAGGCGAGCTTCGCCGGGTGCACGAGCGCCGTGGTGTCATCGAACGTTCCGGCACGGAAGAGCGGGGAACGCGCGTACCGCTCCAGTTCCGCCCCTTCCCATACCTGCTCGCCCGATTCGCGCAGGTCCGCGACCTGGTGCGGCTCGGTCGCGACCGTCAGCATTCCGGCGTGCTCGTACTCGGCATCGATGCCGTAGCGCACCAGGGTGTCGGCGAACTCGACGCTGTTCTCCTTCTCGAGCCGCGCGATGACGTCGAGCTCATCGGCGAAGTGCAACTCACCGTTCTCGGGGCCGTGGGTCAGGCTCTCCTCGACGAAGCCGCCGTTGCGCCCGCTCGCCGCCCATCCGATGCGTTTGCCCTCGAGCAGCACGACGCGGCGATCGGGCTGACGTTCCTTCGCCTGGATCGCGGTCCACAGGCCCGTGTACCCGCCGCCCACGATCACGAGGTCGGTGTCGATGTCGGCGGCGAGGGCCGGACGGGCCGCCGGACGGAGCGGCGAATCCACCCAGAACGGCACCGGGGCGGCGTCGGCGAGGGCGGCGGCGAGCACGGCGCGGGGCCGTCGCAGCCGGTGGTCGTAGGCGATCGGGTCGGGCATGTCCGTCCTCACGGGTCGCGTCTCAGGCGTCGGCGCCGGAGACGATGTAGATCTTCCGTAGCGTGCGGTGGACGGTCCACCGCGTGCGGGTGCCGGCGTGAAGCCGGCACACGACGCCGGGGCGGAGCGTCAGTGTGCTCCGGATGAGGCCGCTCGCATCGAGCACGGCCACCTCGGCGAGCCCCTGGATCACGACGAACACCTCGTCGACCTCGACGTCGTACATCGCGCCGACGCCCATCTCCCAGACGCCGACCTCGAGGCCCGCATCCGTTCCGGGCAACGTCAGCAGCGCTTCGGTTCCGACGGACGGTTCGCCGCCCGCATTCTGATCCGGGGCGATCGGGGTGCGCGGCAGCACGAGGTCGAGCGCATCGATGCGGTCGATGGTCGGGGTCATCGCCCCAGGATGCCTCGGCCCGACCCGACCGGCGCCTACCCGTCTGTCGATCGACGCCGACGATCGACGACAGGTTGGCACAAGACGCCGCCGGATCCGCCGACCACACTGAGTGTCATCCGCCCGTGCCGGGCTGGCCGTGGTGCGCCGCGGCCGACAGTGATCCGCCCCCTCCGATTGCGAGCACCACGATGACCCTCACGAACGACGCCACCGACGCCGCGCTCTACACCCACGCCATTCTCGTTCCGCACTGGATCGACGGCGGCCGGGTGTCTTCATCCGACTCCCGCACCGCACCCGTGTTCGATCCGGCGACGGGCGAGGAGGCGCGCCGGGTCGTGCTGGCGGATGCGGCAGACGTCCGCCGCGCCGTCGAATCGGCCAAGGCCGCGTTCCCCGCGTGGCGCGACACGTCGCTCGCCAAGCGGCAGTCGATCCTGTTCCGCTTCCGTGAGCTGCTCGATTCCCGCAAGGGCGAGCTGGCGGAGATCATCACCGCCGAGCACGGCAAGGTGCTGTCGGACGCGATGGGCGAGATCACGCGCGGACAGGAGGTCGTGGAGTTCGCGACCGGCCTCGCGCATCACCTCAAGGGCGAGTACTCCGAGCAGGTCTCGACGGGCGTCGACGTGTACTCGATCCGTCAGCCGCTCGGTGTCGTCGGCATCATCTCCCCCTTCAACTTCCCCGCCATGGTGCCGATGTGGTTCTTCCCGATCGCGATCGCGGCGGGCAACGCGGTCATCGTGAAGCCGAGCGAGAAGGACCCGTCCTCCGCGATCTGGCTGGGCGAGCTCTGGCGCGAAGCGGGCCTGCCGGATGGCGTCTTCACGGTGCTGAACGGCGACAAGGTCGCCGTCGACGGGCTCCTCGAGCACCCCGACGTGGCAGCGATCTCGTTCGTCGGATCCACCCCGATCGCGCAGTACGTCTACGAGACGGGCGCCCGGCATGGCAAGCGCGTGCAGGCGCTCGGCGGCGCGAAGAACCACATGCTCGTGCTGCCGGATGCCGACCTCGACCTGGTCGCGGACTCGGCGATCAACGCCGGCTTCGGGTCGGCCGGCGAGCGCTGCATGGCGATCTCGGTCGTCGTGGCGGTCGAGCCGGTCGCCGACGAACTCGTGGCAAAGATCCGCGAGCGGGCCCTCGGCATCCGGGTCGGCGACGGTCGGCGCGGCTGCGACATGGGACCGCTCATCACGCGGGAGCACCGCGATCGCGTTGCCTCGTACATCGACATCGCCGAGGCGGACGGCGCCACCGTCGTGCTCGACGGTCGTGACGTCGACGTGGACGGTGCGCCCGACGGGTTCTGGCTCGGCCCCACCCTGATCGACTCCGTGCCGACCGCGTCTCGGGTCTACACCGACGAGATCTTCGGCCCGGTGCTGTCGGTCGTGCGCGTCGGTTCGTACGAGGAGGGCGTGCACCTCATCAACAACGGCGCCTTCGGCAACGGCACGGCGATCTTCACGAACGACGGCGGCGCCGCCCGCCGGTTCCAGAACGAGGTGCAGGTCGGCATGATCGGGGTGAACGTACCGATCCCGGTTCCGGTGGCAACGTTCTCGTTCGGCGGATGGCGCAGCTCGCTGTTCGGCGACACCAAGGCGCACGGCGTCGAGGGCGTGAAGTTCTACACGCAGCAGAAGGCGATCACCTCGCGCTGGCTCGACCCGAGCCACGGCGGGATCAACCTCGGCTTCCCCCAGAACTGACGCCCCACTCCTCTCCGTCAGGCGCGAACGAGCTCCAGCGCCTGCCACACTTCGGCCCGGGCGCCGAAGGTCTCGAAATCGCGGCCGAGCAGGCGCCCGGCGGTCTCGATGCGGCTCCGGAGCGTGTGCCGATGGATGCCGAGCACGCGCGCCGCAGGGTCCCACGTGCCGTTGTGCGACAGCCACACCCGCAGCGTCTCGCGCAGGTCGACGCCGCGTTCCGCATCGAGCGGCTGCAGCAGGCGCGCGGCGAGCGCGGCGGCGCCGGTCTGCTCGAGGTGCCAGAGGAGTCCCGCATCCGCCAACCCGTCGAGGTCGAGGAACGGGGTCGCCTCGGTGGTGCGCTCGGCGGCGCGGCGAGCTTCCACGAGCGCCGACGGCAGATCCGCCCAGGAGGCGGGCGCCGAGAATCCGGCGCGGGCGTCGTGCATCCGCAGGATCCCGTCGACCTGCGCGCGGTCGCCCTGCGGCACGATCACGTAGACATGACCGTCGCGTTCGGCGAAGAACACCTTGCCGGCGCCCTCGTCGCTCATCGCCTCGAAAGCTGCGATGAGCGGGTCGGCACGCGATGAATCGGCGAGCACGACGCAGCCCACGCGAACGGGCGCCGCGGGGAGCGCGCCCCACAGGTGCTGGACCGTGCGGCCGGCCGCATCCGTGCTCCCCGACGCGAGGAGTTCGAGGATGCCCGCGCGCAGCCGCCGTCGCGCGGTGTCGAGCGCACTGCTCTGCTCGAGCGCGATGCTCGCCAGCGCGATGACGCTCTCGACGAGGTCGGAGTCGGCGCGGTTCAGGGCGACCCCGGTGCCGACGGCGAGGACGCCGCGCAGCCGATCCGCGCGGCCGAGCGTCTGCAGGGTGACCTCGCCGACGTCGGGAACGCCGACCCGGATCGCCGCGGTGCGCCCCCGGGCGAGGGTCGCTCGCACCACCCGCTCCAGTTCGCCGTGGCGACCGAGCGGGGCCGGATGCAGCGTCGGCACGGGCACGAGCGTGCCCGACGCGTCGAACAGCGCGACGCCGCAGTCGAGGTTGCGCTCGAGTTCGCGGAGGATCCCGGCGAGCCCGTCGGGCCGGAGGGCGGCGCGCGCGATCGAGCGGAGCGCGGTGAGCGAGCGTTCCAGCCGCTCGCGCTGCTGGCTAGCGAGGGCGTCGGAGACGAAGCGGATGATGCCCATGAACGGGGTACGGGCGGATACCTCGATCAGCGGGAGCCCCTGCGCCGTGCAGGCGTCGACGAGGGCATCCGGGATGCTGTCGTGAACGATGCTGATCGCGAACCCCAGGGCCCGGACGCCCCGCCGCACGAGCCGGGCGACGTACGCATCCGCCGTGTCGGCGTCGGTGCGGTCGATGAACTGCACGCCGTCGGTGAGCAGGAGCCCGCCGGATCCGACCCACGGCGTCGGGTCGGGCAGGTCCGAGCTGTGCGCCCACTCGAGCGGGGCGTCGAGATGCGCGTCGTCGATCTCGGTGCGCCGGCGCAGATCGAACTCGCTCGCGTCCAGCAGCGAGCGGAGAGTGGCCGGGGCGGATTCACCGGATCGTCGAGTCGACATGTCGTTGTTCGTCATACTGGCACCCACTCTGGTGCATGCGGGACCACAGAATCGACAGTGACCCCGACTCTCGAGGAGCAGTATGAGCATCGACGCGCGATCCACCGGCAACGCCGCCGTCTCCGAAGACGACCGCAGCCACGTCTTCCACTCGTGGTCGGCCCAGGCGTCGCTGGCTCCGCTGCCCATCGCGGGAGGTTCGGGCACCACGGTGTGGGATGAGGACGGCCGCACCTACCTCGACTTCTCGAGCCAGCTCGTGAACGTCAACATCGGGCATCAGCATCCGAAGCTCGTCGAAGCCATTCGCGCACAGGCGGCCACGCTCGCCACCGTCGCCCCCGCCCACGCGAGCGCCGTGCGCGCCGAGGCCGCGCGGTCGATCCTCAGCGTTGCCCCCGAAGGTTTCGCGAAGGTCTTCTTCACGAACGGCGGCGCCGACGCCAACGAGAACGCGATCCGGATGGCGCGCCTGACCACCGGCCGCGACAAGGTCGTCTCGCACTACCGCTCGTACCACGGCAACACGGGAGCAGCCGTCGTCGCGACGGGCGACTGGCGCCGCATCCCGAACGAGTACGCGCGCGGGCACGTGCACGTCTTCGGACCGTACCTCTACCGGTCCGAGTTCTGGGCGCAGACCGAGGCCGAGGAGTCGGCGCGCGCGCTTCACCACCTCGAGCGGGTGATCCAGGCCGAGGGTCCGCAGTCGGTCGCCGCGATCCTGCTCGAGTCGGTGCCGGGCACCGCCGGCATCCTCGTGCCTCCCCCCGGATATCTCGCGGGCGTCCGCCGGATCGCCGACGAGTACGGCATCGTGATGATCCTCGACGAGGTGATGGCCGGATTCGCGCGCACCGGCGACTGGTTCGCGTTCCAGGCCCACGGGGTGCGCCCCGACCTGATCACGTTCGCGAAGGGCGTCAACTCCGGCTACGTGCCCGTCGGTGGCGTACTGATCTCGGACGAGATCGCGCACCACTTCGACGACCGGGTCTTCCCGGGCGGGCTGACCTACTCGGGTCACCCCCTCGCGGCCGCGAGCATCGTCGCCTCGATCGCCGCGATGAAAGAGGAAGGCATCGTCGAGAACGCCCGCCGCATCGGTGCCGACGTGCTCGGCCCGGGCCTCCGCCGCCTCGCCGAGACGCACGAGGTGATCGGCGAGGTGCGCGGCACGGGCGTCTTCTGGGCGCTGGAACTCGTCTCGGACCGGGACGCCCGCACCCCGCTGGGGGCGGCCGAGATGGCGCGGCTGAAGGCATCCATCCTCGAGCGCGGGATGCTGCCGTTCACGGCCGAGAACCGGTTGCACGTCGTGCCGCCCGCGGTCGTCACCGACGCCGAGGTGGGCACGGCGCTGGAGATCATCGACGCGGCGCTACGGGAGCTCTGAGCTCGCCGGGCACCTGCGTTGTGACGTCTCGGCCATGATGCCCGGCGCGTCAGAGGCCCGTCACCCGCCGTTCGGGGCCGAGTCGGCCGCATCCGTCCGCCATCTGCGCGCACCCGCCCCGGCGGCGAGCGGGAGCGCCGCGAGCCCCGTGCAGACGGCGATGATGGTCTCGCTCCACGGAGTCGTGTCGTGCGATTGATAGCCGACGATGAGCGGGGCCGCCGCGAAGAGGGCGAACAGGTAACCCGGCATCGTCGTCGCCAGAAGGGGCAGACAGGCGAGGGCCGCGGCGGGCGAGCGCCGCATCCATCGGATGCTGAGAACGATCAGCCCGGCGAAGGGCAGCAGCGTCGTGATCGTCAGGAACGGCCCGTGCTGGAGCGCGGATGGCGCACCGATCCCGCCGGAGACGAGCGCGTGGATCCCGGTCAGGGCGGTCGGCACGGCCACGGCGACGACCGCGACCGTCGTCCACAGCGTCCCCGCGCGCACCGTTCCCGCGCGCACCGAGACCGCGAGGACGATGACGCCCACCGCGAGCACCACCATCCCGAGTCCGAGGAGTTGGGCGGCCACACCGACGTTCACCCAGGGGTCGGCGGGCCAGAAGTAGTCGTAGAGATGGTCTTCGAGGGTGACATCCCCCGGCGGTCGGCCCGCGCGTGCCGTCACCCAGCGTTCCCACGAGGCGACGAACTGCAGCGCGCCGGAGAAGACGAAAAGGCCCGCTGCTGCGAGCGACGAAACGGATGATGTCCTCGCGCGACGGTCGTCCACACCCATCGCACCGCCTCGGAGGACCGTCACGCCGCCAGGCTACGCGCGAGCGTGCCCTCGGGGGACGAACAGTGCGTGAACGCGCCAGGCGTTCTCGGATCCGGTGTCGATACACTCGCGCCATGCGAATTTGCGCCGATTCCTCGCCCGACTCTCATAGTCCCGGCGCCCGGGTGACCCCGGGCGCGCCCCGCCGCACGAGGGAGGTTGGCCGATGAACGGCGACCTCCTTTTCAATATCGTCCTGGTCTTTGTCTTCGTTCTGATCGGTGGTGTCTTCGCCGCGACGGAGATGGCGCTGGTCACTCTTCGCGACAGCCAGGTCAACGCGATCGCTCAGCGCGGCAAGCGCGGGCAGAAGGTCGCGAGCCTCGCCCGAAACCCCAACACCTTCCTCTCCGCGGTGCAGATCGGCGTGACGGTCGCCGGTTTCGCGTCCGCCGCGTACGGGGCGTCCTCGATCGCCCCGTCGGTCACGCCGCTCCTGGAGTCGGCGGGACTCGCCGCTCCCGTCGCCGCCACGGTCGCGACGGTTCTGCTCACGCTTGTGATCGCGTACCTGTCGCTCGTGCTCGGCGAGCTCGCCCCGAAGCGGCTCGCGATTCAGCGGAACGCCGAGTTCGCGTACGCCGTCGCACCGGTGCTGGCCGGCTTCGCCTGGCTGATGCGCCCGGTTATCTGGCTGCTGTCGGTCTCGACGAACGCGATCGTCCGCGTGCTCGGTGGGGATCCGAATAAGACGGCCGACGAGATGACCGACGAAGAGCTCCGCGACATCGTGTCGAGCCACGAGGGCCTGCCGGAGGACGAACGCCGCATCCTCGACGACGTCCTCTCGCTTCGCACGCGCCAGCTGAGCGAGGTGATGCGCCCTCGCCCGGAGGTGAACGCGCTCGACGGCTCCGAGTCGGTCGGGGACGCCGTCGGTCGCATCTCCGATCAGCCCTTCTCGCGCTATCCGGTCGTCGACAAGTCGATCGACGACATCACCGGGTTCGTGCACGTGCGCGACGTGTACGACGCCGTCGGCACGGATGCGACGACGCGCCTCGACGCGATCGCCCGGCCGATCTCGTACTTCCCGTCCACCGCGCGCGTGCTGCCCACTCTCACCCGGATGCGCGCGAACGGCCACCAGATCGCGGTCGTCGTCGATGAGTACGGCGGAACCGATGGCATCGTCACCCTCGAGGACCTCGTCGAGGAAGTCGTCGGCGAGATCTACGACGAGTACGACACCGAGGGCGTCCCGAGCGACCTGGCGGAAGCCGGTGGCGTCGTCGACGGTCGCCTGAACCTGCAGGACTTCCAGGAGGCGACCGGGTTCACACTCCCCCGTGGGGCGTCCGACACCGTCGCCGGCTTCATCGTCGAACGCCTCGGCCGCCTGGCCGTGGTGGGCGATGTCGTGGACGTGGACGGACTCGTTCTGCGGGTCACCGAGATGGACCGGCGTCGCGTCGCCGCGATCCAGGTGACCCCGCCCGCGGTCGACGCGGAGTCCTGAGGCCCGCCCGCATCCGGGTGCCTCCGGGTGCCCGGACGCGGTCGAGGGGCCGTGGCGACAGTCGCCCGCACCCCGTGCGGTGCCCCGCCGGTTCTGGTAGAAAAGGCCGGGTGAAACAGGGGCGGAGACGGTCGATCGGTATCTGGATGGTCGCGGCGATGGCGGCCGTGGCGCTGAGTGCGTGCACGTCTGCTCCGGTGGATTCCGCATCCGCCTCCCCGGTCGCGCCGCCGACGACCGCGTCTGCACCGGCATCGGAGCCCGGGTCTGCGCCCGCCGAATCGCCCGACGCCGAGCCCGTCTCGGCGTCCGACGCTTTTCGCGCGTGGGTGGCGACCTCCCGGGTTCCGGATGCTGCCGCCGCGTGCGCCCAGCTGACGCCCGAACTCGCGGCGCGCATGGTGGCGGAGCTCAACGCCAGCGGCCCCTTCACCGTGCAGAGCTGCGAGGAGATGATCACCGCGACCGCAGAGCTCTACCGTGCGGCGGGGCAGAGCGCCGACGTCGACATCGAGGTGCAGCAGGAGACCGACACGGACGCCACCCTCTTCGTGACCTACCTCGACTCGGGGGACTGCGGCACGGTGGTCATGACGCGTTCGGGCACGGGGTGGATTCTCACCGAGCTGTCGCAGGAGTGCGCCGCGTAGGCACGCGGCGAGGGCGCGCGCACGGCGGCAGGGGCTCGCGATAGCGGCGTTCGACGCCCCGGGGCGATGTCGGAACCCCCTCGTAGAGTTCGAGTATGTTCTTCGACAGCTCGAACGAGACGGATGCCGCGTGGGGCGCGGATCCCGACGAGTTCGTGCGCGAAGACGACTATCTGAGCGGTCGTGATGACTGGGCGCCGCCGGCACCCGATCCGCTCGAGGGCGTGCTCGAAGTCACCGGCATGATGGCGATCATGGCCGCGCAGCGCTGCGAGCGCGTGTACGGGTGGCGGCACGAGGTGCTCCGTGCCGCGGAGCGGACCGACCGCATGAGTCGCGAGATGGCCGAGCGGTCGCTCCGGCTCGAGCTCGCGTGCGCGATGCGGATCACCGAGGCGGCGGCGAGCCGCGTGATCGATCAGGCCGAGGCCCTGGTCGTGCGGTATCCGGCCGCCCTCCGCGCACTGGCGTCCGCCGCGATCACCGAACGTCACGCCGATGTCCTGGTCGACGCGCTCGATCCCCTCGAGCCCGCGCTGCGCGACCGCATCCTTCCCCGAGCGCTCGAACTCGCCGAAACGCAGCCCGTCGGAACCTTCCGGCGGCAGCTGCGCGCGCTCGTCGAACGGATGCGGGCCGACACCCTGTCCGAGCGCCGAGCGCGCGCCGTGACCGGCCGGCGGGTCGTCGTCGAACCGGCCGAAGACGGGATGGCGTGGCTGATGGCGCTCATCCCCGCGGTCGAAGCCCGCGCAGCCCACGGCCGTCTGACCGCGATGGCCACGGCGCTCCGCGCGTCGGAAGACGAAACCCGCACGCTCGATCAGCTTCGCGCCGACGCCCTCGGCGACCTGTTGATCGACGGCACGGCCGATGCGCACTCCTCCGATGTGCGCGGAATCCGCGCGACCGTCACGGTCACCGTGCCCGCGCTCACGCTGCTCGCCGAGAACGGCGTCTCTCCCGAAGGTCCCGCCGTCGTCGAGGGCGTCGGCCCCATCCCGATCGAGACGGCCCGGGAGCTGTGCGGAGGGTCCGCCGACTGGATGCGAGTTCTCACCCACCCCGAGACCGGCGTCGTCCTCTCCGTCGGACGAGACCGGTACCGCCCGCCGAAATCCCTGCGTGACGTGGTGACCTGGCGCGCGGGTCGCTGCATGGCACCCGGATGCGGAATGCCCTCCGCACGATGTCAGATCGATCATTCGATCGCCTGGATCGAGGGCGGCCCCACCTCGCTCGCGAATCTCGCTCCCCTCTGCGAGGGCCATCACACCGTGAAGCATCACGGCGGGTGGACCATCACGCAGATCCGCGGAAGCGGTGGTGCCCTCGAATGGACATCTCCCGCAGGACGGCGCTACGTCGTGCCTCCCGAACGCCCGATGCCGTTCTTCCGCGTCGACCCCGCGGATCTCGCGTCATCCGCACCGTTCTGACGCCACATTTTTGTGCGCCGTTATGACGCGCCGTACTTGTGCGCCAGGTCAACCGGGGGGCGTCGCCGCGTCAGACCAGACGGAACACGCGGATGCAGACGAGGCCCGGCTCGGGCCTCGCGTACCCGACGAACTGCGACTCGGTGAGCCACAGGAGAGCCGGCGACGCCGTCTGGAAGACGAACGCGGTGCGGTAGTAGAGGTCGGCCTCCCCGACGGTCTCCCCCGCCCGCAGACGGCGCTCGGCATACGCTTCCGCACGCCAGTACCCGCGGTTGACGACGTCGACCGCGGCACCATCCTCGGACTCGATGAGGTACCGGGCATCCAGCTGGGTCGTCTTGCCGCGACTGACCCACCAATCCGCACCACCCGGCAGCACCCGCCCGGTGAAACGCGGCCCGGTGACCGATCCCCCGGTGATCGGCGTGACGTTCAGATCTTCCGAGGTCGTGCGACCCACCGGAACGAGGGCACCCACCTCGACACGCAGCTCGAAGACGAACTCGAACGCGGGCGTCAGCAGCTCGCTCATACGACCTTCTCCCCCACCGGAACGACGAGCGGCGTGAGCGTGCCGAGCGCCGCCTCCACGACCCTCGCCGCCGCGATCGACACGTGGTCGCCGAACCGCGGCCCGATCAGCTGCACGCCCGTCGGGAGTCCGTCTTCGTCGAGTCCGGTCGGCACCGCGACCGAAGGCAGCCCGAGGAAGTTCACGGCCACGAGAAGTCGATGGTCGCGCCACAGCTCGGTCGTCGCCGGCGGCCCCGAGAGGTCGAAGCCGATGGGCGGCATCCGTCGCGCCGACACCGGACCGAGGACGATCGGAAATTCTTGCTGGAACGCCTCCCACGCCGCGGCGATGACGCTGCGACGCGCCCATGCGCCGGCGTACGCATCACCGGACTCCAGCACCTGCGTCTCGGACGCATTGTCGAGGAAGTACCGCGTCGAACCTTCGCTGAGCGGCGCCGGCAACCCTCCCGGACGGAACGCGCCCACCATCTCGGTCGTCGACAGCTGACGCCAGAGCACCGCCGCATCCTCGATCATCGGCGGTTCCGCATCCACGATCTCCCAGCCGGCCGCGGCGAGCGCGTCCGCGGCGCGCGAAACGGCATCCGCCACCTGCGGGTCGACCCCCCAGCCGAGCGGATCGCGAACGACGGCCGCCCGGCGCGGGCCGTCGTAGTCCGACGGATGCGCCACGCTGATCGCCGAAGGATCGCGCCCGTCCGCACCGTGCATGATCGCGAACGCGGCGTCCAGATCATCGACGCTCCGCGCGATCGGGCCGTTCACGGCGAAGAACTGCAGCGTCAACGAGACCGGCTCCGCAGAACCCGTGGGCGCAGGGATGCGGCCGGCCGACGGTCGCAGTGCACAGACGCCCGCCGCGTAGGCGGGCAGGCGCAGAGACCCGCCGTAGTCGTTACCGAGGCCGAGCGGAACCATGCCGGTCGCTACGGCGACGGCGTCGCCGCCGCTGGACCCGCCGGGCACTCGATCTCGATCCCACGGATTGTAGGTGCGTCCGAAGAGGTCGTTGTCGGTGTCCCACCGCAGCCCGAAGTCGGGCATGTTGCCCCGCGCGATCGGCACGGCGCCGGCCTCCATCAGTCGTCGCACCATCGTCGCATCCGACGACGGTACGGCCTCCGCGAGGAACGGCCATCCGCTCGTCGACGCCGACCAGGTGAGGTCGATGTTCTCCTTCACGCAGAATGGAACCCCGGCGAGCACGCCGACGTCCTCCCCGGCGTCCAGACGCCGATCGATCTCGATCGCCAACGCTCGCGCGCGGTCGTCGAAGGCCACGGTCACCGCGCCGAGCGCGGGATTCACCTGGTGAATCCGAGCGAGGTGGGCGTCGATGACGTCCACCGCCGTGACGGCACGGGTGCGGACGGCGTCCGCGATCTCGATCATGCCGAGATGCCAGAGGAGACGTACGGTCATCGGTGCTCTCCGTTCGTGATGGTGCGTTGCGTGGACGTGGCGACAGTGGGAAGCGGTGCGGTGCGCGGTGCGCGCCGCCGTTGCGGCTGCCACCCCTCTCGCGGGATGGAATCGAGCAGCGTCCGCGTGTACTCGGCGGTCGGCCGATCGAGCACGTCCGCGATGGCACCCTGCTCCTCGGTACGCCCGGCGCGCAGGACGACGACGTGGTCGCACAGCCGGCGGACGACCGTGAGGTCGTGCGAGATCATCAACAGCGCGACCCCCGTGTCCCGGCGGATGCGCTCGAGCAACCGGAGGATCTCCACCTGCGTGGTGACATCCAGCGCCGAGACGGCTTCATCGAGGACGAGGATGCGGGGTTCCGCCGCCAGCGCACGTGCGATGGCGACGCGCTGGCGCTGACCGCCGGAGAGTGAGCGTGGCTTCATCTCGGCGAGCTCCGGGGCAAGGCGCACCGACGCCAGCAATTCGTCGACACGCGCGCGGAGCGCGGACCCGCTGTCTTTCGGGCGGTGCACCGCGACGGCCTCGGTGAGGCAGGCGCGCACCGTCTGGCGACGGTCGAGCGATTGATAGGGGTCTTGGAAGACCATCTGCGCCACCCGTGCGCGCCGGCGGCGCTCCGCCGTCGTGCGTGCGGGGCGCCGCCACGAATCGCCCTGCACGGTGACGACTCCGGCATCCGCCGTCTCGAGACCGCAGATGATCCGGGCGGTCGTGGACTTGCCCGAGCCGCTCTCGCCGACGATCCCGAGCGACGCACCGGCGGCCAGCGTGAACGACACATCGTCGACCGCGACGAAGGCCTCCCGACCCACGCCCCGTGCCCGTCGAACCGAGAACGTCTTGCGAAGACCCTGCACGACCAGGAGCGGTTCCGACCCGGCGGGCGGCGCACCGCGATCGGGACTCTCTTCGCCGAGCGCGGCCGTCAGGAGCTGCCGCGTGTACGGGTCCCGCGCATCCTGGCGGATGGTCGCCGCCGGATGCGTCTCCACGGTGCGACCGTCCTTCATGACGGTGATGCGGTCGCAGACCGCACGAGCCAGCGCGAGGTCGTGCGTGATGAAGAGCATCGCGAGGTTCCGATGACGACGGAGGTCGCCGATGACCGCCATCACCTCCTCCTGCGTCGTCACATCGAGCGCCGTCGTGATCTCGTCGGCGAGCAGGATGCGCGGGTCCATCGCGAGCGTCGCGGCGATCATGACCCGCTGAAGCAGGCCGCCCGACAGATCCCCCGGGCGCTGCCGCATCCGGCGCGTCGGGTCGGGGATGCCGACCTCGTCGAGCAGCGACACAGCGACCCGGTCGGCGTCTTTCCGCGGCTGACCCCCGACCGTCGTGAGAGCTTCGGTCATGAAGTCGCCGATCGTTCGCAGCGAGTTCAGGTGCGCACGCGGCGACTGGAAGATCATGCCGATCCGGCGGGCACGGACGTCCCGGAGCCGACGGGCGCTCAACCCGCGGATGTCTTCGTCGTCGATGCGGATCACTCCGTCGGTCGAGAACCCCGTCGGCAGGAGCCCGGCGATCGCCCGCGTGGAGAGCGTCTTCCCGGAGCCCGATTCGCCGACGAGGCCGAGCGCCTCGCCCGCATCCACGTGCAGGGTGCACTCGTGCACGAGCGAACGGCGTTCGCCACGGACGATTCCCTCGACGCGCAGCGCATCGAGTTCGAGGACGCGAGTCATCGGTCTCTCCCTTCGGCCCACGCGGTGACGCGGGCTCCGGCGATGTTCACGGCGACCACGGTGATCACGATCATGAGGGCCGGGAACAAGGACTGCTCGGGCGCGCCCGCGAGGATCGACGGCTGACCCGCGGCGATCATGACGCCCCAGTCGGCCGCGGGCGGCTGCACGCCGAGCCCCAGGTACGAGATGGCCGCGAGGTCGAGCATCGCGTAGCCGAACCCGACTGTCGCCTGGGCGAGCAGGGCGGGCAGCAGCGCCGGCACCAGGTGCCGGAAGCACGTCGCGAACGGCCCGACCCCTTGCACGCGCAGCGCCGCGATGTACGGCTTGGCGAGCTCCGTGCGGGCATTGGTCCGGACGAGTCGCGCGATGATCGGAATGTAGGCGATCGACAGAGCGAGAACCGGAGCGAGCAGCCCCTTGCCGAACATCGCGACCGCGAGAACGGCGAGCACGAGACCGGGAATGGCGAAGATCACCTCGATGATGCGAGAGAACACCGCATCGATGATCCCGCCGAACCACGCGCAGAGGATGGCGATAGCGGCACCGAGCACGGTCGAGATCAACACGACGAAGATCGGCGCCACGAGGCTGGCCCGGGCGGCGACGAGCAGACGCGACAGGATGTCTCGGCCGAGGTCGTCGGTGCCGAGCGGATGTGCGAGCGACGCCGCCCCCATCACCGGCCCGGTGTAGAGCTCGTCGGGATCGTAGGGGGCGAGCCAGGGTCCGGCGACCGCGAGGAGCACGACCACGGCGAGCACCACGTACGCGGCGATCACGAGGGGCTCACGCCGGGCCGCTCGGATGGCGGCGGCCGAGACCCGACCTCCGCTGAGCTGGGCGACACTCACGAGTTCCTCCTCGATCGCAGGCTGTCGGGATCGATCGCGGCGATCGCGATGTCGGCGACGGCGTTCAACACCACGAACACGGCGACGAGCATGAGCGACACGATCTGCACGACCGGCAGGTCCTTCCGCGCGGCGGCCTCGGTGAGCAGGGAGCCGACACCGCCGAGCCCGAACGCCTGCTCGGCGATCGCGGATGCGGCGAACAACCCCGCGATCGTCGCGCCGGACACCGCGAGGATCTGAGGCGAGGCGTTACGGAAGACGTGCGCCCGGAAGATCCGCGACGCGGGGATGCCCCGCACGCGGGCCGTTTCGACGTGCTCGCTCGTCGCCTGCGCCACGAGCGCGCCGCGGGTGATGCGGCTGAGATACGCGATGTACAGCACGGCGAGCGAGATCGCGGGAAGCGTCAGATGGTAGACGCCGTCGAGGAACCCGCTCCCGGCGCCGTACACTGGGAACCATCCCAGCATCCGGGCGAAGATCCAGATCAGCAGGATCGCGACGACGAACGTCGGCATCGCCATCCCGAGCGACGTACCGATGAGGACGGCGCGGTCGGCGCGGGGCCCCCGGGTTGCGGCGAGGATGCCGGACCCGATCCCGAAGACCGCGATCAGCACGACGGTGTACGCGACGAGCATGACGGTCACCCCGATCCGGGGCGCGATGAGCGAGGTGACGTCGGTCTTGTAGACGAACGACTGTCCGAGGTCGCCCGTCAGCACGCTGCCGAGCCAGTGCAGGTACTGCAGCCACACGGGGTCGTCGAGCCGGTACTGCTCGCGGATCGCCGCGATCATCTCCGGCGTGGGTCGCGAGCCTCCGGCGAGCGCGCTCACCGGGTCGCCGGGGGTGAGCAGCAGCGCCGAGAAGATAACGACGCTCGACAGGAAGAGGGTGAGCGCGAGCCCGCCGAGTTTGCCCAGCAGGGTGAGGGCGATGCGTCCGGTCATCCGCATCCACCGTTCGAGGGTGTCATCGTCATGGCGTCGCCCAGCTCACTCGCCGCCGAGGTGCAGTGCCCAGGGGCTGCTGACGTTGCCGATCGAGGTGACCACGCCGGTGAGCCCGTTGGCGAGGAACGTCGTCTGGTATGCCGAGGCGAGCGTGATCTGCAACTGCTCAGGACCGAAGATGCTCTGCGCGGCGATGAATGCGTCGGCGGATGCCGCGGGATCGAGCGTCGTGCGCGCCGTCTGGATCTCGGCCGTCACCTCGTCGTTCGAGTACCCGCTCCAGTTGTAGAACCCGCCCAGTTCGGCGGGCAGCAGGAACTGCTGCGCGTACTGCAGGACGCCGGGGGTGTCGAGCCAGCCGGTCGTCGCGATCAGATCCACGCCCTCGCGTGCGGTCGGATCGTAGAAGATCGCGGTGTAGTCGGCGGGCTGGCGTTCATCGATCTGCACGGTCAGCCCGATCGATTCGGCGGCGCTCTGCACGATCGCGGCAGTCTGGCTGAGTTCCGTGCTGCCGGCTGGCACCGCCACGACGATGGGGGTGGACGTGTCGACACCGGAATCCTCGACGAGCGCGCGGGCCCGGTCGAGATCGACGGCCGGCGTACCGAGGTCGTCGTAAGCCGCCTGGTAGGCGTCGCGCGCCTCGAGCCCCCCGAACGCGAACGGCGGCGTGAACGTGTTCTGCTCGGCGCCGAGCCCGTTCAGCACGGTCGAGACGTACTGCGCGCGATCGATCGCGAGGCTCAGCGCCTGCCGGATGGCGACGTTCGCCACCACGCTGTCGGGATTCAGCGGCCCGAGCGAGTAGGAGGCAGTGGAAGGCCCCACCACGAGGCGTCCCGCATCCGAGGATTCGAAGGCGGACCGACTGGCCGGCGATACGTTGAATGCCCCGTCGATCTCGCCCGAGAGCAGCGCGTTCGTGAGGGTCGTGCCATCCGGCACGAACACATAGGTCAGGGTCTGCACCTTCGGGGCGCCGTCCCAGTAGTCCGGGTTGGCCGTGGTGATGATCTCTTTGCCGGGGGTCCAGCTGCCGAACTCGTAGGGTCCCGAGCAGAGGATGCCGCCCGTGGCCGTGCCGAGTTCCGCGCCCGCCTGGTCGCCGTAGGCCTTGCTCAGCACCGCGCCCGCCATGCCGGACAGCGAGTTGCGGAAGGTCGAGTCGGGCGCTGAGAAGCGAACGGTGATCTCGTGGTCACCGGTCTTGTCCATACCGGTGACGAGCACGAACGCCGGAAACCAGGGCGATGACGGCGTCTGGTTGCGCTGGAAGCTGTAGATGACGTCCTCCGGCGTGACCGGAGTTCCGTCCCAGAACGTCGCATCGTCGCGCAGCTCGATCACGAACGTGGTGTCGTCGGTCCAATCGGCGCTCACGGCGAGGCCCGCCGACACGGTGAAATCGGGCTCGAGGCGGAGCAGGTTGTCGCAGAGGTTCGAGGTGACGAAGTTGCCGCCCGCGATCGGGTCGAGACTGGAGGGTTCTCCCTCGGCCAGCCCCCAGGTGACCGCGTCCACTGCCGTCTGCGCGGGCGGGAGCGACGCGGTCAGCGCGGCCGTGTCGACGGGCGTGCTGGCGGCGACATCACTGTCGCGCGGAGCGCATCCGGAGAGCAGGAGGGCGCAGACGCCGCTGACGGTGATCGCTGCGGTGAGGGCTCTGTATCGCATCTCGGTCCTTTCGGGTTCATTCCGGAAAACTCGGGACGTGCGCGACGCGACGTGCGTCACTGCACGGTCGTCAGTGTAGTACAACAGTGTTGTACATCAATGTTGCATTTGTGTTTCGGTCGTATGTAGGCTGGCCGCCATGCCCAGAGAGGTCGATACTGCACAACGCCTGGCCGATATCGCGGCAGCGACCATCGCTGTCGCCCGCCGCTCGGGGGCGCACGCCGTGACGATCCGTTCGGTCGCCCGCGAGCTCGGCGGGTCGACGACGCTCGTGACCAACTACCTGCCGTCGCGCGCCGCCCTGGTACTGAACGCGCTCGACCAGGGCCGCGACCGCTGGGATGCCGAACGCACCGCGGAGCTGCCCCACACGGAGCCCACAGAGCGCCTGCGACAGCTCGTGGACCGGTCGTTGAGCTCCACCGGCGACGATTCGGTGCTGCGCACGCTGATCCTCGAGATCGTCGCGCACGCGGGCTTCGAACCCGAGATGGCGGCGGCCCTCCGCCGCGAGTCGACCCAGTTCCTCGAGCTCCTCGAGACGACGGCGCAAGAAGCCGAGTGCGAAGACCCGGCGTTGGTGGCTCAGCAGATCTATCTGCTGTACCGCGGCGCCTACATCGCGAGCGCCGAGGACCCCGACCGCTGGACCGAGCCGCGGCTGCGCCGCGTCATCCTGGCCGCCGTCGACGCCTTCCCCCGCGCCTGACCCACTCGCCCGCATCTCAGTCCACCTCGCCGTGGACGATCGCACCGTCGGCCCAGGTCTGTGCGACGCAGATGCCGTCGAGGCTCTCGGCACCGAGAACGAACGGGTCGCCGTCCAGAACCGCAAGATCCGCCCGCATGCCCACCCGGAGGCGTCCCGACTGGGCGCCGTGCCCGTTGATCGCGGCCGACCCCGCGGTGTACGCCGCGAAGGCGGACGCGAGGTCGATGGCCTGGCGGGGATCGAGGCGCGGGTCGGCCACGGCACCGGCGGAGGCGCGCGTCGCCCCGACGCGGATCGCCTCGAGCGGGTCCGCCGTCGAGACCGGCCAGTCGCTGCCTGCGGCGAGCGCGGCACCGGCATCGCGAAGGTCGCGGAACGGGTAGTGACGGGCGACCAGTTCGGGCTCGAGAAACGGGAAGGTCAGCTCGGCGAGCTGCTCATCGACCGCTCCCCAGAGCATCTGCAGGTTGGCGGCAACGCCGAGCGCGGCGAACCTCGGCACGTCGTCGGGCTGCACGACCTGGAGGTGTGCCAGCTGATGACGACGGGGGCCATGCCCGTTCCGCGCGCGGGCCGCCTCGAGCGCATCCAGCGCCAGGGTCACCGCCCGGTCCCCCAGTGCGTGGAAATGCAGGTGGAACCCGGCCGCATCCGCGGCGATCGCGGCCTCGGCGAGCGCGGCGGGCGCGAGGAACGTCATACCCGCGTTCGTCGTGGGGTGACCGCATCCGTCGAGGTATGGCCGCGACATCGCGGCCGTGAAGTTCTCGGCGACCCCGTCCACCATGATCTTGATCGCGTCGGCACGCAGCACCTCCGACCTGCCGAGCGCAGCGATCCGCTCCCGCTGTGCGGCGAGGTCGGCGAGCTGCTCAATCCCCCGCGAACGCTCCCACCACAGCGCCGCCGTCACCCGCGCACGCAGCACCCCCTGTTCGAGGGCCGCGACGTAGGTGTCGAGGATGTCGCCGACTCCCGGCATCCGCCCCACCCACGCGTCCGCCCACCCGACGATTCCCTGAGCGAAGAACTCCGCCTGCGCGCGCCGCAGTCCGGCGAGGACCAGTTCCGGGCGCGTTTCCGGGATGACCGCTTCGATCAGTCGCATCGCCCCCTCGTGCAGCACGCCGCTCGGAGACCCGTCGACGTGGCGCTCGATGCGCCCGTCCGCCGGATCCGGCGTGGCCGGCGTCACCCCGGCCCGGCGGAGCGCCTCGCCGTTGACCCACATCCCGTGGTGATCGCGGTTCTGCAGGGCGACGGGGCGATCGGGGAGGATGCGGTCGATCGCCGCCGCGGCGGGGAGCCCGCCGGGGAAGTGCGACATCGTCCATCCCCCACCGACGATCCACTCCTCATCCGGATGCGCCGCCGCATACGCCGCGATGAGTGACAGGCACTCCTCGGCCGTCGCCGCCCCACTCAGGTCGCACTGCAGAAGCTCCACACCCCCGGTGACGGGATGCGCGTGCGCGTCGTGGAACGCAGGAACGAGCAGTCCCCCGGCCAGGTCGACGACGCGCGTCGCGCCGTCCGCATCCGCCCGCAGCCGATCCTCGGAGCCCACGGCCGCGATCCGGCCGTCCCGCACGCCCACGCCCCACGGGCGGGAGTCCTCCCACCCGGCGGTGAACGCCGACCCTCCCACGAAGACCACGTCGAACGCGGGCACGGTCACCTCACCACGTAGACGCGCACGCAGACCTGGCCATCCTCGTCGCGGGCGAGACCCACGAACTGGTGCTCGGCCAGCCAACGATGCGCCGGAACGTCGGTCTGGAAAACCGGCGCGGTACGGAAGTAGTACTCCTCCTCCGCCACGTTCTCCCCGGCGGCGACGCGTTCGGTGACCTCCTCGGACGCGCGGTAGTACCCGCGGTTGAGTATGTCGATGACCGTGCCGTCGTCGGCGCGCAATAGATAACGCGCCTCCAACTGGGCGGTGCCGCTGCGCTCCACGGCCCAGTCGCCGCCTCCGGGGAGCACGACGCCGGTCAACAGGGGTCCGGCGACGGTGCCTCCCGTGATCGGGGTGAACGTGAGCTCCTCGTCGGCGCTTCGACCGATCCGCTCGAACGGGCCGATGTCGACCCGGATCTCGAAGGCGTACTCAAGGGCGGGTTCGTTCATACGGATTCTCCTTCGAGGGGATCGGACACGGTGAGGGTGAGGCGCAGACCGGCGTCGCCGCCGATCGTGACGCGCTGATGGTTGACGGCGGTCGCCACCGCGCCCCACGGCTCTTCGCCGGTTCCCGGTTGCGGCAGGAACTCGGGAAAGTCGCTGCTGTGCAGATGGATGCGAAGCCGGTGCCCGGCGGCCAGCCGGTAGCCGACCTGACCGAGATCCACGTGGACCGTGGCGCCGGAATCCGCATCCGCGAGCTGCACCTGCCCGCGGGCGATCCGCCGCGCCGTGCCGTCGGGCGCGACGTCGAGCAGCCGCACGAAGAAGTCCATGACGGGGCCGGTCGATGAGATCTCCGCGTCGGCGATGACCGGGCCGGTGAGGTCGACCGGACGAACGAACGGGTCGCTCGTGAACGCCAACACGTCGTCGCGGGATCCGATCGGGGCCTCGTCGGGGAGTTCGAGCAGGTACGCGAAGGCGTTCGGGGCGCTGGACGGCACGAGCGCACCCGGATCGTGGGTCCAGGTGAGGGCGGCGCCCGACGCGGCGGCATCGAGCGACAGAGTGCCGTCGGTGCGGGCGAACACCGTGCGGGTCTGCGCTCCGGGCGGCGGCCAGGCATCGCTCTGCCGCATGCCGGTCGTACCGGCAAGGTTCCACGCCACACGTGGGATGTCGGTGGCGCGGCCGTTCGCACGCACGAACACCTCGAAGAACTCCAGAGCCGGATCGAGCATGCGCGGCAGCTGCGCCCGGATCTGCTCCTCGGTTCGTTCTTCGACGCGCTCCTCGAGCGGATCATCGACGTAGTACGACTCGTGATCCATCGACTCGACGCGCAGGAAGTGGTTCAGCGCCCACTCCGGCCGCTCTTCGATCGCGGCCACGTCCGCCCACGACAGCGGCGCGCAGTTGTCCCACCAGCCGATCGTGTGGAGGGCGGGCACGGGCCGGGCGTCGAAGACGGAGGCGGACGGAAATCGCGGGAGGTGCACCGGCCGCGGATACCACTGGTCGTACGAGAGCGACCTGCTTCCGATCTCGCGAAGGACGTCCTCCGCCTGGGCGCTGAACGGGCGACGGTCGGGGTCCAACTCCCAGAAGTACGCGTCACGGGAGTGGAAGTAGGTGAGCGGATACAGGTAGGTGATGCCCCACTCGACGCCGCTCGTGCGGCGACCGGCGACACGGCGCACGGGCTCGCCCAACTGCGTGCCGGTGACCCGGGGAGCGATCGCCTTCAGCGCCGGATGCTGCGACGCGACGGCCGCCCACTGCGTGTAGCCGTAGTACGAGTCGCCCCACATCGCGACCCGGCCGTTCGACCAGGGCTGGTTCACGATCCACTCGATGGTGTCGTAGCCGTCATCCGACTCGTTGACGAACAGGAGCGCGTCGCCCTCGGACCGGAACTTGCCGCGCACGTCCTGGGCGACCACGCGATACCCGCGGGCCATCAGGTACTCCGCGATCAGCGGGATGAACGTGTACGGGCCGCTCTTGTCGTAAGGCAGGCGGATGAGGATCGCATCACCCGGGCTGTCGTCGCCGGCCGGGAGGTAGACGTCGGTTCCCAGCCGCACCCCGTCGCGCATCCGCACCCGTTCTTCACGAGCGAGCGGGCTGACCGGGGCGGGTCCGACGTGGACGATCTCAGGCACGGCACTCCTTCGTCGGGGGCCGGCCGAGGTGACCGGGTGCGATCACGATAAAAGTGCCGGAGGTAAATAGTCAAGTCCGACTAGACAATAAACTGGAATGGATGTCGTATCGTGCGATGCAGGAAGGAACTCACATGCCTCGCCCCTCGGTCGCCGACGAACGCACACGTCAGATCATCGACGCCACGATCGCCACGATCGGCGCGCACGGGATCACCGGCGCGAGCCTCGATCGCATCGCCGAACAGGCGGGCATGTCGCGCGGCCACGTGCGCCACTTCGTCGGGAATCGTGACGACCTGCTGCGCGAGAGCGCACGGCGGTTCTACTTCGAGGGCACCGACGGCACCTCGATCCTGCCGTCGGGGACCGACACGATCGGTGCCGCGATGGCCTACTTGTTCGGCCCCGAGTTCACCGAGCCGGGCAGCGACAACGCCGTCGTGTTCGGGTTCGTCGAGGCGGCACGCACGAACCCCGCGATCGCGGAGCTGCTGACCGCCGCGTACGCGGGAACGGAGACCCTCATCGCCGATCTGCTGGCCGCGGAGTACCCCGCAGCGAGTAGGTCAGCGTGCACGAGCACCGCCTACGGCGTCGTCGCGATCGCCCTGCACAACGTCTTCCTCAGCGACATCGAGACGTCGACGGCCGGAACCGACGCGGCGCGCGACGCCGCCGAACGGCTAATCGGCACGCTGGCTGGGTAGGCGCACCGCCTCGCGAGCTGCAGAGCCCTCTCAGCGGATGCGGGCGATCTGAACCTCGATGCGGGTCGCCGCCGGGAACCCGTCGAGCAGCACGTCGGCCACCTCGCGCGCGGCGGCCGCCCCGCGCGTGGCCGCGTGCACGCCGATCCGCACGTCGATCCGCTCCTCGGCGGGTGCGGCGCCGACCAGCACCTTCGCCTCGGTCGCCATCGCCGAGATCGTCGACAGGATCCGCGGGCGGAAGACCTCGGTGACGCCGTCGACCGTGAGGGCCAGGGCGTTCTCCGGGGCCTCGTGCACGGGAACGACGGGCGCGATGCCGACCAGCGCTCCGGCATCCGGGTCGAGGGGGTCCATGAGCGTCATCGGTCGTCCTTCCGCAGTTCCCACCCGTGCACGTCCTCGACGGTCACGTCGACGCCCGTCACGTTCAGATCCGTGTGGCGCTGCAGCGCATCGAACGTCTCGCGCCGCAGACGATCCAGCACCATCCCGACGTCGACGCCCCAGGCGACGGATGCGGTCAGCGCGATCGCGACCGGGGCCCCCAGCGTCTCCGCATCGCCGACGATCTCCGTGCGCCCGACGTATACCCCGGCGACGTCATCGGCCACCGAACGAAGCAGTCCGCGGACGGCACCTTCGGTCACCGTGATCCGCACCTTCGGATCCGGATGACGGATCGGCAACTCGCGTCCCGCGCGCAGCTCCGCAGACACGATGTCCATGATCCCGGCGACCCAGGTACTCGATGGCTCCGGCAGTTGCGCCGCATCCGACTCCAGCAATTCGCGGGACAGCCCGCTCACCCGTTCGAGCGAATCCAGCGCGTTCAAGCACTCCGGGCACTCGTCGATCGCGGGGTCGGGCGGCGTGCGTCCGGACTCGAGGTAGAGGCTCAGCTCTTCGATGCTCTTGCCGCAGTCGAGGATGTTGGCGCGGTCGGAGGATGCGTTCATCGCCACTCCTCCATCCGGATCATGATGCTGGCGCGTGCCCGAGCAAGGTTTCCCCGCACGGTGCTCACGGGAAGGTCCATCTCCGCGGCGATCTCGGCATACCCGAGACCGACCGACTCACGCAGCAGCCATGCGCGGCGCTGAGCCTCCGGAAGTGTGTCCAGAGCGTCGGAGAGTGCGGCGAGTCTAGCGTTCCGGATGGCGACGTGCTCGGGACGGGTGTCGACGGGTGTGGAGAAGTCCCGGTCCTCGATCGGCTCCTCGCGCCCGCGGCGGCGGATCACGGCGTACGCCTCGCGGCTCGCGATCCGCATGAGCCAGGCGCGCACGGCCGCACCGTCCCGCAGCGACGGCAGTTGACGCCAGGCCACGACGAACGCGTCCTGCACGACGTCGTCCGCGTCCGTCGCCGACGACAGCATGCGCGTCACGTAGGCGCGCATCAGGCCGCTGTGGCGCCGCACGATCTCGCGGAACGCGACCGTGTCGCCGTCGATCGCGCGCTCGACCAGGATCTGGTCGGGCACCTCCGCGAGCGGCATCTCGGGCCGATCGGGATCCTCCATGGATACCCCTGAAAATTCGTCGGAACTTTTTTGTGACGATCCGACGCGTCCCCGCCTCGTATCTGTAGGGCGAAAGTAACGCCCGGTGCTGATTCGGACCCGAACGCTTGCCGGATCTCATTTCACGAGATAAAGGGAGAACAAGATCATGGCCACTGACGACAAGACCACCACCCCCACGACCGGCGCTCGCGTCGACCGCAACCCGGCCGCGTCGTTCGGCACCTCCGAGGTGACCGCAGCCGGCCGCACCACGATCGCCGACGGCGTCGTCGCGAAGGTCGCCGGCATCGCTGCTCGCGAGGTCGCCGGCGTGTACGCGCTCGGCGGCGGCGGAACCCGTGCGCTCGGCGCCATCCGCGACGCGATCAACGCCACCGACCTCGGTCAGGGCGTCAAGGTCGAGGTCGGCGAGACGCAGGCCGCCGCGGACCTCACGATCGTCGTCGAGTACCCGACCCCCATCCAGGAGGTCGCGAACAACGTGCGCTCCGCCGTGGCGAACGCCATCTCCCGCCTCGTCGGTCTCGAGGTCGTCGAGGTCAACGTGAGCGTCAACGACGTGCACCTGCCCGGCGACGACTCCGACGACGAGTCGGACGCGCGCGTCGCATGAACGCCACGGTCGTAGGCGCCGCTTTCGGCGCCATCCTCGCTGCTGCGGCACTGCTCTTCGGCTTCTGGGGCTTCTTCCTCACCGCCGTGTTCATCGCCGTGGGCGCCCTCATCGGACGCGTCGTCTCGGGCCAGCTGGACCTCCGTGCCCTGGCGAGTGTCTTCTCGGGACGCCGCACATCATGAGTGCGCCTGCGACCGTCGGAGTCCGGGGTCACACCGACCCCGGCGTCACCCCGGACTCCACCGTTCTGCCCGGGCGCACGGTCGTCGCCGATCGGGCGATCCACGCGGTGTGCGCGCACACGGCGGCGGTGGCGATCGGCGTCGCTCGGCGAGAGGTCAAAGTCACCGTGGGCACGACCGGCGGCGGGCTGGCGCTTCGCATCGAAGCGCCCCTGCCCGTGCCGAGTCTCACCGACTCGGCCGCTATCGCCGCAGGTTCCGACCTGCTCGAACGCGTCCGGGTCATCCAGCGCTCCATCCATGAGCGCGTCGCAGAAATCGCCGGACGCACCGTGTCGCGTGTCGACGTGGTCGTCACCGGCGCCACCGTCCAGAAGGAGAAGAGAGTCCGATGAGCGCGAACGACACTCTGACGACGGACCGGACGCTGCGTCGGGTTCTGCGGCGCGAGTCGCACTCTCCGCGCACGACGGCCATGGTCGTCTCGGCCCTGATCGTCGTGATCGTGGCCGGATACCTCGCCGTCGAGGCCGTGCTCTTCCTCGTCGGCGCCGCCCCGCTCCTGATCGGACCGGGTGCTCTCCTCCAGCAGGCCGCGACCCTGCCGGAGCAGGGGGCGAACACCATCGTGATCGCGGTCGCCGCCGTCGTCGCGATCATCGGCGCGGTACTCGTCTTCCTCGCGCTGGCTCCCGGACGTCTGGCGAAGCACGCCATGACAGCCGAGGGAGAGGCGGGCGTCCTCGTCGACAACGGCGTGCTCGCCTCGGGACTCGCACACCGCATCAGCAGCGAAGCGGGCATCGACCGCGACCGGCTGACCGTCGGCGTCGGCCACCGCAGTGTCGACGTGACCGTGCGCCCCGACGCCGGGGTGCCGCTCCCGCTAGACGCCGTCCGCGAGATCGGTGAGCGCGAACTCGCCGCCTACTCACTACACCCGGCACCGAAGCTCGTCGTGCGGCGCGGCCGCATCCAAGGAGACGAACGATGAATCACACGAACCGTGCGCTGAACCGCATCCTGACTCTGGTCATCGGTCTCGTCTTCTTCGCGGCCGGAGCCGCAACGATCACCGCCCTCGTGTGGCCCGCGGCCGCAACGATCTGGACGAACACGCTCGGCGCCGGACGCGACGGCCTCGTGTCGCTCGCGGACGCATCGCGCATCGGCGACGGACCCGCATCCTGGGTCGCGATCGGTGCCATCGCGGTCGCCGCCGTGCTGATCGCCCTGCTGATCTGGGCGATCGCGCGCCTCATCCGCGGCCGCGGCCGCACCGTGCTGCGGATCCCCGCAGACGACACCGGCCTCGGCCGGATCGTCGTGCGCGAAGCATTCGCGTCGGATGCGGTCACCGCCGCACTCGACAACCGTGCCGACGTGCTTTCGGCCCGCGTGACGGCCGACGTGTTCGGAGATGACCCGGTGCTGCGCATCTCGATCACCCCTCGCCAGACCGCGTCGCCCCGCGAGCTCGTCGACGAGGTCAGCATCCTCACCGCCAACCTGCACGCGCTGATCGGGCAGACGACGCGCACCTACGTGTCGCTGCACTCCGGTATCCGCGCCAAACTCGCGGCAGACAGCCGCCACCTGACGTGATCACGCCACCGGCGTGATCCATCCCCAATGAGAGAGGAGCCCATCATGGGCCTGGACGACAAGATCAAGAACGCCGCCGAAGAAGCCGTCGGCAAGGCGAAGGAGACCATCGGCAAGGTCACCGGCAACGAGAAGCTCGAGGCGGAAGGCCAGACCGACCAGGCCAAGGCCGACGTCAAGAAGGCCGGCGAAGACGTCAAGGACGCCTTCAAGTAAGTCCGGACCGCCACACGGCGGACCGCCCGAAGAGCGCACGGTGGGGGCCCTGCGGTCATCGGGCGCGCTCCGCGTCGAGGATCATCCGATTGCGCACGGGGGAAGGTGCGTCCCGAGGAGGCCTCGGTCACAAGGAATCGCCCGACGGGCGCACGATCGAGCGTGCGGTCGTCGGGCGATTCTGCGTCCGGCGGGGCCCGTGAGCTCAGCCCACGAACTCAGCCGCCGAGGACGTCGGCGACGTCGTCCCACCACAGGTTCGTGCGGGCCCGGTGCGCCGAATGCCGCGCCGCCGCCTCGGCGCGGACCGCATCCGGTTCCGCCACGATCTCGCGCAGGCGAACACGGGCCGACGCGGGGTCGCCGAGATCCGCCGGGGCGCCCTGCCCCCAGTGCCCGAGCGCCCCGCCGAGCTTGACGCTCGTGTACGCGTCGGCAGCGAGGGCAAGCACCGGCACACCGGCCGGCGCCGCGAACACCACCGGGTGGTACCGCGACGAGATCAGCAGGCGCGCCGAACGGGCGAGCGCCACCGACGAGGCCGTGTCGCCCGTGGGCACCACGACACTCGGCGTTGCCATCGCGGCGCGCACCCGCTCGTGCACGAGCCCGTCTCCGGCGGGCGGCGCCGCGGGGTCGTCGGGCCCGAAGTGCGCGTGGAAGACGACCGGTCCGCCGACGATCGCCGCCGCGTCGTCGACGATTTGGGCGATGCCGCGCTCGACCTCGTCACGGTCGCGACCCGCGTACCAGCCCGACAGGCTCACGAGCACGCCGGGCGCGTCGGCGGGGGCCGCCGCATCCGTGCCGAGGAGGTCGTCGAGGAACGACGCGTCGTCGACCTCGGCGCGCACGTCCGTGCCCCAGGAGCGCACGAGCGCCTCCGTGGTCGGTTCGCGCACACCGACCAGCGCGGCCGTCGCGAGCGCCTCCCGCAGCAGGCCCTCGTCCTCCTCGTCGAGATCGGGGCCGAACGTCTGCCCACTGAAGACGACCGGGATGCCGCGCGCGGCGGCCATCGCGGTGAGCGTCGTGCGCTCGTAGATATGCACGGGCCAGCGCGTCGCGAGGTTGCCGCCGCCGGTGTGCAGCACGCCGGTGGCATCGTCGAGCGCCGCGAGCACCGCGTGCGCGTCGTCGCCCGCGGGCAGCGCGCGGGTGCCGGATGCCGCATCCACGAGCAGCCGCGCGCGCTCCCGCGCGGCGGGCCGGTCGAGGCCCACGAAGCCGAGGCGTGCGACCGTCGGGATGCCGTACCGCGCGGTCGATTCGGCCGTCGCGGACGACACTCCGACGACCGCGAGACCGCGCCGACGAAGCTCGCGCTCGGCCGCGTCGAACATGGCTTCGTCGCCGACGTGGAACATGCCGTTCAGCACGCCGATATCTCCGATGGCAAGCACGGTCACGGGGAAGCCTCCAGAGGGTAGTGGGGAGCGATACGCCGCATCAACGCTAGCCGTACGGATAGTTCGCTGGCGTACGATCATCGCCGGAAGAGGGAGTCACCGTGGGGATCCAAACATCATCGGATGCGGTCGCGCAGGCGCCGACCATCGTCGACGCATTGCGGCGTGCGGACGAGCTGGCATTCGAGGCCGGGCGCGAGCCGGGCCTGCGCTCGCTGCGCCATCTGATCGCGGCTCTGTCGAGCGGCGACGACGTCGTCACGATCGCCGCCGTGCACGCCCTCGCGGAGATGCCCGACGAGCAGGCCTCCCGCGTGCTCGTCTCCCTGCTGTCGGACCGTCGCGCGTTCGTGCGCGAGCACGCCGCGTGGGCGCTCGTGCAGACCCTGCCACGCACCGACGCGATGGGCCGGCTCATCGCGATGGTTATCGCGGGCGGATTCTCCGGGATGCTGGCGCAGCGCACGCTCGAGACCTGGTCGGTCTCGGCGGGTGAGCTGCTCGCCGTCGCGCTCGAAGCCGCGCTCCTGTCAGCATCCGAACCCGGACCGCGCTCCCGCCTCGTCGAGACGCTCGGTCTGGTGCGCCAGTCGATCGCCACCCGCCCCCTCCTCGCCGTCGCCACCGACACCGCCGAGCCCGCGATCGTGCGAGAGGCGGCGATCGCCGCGCTCGGCCAGCGCGGCCCCGCGGACGGCGTCGAGACGGCGCTCGAGAGCATCGTGGCGGAGGGCGACCGGATCGGCGCCCTCGCCCGGCTCTCGCTCATCGACCTCGACGCGACGCGCGTCCCCGACCGGGACGCGTCGGGCGCGCCGCTCACGATCGCACAGCTGTTCCTGCACGCCGACCTCGACCCGCAGTTGAGCGCCGCGGGCGCCGGCGACAACGGCGGCATCGCCACCCTCCTCGTGCGCTTGGGCGACGCGCTCGTCACCGAGTCCTCGCACGCGGTCACCCGCACCGTCACCCTCGCGCGGGGAAGCGTCGAGGATGCGGCCGCCGACCTGCTCGATGTGAGCACCCGGGCCGCCGGCCACGTGTTCGGCCGCGTTCCGCTCGCCGCCGAGCCCGTGCCGTCGTCGGCGGCGTGGCCGCTGCGCGTCACCGCGCGACGGGGCATCCGCCGGGCCCTGCGCGCCGCCGGACGCATCGACGTGCTGCACCTCCGGATGGCGGATGTCGGCAGCCTCGCCGCGGCCGACGTCGCCCGCGAACTCGGCATCCCGACCGTGTTCACGCTGGCCCCCGACCCGCACTCCGTCATCACCTCGCTCGAGAACGCGGGGCAGCTCAGCCGGCAGAACTTCGGCGACGCCGACCTGCGCGAGCACTACTGGTTCCGCGCGCGCCTCGTGCAGTCCCTCGCCGCGAGCTCGGAGCACACCGTCCTCTTCCCCCGCCCGACCCTCGTCGACGACATGAAGCGCCTCGTCGGCGTCGACATCGAGACGCACGCCGAGCGCCACACCGTCGTCGCGGAGGGTGTCGACATCGGCGTCGTCGACACGGCCGTCGACGCGATGGCGGCGCACCTGCACCGCGGCGCCGACGCTCCGGCGGAACTCGACGGCCTCGTGAGCCTGCTCGCGTCGCTCCCCGAGCAGCGTCGCGGCCTGCCGCTCCTCGTCTCGGTCGGACGCCTCCACCGGGTCAAGGGCATGGCCTCGCTCGTCTCCGCGTGGGCGGGTTCCCCGCTCGCCGATCGCGCGAACCTGCTGATCATCGGCGGCGACCTGCAGCATCCGTCCGCCGACGAGCAGGAGCAGATCGGCCTCATCGACGCCGAAGTTCCTCCCACCGACCGCCTCGCGCGCGGGCTTCTGCTGCCCGGGCACCAGGCGAACGCGACCGCCGCGACCTGGCTCGCCGCGGCGCGGTTCGGGGTACCGGGGCTCGCGGCGCCCGGTGGCGTGTACGTGTGCTCGAGCCTCAAGGAGGAGTTCGGCATCGCCCTCCTCGAGGCCATGGCGACCGGTCTCGTGGTCGTCGCCCCGGATGCCGGCGGCCCGGCCACCTACGTCGAGCACGGCGACACCGGCTTCCTCGTCGCGACCTGGGACCGCGCCCGTATGGTCGGCGCGATCGATGCGGCACTCGAACGCGCCGCGACCGGCGGCCCCGAGGTCGCCGAGCGCGCGCACGCGATGGTCTCGGACCGTTTCACGATCCAGGGCATGGCGGCAACGCTCGCCCCCGTCTACGCCGGCGTCGCGGCGCGCGATGCGCACCTGCAGCAGCTGGCGGTGCTGCCCTCGTGACGCTGCTCGTCATCAGCCCGGACTACGCCTCGCACCTGCTTCCGCTCGTCACCCTCGCGGGAGCCTGGCGCGATGCGGGGCACGAGGTCGTCGTCGCGACGGGGCCGGCGACGGCGCCGATCGTCGCGGAGGCGGGGTTCCGCCGCATCGACCTGTCGCTCGGCCGCGGGTCAAACGCCGGCGTCATGCGCACAGAACAGCAGCAGGCCGAGGAGGCCGCATCCCTCGCCGGCTTCTTCGCCGCCACCCGTGAGGGCATGGTCGAGACGCTGACGTACCAGGCCACCGAGCGCCTCACCGACCTCATGTGGGAGCCCGTCGACCGCGCCCGCCAGACCCTGCGCATCATCGAGGAGGTCGCCCCCGACGCGATCCTCGTCGACCATCTGGCCTTCAGCGCGCGGATGGCGCTGCACACCGCCGGGATCCCGTACGGCGACGTCGTGCTGGGGCACCCGACCGCGCTGCCCGTCGGCGACGAGCGCTACGGCTGCCCGCCGTTCTGGCCCGCCGCGTTCACCCCCGAGCCCGAACGCATGGCCGCCCTCCGGGAACTGTGCGAGCGGGTGTCGACGGGATTCACCGCGCAGTGGAACAGCGCGGCGGCGCAGCTCGACCCGACGGCGACGCCCGTTGCCGACGCGTTCGCGGTGCACGGGGAGACGGTGCTCTACAACTACCCCGAGTCGCTCGCCGCCGGAGACGGACGGATGCTGCCGCCCCGCGTGTTCCTCGGGTCGACCCTGCGCGGCGAGGCCGTTCCGACCGACGTCGCGGCATGGCTCGACGACGACGCACCCTTCGTCTACGTGAGCTTCGGCAGCTTCCTCTCCGTGCGAGGCGACGTGCTCGCCCGCGTCGCCGACGCGCTCCGTCGACTCGGCGTCCGCGCGGCGATCGCGACCGGCGCCACCGACCCCGCCGCTCTTGGAGATATCCCGGACACGTGGCTCGTGCGCGACTTCCTCCCCCAGGTGCGACTGCTGCAGTCGGCAGCCGTCGCCGTCACCCACGGCGGCAACAACTCCGTGACCGAGGCCACCGCGCAGGGGGTACCGCTCGTGGTGCTGCCGTTCTCGACCGACCAGTTCGCCGGCGCCGCCGCGCTCGAGCGCACTGGGGTCGGCGTCGCCCTGGCCCCGAACACCGCAACCGTAGACGACCTCGTCACCGCCCTCGCCACCCAGCTAGACGCTCCGGCGGCGACGCGCGAGATCCTCGCGGAGATCCGGGCGGCCGAGCGTCACGAGCCGGGTCCGGCGCGCGCCTACGCGGCGCTCAGCGCGCGCTGACCGCCAGCAGTTCCCGCATCGCGACCGGGTCGCCCTGCACGGCGCGGTAGCGCTCCATCCGCGCGGCGTTCGCGTCGTAACCGGCGCCCGCCCGCGTCTCCGGGGCGTGATGCATGGCGTATACGCGGCCTTCGTGGCGCCGCGGCGGCTCGCCCAGGAGCGTCTCGTGCGCCAGGTACCAGGCGGCGTCTTCGAAGCCCCATCCGCGGAACCCCTCGTCCTGCCCGCCGTGCGCCCACCAGGCCGACGGCGTCGTCACGTAGACCCCCGAGCAGGCGCCCCGCACGAGCTGCTCGTACTCGCACGCCTCGAGCGGAGTGCCGCTCGCGTACTGAGCGGTGCCCACGCCGCCCAGCCAGCGGTACTCCGTGTAGGGCAGGTGCACGAGTCCGCTCGTCCGCGCCGACTCGATCGCGCGGCGGAGCGGCTCGATCTCGGGCAGGGTGTCGGCATCCGAGAGCACCACGACAGCGTCGTCCGCGGCCGTGCGAACGGCCTCGTTGCGGCAGGCGGCGAGCACGAACACGTCGTCTGCCGTGTCGATCGTGCGCAGGCGCGCGTCGGGCAGGTTCGCGGCGTACCAGTCCCACACGCGCTGGAACGGTTCGAGCCGCGACGGGGCGGGCCGCCAGGGGATGACCACGTCGATGGAATACGGCGGGCTCACCCTGCTCATTCGTCTCCTGTTCGGCTGCGTGGGTCACGCGTTCCGTGCGGCCCATCGACGAGATTACCTCGCGCCGGGCCCCGCTCCGACGGGCTCAACGAGCGGCGAGCGCGACGACGAGGTTGATGGCCGCAGCCAGCACGATCACCCCGAAGAGGAACGACAGCAACGCGTGGCGCAACACCTCGCGACGCATCGGCGTGCTCGTGATGTCGGTGTCGGACACCTGGTACGTCATACCGAGGGTGAAGGCGAGATAGGCGAAGTCGTGGTACTCCGGGCGACCCGCCTGGTTGAAGTCGATCCCCGTGCCACCCGAGCGGTAGTAGATGCCGGCGTAGCGCAGCGTGAACAGCACGTGCACGAGGATCCAGGATGCGGCCACGGTCGCCAGCGCCGCCCCCGCGAGCGCGAGGCGCGCACCGCCGCCCTGCACGCGTCCCGATTCGATCAGCAGGAGCGCGATCGCGCCGACGCTCGCCAGGCTCGCCGCGATCAACAGCCCCTGCGCCATCGGCTGGCTCGGGTCCTCGCGGGTCGCGTGCGAGGCCGTGTCGTCGGGGCCGAGGCGCACGACGGTCACCCAGATCCAGGTCGTCAGGGTGCCGGCACCGGCGATCCAGCCGATCGCGGGGGCGAAGGCCCACGAGCCCAGCAGACCCGTCGCGATCGTCACCGCGGCGAAGATCGTGAACATCAGCCCGACCCGCGCGCTGGCGCGATGCCAGAAGCCGGTGAAGTCGGGGGCTGCATCCGGCACCGCTCGCTCGTTCGGACGGGTGCGTCTGTCCATCTCCGACTTCCCCTCTTCCCGGGCCATCTTCACCCCGAACCCGACCAGCGTCAATTCTGCGCGGGGCCGCCCGAACGGACGGCCCCGCGCAGATCAATGCCTCACTCGTAGCGCAGCGACTCCACCGGGTCCGCCTGGGCGGCACGTGCCGCGGGGAGGGTGCCGGCGAGGAACGCGATCACCATCACGACGAGGATCACCGCGAGGATCGACACCGGGTCGAACGCGATGAGTTCGAGGCCGGGCAGGTCCGCGAGGAGGGATCCCGAGAGGGCTGCGCTCACCCCGCTTCCGACGATGATGGCGCCGACTGCCCCGATCGCGCTCCCGAGGAAGCCGATGAAGGCGGCCTCCAGGCTGAACAGCCCGAACACCTTGCCGCTGCCCATCCCCATCGCCTTCATGAGGCCGATCTCGCGGGTGCGTTCCTGCACCGACATCAGCAGCGTGTTCACGATGCCGAAGCTCGCGGCGAGCAGGGCGATGACGGCGAAGGCGTTCAGCACGAGAACGATCCCGTCGATCACGGTCTTGATCGTGCCGAGCTGATCGGCGACGGTCGTGCCCGTGTACCCCGCATCCGAGAGCGCCGTCTTCAGGTCGCTGATCTGCGCCTCGGTGGCATCGGGGGCGAACCAGACGGTGGCCTGCGCGTACCGTTCGACCTGGTCAGCCGGCACCCCGATGTTCTGGGTCTCGTAGAGCTCGTCCGTCAGGGCGGTGTTCGCGGTCAGCGACGCTCCGGTCGGCGAAGCGATGCTCTCCTCCGCCACCCCCGTGATCGTGGCCTCGATGACGTGCTGCGTGCGCTGGGCGTCGGTCACGGCGATCGACACCGTCTGGCCGACCGCATCCGCATCGCTCGCGAACCCGAGGGGTTCGACGTACGACGTCGGCAGCGCGAGCTGCAGATCGCTCGTGTCGCCGGACGGCTCGCTGCCGGCGAGCAGCGTCACGGTCTGCCCGCCGACGAGACCGCCGACACCGATCACGTACTTGGTGCCGTCGCCGGCCTGGATGTAGTCGGCCGAGACCGACTTCACCGCCTGTACGTCGAGCACGCCGTCGATCTGGGCGAGGGCGTCGAGGTCGGCGGGCTGGAGCGCGACGACCGTGGCTCCCGGGGGGCCGTTCTGCCCGCTCGAGATGGACTCGGGGTCGTACTCGGTCGGCCCCGCGCTCGCGGACCCGATTCCGGATGCCGCATCCGCGGTCTTGGCCACCGTCATCGTGTCGGAGGCTCCGACCCCCGAGACGGTGTCGTCGATGTAGTTGTTGATGCCCGTTCCGAGCCCGTTCGTGAGGGTCAGGGTGAACGCGCCCACGAAGATGGCGAGGATCGTGAGGATCGTCCGCGTCTTCGAACGGAAGGTGTTGGCGACGGCGGTACCGATCAGGTCGATGGTTCTCATGCGGCCACCGCCGTCGTCTCGTCGACCAGGAGGCCGTCTCGGATCAGGATGCGGCGGTCGCAGCGAGCCGCGAGCTCTTCGTCGTGGGTCACGACGATGAGGGTGATGCCGCTCTCGCGGTTCAGCGAGAAGAGGATGTCCTCGACCACGGCGCCCGTGTTCGAGTCGAGGTTGCCGGTGGGTTCGTCGGCGAAGATGATGCGCGGGTTGTTGACGAGGGCGCGGGCGATGACCGTGCGCTGCTTCTGTCCGCCCGAGAGGTTCAGGGCTTTGTTCTTCGCCTTGTCGGCGAGTTCCAACTGTTCGAGAGCGTCCATCGCCCGGCGTCGGCGTTCTCCGCGGCGGATGCCGGCGATCTTCATGGGCAGCACGACATTCTCGAGCACTGAGGAGTTCGCGGTGAGGAAGAACTGCTGGAAGACGAATCCGAATGTCTTGTTGCGGGTGCGGTTCAGGCGGCGCCCCTTCAGGGTGCGGGTGTCGACGCCCTCGAGCTCGACCGAGCCGGATGTGGGCGCATCGAGCAGGGCGAGCACGTGCATGAGCGTGGACTTCCCCGATCCGCTCTTTCCGACGATCGCCACGCTCTCGCCCTCGAAGATGTCGAAACTCACCCCCTTGAGCGCCTCGAAGCGGTTCTGGCCGCGTCCGTACGACCTGCGTACGTCCTTGACCGAGATGATCGGCGTCATGGGTTTCCTCCTCCGGTGCCCCCGGTTCTCCGGGACATCTCCAGACTCCGCCGGCCGAGGCATTCGCGCGTCACCCCCCGGCGGACACCTCGCGTACTCCTCCCGCGGTACGCGCAGATGCCACGCCCGGGTGAGGCGCCGCCGGCCCACCCCCGGCAGACTGTGCACATGACGGATGCGGCGGACCAGTGGCGGAGCCCCGGCCACTCGCCGTTCCCCCATCCCCCGGCCTGGGTCGGCGACGTGTTCGCCGCGGTGATCGTGATCGGCGCGGCCTTCGCTCCGTTCCCGGAGGCGGGGTTCCGCGCGACGACGCCGTTGACGATCGCTCTCGCCATCGCCCCGGCCCTCGTGCTCCCGTTCCGGCGCCGCCGCCCCGTGCCCGCGCTCGGGGTCGTGATCGCGTTGTTCGGCGCATCGTCTTTCGCCGGCACCCTGTCACCCGGGATCGCGATCGCGGGTGCCATCGCGATGTTCGGCGTGGCCAACCGGTCGCCGTCCCGCCAGCGCACCGGTGTCGTGCTGGTGTGCGCGATCCTCGCGATGCTGCTGCTCAGCCTGCCGGCGGCGATCGGGAGCGTGTTCGACGCGCGGCTCATCCAGTTCGCGATCACGATGGCCTTCGCCGCCGCGGCGGGAGACGCGACCCGATCGCGGCGCGCCTACATCCGGGCCATGACCGACCGCGCGGAGCGCGCGGAACAGACCCGGGATGCGGAAGCCAGCCGCCGCGTCGCGGAGGAGCGCCTGCGCATCGCCCGCGACCTGCACGATGCGGTCGCCCACCAGATCTCGGTCATCAGCCTGAACGCCGGCGTCGCCTCGGCGACCCTCGAGAGCCGGCCGGAGCGGGCTCGCGAGGCGCTCGGCACCATCCGGCACGCGTCCCGCACCGTGCTCAGCGAGATCGGCAACCTGCTCGAGGTACTCCGCGGCGACGAACGGCAGGACGGCGTGCGCGTGCCGCAGCCCGACCTCGACCAGCTCGCCGACCTCGCGAACGAGTTCGCCCGCGTCGGCCTGGTCGTGCACACCCGGATCGAGGGCGACATCACGCGCGTGGGCGGAGCCGTCGGACGGGTCGCGTACCGGGTGATCCAGGAGAGCCTGACGAACGCCCACAAGCACGGGGTCGAGGGGCGCGCGCACGTGCTGGTCGACGTGCGCGCGGATGCCGTGTCGATCGTCGTGACGAACCCGACCGGCCCGAGCCGCGCCACCCTGCCCGACGATCGCGACCGGCCGGGATCGCGCGGGCACGGGCTCCTCGGCATCCGTGAACGCGTCGCATCCGTGCGCGGCGACGTGCAGATCGGCCCCGGGCCCGGCGGCTGGCGCGTGCACGCGACGCTGCCGATCGCCCCCGAGCCGGAGACCCCCGAGGAGACACCGTGACCACCGTGCTCGTCGTCGACGACCAGTCGCTCATCCGGCAGGCGGTGACCGACATCCTCTCGTCCGAGCCCGATCTCGAGGTGCTCGGCGAGGCGGTCGACGGCAACGCGGCCGTGACGATCGCGCAGCGCCTGCGCCCCGACGTCGTCCTCATGGACATCCGGATGCCGGGACTCGACGGCATCGGGGCCACATCCGCCATCTGCGCCAACCCGGACCTCGCCGAGACCCGCGTCCTCATCCTCACCACGTTCGAGGAGGACGAGTACCTCGTCGCCGCCCTTCGCGCCGGCGCGAGCGGATTCATCGGGAAGGGCGCCGAACCCGAAGAGATCGTTCGCGCCGTGCGTGCCGTGCACGCCGGCGATGCCCTGCTGTCGCCGACCGCGACGCGGAGCCTGATCACGCGTTACGTCCTGCCCGCCGCGGCCGAGCGCGCCGGCCGGGCGCTTCCGCCCGAGATCGAGAGCCTCACCGCGCGCGAGCGCGAGGTGCTCCTGCTCGTCGCCCGCGGACGCTCGAACCAGGACATCGCCGCGGAACTCGTGATCTCGCCCCACACGGCCAAGACGCACGTGAGCCGCATCATGGCGAAGCTGTACGCGCACGATCGCGCCCAGCTCGTCATCGCCGCCTACGAGAGCGGACTCCTCGCCCCCGGCGAGCCCTGACCGCGGGTCCCTCCTCCTCTCTTCGGCGCGCGCCATTTTCCTGCTGACGCGCTTCCGATCTGTGGCGCGCGAGCAGGAAAGTAGCGCGCGGACGAAAGGAGAGCCCCGGATGCGGTGCGGCGGAGCGGCCGTCGTCGTCCGCAGCGGCGCGTGGCGCGGCGCATGACCCGAGGAGCAGGAGCTCCACCCTTGTGAGCGGTAACACTCTGAGCGTGAGTGATGAATCTGACGAGATTTTGCTTGACGTAGCACCCAGTGTGAGCGCTAACATTCGAGGGCATCCCCGCGATGGGGCGGCAATCACATGGCCCGGCATCGCTGCCGGATCGAAGACGAGGAGGTTTTCGAATGAGAATGAACAAACTGGTGGCGAGCTTTGCACTCGTGAGCGCCGTGGCGCTGACCGCGACGGCCTGTGCGGGTGGCGGGGGGAACACCGGGGGCACCGGCGGGGGCGACGATGTCATCACGGTCGGGTTCGCGCAGACCGGCTCCGAGAGCGGATGGCGCAGCGCCAACACCGAGTCGATGAAGGAGGCCTTCTCCGCTGAGAACGGCTTCGACCTCATCTTCAACGCGGCAGACAACAAGCCGGAGGCGCAGATCGCCGCCGTCCGCAGCTTCATCAACCAGGGCGTCGACGCGATCGTGCTCGCACCGATCGTGAGCGACGGCTGGGACGACGTGCTACAGGAGGCCAAGGATGCCGGCATCCCGGTCATCCTCGAAGACCGCACGGTCTCGGCATCCGATGACCTCTACGCGAGCTGGATCGGGCTCGACTTCGAGAAGGAGGGCCAGACCGCCGGAGCGTGGGTCGCCGAGAACTTCGGTTCGACGCCGACCAACCTCGTGGTCCTGGAGGGCACGACGGGCTCCTCCGCCGCTACCGACCGCCAGACCGGCTTCGATGCGGCGATCGAGGGCACCGACATCAGCGTCCTCGACTCGCAGACGGGCAACTTCACCCGCGCCGAGGGGAAGACCGTGATGGAGGGCTTCCTCCAGAAGTTCGGCTCGGAGATCAATGTGCTCTTCGCGCACAACGACGACATGGGCCTCGGCGCCCTCGACGCGATCAAGGCCGCGGGACTCACCCCCGGTAAGGACATCTCGATCGTCACGATCGACGCGGTCAAGGACGGCATGACGGCGCTGGCCGACGGCGAGTTCAACTTCATCGTGGAGTGCAACCCGCTTCTCGGCGAGAAGACCGCCGAGGTCGTCAAGTCGGTCGTTGCCGGCGAAAGCGTCGACAAGCAGTACATCGTCGAGGACCAGAGCTTCACTCCCGAACAGGCGAAGGAAGTCCTGGATAGCCGCCCCTACTGATTGCCGGTCCCTTCCTCGGCGCCGCACACCGCGACGCCGAGGAAGGGCTCTCCGCCGACCCGCTCTCAGAAAGCGATGCTCATGTCCTCCCAGAACGCCGTCGTCACGATGCGCGGCATCACCATCCAGTTTCCCGGCGTCAAAGCGCTGGACAGCGTCGACTTCTTCCTCCGCCCCGGCGAGGTGCACGCCCTGATGGGCGAGAACGGCGCCGGCAAGTCCACCCTCATCAAAGCGCTGACCGGGGTGTACGGCATCGATTCGGGTGAGATCACTGTCGCCGGCATCGAGCGCACGTTCCGCTCGACGGCAGACGCGCAGCAGGCCGGGATCTCCACGGTCTACCAAGAGGTCAACCTCTGCCAGAACCTGTCGGTCGGCGAGAACGTGATGCTCGGCAACGAGCCGCGACGTATCGGCGGAATCGACTGGCGCACCCTCCACTCTCAGGCCGCGGGCCACCTCGCCGAACTCGGCCTGCACATCGACTCCCACTCCATGCTCTCGGCCCACTCGATCGCCGTGCAACAACTCGTCGCCATCAGCCGTGCCATGGTCGTCGACACGAAGGTGCTCGTCCTCGACGAACCGACGTCGAGCCTCGACCGTGGTGAGGTCGAGCAGCTCTTCGCCGTCGTCCGGCGCCTCCGCGACCGCGGCGTCGCCATCCTCTTCGTCTCGCACTTCCTCGATCAGATCTACGAGATCTCCGATCGACTCACCGTGCTGCGCAATGGACGCCTCATCGGCGAATACGCGATCGACGAACTCGGCCGCGGTGACCTCGTCGCCCACATGATCGGCCGTGAGCTCGGCGAGTTGGACGCCATCTCGGCGAGCTCTGCCCGGCCCATCGACCGCACGGGCACACCGGTACTGCGCGCCACCGGCATCGGCCGCAAGGGAACCCTCAACGCCGTCGACGTCGACGTGTACGACGGCGAGATCCTCGGTCTCGCGGGGCTGCTCGGCTCGGGCCGCACCGAACTGGCCCGCCTGCTCACGGGCGCCGATCGCGCCGACCGTGGCTCACTCGAGGTTCACGGCAAGGCCGTCCGCGTGACCACGCCACGCCACGCGCTCGATCGACGCATCGCCCTGTCGTCGGAAGACCGCCGGGGCGAGGGGATCGTCGGCGATCTGACGGTCGCCGAGAACATCCTCCTCGGCGTGCAGGCCCGGCGCGGGGCCCTCCGCCGCGTGGGTCGCGCCGAGCAGAATGCGATCGTGTCGGAGTACATGACGGCGCTCGGCGTGCGCCCCGCCGACCCGCACGCCCTCATCCGCAACCTCTCCGGCGGTAACCAGCAGAAGGTGCTGCTCGCCCGCTGGCTCGCCACGGCGCCCGAACTGCTCGTCCTCGACGAGCCGACGCGAGGCATCGACGTCGGCGCCAAGGCCGACATCCAACGCAAGGTCGCGGAGCTCGCCGAGCGCGGTCTCTCGGTCGTCTTCATCTCGTCGGAACTCGAAGAGGTGCTGCGCATCGCCCAGCGCGTCGCGGTGCTGCGCGATCGTTCTAAGATCGGCGAACTGGCGACACAGGACATCGACGTCGACGATCTCGTCGCCTACATCGCCCGCGAAGACGCGGCCGATGCGCTCGCGGCCGGATCCGCCCCGCGCAGTCAGGAGAACATCGCATGAAGAAGGTGCTCACCCATCGGCTCGCGTGGCCGATCATCGCGCTGCTCGCGCTGATCGCCGTCAATACGATCTCTCGTCCATCGTTCCTGCGCGTTACGGTGCAGAACGGTCAGCTCTACGGCTCGCTGATCGACATCCTCCGCAATAGCGCACCGCTCATGCTCGTGGCGCTCGGCATGACGATCGTCATCGCGACCCGCGGCATCGACCTCTCGGTCGGGGCGATCATGGCGGTCTCGGGCGCCGTCGCACTCACGGTGATCGAAGGATCCGCCGACCCGGGCGGATTCGGCACCGTCGCCACCGCCATCGCGGCCGGAGTCGGTGTGGCGCTGATCCTCGGCGTCTGGAACGGGTTTCTGGTCTCGGCGCTCGGCATCCAACCGATCATCGCGACTCTCGTGCTCATGCTGGCCGGTCGCGGCGTCGCACTCCTGATCACCGGCGGGTTCATCACGACCATCAACAGCGCGCCGTACCAGTTCATGGCGCAGGGCTATCTGGTCGGGCTGCCCTTCGCGTTCTACGTCTCGGTCATCGCGATCGTTCTCGTCGCGGTCGTCGAACGACGAACGGCGCTCGGCATGCTGACCGAGGCCGTCGGCATAAACCCCGAAGCCAGCCGCCTGGCGGGCGTCCGCTCGCGGGGGATCGTCTGGGGCGCGTACATCGCGAGCGGCGCGCTCGCAGGTATGGCCGGCATCCTCTACAGCTCGAACATCATGGCGGCGGATGCGAACGCCGCAGGCCTCTACATCGAGCTCGACGCGATCCTCGCGGTCGTGCTCGGCGGTACGTCGCTCGCCGGCGGAAAGTTCAGCATCGCGGGCACCGTGGTCGGCGTGTTCACCATCCAGACGCTCAAGAGCACGATCACCTTCCTCGGGGTTCCGCCCGCCGTGAGCCCCGTGTTCATGGCGGCCGCGGTCATGATCGTCGTCCTCGCCCAGTCCCGCCGAGTCCGCGGGTGGCTCCGCGGAGCCGGGTCCTTCGCTCGTCGTTCCACGATCCGTCCCGAAGCAAAGGTGCTGTCATGACGTCTCTGCTCGCCACCCGACCCGCACCCGCACGCCCGGCGTTCGGACAGCGCTTCCTCGCGAGGCACAGCGCGTGGATCCCGGTCTTCGCCGCTGTCGCGATCCTGCTCGTGATGCTGATCGGGGCGATGCTGTACTTCCCGAACTTCCAGGCGCCGCGGATCCTGTCGTCGATCCTGCTCGACAACGCGTACCTGCTGATCCTCGCCGTGGGGATGACCTTCGTGATCTTGACCGGCGGGATCGATTTGTCGGTCGGCGCAGTCATGGCATTCACCGGCATCCTCTGCGCGAAGCTTCTCGGCGACGGCGTACCCGTGGCGATCGCCGTCCCGGGCATGATCCTGATCGGTGCCGCAATCGGGCTGCTGATCGGTGTGCTCGTGCAGTTCTTCGACGTGCAACCGTTCATCGCGTCGCTCATCGGAATGTTCCTTGGCCGCGGGCTGGCATACGTCGTGAGCCTCGAGTCGATCAAGGTCGAGAACGAGGGGCTGCTGTGGCTGCAGTCCACCCGCTTCGCGTTCGCCGGGTGGTACATCACTCCGACGGGCATCATCGCCCTCCTGACCGTCGCGATCGCCGCCGTCGTGCTGCGCCTCACCCGCTTCGGCCGCACGATCTACGCGATCGGCGGCAACGAGCAGTCCGCCCGGCTGATGGGTCTGCCGGTCGTCCGCACGACGCTGCTCGCCTATGTGATCAGCGGTCTCTGCGCCGGCCTCGGCGGCATCGTGCTGACGGCCTACTCGGGCGCGGGTTACCCGTTGAACGGAATCGGCACCGAGCTCGACACGATCGCCGCCGTCGTCATCGGCGGCACGCTGCTCACCGGTGGCAGTGGATTCGTGGTCGGATCGATGATCGGCGTCTTCGTCTACGGAACGATCAAGACCATCATCTCCTTCCTCGGTGCCGAGCAGTCCTGGACCCGCATCACGGTGGGGGCGTTGCTGCTCGTCTTCGTCGTCGTGCAGCGCGTGATCGTCGGGCGCTCCGCACGCCGCCGGGCATGATCGACCATCGTCGCCGCGGCGCGTCACGGCGCAGACCCGCAGCCACGGCATCATAGGGGGATGGATCCCGTCGGAGCGCCCCTGCTCGAGGTGCGCGGCGCGACCAAACGGTACGGCTCCGAGACCGTGCTCGACGCGGTGGACTTCCGCTTGCGGGCCGGCGAGATCCATTCCCTCATGGGCGAGAACGGTGCGGGCAAGTCCACACTGATCAAGGCCATCACAGGCGCACTGCGGCTGGATGCGGGCGAGATCCGACTCGATGGCGATCCCGTATCGTTCCGCACACCGCACCAGGCGATCGTCGCCGGGATCTCCAGCGTCTACCAGGAGATCGATCTGCTTCCGAACCTGACGGTCGCGGAGAACGTGTGCCTCGGGCGCGAGCCCCGTCGATTCGGAGTCATCGACCGCGCCACCATGCTCACCCGCGCGGACGACGTCCTCGATTCGCTGGGCGTACACATCGACCCCGCCTCGATCCTGCGCACCCACTCGCTCGCCGTGCAGCAGCTGGTCGCGATCGCTCGCGCGATCTCCTCCGAGGTGCGCGTGCTCGTGCTCGACGAGCCGACTTCCAGCCTCGACGCGGACGAGGTCGAAGAACTCTTCCGCGTCATGCGTGAGCTCAGCACCCGCGGTGTCGCCATCCTGTTCGTCTCGCACTTCCTCGATCAGGTGTACGAGATCTGCGACCGAGTGACCGTGCTCCGCGGCGGCCGCGGCGTCGGCGAGTATGCGACGAGCGAGCTGCTCCGCGTCGACCTCGTGGAGAAGATGCTGGGCGAGGCGGGCGTCGCCCTCATCCCCTCCGCCGAGACGTCGCACGACTCCGATGCAGCGACCCCGGCCCTCCGCGTACGCGGACTCCGCTCACCGACGGGCATCCGCGACATCGATCTGGACGTCGCCGAGGGCGAGGTGGTCGGTGTCGCCGGGCTGCTCGGCTCCGGCCGCAGCGAGCTCGCCCGCGCCCTGACCGGGGTCGACGGTTTCGAGACCGGTGAGGTGATCGTCCACGGGGTGTCCCGCCGTTTCCGCTCACCGCGCGACGCCATCTCGCACGGCGTCGTCTACTCGTCCGAGAACCGTCGCACCGAGGGCATCATCGCCGAGCTCAGCGTGCTCGAGAACATCTCGCTGGCCGTTCAAGCGCAGCGCGGCATCCTGCATCCGATGGGTCCGGCGCGACGTCGCGAGCTCGCACAGAGCTGGATCGAGGCGCTCCGCATCCGCCCCACCGACGTCGACAAGCCCGCCGGCGAACTCTCCGGCGGTAACCAGCAGAAGGTCCTGCTCGCGCGCCTGCTCGCGGCGGCGCCCCGCATCCTCGTGCTCGACGAACCGACCCGCGGCATCGATGTGGGTTCGAAGGCCGAGCTGCAACGACTCGTCGGCGAACTCGCCGACAACGGCCTGTCGGTCATCTACATCTCCGCGGAGCTCGACGAGGTGCTGCGCGTTTCTCACACGGTGATCGTGGTGCGCGAGGGTCGCATCGCGCATACGCTTCCGAGCCTCGACCTGGATTCCGAGACGCTCCTCGCGCTCGTCTCCCGGTCGGAGAGCGGCGAGGAGGAGCGTGGCTGAGGAGAAGTCGACGCGCACCGCCACGATCTTCGACGTTGCGCGTCTCGCCGGCGTTTCGCACCAGACCGTCTCCCGGGTGCTGAACGACATGCCGAATGTGCGGCCGGCGACGCGGCTGCGGGTCGAACAGGCGATCGCGCAGCTGCGGTACAGCCCGTCGCCGGCAGCCCGGGCGCTCGTGACCCGCCGCACCCGCACGATCGGTCTCGTTACTCCCGGAACGGCGGACTACGGTCCGACGTCCATCGCGACGCACTTCAACTTCGCCGCGCGGGCGGCACGCTACAACGTCGACGCGATCAGCTCCCCGGACAACGATGTGGCGGCCGTGAAAGAGGCCGTCGAGGGCCTCCTCCGGCAGCGTGTCGACGCGATCGTGCTGATCGTCGTCGACACCGACGTGCTGCAGGCGGTGCAGCTGCTCGAGGTGAACATCCCGATCGTCGCCGCCGCCGCGACCGGGCGACCGCATCCGCTATTCGTCTCGATCGATCAGTATCACGGTGCGCGTTCGGCCGTACGGCATCTCGTCGAGTGCGGCTATCAACGTGTGTTCCATGTGGCCGGGCCGGCGCGTTCGCCGGACGCGTCGGAACGGATCCGCGGATGGCGCGATGAACTCGCGACGCACCGACTGGAGCTGTCGACGCCGCTGCCCGGGGACTGGTCGGCCGAGAGCGGATACCGGCTCGTCCGCGATCTGCCGCTCGTCGTCGGCGACGCCCTGTTCGTCGGAAACGACCTGATGGCGATCGGAGCGCTCTCGGCGCTGCGCGAACGAAACCTGCGCGTCCCGGAGGACATCGGAGTGGTGGGGTTCGACAATCTCTCGGAAGCCCCATACGTGTACCCGCCGCTCACGACCGTCGAGCAGGACTTCGCCGCCCTCGGTGCGCTCATGATGCAGAAGGTGCTGCTGCTGGTGGAGCAGCCCGACACGGTCACCGAGGACACCCCGCTGCAGACCCGCCTGATCGTGCGAGAGTCCGCCCGCCCGCGCCCCTGAATACAAGAGCAGGGGGAGAGCCCCGGATGCGGTGGGGGACGCATCCGGGGCTCTGGTCAGGGCGGGGTCAGCGCACAGACACGGGCACCGGGGCGGGGGCCTCCGGCGCGGGGGCCTCCGGCGCGGGCGTCGCGGATGCGGGGGCCTCCGGCGCAGCGACCGCAGACCCGCCGCCGTGGCTGTCGCCGTTGAGCGTGGCCTCGTCGAACGGCGACTCGCCGCGGAACACCCGGCGGGCCTGCGCCGCGTCGAACTCCTTCGTCCAGGTGCCGATCAGAACGGTGGCGACGGCGTTGCCGGTGAAGTTCGTGATCGCGCGCCCCTCCGACATGAAGCGATCGATACCGACGATCACGCCCACGCCGTCGACCAAGTCGGGGCGGTAGGCCTGCAGTCCGCCAGCGAGGGTCGCAAGGCCCGCACCGGTGACACCGGCCGCGCCCTTCGAGGCGATCACCATGAACAGCAGCAGACCGATCTGCTCGGGGATCGACATCGGCATCCCCATTCCCGACGCGATGAACAGCGACGCCATCGTCAGGTAGATCGCCGTGCCGTCGAGGTTGAACGAGTACCCGGTGGGCACCGTGATGCCCACGACCGGCTTCGAGACGCCGAGGTGCTCCATCTTCGCGATGAGCCGCGGCAGCGCGGACTCCGACGACGACGTGCCGACGATCAGCAGGTACTCGCGGGCCAGGTACTTCATCAGGCGGAAGATGTTGATGCGGGCGACGGCGTAGAGCATCGTGCCGAGGATGCCGAAGATGAACACGGCGCAGGTGATGTAGAACGCGATCATCAGCACGCCGAGGCTCACGACCGCGGCGAACCCGGTCTTGCCGACGACAGCCGCGATGGCGCCGAACGCACCGATCGGGGCGAGCCACAGGATCATGCCGAGGATGCGGAACACGAGCGCCTGCAGGTTCTTCACCGCGTTCATGATGGGCTCGGCCTTCGTACCCATCTGCTGCAGCGCGAAACCGACGAGCAGGGCCACGAGCAGCACCTGCAGCACGCTCTCGCCGGTGAAGGCGGAGAAAAGCGTCGTCGGGATGATGCCGAGGATGAACTCCTCCGTCGTCTTCGCCTCGGTGGTGGTCGCGTCGTACGTCGAGTTCGCCATGTTCAGCCCCTCACCCGGGTGGATGAGGTTGCCGACGACGAGCCCGATGGCGAGCGCGAACGTCGTCATGACCATGAAGTATAGGAGCGCGAGGCCACCGATCTTGCCGACCGTCGCGGCCTTCGCGATCGAGCCGACACCGACGACGATCGTGCAGAAGATGATGGGGGCGATCATCATCTTGATGAGCGAGACGAAGCCCTTCCCGACCGGTTCGAGGCCCTTCGCGAAGTCGGGCCAGATCAGGCCGACGGTCACACCGAGCACGACCGCGACGATCACGGCGACGTACAACCAGGTGTGCTTCTCCCAGCGGCCGATCCGTCCGCGCAGCGAGAAGCTGGGGAGCGGGATCGTGGTGGTCTTGGGCAGGCGCGGGGCCATGGTTGCCTCCAGGTGAGTCGAAACTTCGTTGTTCTCGTGGGCACCATCGGGGTGACCTCTCACCCGGTACTGTGGGCCACGAATACCGCTGCCCCCCGGTTGCGGTCGTATTGGTCACAGCGAGGTGAGGACGCCCATGGCGGTATCACCGCGGCAGAAGAGCGCCGCATCCCGCGTGTTCTTCGCGTTCGTCGGGTCGGTGCTCGCGATCACCGCGCTGCTCGTCGCGGTGCTCGCGTTCCAGGTGCAGACGACCGAGCGCTCCACCGCCGAGCAGCTGACCCTCGCCGTCGCGCGCACGATCGCGGAGATGCCCGAGGTCGCGTCGGCGGTCACGACGGGCACGGATGCCGACGCCACCGCGTCGCTGCAACCGATCGCGGAGCGCATCATGGCCGAGACGCCGATCGACTTCGTGACGATCATGACGACAGAGGGCATCCGACTCACGCACCGCGATCCGGCCGAGATCGGTAAGCCGTACATCGGCACGATCGGACCGGGCCGGGAAGGGCGGACCCTCACCGAGGAGGCGGAGGGCACGCTCGGTCCGTCGCTCCGGTCGGTCGTCCCGATCGAGCAGGACGGCCGGGTCGTCGCCCTGGTCTCGGCGGGCATCACGCTCGGGAGCGTGGGGGCGGGCGTGCTCCGCCAGGTGCCGTTCGTCGTGGTCATCGCCATCGCGCTGGCCGCCGTGGGACTCTGCGCCGCATGGATCGCGGGCCGCTTCACCCGGCGCATCGCCGGCGACCTGCCCGCGAGCGCCGTGCGCGACGCCGTGTCGTCGTACGAATCGGTGCGCACCCTCGGCGAGGCGCTGCACGCGCAACGCCACGAGCACGCCAACCGGATGCATACGGCGGTCGCGTTGATCGAGCTCGGCCGAGGGGACGACGCGATCGACCTGCTCACCGAGACCGCACGGACGAGCCAGGCCCTCGCCGATCACGTCGTCGCGCGCGAGGGCGACCCGACGGTGGCGGCGCTGCTGCTCGGCAAGTCCGCGCAGGCCGCCGAGCGGGGCATCGACTGGACGGTCGAGATGCAGCCGGCGATCCCGCGGACGGCGCTCGGCGCGGTGGACGCGGTCTCGCTCGTGGGCAACCTCGTCGACAACGCGATCGACGCGGCCGCATCCGGATCCGAACCCCGGTGGGTGCGGGTGGAGATGGCGCAGACGCCGGACGGGCGCATCGCCCTCACGTTCATCGACAGCGGCGAGGGTGTGCCGCCCGCGCTCCGCGAGCGCATCTTCGAGCACGGGTTCAGCACGAAACCCGCCGGTGCCGACGGTCGCGGCGTCGGTCTCGCTCTCGTGCGGGCGATCGTCGACGCAGCCGGTGGCTCGCTCGAACTGAGCGCGCACCCGACGACGTTCCGGATCATCCTGCCGGCCGAGGAGTCCGCGTGATCGGGGTACTGATCGTCGACGACGAACGACTCACCCGCGAACTGCACGCGAACTTCGTGGCCCGCATCGACGGTTTCGCGGTCGTCGCCGAATGCGCGGGCGCGCGGGCCGCGGTCTCCGCGGTGCTCGACGCGCGCGGGCCCGAGGCGATTGACCTCATCCTGCTCGACATGACGATGCCCGACGGGCACGGCCTCGACGTCGCCCGCCACATCCGGGCCCGCGGAGTCACCGTCGACATCATCGCGATCACGGGGGTGCGCGACGCCGAGGTCGTGCGGCAGGCGGCGGCGCTCGGGGTCGCCCAGTACCTCATCAAGCCGTTCACCTTCGCGACATTCCAGGACCGCATGGTGCAGTACGCGGCCTACCGGCAGAAGATGGCGGATGCCGCCGGGCCGGCCACGCAGGCCGAGATCGACGCGCTCTTCGGCGCGCTCCGGCCGACCGTGGCCGAGGCGCTCCCCAAGGGGCTCTCCGCCCCCACCCTCGACCGGGTCGCCGCCGCGCTCCGCGACGGCGGGCCGTTCTCGTCGCGGGAGGCGGCCGAACGGCTCGGGATGTCGCGCGTCTCGGTGCGCCGATACCTCGAGCATCTGGTCGGCATCGGCCGCGCCGAACGCGACGCCCGCCACGGCACCCCCGGACGACCCGAGACCGAGTACCGCTGGATGCGGTGATGCGGTGATGCGGTGATGCGCGCGCGATGACCGCGCCGCATCCGCTCGCTCACTCCTCGCGGAGCTCCCGGAGGAGCGCGACGAGGTCGGCGATGTCTTCGGGGCCGGTGCGCCACGACGACACCGAGATACGGAACGCGGGTTCGCCCCGCCAGACGGTGCCGCCGAACCAGGTGCGTCCGCTGGCCTGAGCGGCCGCGAGGATGCGGGCGGTCGCGGCCGGGCTCTCCGCCCGCACCAGCACCTGGTTCAGCACGGGACGGTTCAGGGCCGTGTATCCGCTCGCCCGGAGACCGTCGGCCGCCTGCCGCGCCAGCGCCACCGACCGCTCGATCTGGGCGGCCACACCACGCCGGCCGAGACCGCGCAGCGCCGCCCAGATCGTCACCCCGCGCGCCCGCCGCGAGAACTCGAGCGTGCGGTTCATCTGGTCGTCGGCGGTCGCCGCGGAGTACTCCGCGCCCGCGTGCATCGCGTGCACGAGCGCCTCACGATCGCGCACGATGACCGCGGCCGAGTCGTACGGCGTGTTCAACCACTTGTGGCCATCGACCGTCCACGAGTCCGCGCGGTCGACACCGGCGGTCAGTTCGCGGTGCGCCGTCGCGCGTGCCCAGAGACCGAACGCGCCATCGACATGCACCCAGCCCGCCGCATCCCCGCCCGCATCCATGATCCGGTCGAAGGGATCGAACTCCCCCGTGTTCACCTCGCCCGCCTGCAGGATCAGGATGGTGCGGGCATCGATCTCCGGCAGCCGCTCCGGGTCGATCCGCCCGAGGTCGTCGGTCGGGGCGAACGTGACGGAGTCGAGTCCGAATCCGAGCACGCGAAGCGCCTTCTTCACCACGACGTGGGTTAGTTCGCTCGCGACGACGCGCACCCCCGGCGCCCGATGGAGTCCGCGCTGATCGAGGTCCCACCCCGCTCGGGCGAGGACCGTTCGCCGCGCGGCGGCGAGCGCCACGACGGTTCCGGACGCCGCGCTGGTCGAGAACCCGACGGCGCTCTCCCGCGGAAGATCGAGGATGTCGAGCAGCCACTCGCCCGCGACGGCCTCGATGGCCGCGAGCGCGGGACTGCCGGTCGCCGAGGAGGCGCTGTTGTCCCAGGCGAGCGCGAGCCGGTCTGCGGCGGCCGCGACCGGCAGCGTCGCGCCGATCACGAAGCCGTAGTAGCGATGACCGTTCGTCTCGACCGCGGCCGCCGACCCCACCCGATCGAGCAGGTCGATCGTGGACTCCGCACCGTGGCCCTCTTCCGGGAGCTGCTCGCGGAACGCGTCGAGCCCGGCGATCGCGGTCGCATCCGGGTACACCGGGCGCGTGCCGATGCCCGCGATGTAGCGGCGTGCGCGTTCGTCCGCGTCGCGAAGGACCGCCAGTTCGTGGGCGCGGTCGGTGGCGTCATCCGGGGTGCTCATCCCGGCAGTCTGCCGTGCCGCTCGCGCGCGGGGCCCAGACCAATCACGCGTCCGTGGCCTGGAGTCCGGGCGCCGGCCCGCATCTCTCGACGCACGTCGAAGAGCGCAGTCGCGTTCGCTGGGTAGCTTCGGCTGCACGCCGAGGGGTGCCGGAGACACCGACGACCCCCGAAAAAGGAGCATCATGTCCGCCGAGGAACTCACCGAGAACCACCGCAACACGCTCTATCACCTGGAGCAGCATCCGACCTCGCACAACCTGGAGTGGCACGACGTCGTCGCCCTCCTCCGCGAGGTCGGCGACGTCACCGACGAGCACAACGGCACGGTGAAGGTCACGATCGGCGATCAGGTTCTGCATCTGTCGCCTCCGCGCCACAAGGACATCGACGAAGACCTGGTGCTGAAGATCCGGCGGGCGCTCCGGGATGCGGGGTATTCCGCCGCGGAGAAATGAGCGGATGCCGGCCCGGTCAGTGCGCGGCGGCGTCCGACTTCGGTCGTGACACCAGGCGCGTGATGCCGGTGATGATCCCGACGATCACCAGACCGAGCGCGAGACCGAAGACGGCCGAGAGCGCGGTCTCCACGATCCAGACGATGACCGGGCCGGCCACCTCGATCGCGTGCGTCACGGCGTGGACGACGTCGTGCGGACCGTGCCAGAACGTCTCGGAGAGGTTCTCGATCACGAGGTGCCCGCCGACCCAGAGCATCGCCACGGTGCCGATGATGCTGATCACGCGGAAAACGGTCGGCATGGACGCGACCACGCGCACACCGGCGCGGCGCACGCGGCGGGACGGGCTCTTCATGAACCGGAGGCCGATGTCGTCGATCTTCACGAGCAGCGCCACCGCGCCGTAGACGAGGGTCGTCATCGCGAGACCGATCACGAGGAGCGCGCCGAGCGTCATCCAGATGCCGAAGTCCGCGTCGAGGCTCGCGAGGGCGATCAGCATGATCTCGGTGCTGAGAATCAGGTCGGTCCGGATGGCGCCGAACACGAGCTTGTTCTCGTCCCGCGGGCCGTCGTCCTCTTTCGCATGGTGCACCCCGAACCACTCGAGCACCTTCTCGGCGCCCTCGAAGCAGAGGAACCCACCGCCGATGATGAGCAGGAACGGCAGCACCCACGGCGCGAATGCCGTGAGCAGCAGGGCGATCGGGATGATGATGATGAACTTGTTGACCAGGCTGCCCAGCGCGATCTTCCAGACGACCGGCAGTTCGCGCGCGGGTGTGATGCCCTGCACGTACTGGGGCGTCACCGCGGCATCGTCGATCACGACACCCGCGGTCTTCGCACTCGCCTTGAGGGCGGCGGTCAGGATGTCATCGACAACGGCGAGCAATCCGACCGACATGTACTTCTCCTCGGGGTGGGTGAGGGGCCGCCGCACCGACGCGTCCCCACACCGAAGGCTACCGAACCGCAGCGCATGCGAGACGACGCCCGGCCTCTGCCAGCCAGTGCTCCGGGCGACGCATGGCCTCCTCCGCGCTTCCCGCGATCGCGCTCAGCGAGAGCGTCGCCGCGAACGCCGATGTGTCGGCATCCGCAGTGATCCGGCCGGCGACGAGCGCGACCGGTGACGCCGACCGGGCGGCGATGAGCGCGGGCACCTTCCCCGCGGCCGACTGCGCATCGAACGATCCCTCGCCGGTGACGACCCATGCGGCAGAGGCAGCGGCCGCGTCCACGCCGATCAGGTCGGCGACCGCCGCCGCCCCCGGCACGAGTTCGGCGCCCCACGCCGCGAGAGCGAATCCCACTCCCCCGGCGGCGCCCGCACCCGGGGCCCGCGGATCGAGGTCGAACAGGGCCGCGTACCGCCGCAGCGCATCGTCGACGGCCGGCAGGTCCTGAGGCGCGAACCCCTTCTGCGGCCCGAAGACGTGCGCGGCACCGCGTTCGCCGAGCAGCGGATGCGTCACGTCCGTCAGCACAACGACGCCACCGGGCGGCGCGGCACGCACCGGTGTCAGGTCGATCGCCCGGATCGCGCCCAGGCCCGCGGCGCCGCGGGTGCCGGGAGAGTCCGCGTCGGCCGTTCCCACGTCGATCCGCGCGCCGAGCGCGGCCAGCACCCCGGCGCCGCCATCCGTCGACGCGCTCGACCCGATGCCGAGCACGAGCCGGGACACCCCGTGATCGAGGGCCGCGGCGATCGCGACCCCGAACCCGAACGACGAGGCCGACCAGGGGTCGAGATCGCGACCGAAGAGCTCGATCCCCGCCGTCGATGCGAGATCGACGACGGCCGTCCCCCCGGGCGCCGCGGGGTCCGGCGGCAGAAGCACCCACGAGGTCGACACCGGCCGCAGACCGGGAGCCGGAGCCGGTACGACGACGGGGATGCGCCGCGCACCGGGAACCGCGTCGAGGAACGCCGCGGCGGTGCCCTCGCCGCCATCCGCCATCGGCCGGAGCACCGCGTCGACATCCGGATCGACCTGCCGCCATCCGGCGGCGAGCGCCCGAGCGGCGGCCGCCGCCGAGACCGAGCCCTTGAAGCTGTCGGGGGCGAAGACGACCCGCATCATCGCCGGTCCGGAGTGCTGCCCCGCAGGACGACCTCGGCGGGAGCCGCCGACGGCGGCGCCGAATCCTCCGCGAGGGCGAGGCGCAGCGCGGCCGCGCCGATGTCTTCGAGCGGGATGCGGACGGTGGTCAGTCCCGGCGTGACGTCGCGAGCCATTGGGATGTCATCGAAACCCGCGACGCCCAGGTCGGCCCCCACCTCGCGGGCCGCCGCCCGGATGGCCGCCGCAGCCCCGATCGCGACGACGTCGTTGGCGCCGAACACGACGGTGCCGCGCGCCGGATCGCTCTCCAGCACGGCGCGCATCATCCGCTCGCCGTCGTCACGGGTGAACCCGCCGCGGTGCAGGTCGATCTCGCCGCCGCCCGGCACGAATCCCGCCGCGAAGCCGCGCACCCGGTCATCGGAGGTGCGCAGGCCCTCGGCGGCGCCGAGAACGACGGCGCGGTCGTAGCCCCGCGCACGCAGCGCACGCGCGAGCAGCCGCGCGCCCTCCTCGTTCGCGACGGGCAGCGCCCGCATCCCGACATCGCCCGACCCGAGTGCCACGACCGTGCACCCGGCGTCCGTGAGCGCCTCGACCTCGCGCCGCAGGCCCGGTGCGGGTTCCGATCCGAACCGCGACCCCGCGAGGATGACGGCGCGAGGGCGCTGACCGCGGAGCACGTGCAGAAGGTCCTCCTCCTGCCGCGGGTCTCGCCCGGCGACGGCCACCATGACGTGCAGCCCCTCGGCTGCGGCCGCCGCGGTCACCCCGGCGGCGATCTGACCGAAGTACGGGTCGGCGATGTCGGCCACGACGAGCGAGACGATGCGGGCAGAACCCCGCGCGGTCGCCTGGGCCAGAAGATTGGGCGCGTAGCCTAACTCGTGCGCGGCGGCCAGCACGCGGTCCCGGTACGAGTCCGCGACGATCCGCGTCGAACCGTTCAGCGCGCGCGAGGCGGTCGCCAGCGATACGCCCGCCCGGCGGGCGACATCGTCGAGCGTCGGAGCTCGTCGAGCCGGATGCGGGCCGTTCACGCCCGCGAGTCTACGGGCGGGCGCAGGTTCGGTGAGATCACGGCGCCGAAGCTCTCGGCCACGCGCCGGGCCACTGTGGCGGGCGCATCCGCCCAGATGTCGGCGTGGAAGAGCTCGACCTCGATGTCGCGGTCGTATCCCGTCGCCGCCACGGCACGGGTGAGTGCGGCGAAGTCGATCACGCCGTCACCCGGATAGTGGCGGCTGAGCAGCACATCGGCGGGCAGCGGCGTCTTCCAATCGCAGACCTGGAAGGTCGCGATGCGCCGCTCGCGACCGGCGCGGGCGATCGAGGCGAGCACGTCCGGGTCCCAGAAGATGTGGAACGTGTCGACGGTGACGCCGACGACCTCGGGGGCGAAGTCGGCCGCGATGTCGAGCGCCTGCCCGAGCGTCGACACGACGCAGCGGTCGGAGGCGAACATCGGATGCAGCGGCTCGAGCGCGAGGGTCACCCCGGCGGCCTCGGCGTGCGGCGCGAGCTCACCGACCGCATCGCGAACGCGTTCGCGCGCCCCCGCGAGATCCCGGGACCCCGCCGGGATCCCGCCCGCGACGAGCACCAGGATCGGCGTCGACCCGGCGGCCCCGGCCGCCGCCAGGGTCGCGGCCTCCTCGATCGCGACGAGGTTGTCGGCGAGCGACGCGCGCCGCTCCCGGCCCTCCGGCATCGTGAAGAAGCCGGCACGGCAGTGCGTGCTGAATCGGAGTCCGGAGTCGGCCAGCATGGCGGCGGCGGTCCGGAGACCCACCTCCTGCACGGGCTCGCGCCAGAGCCCGATGGCGCCGATCCCGGCGTCGGTCGTCACGCGGAGCGCCGTGGCGAGGTCGGCGTGACGGATCGTCGCCTGGTTGATCGACAGTCGCGGGTCGACGGTCATGCGTCCACTCCGTTCAGCGCGAGCAGGCCGTGCCAGCGACTCACCGCGAGCTCGGGCTGTTCGAGCGCGTGCGCGGCGTTCGCGAGCTCCACGATGCGCGACAGGTGCGGAAGGCTCCGTGCCGAGTGCAGCCCGGCGACCATCTGGAACGCGGGCTGGTGACCGTTGAGCCAGGCGAGGAACGCGACGCCCGTCTTGTAGAACGCGGTCGGTGCGGCGAACACCTGACGGCTGAGCTGCTCCGTCGGGGCGAGCAGCGCGAGGTACCGGTCGGGGTCGCCCGCATCCAACGCCTGGATCGCGGCCGAAGCGATGGGCGTGATGGCCGCGAAGGCTCCCAGCAGGGCATCGGAATGCTGGCGCGATGCGCCCGGGTCGCGCGCCGGCTGCGGGGCGCCCGGCACGTCGGCGCCGCCGATCAGCCCGACGTAGTGGAAGTCGTCGCCGGTGAACATGCGCACGCCGTCGGGCAGCCGCTCCCGCACGGAGACCTCGGCGGCAGCATCCAGCAGACTCATCTTCACCCCCGCGATGCGATCGGCGTTCTCCTCGATGACCTGCCGCAGGACGTCGGATGCGGACCGCCAGTCGTCCGCGCCGAAGTAGCCCGCCAGCGACGGGTCGAAGGCGGTCCCGAGCCAGTGCAGCACGACCGGGCCGGACGCCGCGCGCAGGACGTCGCGGTACACCCGGCGGTAGTCGTCGGGTGATTCCGCGGCACGCGCCAGATGCCGTGAGGCCATCAGCACCGGGGCTGCGCCCTGCTCTTCGGCGAAGTGGAGCTGGTACCGGTAGGCGTCTGCGACCTCGCGCAACGGAATGTGCTCGCTCTCGACGTGGTCGGTGTTCACCCCGACCACGACCGAGCCGCCCTCTTCACGCGCCACCTGCGCCGAGCGGGCGATCAGCTCGCGCGTCGCGACCGCGTCGAGGCCCATGTTGCGCTGTGCGGTGTCCATCGCGTCCGCGACCCCGAGGCCCCAGGAGTAGATCATCCGCCGGAACCCGAGGGTCGCGTCCCAGTCGATCTGCGCCGGCCGACCGGGCGTGTTGTCGCCGTGGCGGAGCGGTACGACGTGCGCGGCGGCGTACACGACGCGACTTCGGAGCACGCCGGAGGGGCGGGTGTACGGCGGCGGTTCGTTGAGGTTCTGCCGCACGAGGGCGCCGTCGGCACCGAGGAGCGTGAGCGTCATCGCTCGCCGCGCTGCCTGTCGAGGGCGAGCGTCGGCAGCTCGATCCGCCGACCCTCGCGACTCGAGCGCAGACCCGCTTCGGCGAGCTGTACGCCCCGCGCTCCGGCCAGCAGGTCGAACGCGTAGGGGGTGTTCGACACGTACGACGCGAGGAACTCCTCCCACTGCTGCCGGAAGCCGTTCTGGAACACGTCGTTCACGGGAACGTTCTGCCAGTCGGCGTCGTAGTCGTGATCGTCTTCGAGGTCGGGGTTCCACACCGGCTTGGGGGTGGCGGTGCGGTGCTGGATCTTCGCGCCGAACAACCCGACCACCGCCGAGCCGTGCGTTCCGTCGACGTGGAACTCGACCAGCTCGTCGCGGTTCACCCGCACCGTCCACGACGAGTTGATCTGCGCGAGGACGCCTCCTTCGAGTTCGAAGATGCCGTAGGCGGCGTCCTCGGCCGTCGCGGCGTACGGACTCCCGTTCTCATCCCACCGCTCGCCGATGTGCACGGCGGCCTGCGCGTAGACCGAGGTCACCCGACCGAAGAGGTTCTCCAGCACGTAGTTCCAGTGCGGGAACATGTCGACGATGATGCCGCCGCCGTCCTCGGCGCGGTAGTTCCAGCTCGGCCGCTGCGCGCGCTGCCAGTCCCCCTCGAACACCCAGTACCCGAACTCGCCGCGGACGGAAAGGATACGGCCGAAGAAGCCGGAGTCGATGAGTCGCTTGAGCTTCTGCAGCCCGGGGAGGTAGAGCTTGTCGTGCACGACGCCGGTTCGGATCCCGGCATCCGCCGCGAGTCGCGCCAGGTCGAGAGCGTCATCGACCGACTCTGCGGTCGGCTTCTCGGTGTAGATGGTCTTACCGGCGGCGATCGCCTTCCGGAGCGCCGCGGAGCGCGCCTTCGTGACGAGGAAGTCGGCGTAGATCTCCCACCGCGGGTCGGCGAGTGCGGCGTCGAGGTCGGTGGTGTAGTCGGCGATTCCGTGGCGTGCGGCGAGCTCGGCGAGCTTCGCCTCGCTGCGCCCGACCAGGAGAGGCACGACCGTCACCCGCGTGCCGTCGGCGAGCTCGATGCCGCCCTGATCTCGGATCGCCAGGATCGATCGCACGAGGTGCTGGCGGTACCCCATGCGCCCGGAGACGCCGTTCATGATGATGCCGATCTCCCGCACCGGGACGGAGCGGGACGCGACGGCGGGAGCGAGTGTCGACGATGACATGGCGTTTCCTTCGGAGATCAGGGCGGGTAAGCGCTTTCCACCCTGGCACGGGAGTGCGCTTTCCGCCACCACGACGTCGCGCTCGTGACGAAAATCTCCGGTGGCGAGAACGGGGTCGTTCGGCGTAGGCTCGTGTCATCCGGATGATAATGCGTATTATCATCCGGATGCGCGGCTCACCGTCGACTCGCGCTCCCTTCGGAAAGGCACAACGACGTGACGACACACCCTTCCGCCGCCGTGGCCGCCGCGGCGTGTGTGCCTGCCTCAGCGCACGGCGGCCCAGCGGGCGAGCCGGCGCAGCAACTCACGCACGGCGGGCGCGTCGTACGCCTCGGCGTCGTGCCCCAGCGCATCGTAGGCCGCCCGCACTCCGTCGCGGTCGATCGTCCAGACGACCGGATGCGGCTGCCCGCCGTGTTCCTGCACGTACAGCACGCGCACCCCGTCGCCCACCCGCAGCCACGAGTAGGCCTCGTCGCTCGTGCGCAGCGGATCGATTCCCTCCGTCATCGAATCGGCAACGACGGCGCGGAGCTCCATCGGACCGCGCTCCGGATGCATCGTGGTGCCGCGCACCCACCGACCGCCGAGCCGCGCCTCCCAGCCGTCGTCTTCGGGCAGGAGCGTGGCCGCGACGTGCAGCACGAGCAGTCCGCCCCGCAGCCCGTCGAGGGCGGAGGCCAGGAGCGGATCGAGCGGATGCGGCTCCGGGCCGCCACCGGCGTTCACGACGAGCAGATCCGCACCCGGCAGCACCCGTGCGAGCGCGTCGACCCGGTCGACGATGTCGACGTCGAACCCGTCCGCCCGCAGCACATCGGCCGCAATCGCGCTCGTCTCGGCGAACGGATGCCAGGGGTCGACGTAGTCGCCGCCCCCCGAGAAGACGACCGCACGCGTCATGCGGGCGGCGCCGTCGATGCCCGCAGAACCAGGCGAGGCTCGACATGCAGATGAAGCGGAGGCTCCGCGCTCGGCTCTCGAATGAGGTCCAGCAGCATGCGCGTCGCGAGGGCGCCCACCCGCCGCCGGTCGGGCGCGACCGCCGAGATCGGCGGGTCGGCGTGCGCCGAGACGTCGTCGTCGTAGGCGACGATCGACAGCTTCTCGGGCACCGCGAGCCCCCGCGAGCGCGCGTTCTGCAGCAGCCCGAACAGCGAGTTCTCATCGCCGTGGCAGAACAGGGCCGTCGCCCCGGTCCGCTCGACCGCGTCGAGGACGACATCCGCCGCGCCACGGTCCCAGCGCGGCCCGGCGCCGAGCTCATCAGGGCCGAGGATGCTGCTGCCGGGGTCCAGGCCGAGCCGCTCGAGCGCATCCCGCCACCCGCTGCGCGCGAACTCCGAGCTCTGCGAACTGCCGCGACTCACCATGAGGAGACGTCGGTGGCCGAGGTTCGCCAGATGCTGGAGGGCGGCGAAGACACCGCGTTCGTGCGCCGAGCGCACCGACGGAGCAGAACCGAGGCCGCCTCCCGGCGTCTCCCGCTCGACGAAGACCACGGGAACCGGAAGCCGGGCGAGCATGTCGAGGAACCCCGGGGGCGACACTCGTTCGGACACGGTCGGCACCCACAGGAGACCCGCGACGCCGCTCGCGACCAGCTCGTCGATCAGGCGGTACTCCTCCTCGAGGTCGTACTCGGAGATCACGAGCTTCATCTCGCCGCCGCTGGAGAGAACATCGTCGATCCCCTCCACCACGTAGCGGTAGTAGTACGAGGTCGGCATCACGACACCGATCGCTCCCGTGAACGGCAGCGTCGACGCCTGCCCAGGAAGGGGCCGATCGGCGCGCAGCATGGCCCCGCCGCGCACCTTCTCCAGGATCTGGTCGGCGACGAGCGAATCGAGATCGCGCCGGATCGTGACGTGCGAGACGCCGAGGTCGTCGACGAGCGCAGTGATGCGCACGGCTCCGTCTTGCTGCGCGCGACTCAGAATGCGCGCGCGACGTTCGGCAGCGAGCATCGCGGTCTCCCTCCACAGCGGACTACGGCCCTCAGCCTAACGTCGACGCTCGTTCCTGATCATCAGGACTCGAAAATGAGATGTGTATTTCGGTTTCGTTCGTTTACTTGCGAATCTGTGACATTGGCGTCGATACTGGCTCGCGTCGCCGGCGATGACGCCGCGACATCCCCTGAGGAGGAGCCATGGCTCGACGACGAGTGACATCCATCTGGCGAGGAGCAGCCATCGCGACCGCGGTCGCCGTCGGCGGGGCGGTGATCGCCGCGCCCCCGGCCGCAGCCGCCACCGTCGAACGGGTGGCCATCAGTCAGGCCGGGTACGACGCATCCGGGCACAAGGTCGGCTCGGTCATCACCGACGGCGCTCTTCCCGGGTCGACGACGTGCCGCATCCTGCAGGGGTCCACCGTCGTGGTGCCGAGCTGCACCCTGCTCGACCGCGGCACGGTGTGGGGCGATCGCGTCTACGTGGTCGACTTCAGCACGCTGACCGCGGTCGGCGACGACTACGCCCTCGAGGTGAGCGGCGTGCTCTCGCCCCGGTTCTCCGTGACCGAGAACGTGTGGGCCGGTTATCTCGACGAGATGACGGCGTTCTACCGCCTGCAGCGCTCCGGTGTCGCCACGGCGGACGCCTACCCCGCGGGATACAGCAGCATCGCCCCGTCCGAGAAGATCTTCCACGGGCCGGGCCACCTCGACGACGCCGCATCCGCCGACGGCACGATCCACTACGACCTGACCGGCGGATGGTACGACGCCGGCGATTACGGGATCTACGGCGGCAACCAGTGGGTGGGCGGCAACATCGCCATCACCTACCTCCGCTACGGCGACACCGCCGAAGTGGCCTTCGACAACGACGACAACGGCGTCCCCGACCTCGTCGACGAAGCCCGGTTCGGGAGCGAATACCTGCTGCGGATGCGGAACGCCTTCGACGGGGCGTTCTGGGACATCAAGGGCAGCGGCGGTTTCCAGCATCCGGACGCGCACACCGACGGCATCGTCGGAACGGCCGATGATCGGCGCATCTCCGGCTATGGCGTCGGCGGATCCGCGAAGGCCGCGGGCTCGCTCGCGGCGACGGCACGCGCGATCGAGAAGGCCATCGCCGACGGAGAAGTGCCCACGGCCGACGTCGCCGAGTGGCAGACCTTCGCGGCGGAGGCAGAAGAGGGAGCAGTCGCGTTCTACGAGTACGCCGATTCGCACCGATCCGATCCGATCGGCGGCTACTCCACGACGCGCGGCGGGATCGCCAACTCGCTCCTGTTCGCGGAGGTCCAGCTGCACCTGCTCACCGGCGACACCGCCTATCGCGCCTCGGCGGAAGCGACCATCGCGGCGACCGAGTACTCGATCCTGTCGAGCACGAACTATTGGGACATGGGGCCGCTGTCGATGGCCGAGCTCTATCCCGCGGCGACCGCAACGGGAAAGACCGCCATCCAGCGCTATCTGAAGAAGCAACTGGACTACTTCCTGTCCACGACCGACGACACCCCGTACGGGGTCGTCAACCAGTTCAAGAACTTCGGCGTCAACGAACCGCACATCGGCTACGTGGCCGACGCGATGCGCTACTACGAGCTGTTCGGCGATCAGCGCGCGCTGAAAGCCGTCCAAAGGGGTCTCTACTGGGTCTTCGGAAACAACCCCTGGGGCACGAGCTGGGTTTCGGGCGTGGGTGAGAACTCGGTGAAGTACCTGCACACCCGCCTCGACGAAGAAGCGCAGAGCCAGAGCGGAACCGGCGTCGTGCTTCCCGGGGCGCTCGTCAGCGGGCCCAACGCCAAGGACCCGCTCGATGTGCGGAGCGCGAGCCCCTGGTACGCCGATCGCCCGGTGTGGCAGGACAGCGGCCAGCAGTGGCGGTACAACGAGTACAGCGTCAGCATCCAGAGCGGATTGTTCTCGACCCTGTTCGGGATGACCGCGATCGGCGACGCCGCGTGGTCTGCAGGTACCCCGCCGACGGCCCTGAACGTCACCTCGCCGCAGATCGGCGACGCGGTGACCGGAGACGTCACCGTCTTCGCGCAGAGCGGATCATCGCTCACCCAGCACGCCCTCGGCCCGAACTGGACGCCCATGACCGCGGCGGGTGGCGTCTCTACCGGCACCGTCAACGTGGACGCGCTCGCCCCCTTCACCACGACGAGGGTCGACGTGCGGGGCACCCAGGCTAGCGGCGCGAACTCGTACTCGTCGACGCATTACACCGTGGCGCCCCCGCTGCCGAACCCGGAGAGCCCGCTGTTGTACGACGGATTCGGGAGGGACGGCGTCTTCGGGATGCAGGGCTACACCTGGGTCAACTGGTACAACAACCACGCCGGTGTCGGGACGGCGAGCAACACCACGGTCGATGGGAGGACGGCCGCACGGCTGTTCCAGAATCCGGCCTCGGCGATGTCGCAGGCCAAGTTCCAGCCCTGGCACCATTCCGTGGATGCCGCCGGGTACCGCTACCTGACGGTGACGATGCGCTCCCCCTCCCCCAACCTGAGGCTGCGGATCGAAGTGTCCGACGCGGACTCGAACCATCGGGTGACGGGCACGACGCCCATTCCGATCGCGACGGGCTGGACGACCTACTCGTTCGACCTCGACGCGTTCCCCGGGCTGGATCCCTCCCAGGCGAAACTGGTGTTCTGGCTGCAGCAGACCGCCGACACGGACGGCGAGCTGTTCGTCGACGAGGTCAGCTTCACCAACCAGCCGAGCGGCACCGCCCCCGCTCTGTCGGGCGTCTCCCACACGTCGGGCACGCTGACGACCGGCACCGATGTCACCGTGCAGGCGACCTATACAGACCCCGACGGTGAGGCGCCGCATGCGGTCGAATTGGTGCTCGACGGGGTGATCCACCGCATGAGCGCGGTCGATCCCGCCGACACCGACGTGACCGACGGCGCCGTGTACGCCGTCACGCGCCGCTGGGTGAAGGGCGTGCACAGTTACGACGTGCGAACGACCGACACCACGTCGGGTGTGGTCACCACGCCCCTCGTCACCGGGGTCGTGGTCGGATGACCGCGCGCGCGGGGGCGGGCCGCTTTGGCGGCTCGCCCCCGCGCGTTCCCTTCTCAGGCGATGATGCCGAGCGACGCACCGTCCACCCGGTGCCGGGCGGGCACGCCCTGCACGAGGGATGCGAGGTCGTCGAGCGCCGAATCCGCCAGACGCATCGTCTCGGCGTGCATCGCACCGGCGACGTGCGGGCTGAGCACGATCCCGGGGGTGTCGAAGAGCGGGGAGTCGGCCGGAAGCGGCTCGGGCTCGGTGACATCCAGCACCGCGCGCAGCATCCCCGCTCGGCACCGGGCGATCAGGGCCGCGGTGTCGATGAGCGAGCCGCGCGCCGTGTTGATGAGCACGGCGTGGGGCCGCAGCATCCCGAGCCGTCGCGCATCGAGAAGGTGACGTGTCTCGGGCAGTTCGGGCGCATGGATCGTCACGACATCGCTCTCGCGCAGAAGATCGTCGAGCCCCATCAACCGTGCGCCGACGGATGCGGCGGCCGCCGCATCCGCATGGGGATCGGCCGCCAGAACCCTCATCCCGAAGGGGCGGAGAAGCTCGGCGACCCGCCGCCCAACCCGCGACAGACCGATGATTCCCACCGTTCCCCCGAACGTGACGGCCGGCGGGATGGCGTCTCGCCACGCGCCGCCGACCTCCCTCGAACGCGCATATCCGTCGATGTAGGCGGGAACCCGCTTGGCCTCGAGCAGGATCGTGGCGAGCGTGAATTCGGCCACCGGGATGGCATTCGCGTCTGCGGCGCTCGTGACCACGACCCCGGAACCCCAGAACGCCGGAGCGAGAAGGTGCTTCACCGAACCGCCGGTGTGGATCACCCCGCGGAGCTTCGGCGCCGCCGCCAGGACGTCCGCCCCGAGCACCGGCCCACCCCATCCGGTGAGCAGGTAGTCGACATCGGCCAGCCGCCGACGCGCGGCGAGGCCGTCGAGGGAGTCCAGGCGAACCGGGTCATCGACGCGCACGAGTTTGTGGAGTCTTCGCAGCCGAGCGTCGTCGAAGAGATCGTCGAAAGCGCGCGCTCCCATGAGCAGCATCGCCGACGGCCGGCGGGCGGCGGTGTCTTCGGTGACGGATTCGGCCATGCCGATGAGCGAACCACACATCGGTATTTGTTTACAAGTTTTAAAGTCACAATTTCTCTTCTGATTCATTCGCTTGTGTTTTGTGCAAGGCGTCCGCATACTGGGCGCAGCGCACGACGGAGTGACCGCGGGTTTCCGATTCCCGCATCCGTCGGCCACCCCCGCGACCGCCATCCGCGGTCGCAACCGAACGGAGGAATCATGCATCAGCGCACCCGATGCGCCCTCGCGGCACTCGTCCTCGTCCCCGTGCTCGCAGGCACTGCCGCCTGCAGCAGCGGCGGAGGCGGAGGCGAAGCGAGCGGTGACGGCGATGGAACGGTCACCATCACCATCATGGGCAAGCCGGCGGCCACGAACACGGCGGCCGTCGCGCTCTTCGAGCGGCAGGTCGCCGCCTTCGAGGAGGCCAACCCCCACATCACCATCGAGGCATCCGACGTGCCGTGGGACGCGAAGACCTTCGCGACGCGCCTGGCCGGCGGAAGCGCACCCACGCTCCTGCGGGTGCCGCTCACCGAACCACCCGCACTCATCGAGCGCGGCCAGGTCGCCGACATCTCCGACGTCGCCTCCGAACTCGACAGCTTCGACGACCTGAATCCTCGCGTCATGCAGTTCCTGGAGAGCGACGGCGCCGTGTACGGCATCCCGGAGAAGAGCTACGCGTTCGGGCTGGTCTACAACCGCGACCTCTTCGAGCAGGCCGGGCTCGACCCGGACAGCCCCCCGGAGACCTGGGACGAGGTGCGGGAGTACGCCAAGAAGATCTCCGACACGACCGGCAAGACCGGATTCGGTGAGATCAGCACGAACAACAGCGGCGGATGGCACCTCACCGGCTACGACTACAGCTTCGGCGGACGCATGATCGAGCAGGCCTCCGACGGAACCTGGACGGCCGCGTTCAACGACGGCTCCGCACGCGACGTGCTCGAGATGTGGAAGGCGATGCGCTGGGAGGACGACTCCCTGGGCGACAACGTGCTCGGCAAGCAGGAAGACCTGGTCGCCGAGTTCACCGCCGGCAACGTCGGCATGTGGGTCACCGCCCCGCCGGACGTCTACCCGAACTACATCGCCGCGGGCGGCGACCCGGATGTCTTTGGTGCCGGCCCCATGCCGCAGGGCGGTGCCGACGCCACACTCGCCGGCGCGACCGTGCTCATGGTGAGCGCCACCGCCACTCAGGCCGAGAAGGAGGCCGCCGTCAAGTGGATCGACTGGCGTGCGCTGCGGCCGAACTACGACCTCGAGGTCGCGGCGGAGACCGCCGAAGCGTCGGCCGCCGACGGCCTGCCGGTCGGGGTTCCGGTCGCGCCGATCTTCAGCGAAGAGGCATATGAGGCCTACCGTGACGCGATCGCCGAGTACGTCAACGTGCCGGTCGAGAACTTCGCGCCCTACGTCGGTTCGCTCGACGCGTTCGAGTACGTGCCGGAGCCCGCGGTCGCCTCGCAGGAGATCTACGCCGCGCTCGACCCGGTGGTGCAGGCGGTGCTCACCGATCCGAACGCCGATATCGATGCACTGCTCGATGACGCCGAGACGCGGGTCAACCAGATCCTGGCTCAGAACGCGTCATGACGATGACGCCCGAACGCCTGCGCGGTGCGACCTCCGGTCGTGCCGCGCAGGCACCCGTCCCGCCCGCGCGGACGCGCCGCGGCGGCACCCGCCGCCAGGCCGCGTGGGCGGGGCTGATCTTCCTCGCCCCGACCCTGATCATCTTCGGGTACTTCGCATGGTGGCCCATCGCGCAGAGCGTGGTGCTCGCCTTCCAGCAGACGAACCTCGTGGATCCCGCCGAATGGGTCGGCTTCCGCAACTTCGAGATCCTGTTCGCCGACCCGCTGCTCAGCCGCGCCGCGCTGAACACGCTCTGGTTCACCGCGCTCTCGCTCGCGATCGGCCTCCCGGTGCCGCTGTTCTGCGCCGTGCTGATGTCGGAGCTCCGCCGCGGCGGCACCCTCGCTCGCGTGCTCGCGTACCTGCCCGTGGTCATCCCGCCCGTGGTCTCGGTCTTGCTGTGGAAGGTGTTCTTCAGCCCCGGCGAATCCGGGGTCATCAACAGCCTGCTCGCCCTCGTCGGGCTCGGCCCGCTCCCCTGGCTGCAGTCCCCCGAGCTGGCGATGCCGAGCCTCGTGATCGTGGCGACCTGGTCGGGCGCCGGCACCGCGATCCTCATCTACCTGGCGGCGCTCACCGGCGTCAGCACCGAGCTCTACGAAGCGGCAGAACTCGACGGCGCGTCCGTCTGGCAGCGCATCGTGCACATCACCCTGCCCCAGATGCGCGGCATCATCCTGGTGCTGCTCCTGCTGCAGATCATCGGCGCCATCCAGGTGTTCACCGAGCCTTACGTGATGACCGACGGCGGGCCCGCGAACGCGACCGTCACGATCCTGCTGATGATCTACCGCTACGCGTTCCTCTTCGGAAACTACGGAGTGGCAACCGCTCTCAGCGTCCTCCTCGCCCTCGTCCTCGTCCTCGTGTCCGCGATCTACCTGCGGCTCACCCGCTCCTGGAGCACCCGATGACCGTCACGACACCGACCCCCCGGCGCACGCGCCCGGCCGCCACGCCGCGCGAACGCGCCATCCTGTCCGGCTTCGATTGGCGTCGCCCGCGCATCTTCGTCGGCTGGCGGGCGATGCACATCGCCCTGTTCGCCGCGCTCATCGCTCTCGGTGCGGTTCCGCTGATCTGGATGCTGCGCGCCGCGATCTCCACGACGACCGACCTGGTGCAGCATCCGCTGAGCCTCATCCCCGATCCCGCGAAATGGGAGAACATCCCCACCGCGTGGACCCTGCTCGACATCGGTCATTACCTCGGCAACACCGTCGTGCTCGTCGGCGGCTCCTGGATTGTCCAGCTGATCGTGTCGGCGACCGCGGGCTTCGCACTCGCGGTCATCCGCCCCTGGTACGGCCGGTTCGTCTACGGCGCGATCCTGCTCACGCTGTTCGTGCCGGGAACCGTCACCCTGATCGCGCTCTATCTCACGGTGCTCGATCTGCCCCTGCTCGGCATCGGCATCACCGATACGCCCTGGGCCGTGTGGCTTCCGGCCGGCGCGAACGCCTTCACCATCCTGCTGGTCAAGCAGTTCTTCGAAGAGATCCCCCGCGACCTGTTCGAAGCGGCGCAGCTCGACGGCGCCGGATGGTTCACGATCTTCTGGCGCATCGTGCTCCCGATGTCGCGCCCCATCCTCGCCGTCGTGTCGCTGCTGTCGATCATGACGGCGTGGAAGGAGTTCCTCTGGCCGCTCATCGTGCTGACCGATCCCATGACCCAGCCGTTGGCGGTGGCCCTGCCCCGACTCGCGCAGGCGACGGATCCGGCCTACCTCATCTCCGGGCTTCTGATCGCGAGCATCCCGCCCATCCTCATCTTCGTGATCTTCCAGCGCTCGATCGTTCGCGGGATCGGCTTCACCGGGCTGAAGGGCTGAGGCGTGCGCGATTCGTACCGCGACCCGCGGCAGACGCCCGCCGAGCGCACGACCGACCTGCTCGGTCGCCTCAGCCTGGAGGAGAAGGTCGGGCTGATGTTCCACACCGTGATCGAGTCCGGTCCCGGTGGATCGCTCGTGGAGACGACCGGATCGCTCAGCAAGTCGCCGACGCGCACCGTCGTGCGCGACAAGCACATGAACCACTTCAACGTGCACGGGCTCGGCACCCCCCGCGAGGCCGCGCGCTGGGCCAATGCGCTGCAGCGGCTGGCCGCCGAGACCGAGCACGGCATCCCGGTCACGATCAGCACAGATCCGCGCCACGCCTTCACCGAGAACGCCGGCGCGTCCTTCGCGGCCCGGGGGTTCTCGCAGTGGCCGGAGCCGCTCGGACTCGCCGCGCTCGATGACGCCGACATCCGCGAGTATGCGCAGATCGCGCGCCGCGAGTACCTCGCCGTCGGCATCCGGATGGCGCTGCACCCGCAGGTCGATCTCGCGAGCGAACCGCGCTGGGGGCGGCAGTTCCAGACGTTCGGCGCGGATGCCGAGCGCACGACCCGCGCTCTCGTCGCGTACCTCGAAGGGTTCCAGGGCCCCGAGCTCGGCCCCGATTCGGTCGCGTGCGTCACGAAGCATTTCCCCGGCGGCGGCCCGCAGCAAGACGGCGAGGACGCGCATTTCCCGTACGGCCGGGAGCAGGTGTACCCCGGCGGCGGGTTCGCGCTGCATCTCGCCCCGTTCCGGGCGGCGATCGCCGCGGGCACGGCCGGCATGATGCCCTACTACGGAATGCCGATCGGTCTCGAACTCGACGGCGAGCCCGTCGAGGAAGTGGGCTTCGGCTACAACCGGGCGATCATCACGGGACTGCTGCGAGAGCGGCTCGGCTTCGACGGCGTCGTCGTCACCGACTGGGAGCTGATCCACGACAACGTCGCCCAGGGCCAGGTGCTGCCGGCGAAGGCGTGGGGGGTCGAGCATCTTTCGCCCGCCGAGCGTCTGATCACGGTCATCGACGCCGGGTGCGATCAGTTCGGCGGCGAAGAATGCACCGACCTGCTCGTCGACCTCGTGCGCACCGGACACATCACCGAGGGGCGGATCGACGTCTCCGCGCGGCGCCTGCTCGAGCTGAAGTTCCGCCTCGGACTCTTCGACGATCCGTACGTCGATGAGGATGCCGCGGAGCGGATCGTCGGCTCGCCCGCGCACAGCGACGCGGGTTTCCGTGCCCAGGCCGCATCCGTGACCGTCCTGCGAGACGAAGGCCCGCTGCTCCCCCTGCGTCCAAACGAGGGGAGACGCGTGTACGTCGAAGGGATGTCGGCCGCGGCGGCGGCGGAGCTCGGCACGGTCGTCGGCCGGGCCGAAGACGCCGACCTCGCGATCGTCCGCCTGCCCGCGCCGTTCGAGCCGCGCGACGATCTGCTCTTCGAGTCGCTCTTCCATCAGGGGTCGCTGGAGTACCGGCCGGGTCTCGTGGCGCGGCTGCGGGGGATCGCTGCCGTCACCACGCTCATCGTGGATGCGGGACTCGAACGGCCCGCCATTCTCACGCCGATCCTGCCGCTCGCGACGGTGCTCGTCGGCACCTACGGCACGAGCGACGCGGCCCTCGTCGCGGCGCTGACGGGCCGCATCCGTCCGCGCGGTCGCCTGCCCTTCGAGATCCCGCGGAGCATGGATGCGGTGCGGGTCTCGCACGAAGACATTCCGAACGACACCGCCGACCCGCTGTTTCCCGCCGGCTTCCGGTGGAGCGGAGCGTCGGAGTGAGCGTCCGCGACCGGCTGACCCGGTTCGTGGCGGAGACCCTTCGCGGGGCCGCGATCGTGCACACGGCGCCCGTGGCGATGACGGCCTGGTCCGTGCCCGGAGAGCCGGTGCCCTTCGCGGTCGCACGCGCCCAGGACTTCGCCGCGTTCTCGGTCGGCGACCACTGGGGGCGCGCGTGGAGCACGCTCTGGGTGCAGGTGCACGGTGACGTTCCGCCGGACTGGGTGCGCGATGCGCACCGCCGGGTCGAGCTGGTGGTCGACCTCGGGTTCCACGATCTCGCCCCCGGGTTCCAGGCGGAGGCCCTCGCCTTCCGCCCCGACGGCACCGTGATCAAGGGCATCTCGCCGCGGAACGCGTGGTTGCCGGTCGACGGTGACCATCTCGACGCGTACCTGGAGCTCGCCGCCAACCCCACCATCCCCCCGGAGTCGCACTGGCGCCCGACGGCGCTCGGCGCGCCCTCCGCACCGGATGCTCCGCCGCTCTACCGGCTCGAGCGGATGGAACTCGCGCTGATCGACGCGCGCGCGGAGGATCTGCTCCGCGACATCGACGTGATCGCCGGTCTCGCCGAGCAGCTCCCCCCGGGCACACCCCGCGCCGCCCGGATCTGGCAGGCGCTGGACCGGATGCTGGACGCCATCGACCCGGACGACCTTTTCGGGTCGATCGAGTCCGCGCGCGCGGTGCTCGCCCCCGCTCTGGCCGCCCCAGCGGCGGCGAGCGCCCACACGATCGTCGCCACCGGCCACGCGCACATCGACTCCGCGTGGCTGTGGCCGGTGCGCGAGACCGTCCGCAAGTGCGCGCGGACGTTCTCGAACGTGCTCGACCTGCTCGAGCGGCACCCCGACCTCCGCTTCTCCTGCTCCTCGGCGCAGCAGCTCGCGTGGGTCGAGGAGCACTATCCCGACCTCTTCGCCCGCATCCGGGACCAGGTGCGCGCCGGACGCTTCGTGCTCGTCGGCGGGCAGTGGGTCGAACCCGACACGAACCTGCCCGGTGGTGAGGCGACCGCACGTCAGCTGATCGTCGGCAAGCTCTGGTTCCTGGAGAAGTTCGGCGTCGAGACCACCGAGGTGTGGCTGCCCGACACGTTCGGTTACAGCGCGGCGCTGCCCCAGATCGTGCGGCTGTCGGGCTCCGACTGGTTCATGACGCAGAAGATCTCGTGGAATCAGACCAACCGGATGCCGCATCACTCCTTCTGGTGGGAGGGCATCGACGGCACTCGCGTGTTCACCCACTTCCCCCCGATCGAGACCTACAACGCGGAGCTCTCTCCCGCCGAACTCGCACACGCCGAGCGGACGTTCCTCAATCACGGCACGGGAACGGTCTCGCTCGCACCGTTCGGTTGGGGCGACGGCGGCGGCGGGCCGACCCGCGAGATGGTGGCATCCGCCCACCGGCAGGCCGACCTCGAGGGCTCGCCGCGCGTGGTCCTGGGGACACCGCGGGACTTCTACGAGCGCGCCGCCGGCGAGAACCCCGCACTGCCGGTGTGGTCGGGCGAGATGTACCTCGAGCTGCATCGCGGCACGTTGACCAGCCAACTGCGCACCAAGCAGGGCAACCGGCGTGTGGAGCGGATGCTGCACGAGGCCGAGCTGTGGGCCACCACCGCCGCGGTCCGCGCCGAGCTGCCGTATCCGCTCGAGGCGCTGCAGCGCGCGTGGCAGCGGACGCTGCTGCTGCAGTTCCACGACATCCTCCCCGGCAGTTCGATCGCGTGGGTGCACCGGGAGGCCGAGGCAGACCACGCGCGGTTGCTGGGCGAGCTGGACGAGATCATCCGCACGAGCATCGCCGCGCTCACCGGCGACGGCGACCTCGCGCTGACCGCAAACTCGGCCCCGCTCGGGATCGCGGGAGTGCCCGCGGGAGCGATCGATGCGCCGGCCGCGATCGGGGCGCCGGTCACCCTCGTGCCCGCGGGCGACGACGGATGGATCCTCGACAACGGGCTCGTGCGGGCCGAGGTGGACGGCGACGGCCTGCTGCGGTCTTTGCGCGACGCCTCGGGCCGCGAGGCGATCGCCCCCGGGGCACGCGCGGGTCGCCTGCTGGTGCACCCCGATCACCCCGACAAGTGGGATGCCTGGGACATCGACCGCCACTATCGCGCGCGGGCGGTCGATCTCGGGCACGCCGACGAGGTCACCGCGGAGGTGGTCGGTGAGGTCGCGCAGATCCGGGCAAGCCGGTCGACCGGGGCCTCGACCATCGTGCAGACCGTGAGCCTCCGGCCCGGCAGTGGCGCCGTCGACGTGACGCTGCACGTGGACTGGCAGGAGCGGCATCGCCTGCTCCGGATGTACGTGCCCCTCGACGTGCACGCGGACCGCTCGAGCGCCGAGATCCAGTTCGGTCATCTCGAGCGACCCACCCACAGCAACACCTCGTGGGACGCGGCGCGGTTCGAGATCGTGGCGCAACGGTGGATCCACGTCGGCGAGCCGGGATACGGCGTCGCGATCGCGAACGACTCGACCTACGGGCACTCCGTTGAACGCGAGACGCGCCCCGACGGCGGCACGACGACGACCGTCGGCCTGTCGGTGCTGCGCGCTCCGACATTCCCCGACCCGGACGCCGACCGCGGTGCGCACGACATCGCCTTCGCCATCCGACCGGGTGCGGGCCTCCGCGAGGCGGCCGAGGAGGGGCATCGTCTGGACGGCGGCGTGCGCCGGGTGCGCGGCGCGCAGGCGGTCGCGCCGCTGATCCGCTCGACCGATCCCGACGTGCGGGTCGAGACGGTGAAGCTCGCCGAGGACGGCTCGGGCGACGTGATCGTGCGCCTGTACGAGGCATCCGGGGGCCGCCGCACCACGGCGCTGCACATCGATGTTCCTGGGGCGCGCGTGTACGAAGTGGACCTGCTCGAGCGCACGATCGTCGGCGGCCGCCAGTTCGCGTCGGGCGACGGCATCATCCTCACCCTGCGTCCCTTCGAGATTCTCACCCTGCGCTGCGCACGGCGCGCAACGCACCTTCCCTCCCCCTGACCCTCAGCGATTAAGGACAACGATGTTCGGTACTTCGATGGTGTTCGGTACTTCGATGCGGCGGGCGACGGGCTGGACCGTCGCGCTCGCGATGATCACGGGAGGCCTCGTGCTCCACTCCTCCGACGCACGCGCAGAATCCGCACCGGTCGCGGCGCTCGAGACCGCGCCGCGCACCGTGACGACGGCGACCGAGTTCGACGGCCTGCGGCAGAAGTACGCCACCATGCTGTCGGGCGGCCAGACGTTCGACGGGTCCGACCCGGATATCGCCGCCCGCGTCGCGAGCATCACGGCATCCGGTCAGCAGTACTGGGATTCGATGAAGAAGAACGCCGACCGGAACCGGCTCTGGGACGACTCGCCCTTCGGGAACGATTCGGCGAGCGCGACGCGCACCTACCAGCACCTTCGCGACATGGCCCTCGCGTATGCAACCCAGGGCTCCGCCCTGCAGGGGAACGCTCAGCTGCGGGCCGACCTCATCGGCGCGCTGGACTGGATGAATGCGAACGTCTACTACAACGGCGCCACCCTGTACCAGAACTGGTGGCACTGGCAGATCGGAGCGCCACTGGCGCTGAACGACATCGTCGCGCTGATCTACAGCGACCTGACCAGCACCCAGGTGTCGAACTACATGGCCGCCATCTCCTACGCCCAGCCGACGGTCGCCATGACCGGCGCCAATCGGCTGTGGGAGAGCCAGGTGATCGCGATCTCCGGAATCAACGCACAGGATGCCGCACGCGTCGCCGCGGGCCGGGACGGCCTGAGCGCTCTCTTCCCGTACGTCACGACGGGTGACGGCTTCTACGCGGATGGATCCTTCGTCCAGCACAACTTCTACGCCTACAACGGCGGATACGGCGCCTCCCTCCTCTCCGGGATCGCCGACCTCATGTACCTGCTCGACGGCTCCACGTGGGATGTGGTCGACCCGAACAGCGCCCATGTGATCGAGTGGGTGTACGACGCCTACGAACCGTTCATCTACAACGGCAACCTGATGGACATGGTGCGCGGCCGCGAGGTGAGCCGCTTCGGCGCGCAGGACGACGCGGCAGCGGTGTCGGTGCTGGCCTCCATCACGCGACTGTCCGAGATCGCTCCCGCCGCGGACGCCGCAGCGTTCCGGAGCATGGTCAAGGCGTGGCTGTCGGTGGATGCGGACAAGACGTTCCTCTCGACGGTGCCGGTGGACCTCATCGTGTTCGCCAAGGGCCTTCTGGGCGATGCTTCCGTGCCGGTGCGCGATGAGCTCGTGACGAATCGCCAGTTCACCGGTATGGATCGCACGGTTCATCTGCGACCGGGGTACGGGTTCGGCATCAGCATGGCCTCGAGCAGGATCGGCGGCTACGAAGCCATCAACTCGGAGAACGCGAAGGGCTGGCACACCGGCAACGGGATGACCTTCCTCTACAACAACGATCTCAGCCAGTTCCACGACGGCTTCTGGCCGACCGTCGACAGCTACCGTCTCCCGGGAACGACGGTTCTGAAGAACACGACCCAGCCCGCGAACAGCCGCACCGACAAGTCCTGGGTCGGCGGCGCGAGCATCCTTGACCGATACGGCGTCACCGGCATGGATTTGCACCCGGTCGGACGCACGCTGGAGGGCAAGAAGTCGTGGTTCATGTTCGACGATGAGATCGTCGCGCTGGGCGCGGGGATCACGAGTACCGACGGGATCGGTACCGAGACGATCGTCGAGAACCGCAAGCTGAACACCGCGGGCGACAATGCGCTGTCGATCAACGGCGCCGCAAGGCCGTCCACGCTCGGCTGGACGGAGACCGCGGCCGGGGTGAACACCGCGCATCTCGCGGGCAGCGTTCCCGGCTCCGACATCGGCTACTACTTCCCGGGCGGCGCGACGGTGAAGGGGCTGCGCGAGCAGCGCACCGGAAACTGGAAGCAGCTCAACTCCTCGTCGGAGTGGGCGAACACCACGCCGATCACTCGGAACTTCCTCTCGCTCGCGGTGGACCAGGGCACGAACCCGACCAACGCGGCGTACTCCTACGTCCTGCTCCCCGGCAAGACGAATGCACAGGTGAGCGGCTACGCCGCGGCCCCCGACATCAGCATCCTCGAGAACTCCGCGTCCGTGCAGGCGGTGCGCGAGAACGACCTGAACGTCACCGGGATCAACTTCTGGAAGGACGAGTCGACATCCGCCGGCGGTGTCACATCCGACAAGAAGGCGTCGGTCATGCTGAGCTCCACTGCCGATAGCGTGGAACTGTCCGTCGCCGATCCCACGCAGAAGAACGCCGGGCACATCTACCTCAGCCTGGACTCGGCGGCGACGGGGCTCATCTCGAAGGACCCCGAGGTCACGGTGCTGCAGTACACACCGACGATCGAGCTGAAGATCAACGTGAACAACGCGCGGGGCAAAGACTTCAACGTGAAGTTCTCGCTCGGGGGCGCTCAGCAACCCAACCCCGCGCCGATCGCGGTGCCGAGCGTCTACGAGGCCGAGACGCTGCCCGTCAGCTCCCTCAGCGATTCCGTCTCGCTCTACAACGACACGAACGCGAGCGGCGGAAAGAAGCTGGGCGTCAACAACAACGCGGTCGGCGACTACATCGAGTTCAGCGTCGATGTGCCGCAGGCCGGCACGTACGACATCGGGGCCCGCGCCTTCAAGTCGGGAGGAACGGGCATCTCCCAGCTGTCCGTCAACGGAACGAACACCGGAAGCCCGCAGGACTTCTTCTGGAACACGACCGCCGCCCAGAAGGACCTGACCTTCGGTGCGTACACCTTCCCCGCGCCCGGGAGCTATCTGGTGAGACTGACGACGACCGGCAAGAACAGCAGCGCCTCGGGGTACAAGTTGATGCTGGACTACCTGACGCTGGTCCCGGCGCCGGGGAGCTGAGGCTCGGGCGGCGGGCCGGCGGGTCGGCGGGTCGGGCGGTCGCGAGCGGCGGGAACCCGGCCCGAAGCGAGGATATCTGCCGAAGCGAGGAGGGAAACGAGGGATGCGGTCCTCGCTCCGGCAGATCTCCTCGCCCGGGCCGAGGGCCGAGGGCCGGGCGAGCTCCGCATCTACTCCATCTGGATGACATCGCTTCATCCCCCGGCACGACGACAGGAGCGGGCGGCGCGAGGAGGCTGGAAACCATCATCGGCCACCCGATCAAGGAGTCCTCATGCCGAAAGCCGCCCGCCCCTCGACCCCCTCCGCCGACGCACCTCGCCTGGGCGACCCCGCCTACAGCCTGCTCGGGCTCGCCGCGGGCACGCTGCTGCAGGTGGGAACGCTGGCCACCGCGTACGTGAGCACCTTCACCCTCACCTCGCGCAGCGACGCCCTCGGCGGTGTCGCGTGAGCGTCGCCGCACTCGCGGGCCGCACCCGGACCGCGCTGTCGAATGTCGTCGACATCGGCGCGATGGTCGTGAGCGGGGTCGTGATGGTCGGGATCTTCCTCGCCTCGCAGGTCGTCCGCGAGGTCGCCGACTCCGCCGAACGCCACCGAGTCCGTGCCGTCAGTGCGGGCTCATGACCTGAAGCGCCGCCGGCTGCACCTGCGCCCGGAAGGTCTGCGCCAGACCGGCCGTGTCGCCGTCGAGCTGGTAAGCGACCGGGCGATCGAGCACCACTTCCACCCGCTCGCCGCTGAGGCGCCGGAGCGGTGCGTCGGGAGAGTCCTTTCGACGCACACCGAGCACGAGACGCAGCAGCCCCCTCGCCCCGCCTCCGCCCGCGGCGATCAGAACGTGAAGCGCGCCATCATCCGGCTCCGCCGCCGGAATGAGCGCCAACCCGCCCTGTAAACGACCCACGTTCCCCACTAGCACCATGACGGAGTCGCCGTCGTGGACACGTTTCCCGTCGATCGTCACGGTCGCCCGGAAGGGCCGCATCCGCATCTGCTGGACCGCCGCGACGACGTACGCGCCGCCCTTGATGAACTTCTTCAGTCGAGCGCTCGTGTCGCGCATGATCTGCGCATCCAGCCCGACCCCCGCCATGACCGCAAACGGCGTGTCGACACCGTCGACGCTCCAATGCACCAGGTCGATCGACCGCGCTCGCCCGTGCAGCGCGAGGTCGAGCGCCTCATCCTCGTCGAGCGAGATTCCGAGGTTGCGGCCGAGAAGGTTTCCGGTGCCGGCAGGAATGAGGGCAACGGGCACACCGGAGCCGGCCAGCTCGGCGCAGACGGTGCGCGCCGTCCCATCGCCGCCGGCCACGAGCACGCGGTCCACCCCCTGCGCGAGCGCGTACTGCGCCATCGCGTTCCCGGGGTCGTCCTGCCGCGTCTCGATCCACAGCGGCGGCTCCCACCCGCTGCGCGCCAGCGCGAACTGAACGCGCCGGCGGAAGAGGTCCAGGTCGAGGATCTTCGTCGGGTTGTAGATCACGGCCGCTTTGCCGCCCGACTCCGCGGGAAGCTCGCGAAGACGCCAGGCGCGACCGATCGCCTCGACCCCGCTGACCCACAGCGCGCCGGTGGCGATGCTGGTGCCGAGCAGCACGCCGCCGATCAGGTCCGTGAGGCGGTCGGTGCCCATCGCCCACATGCTCGTTCCCACGAGCGCGACGAACAGCATCCCGAGCGCTCGACGGCGACGCTGCGAGCGCGGCGACCGGCGTTCCGCGTTCGCGAGGGTCACCGCCACCCACGTCAGCACGGTCGCGCCGACGATGTGCCCGGAGGGGTACGCCGACCCCCACGCCGATACGGAGTCGGCGAAGTCCGACACCGGATGCGGCCGGCCGATCATGGCGCGCTGCACGTCCCAGAGCACCAGCCCCACCGCGGCGATCGTCAGGGCGAGTGCGAGCCGCCGCTGCCGCTGGCGAAGCGCGTTCAGCGCCGCGACCGCAGTGACGAGAAGGACGACGTACGGATGCGTCACCAGGGCGAACGCCTCGACCGCCTGCCCGGGTGCGGTGCGAGGCCCGAGCGGCGGCGTCTGGATCAGGGCGTCGATGGGAGCCGTCATCCCGGTCACGACGGCGCCCGTCCACACGGTGTACACGGCGAAGGCGCAGAGGAACCACACCAGCTCCGTCTTGCGCCGCGATCTCGACGTCGTCACTTCGGTGAACTCCGCGGGGCGGAGGGCGGAGGGGCTTCCGGTCACGATGCGCTGCCTTCTGTGGAGCTCGCCGTGGCGCGATCTGCGCCGGGGATCTCGAGCTGTTCCAGATTTCCTTGCGACCGTCACGCGGGCGTGCACCTGACGGATCGATCGGTCTGCTGCATCCGCAGTACGGCTACTTCATTTGCAGTAGGCGGGCCGGTCCGTCCGCACGATTGCCCCGAGCGCCATCCCGGGGATTCTGGAGCTCGACCTCATTTCTCGACCTCGAAGGACCCTCATGTCTACGTTCTTGTCTCACGTCGGGCGCTTCAGCGCTCGGTTCCGATGGGTGGTGGTGATCGCCTGGCTGGTGGTGTTCGCCGCACTCATCGGTGTCTTCGCGATCGGCAGCAGCTCGGGTTCCGGTGATACCGCCGAGACCTCGGTCCCGGATTCCGCGGCGTCGCTCGCGCTCGAGCGGATGAACGAGGAGTTCCCCGCCGCGGCGTCGACCGGCGCGAGCCTTCAGCTGGTCTTCGCCCCCGAGAACGGCGATGTCACCGACGCGGCGACCGCCGCCGAGATCGAGGCGTTCCTCGCGGATGCAGCGAACCTCCCCGGTGTGCAGGCGGTGACCGATCCGCTGGATGCGGCGCAGCCCTACATCTCCGAAGACCTGACCCTCGCGGTGTCGACGATCACGTACGGCGACCTCAGCGCCGACCAGCAGATCGAGTACTACGACGCTGCGCTCGCGCTGCAGGAGAACGCTCCGCCGGCCCTGGGTGTCGAACTCGGCGGCAACCTCGTTCCCCTCGGCGCACCCGAACCGGGAATCGGGGAAGGCGTCGGCGTGCTCGTCGCGTTCCTCGTCCTCGCGCTCACCTTCGGTTCCCTGCTCGCCGCCGGCGCCAATCTCCTGATCGCCGCCTTCGGTGTCGGCGTCGGGCTCATGGGCATCCTCGCCTTCGGCTCCATCGTGCCGATCAGCGACAACAGCATCATCCTCGCCGCCATGCTCGGGCTCGCCGTCGGCATCGACTACAGCCTGTTCATCCTGTCGAGGTTCCGAAACGAACTCCGCGGTGGGCGGAGCGTGGATGACGCGATCGCCCGGGCAACCGGAACCGCCGGCACCGCCGTGGTCTTCGCGGGTCTCACCGTGATCGTCGCCCTCGTGGCGCTCCTCGTCGCGAACCTCAGCTTCATCACCGAAATGGGAATGGCCGCCGCCTTCGGAGTGCTGATCGCGGTGCTGCTCGCCCTCACCCTGCTGCCGGCGATCATGCGATTCCTCGGCGTCCGCGCGCTGTCGCGGAAGCAGCGGAAGGCCCTAGAACGGGGCGAGCTGTGGACCGAAGGGCAGCAGCAGAAGCGCGGCATCATGCGCGGATGGGGCAGTGTCGTCGTGAACCGCCCGTTCATCTCGTTGCTCACCGGCGTGCTGGTGCTCGTCGTGGTCGCGCTGCCACTGCTGAGCATGAAGACGGCCTTCAACGTCCCCGGCGGCGCTGACCCGTCGTCGACCGAACGCGCGGCATACAACCTGGTGCTCGACGAGTTCGGCGGCGTGCAGAGCCCGCTCATCGTGCTGGCCGAGGGCGACGATGTCGCGTCGTCGACGGCGACCGTCGAGGCGGATCTCGCCGCCCTCGACGGTGTGCAGCGGGTCATCCCGGCGGAGCTCAGCGCTGACGGCACCTTCGCTCGGATCATCGTGATCCCCGCGGGCGGCCCGATCGACGACTCCACGAAAGACATCGTGCACAGCGTGCGCGACAACGCCGACGCCCAACCCGGCGTCCACCTGGAGGTCACCGGCGAGACGGCGATCGGCATCGATCAGGACGCGCAGTTGATGGAGGCGCTGATCAAATACATCATCGTGATCGTCGTCATCTCGATCATCCTGCTGATCGTGCTGTTCCGGTCGCTCCTCATCCCGGTGATCGCGACCCTCGGGTTCCTCCTCTCGGTCGGCGCGTCGTTCGGCGCTTCGGTGGCCGTGTTCCAGTGGGGATGGCTGGACCCGCTCATCGCCGCCCCGCAGGGCGATCCGATGCTGAGCCTGCTGCCGCTCCTGCTGGTGGGAGTGCTGTTCGGCCTCGCGATGGATTACCAGGTCTTCCTCGTCTCGAGGATCCAGGAGATGCACCGCAAGGGCATGGACCCGAAGGCCGCGATCCGCGAAGGATTCGCCCGCTCCGGCCCCGTCCTCGTGGCTGCCGCGACGATCATGATCGTGGTGTTCGCCGGGTTCGCCACCAGCACGTTCGCGATCGGCGCATCCATCGCCTTCGGGCTGATGGTCGGTGTCGCCGCCGATGCGTTCATCGTGCGACTCGTGCTGATGCCGGCGCTTCTCTCGCTGCTCGGCAAGGCCGCCTGGTACCTCCCGAAGTGGCTCGACCGGATCCTCCCGGACGTCGACGTCGAGGGGCATTCCCTCGACGCGAAGGAGAAGAAGGAGGAGAAGGAGCCGATCCTCGTCGGCTGACACCCTCCGAAGAACGGGGCCGTTGCCATTCGGGCGACGGCCCCGTTCTCGGTATGCGGATGGTGCACCCGCGCCCCGCGTCTACTGGTCGGCGGCGAGTCCCGCGCGGTACGCGAAGGCCACGAGTTGCGCCCGGTCACGTGCGCCGACCTTGGTCATCGCCCGGTTGGCGTGCGTCTTCACGGTGAAGGGCGACACGAACATCTCCGCCGCGATCTCATCGTTCGACGATCCCCGGGTCGCCGCGACCACCACCGCGCGCTCGCGAGGGGTGAGCGTCTCGAACTTCTGCGCGAGCGCCTCGTCCACGCGCTGCACGGGCGCCTCGGCCACCCGGCTGATCGCGGCAGCGGCAGCGGAGGCCGAGAGCGCGCCGCCGCCCGACATCACGTCGGTGATGGCGGCGATGAGCTCGACCGGTCCGACGCCCTTGCCGAGGAAGCCGTTGGCGCCCGCGCTGAGCGCGGCGTAGACGTTCTCGTCGTGCTCGAAGGTCGTGAGGATGATGATGCGAACCGCATCCGGCCCGTGGGTCCGGCGGATGCGGGCCGTCGCCTCGACCCCGTCGATCCCCGGCATACGGATGTCCATGAGCACGACGTCGATGGGCGTCTTCGCGAGCAGATCGAGGGCGACGAAGGCGTCCGCCGCATCCGCCACGACCTCGATCTCGGGGCTCGAGGAGATGATCGTGCGCAGGCCCGCGCGGATCATCTCCTGGTCGTCGACGATCAGCACCCGGATCATTCCGCGCTCCCCGTGGTCGGTAGTTCGACGTGCACGCGGAAGCGCATCCCCGTCTGTGTGATCTCGATCGTGCCGCCGGCGGAGTGCGCGCGCTCGCGCATACCGACGAGCCCGTAACCCGTGCGCGCGTCGGCGGCGAATGCGACCGCGGCGCGACTGTTCTCGACGTCGATGATCACCCGATCGCCCTGGCTCGTGACGGCCACACGAGCCGCACCGGTCCCGTACTTGCCGGCGTTGGTGAGCGCTTCCTGGACGATCCGGTAGGCCGCCGAGGACACGTCCGCGTCGAGCTCTGGGAGATCCCCCGCGACGTGCGCGTCGATCGGCGCGCCCGCGTTCGCCATCCGCTCGACCAGGGCCGGGATGTACTCGACGAGCGCCAACTCGGAGCGGCGATCGGTGTCACCGCCGGCGTCCCGAAGGAGGTCGAGGATCTGCTGCGTCTCCTGGAGCGTGCGCTGCAGCCCCTCCCGCGCCGACGTGAGCGCGGCGCGCGCGCCGTCCGCCTCCGCGGGGAGCGAGATCTCCGCGACCCCGACGTTGATGTTCACGACCGCGAGCTCGTGGCCGATGATGTCGTGCAGATCGCGGGCGATCCGCATCCGCTCGTCCGTCACGGCTCGGCGCAGCTCCCCCGCCTGGGTCGCCGCCAGGTCCGCGGCCCGCTGGCGCGCCGCATCCCACGACTCCGACTGCAGCCGGATGACGCTGCCCGCCGCCGCGGCGGCCACACAGAACGTCGCGGCCACGAGAGCCGGGGGCGACTCGAAGTCCCCCCCGTCGCGGATGACCAGCACGATGTACAGCACGGCTGCGCTCATCCCGGCCGCGAGCAGAACCCGACCGGCCTGCTTCGCGAACAAGAACATCGCGAAGACGGTGACCGTCCACACCCCGACGAACTCCACGGCGAGCAATGCGCAGACGGCGCTTCCGGCGGTCGTCAGTGCGAGCCCCACCCACCGTGCCCGGAACAAGACCAACAGGCCCATGCCCGACAGCAGAAGCCCGACGTATCCGAACGACCACTCCCGACTGATCAGCATGATCGAGAACTCGGTGACGAGGGCTGCGATCGCCGCACCCATCAGGATGATGTTCAGCAGCGGACCGCGCAGGAACCACGGCTGCCGGGGCCACTCGACATCCGGGGGATGAGCTTCGGCGTGCATCGCCCCATCATCCGGCATCCGGGTGTGTGCGGGGGCTTCCCTAGCCGTGGCGTGTACGCGAGGCCGGTCGTCGCGGCGACCTCCGCCTCCACGTCAGCGGCGCGCGACGTCGTATGTCACTCGCACGAGTCCGTCGCCGGCTGTTGAGTGGTGGCCGCGGAGGGTGAGCAGAACGTCGCGGTCAAGCTCTCCAAAGAGGCGAGTTCCGCGGCCGAGCAGCACCGGGGCGATCGACACGGTGATCTCATCGACGAGGCCCGCCGAGAGGAACGACTGGATGGTTCGACCGCCGTCGACATAGACGCGCTCGGCGTCGATCCTCGAGAGCGCGGCGCTCGCCTCGTCGACGGACCGCACGATCTGGGCGTGGTCGCTGGCGTCGAGGGTCGTGCTGAGCACGATGACGTTCTTCCCCTCGAACGGCCATTCATCGAAGCCCGACACCGTGTCGTACGTCGCCCGTCCGATGACGAGGGCGTCGACCGAGGGGAAGAACGTCTCCCAGACCAGTGCCGGATGCGTCCCCTCTTCGGTCCTGTGTTCCCGCGGCTCCGGGTCGGTCAGCCAGGCGAGGTCCCCGTCGGGGCCCGCGATGTAGCCGTCCAGGCTCGTTCCGATGAAGACGCATCCGCGCCAGGTGCGTTCCTCTGTCATGTTCGATCCTCTCAGGCGTCGGGGAATGGGTAATCGGCCGCCGCCGACTGATCACGGCAGTGTCGCCGGCCGCGGTTCTGTCCGGACGAGGGCGAGGTCCTCCGGATCGGCCGTGAAGATGTCTTCGACCGCCTGCCCGAACACCGCCGACAGACGCAACGCGATCTTCAACGTCGGCTCGTACCGGCCGTTCTCCAATGACACCACGGTCTGGCGTGACACGTTGATCCGGTGCGCGAGCTCGGCCTGACTCCAGCGGCGCTCGGCGCGCAGCGCGGGCAGGCGGTTGGCAATCACGCCTCGCCCTCGCCCCAACGACCCCAGGCGAACGCGACCATCCACACCGCACCCGCCGCCGCCGCGGGCACGGCTGCGGTCACCCGCGGGAGCCCGACCGCGGCCTCCAGCAGCGAGTACGCGAACCCCGCAACCACGATGATCACGACCGTGACCATCGAGGCACGCGCCGCGTCCTGACGCTCCACGCCCTCGGTATCGCCGCGAAGCAATGCACGCAGCGTCGTCGCCACGAGAAGCACCAGGCCCGCGATCGCGATCACAGCAAGCGCCCATCCCGCCCACGCCGGCAGAACCCCCTGCGCGTGCAACACACCTGCGGCAACCGCGCCGGCGAAGAACACGACCGTCCCCGTGACGACCGCGGCCCGCTCCCGTTTACTGAAATCTGTCATGACTCAAAAGTAAAGCTTCCTTGTCTTTATGGCAAGTAAACTTGTCATAGAACCGCACCGTAGCCGACGGCCTCTAGTCCCCGCGACGAACTTCCAGTGGGAGGACGTAACGCCTGCGACATTCGTGACGTCGTCGGCACAACCCGGTCGCCCACGCCGAGGCCGCCGCGCGGGACGCCGTCGTCACCATGCGCCTGCCCATCACTGAACGGGCAAGCGAGATACGTGTTGCATTTTTCGCACACCCGCGTGATGGTTGATTTACTTCACATCCAGAAGATGGTATGTTTTTCTAACACAGTGACACTGTTATATTTTCTTGACACGAATCGGGCGGTCGACGTGAAGCTGCAGTCCCCATCGGATCTCGCCCGACTAGTGAAGAACGCGCGCGCGCAACGGAGCCTCACCCAGCAGGAGGTCGCCGACGCCGTCGGCATCACTCGCCAGTCGCTTGCCCGCGTCGAACGCGGCCACGGCGGCGTCTCCTTCGACACCGTGTTGCTCATCCTCGACCAGCTCGACATCCACCTGGAAGCCACCCCGAAACGTCGCATTCTTACCCCCGCTGCGGCCACCACAACGAACGCCGCCCAGGCCGCGGCAGCCGCACTGGTCAAGCGCATCAACCCGTCGATCTCCTCCGGTGCCCTCGATGCACTCAACAAGCAGATCCTGCCCCAGATCGGCCCTGCGCTCCTTCCCAAGTTCGACACATCGAGCATCATGAAGCAGATCGAAGCTCACCTCGACTCGGCCGCACTCGCATCCATCCTCAAAGCCACCCGAGGCCTCACCGAGAGCCTTACCCTCCCCGGGTCCGTCCTCTACAGCGCGCCGCGAGCGGTGGAAGTCGGCGCCGAACCCGCCAAGAAGATTGAACCGGATGCTGAATCGAATACCGCAGGGCATACCGAATGATCCGCACCCTTGACGTGTACCTCTACGACGTCCGCGTCGCCATAATCAGCCGACGGGGCGCGAATCTGCAACTGCGCTATCTGCCCGAGTACGTCGAGTCGGAGAACCCTGTCCCCATTTCTGTGACGCTCCCCGTCGTCGCGACCACGTTTGGGAACGGCGACACCACGCGGTTCCTCGATAACCTCCTCCCCGATCGCGCCGATGTTCGCACTCGCTGGGCGCGGGAAGCGAAGCTGACCAGCGACAGCACCTTCGATCTGCTCACCGCCTACGGCGCCGACGTCGCCGGCGCGCTTGAGTTCTACCCTGCGGGCACAGCTCCCCGGCAGGAAGAGAACCTGACGCCGGTGACCGAGAAGGAGATCGGCGACCGCATCCGGCAGATCCGTCGCGACGACTCCGACTGGCTGCAGCACCGCGCCGCCGAAGAAGGCTTTTCACTCGGTGGCGCACAGGGGAAGTTTGCACTCACCCTTCGCGACGGCCAGTGGTACGAGCCCTCCGGTCGGCAGCCGTCGACGCACATCTTCAAGCCGGGCATCCACCCCCTGCCCGGCTCTGATGTCACCGAGCACATCACACTGCAGGTCGCGCGCTTGCTCGGGATTGAGGCGGCCGCCTCCACCATCGGTGAGTTCGACGGCGATCACGTCCTCATCGTGGAACGCTTCGACCGTTTCGACGTGGACGGTGCCATCAACCGAATCCACCAGGAAGACCTCGCACAAGCCACCGGAACCTCGCACGTCCAGAAGTACGAGGCCGACGGAGGCCCCGGCTATCGCGACATCTTCGCCGTCCTCGACCGCAACCTCAGCGCCACCGACGCTAAGGCAGCCAAGGAGCGGTTCGTGAAACTGTTCGTCTTTTCCTGGATCATCGGACACAACGACGGCCATTCCAAGAACTACTCCCTCACCCACGTAGCCGGCCGTAGCGTGCTCGCTCCGTTCTACGACCTCAACAGCTCGCTCCCGTTCACGCTGCCCGAGCAGGTCCTCGCCCACGACCCCGCAGTTTTCGACAACATTGAACTCGCCTTCACCGTCGACGCGGTGAACACGCTCGGCACATTCGGCGCCAGCAGCGTGCTGCGCCTCGAAGTCGACGCGCAGCTGCCCGAAGGACACCTGCGCGATTTCGCACTCCGGGTAGCCGCGACCCTCCAACCCGTCGTTGCCGCCGTCATCGAACAGCTCCCCGACCACCTAAAGCAACTTCAAGCCGTCATGCTCTACCCGCACGCCACTTACACGCGGGCGCGGAGAGTCATCGACACCCTCTCCTGAAGAGCCAACCACCGCGCCCGGCCTCGTAGCGCCGGCGTGAGGAACGAACTGGTGACAGGTCAAGTTGACACCGATTCGTTCCTCACGCCCGTTAGCCAGTAGAGCTACCGCGCACGGCGGGACTCGAACGCGGTCAGGACGATCCTGGCGGCGACGATCCTGTGAACAGCCGCGCCCGAGTGGATACTTGCCGCGCATCGGAGTCCGGGATTGCGCCGGTCACTGCATCGGGCTCGAGATAGAAGTAGGCGCCGGTCTGGCCGTCCAGCTGTACGCCGACCCAGAGGTAGCCGTTGTTGGCGATTTCTTGCTTGGTGGCACATCCTGTGGCGCCCAGTTGTGGGTCGCTCAAGACCCGTATCGCGAGACAGATTGACGCCGGGCCTTCTCCTGTCGACGGCGATTTCGCGATCCAAACGCCGAAGTCTCCGTCGTTGGCCAGCCGTCGACTGCTGTCCCTGTCCAGACTGATACCGCCGTTGGCTCCGGTGAGCAGGTCCTCGGCAGTTTGCTCGTCCGCGAACACCGCGAATTCGACGATCAGGTCTGCCGCGGAATGAGACGCGCTAGGGGCCTCTGAGGGAGGTCTAAGCGTCGCAGACGTCCTCGGCGGGTTTTCGGTCGGGTCGGATGTACACCCCGCCACAACTCCGATCAGTCCCAAGAAAACGGCCGCGGTGATGAGCCCACGCCGTTTGCTGCACCATCGCCAGCCGGAGATGGTGCAGCAAACGTGCTTTATCGCGTAGCGAACTGGCTCATTCCTCGTCGCTGAATGCGCTCAGTCGAGTGAGACTGACGCCCGTCGGAAGTTCGATCGTGGTTGCCGCACGCTTGCTGGTCAGGGCGTGCTCGCGATAGAGGTTCTCCTGAACCTCTTCCAGACCGGCTCCGTCGATCGCGGTCTCTTCGGGCAGCAGGTACACCGGCTCGGTGTACCCGTCCGGGCTAGATATAGCTAGGGAGAGGCCCTCGGTCGCAAACTGCTCGACGCTTGCCCGGGCAACGGCCGTAACCCCATCGAGCCCCGACGCAATCAGTGCGATCTCACCGCCTTCCGACAAACCGATCCAGTAGTCGGCCGGCCCTACAGTTCCAAGACTGCGCACCGTGCTGACATCCACGTCGTCCGTGATGGCCGCTTCGAGGTCCTTGCTGAGGTCGTCACCGGAGTCGGCAATCTCGCCGAGCACGGGTAGCGCTGCGACTGCGTCATCGATCGCGGTTTCGTTTTGTGTATGAGCCGGTCCCGCAATTCGCATCGCGCCGGTTCCTCCCCAGCGATCGACCTTTAGCGAGACGGTTCCCGGGTCGCTCGGGTCGAGTACGTAATCCAACGCCCGTAACTCCTGTATGAGCCCAGGCCGTGAATAACGGCCACCGTCGTTCCATTTGACGAGGATTGAATGGAGCCACTTCGGGCGAACGTCACCGCGTTTTTCCCGGGCACCCACCCTGTGTACGAGGTACGCGTTCCGCTGATGCTTGCCGAGGCCGTGGGCCCGTACCACGTGAGCTGCTTCGCAGAATTGTTCGTGTAGACCGCCGCCCATGCCGCATGAGCAGGAACGCTCGCAAATAGCGCGCTGATCACGGTAAGGACAGCAACGCCGGCTGCGCTCACCCTCCAGCGCGTACGACTCTTCGTACCCATGAATCCCTCAATTCGAATGTCGGAAAGACCGCGTAAAACAGTTGTAAGCGCGCCTACCCCGCTGATGGGAAAGTATGGCCGCCGAGCCGGCGCGTCTATGCAAACCGGCGCTGATCCGTCACGAAACGTAATTGGGAAGCGACGCCGGGGGTGGCGATTGAGGGTTCGACAGACGCGTGCTCGACGCTCGGCACTGTTACTCGAGCTACAGACCCATCGCGCTTGGTCGAGTGACCTGTCACCTATCCGTGCAGCAGTCCTTCCGTCGCGTTCGGAAGGGGCGTTCCAATTGTGGTTTTCGCGGTGGTGTTTGCCGTCGGCTCGCTGAGCGCGGCGTCTGTCGCACAAGCGGATGAGGGCGACGATGTCGCAGCAGTTAGCCAACAGGCCCTCGACGCTGCTGAGCTGCCAGCGTCCTCCTTCCTGCTAGCTCGACGCCAGGTGTCGCAGCGGAAGGAGATGTCGCGGGGGTCTCAGTCTCACTCCCCGAAGATCCGCACGACGGAATCGTGGTCACGGGAGATGCCAGCGAGCCGATCTCCATCACGCTCCCACTTGCGGCTGCGAGCGACACTGCTCAGATCAGTAACGCCGTGGTGACGTATGGAGGCGATTCCGCATCCACCGTTCCGTTGGTTGCGGAAAACGGTACTGTGCAGATTCTGTCGGTTCTCTCTGACCCAAGTGCGCCGTCGGAGTTCTCCTATGTGATCCGCGCCGAATCTGGAGGATCGCTTTCTCCCACCGATGATGGTGGCTTCACCGTGCTTGACGCGGCGGGGGGCGAGCTGGCGACCGCCACGGCTCCATGGGCAAAGGATGCCACGGGAGCGCGGTACCCACCCACTACATTGTCTCGGGTAACACCGTAACCCGAGTCGTAGACCCGAGCGGCCTGTCGGCCGACCAGTACCCGGTGGTAGCGGACCCGGCCCTTTCGGTGAGCGGTTACGAGTACGTCGCAGTCAACGTAACTACAAAGACGCAGCAGCCGAACTACAACAAGCTGATCTGCGGGTGTCGAATCGGGGCCGCAAACTCAACATGCACAATTACAGGCGCAACCGTAAACGCCTCCCTGGGTATTTCAGCACAACAGGTCGCATCGACTCTGGGGATCTCGGCTACCGCGAGCGTGACAGGCTCTATGGAGTGCACCTCTCCGAAGCTTTCGGCAGGTACGTCATACAAGGCGTACGTCATGGGTACATATCGGTACTTCACGCTGCAGAAGTGGAAGGTCTCGAAGAACGGAGGCGTCACTGCACGCAAACTCGATTCGACCGCCTATAACCAGGTGGCCTTCAACCCGATCAACATGATCTACTGCACAAAATGAAAACATCCACGCTTGCCAGCGCATGGCCACGAATCAGCTACTGGGCTCTCTGGGTCACAGGCGTGATCGGAATCATAGTCGGCATCATTCTCCTGTCAGCCGGCAGCACAGTCGAGTGGGTACCGACCGGTGCCCCGGATACCTACGAGGCGCACCCGCTGAGCCTCGTGCCTGTTGGCACCGCACTGACAGCCGGTGGGTCTCTCGTGATCGTGACTCTTCTGATACTGGAAGCATTCGTCGGCCCGCTGCACCGTCGACGTGATGACAGTGCAGACTGACGAAGCCTCACTACGTGGTCTGCAGGCAGCACACAGCGGGGCCGCGGACCCACCCCTGACCGTCAGCGAGAAGGCCCCGAATCCCGCGTGGTTACGCGGATCTCGGGGCCTTCTCAATGGCGGTGACGGTGGGATTTGAACCCACGGTAGGGGTGAACCTACACAACATTTCGAGTGTTGCACCTTCGGCCGCTCGGACACGTCACCGCCGGAAAGCTTACGTCAGGTTCCGGGGTGCCGCCAATCGGCGGCGATCCGCTACTTCACGAGGGCCGCGGTCTGCGCGATCACGTCGACCGCACGGGACGGCTCATCGATGCCGGCGGCGAAGACGTACGTCGCCGTGAACCCCGCCGCAGCGAGATCATCGACGCGGGAAGCGACCGCATCCGGCGTCGATCCGGGGTTGATCGCGATCATCGCGGTCTTCTCGATCTCGTCGTAGTCGCGGCCGACCGTCGCGCAGTGCTCGCGGAGCACATCGAGCTTGTGCGTCGGCACACCCTCCATCGCGCTCAGGTTGCACGCGTCGGCGTACTGGGCCACCAGCTTGAGGGTCTTCTTCTCTCCCCCGCCGCCGATCATCAGGTACGGCTTCGTGACGTTCTGCGGAGAGTTCAACGTGCGCTCGAGCTGCCAGATCGCCCCCTCGTAGGGCTCTTCCGAGGCCGACCACATCTGCAGACAGATCTGCAGGGTCTCCTCGAGCTCGCGGAAGCGCTGCGCGACCGGCGGGAACGGGAACCCGAGACCCTTGCACTCCTCTTCATTCCACGCCGCCCCGATCCCGAGACCCACGCGCCCGCCCGACAACACGTTGAGCGTCGAGATCTGCTTCGCCAGCAGCGACGGATGCCGATAGATCACGCCCGTGACGAGCGTGTGCAGCAGCGCCTTCTCGGTGTGCGCCGCGATGAAGCCGAGCGTGGCGTACGCCTCGAGCATCTCGTGCTCGACCGGCCCGATGCCCGGCAGCTGCCAGAAATGGTCCATGACCGTGATGCGCTGGATGCCCGCCGCCTCGGCGTTCCGCACATGCGCCGCGAGCGCCGGACCCAGCTGAGCGGGGCCGCTCTTCCAGGTGAAGTCCGCGATGTGGATACCGAATTCCATGCGAAGTCCGTCCCGGGCGGATGCCGCATCCGCCCTCCGCAGATCAGGCTACGACCGCGACGGCCGCCGCGGCGGCGATTTCGCGAGGGTCATCACCGGTCCCCAGGTTCGCTAACTCCTCCAATTCCGCGCGTGCGGCGCCTGCCATCGCGTGTGCGCGGCGTATTGGAGGAGTTAGCCGGGATTACTCACGGCTCCGGCGCTCGCCCCGATGTCCGGGCGCTGACAGACTGAAGCCATGTCTGCGATCGAGAACTCCAAGCTCACCGTTGTCGGCGCCGGAAGCGTCGGCTCCAGCGTCGCCTATGCCGCCCTCATCCGCGGTTCCGCCCGTCACATCGCGCTCTACGACATCGCCACCGCGAAGGTCGAAGCCGAAGTGCTCGACCTCGCCCACGGCACCCAGTTCACCGGCTCGAGCGACATCACCGGCGGCAGCGACCTGTCGGTGGTCGAAGGCTCGCACGTCGTCGTCATCACCGCCGGCGCGAAGCAGAACCCGGGCCAGACCCGCATCGAACTCGCCGGCACCAACGCCCGCATCCTGAAGACGATGCTGCCGCAGCTGCTCGAGGTCGCCCCGAACGCCATCTACGTCATCGTCACGAACCCCTGCGACGTGCTGACCGTCCTCGCACAGGAGTCCACCGGCCTGCCGCCCGAGCGCATCTTCGCCTCGGGCACGGTACTGGACACTTCCCGGCTGCGGTGGAAGCTTGCGCAGCGCGCCGGCGTCTCGCCCTCGAGCGTGCACGCGCACATCGTCGGTGAGCACGGCGACACCGAGTTCCCACTGTGGTCGGCCGCCAGCATCGGCACCGTCCCCGTGCTCGACTGGCAGACCGCCGAGCACCCGCGGATGACCCCCGACGAGCTCGACGAGATCGCCGTCGACGTCCGCGACGCCGCCTACAAGGTCATCCTCGGAAAGGGCGCCACGAACTACGCGATCGGCCTCTCGAGCGCCCGCATCGTCGAGGCGATCCTGCACGACGAGCACGCGGTCATGCCGGTGTCGACCGTGCTGAACGACTACCACGGCATCAGCGGTGTCGCCCTCTCGGTGCCCTCGATCGTCAGCGCGTCCGGCGCGTTCCCGATCCCCGAGACGGCCTACAGCGAGCGCGAGCTGGAGCTGCTCCGCCACTCGGCTCAGGAGCTGCGGACGGTCGCCGACTCGCTACGCTGAGGCGTGTGATCGAGCTCGCCCACGCATCCTGGACCGACGTCGCAGAGTTCCTCGGAACGGGATCCCGGGTCGCGGTTCTGCCGTTCGGCGCGCTCGAGCAGCACGGCCCGCACCTTCCGCTGTCGACCGACACGATCCAGGCGGATGCGGTCGCCCGGCGCCTCGCGGAACGTCTCGACGCGGCGCTCCTTCCGGCCATCCCGCTCGGCAACACGTGGAGCAACGATGCCCTCCCGGGCACCGTGTCGCTCAGCGCCGATACCGTGACGGCGATCTGCGCGGATGTGGCCGCCGCCGTCGAGCGCGCGGGGTTCGCGATGCTGGTCGTCGTGAACGGCGACTTCGGTAACCGGGTGCCGCTGCAGCGCGCCGCGGAATCCTTCGCGGCACGTGACGCAATGCCGGTGATCGTGCTCGACTACCCGGGTCTCGTCGAGATCGGCGACGCCGTGAAGGAGTCGCCCTGGGCGGCGCCCGGGCTCTGCCACGCCGACGAGCTCGAGACGTCGATGGTGCTCGCCGCCGCCCCCGCGCTCGTTCAGCGGGAGCGGATGGCGCCGGAGTACCCGGAACTGCCCGCCGACTTCGGGCTGCGCCAGATGGCGCTCGCTCCCCTGTCGCGCACCGGCGTGTTCGGCGACCCGCGCCCGGCCACGGCGGAGAAGGGCGAGCGGATCTTCGCCCACGTCGTCGACGAGAGCGAGCGGATCGTGCGCCGCGTGCAGGCCGCCCTCGAGCGCGCCTGACCGCGAGTCAGACGGCCTGCGCGCCGGGGATCGTGTCAGACGGCGAGCGCGCCTGACCGCGAGTCAGACGGCGAGCGCGCCTGAAGCGAATCAGACGGCCTGCGCGCCGGGGATCGCCCCGATGAGTTCGCGCGTGTAGGGGTCGCCGGGTTCGGAGAAGATCCGCTCGGCGGTCGCCTGTTCGAGGATGCGACCCCCGCGCATCACCGCCACGCGATCGGAGATCTGCCGGATCACGCCCAGGTCGTGGGAGATGAACAGGTACGTGAGCGCGTACTCCGCCTGCAGGTCGACGAGCAGCTGCAGCACCTGCTCCTGCACCGACACGTCGAGGGCCGACACCGGCTCGTCGAGCACGACGAGCTCGGGACGGAGCGCCAGCGCCCGCGCGATCGCGACACGCTGCCGTTGCCCGCCCGACAACTGCGCCGGCCGCCGCGAGAGCAGCTCGGGGGCGAGGCGCACCTGCGCGAGAAGGTCCTTCACGATCGAGGTGCGCTCACCGCGGGCGACCCCGAACGCGTGCAGCGGTTCGGCGATGATCCGGGCGACCGTCATCCGCGGATCGAGCGACCCGAACGGGTTCTGGTAGACCACCTGGATGCGCCGGCGCAGCTGACGGAGCGCCGCCCCGTTCAGATCGGTGATGTCGGCGCCGTCGAAGACGATGCTGCCGGTGTCGGACGCGATGATCCGCGCCACCATCCGCGCCGTCGTGCTCTTACCCGACCCGGATTCGCCGACGAGCGAGAACGTGCTGCCGCGGGGAACGTCGAACTCGACGGCGTCGACCGCGCGCAGGGCCTTCGCCCCCGTGCCGTAGGTCTTGCCGAGACCCGTGACCCGGAGGAGGGGCTCTGCGGTGGCGCCCTCGGATGCGGATGCGGCTCCCGACACGACCCCCGCGGACGGCTGGAGCCGGCGGCTGTTCAGCCCGGGCGCGGCGGCCACGAGGCGCTGCGTGTACGGATGCGAGGGAGAGGAGAGCACGTCCGACGCGAGACCGCTCTCGACGATCACGCCCTTCTCGACCACGACGATCCGGTGCGCGCGATCGGCCGCGACCGCGAGATCGTGGGTGACCAGCAGCACGGCGGTGCCGTGCGCCAGCGCGAGCGCCTGCATCCGGTCGAGCACGTGACGTTGCACGGTCGCGTCGAGCGCGCTCGTGGGTTCGTCGGCGATCACGAGGTCCGGTTCGCAGGCCCACGCGATTCCGATCAAGATGCGTTGACGCAGGCCCCCCGACAGTTCGTGCGGGTACTGGTGCGCGCGGAGCGCCGGGTCGGGCACGCCGACCTCGCCGATGATCTCGATCGCGCGCGCGGCCGCATCCGCCCGGGACAGATCGCGGTGTCGACGCAGCGTCTCCGCGATCTGCTCGCCGACCCGCATCAGCGGGTTGAGCGAGTGCGACGGGTCCTGCGGCACGAAGCCGATCCGTCCGCCTCGGATGCGGCGGAGCGCACCGGTCGAGGTCTTCTGCAGGTCGGTGCCGTCGAAGACGATCGCCCCTCCCCGCACGTGCGCCTCGACCGGCAACAGCCGCACGAGGGCGTGCGCGATCGTGCTCTTGCCCGATCCCGACTCGCCGACCACGGCGACGATCTCGCCGCGGTCGATCTCGAGATCGATGCCGCGGAGGGCCGCGTGGGCCCGGCGGCCGGCGCCGTAGTCGACGCGGAGTCCGGAGACGCGGAGCAGGGCGGTCATCGATCTCCTCCGATGAAACGGGCGACACGGTTGACCGACAGCACGACGGCGAGGATGACAGCACCCGGCAGCAGGCTCAGCCAGGGCGCGGTGGCGACGAAGTCGCGTCCGGCCGACACGAGCGAACCCCACTCCGGGGCGGGCGGCTGGGCACCGAAGCCGAGGAAGCTCAGCGCCGAGACCGCGAGGATGGCGAGGGCGAGCTCGAGCGAGGCCATCGCGATGATCGGGCGGGCGGCGTTCGGCAGCACGTGCCGCACGAGCACCGCCGGACCCCGTGCGCCGAGGGTGCGCGCGGCCTCCACGTACTCCTCACCCCGCACGCGCAGCACCTGCGCGCGCATGACGCGGGCGAACGATCCGGCCGTCCCGAGCCCGACGCCGAGGGCGATCGAGAGCGGGCCGAACCCGAGCGAGGCGACGACGATGAGGGCCAGCAGGATGCCGGGGATCGCGATGAGCACGTCGATGAAGCGCATCGTCACGAAGTCGACGGCGCCGCCGACGTAGCCGGTCACCAGACCGATAATCGATCCGACCAGCACGCCGCCGATCACGGCGAGGGCGGCGGAGGTCAGCGACAACTGCGCACCGTAGATCACGCGCGAGAAGACATCGCGCGCGAGATGGTCGGTGCCGAAGAGGTGCTCGAGGCTCGGAGCGCCGAGCCTCGCCGTGCCGACCGAGTCGTAGGGGTCGTAGGGCGCCAGCAGCTGCGGCGCGATCATCGCGACGACGGTCACGAGTAGCACGAGCAGCGAGAGCAGAAGACCGGGCTTGCGGAGGACGCTCATCGCGTCACCACCTTCCGACCGCCGAGGCGGGTGCGGGTGCGGGGGTCGATGACCCCGTAGAGGCCGTCGACGACGAGGGTAACCACCGCGTAGACGATCGCGACGACCACGACGACACCCATCACGACGTTGACGTCACGGGCGAGCACGGCGTCCACCGTGAGACGCCCGATTCCGTCGCGAGAGAAGACGGTCTCCACGACCGCCGTGCCCCCGGCGAGGTAGCCGATCTGCAACCCGATGATCGTGATGGAGGGCAGCAGGGCGTTCCGGAGCACATGGCGCACCACCACGGTGCGCTGGGCGAGGCCCTTCGCGTTCGCGGTGAAGACGAAGGGACTCGCGCCGGCGTCGAAGACGGCGGCCGAGAACACCTGGAAGAAGATGGCGCCCGTCGGCAGCGCGAGGGTGATGCCGGGCAGCACGACCGAGACGAACCCGTTCGTGCCGGATGCGGGGAACCACCCGAGCCCGAACGAGAACACGCTGATCAGGACGAGGCCGCTGAGGAACGCGGGGATCGCGATACCGAGCGGAGGGATGCCGGTCACGACGTTCCGCATCCACGCCGGGCGGGCGACGTACGCCCACACCGTGAAGGCGAGTGCCACCAGGAAGCCGACGACCAGCGCGAAGACGGCGACCGCCGCGGTGTTCGGGAAGGCGCGGCCGATCATGTCGACGACGGGCTGACCCGTCGCGATCGACACCCCGAGGTCGCCCCGGAACAGGCCGAGGAAGTTCACCAGGTACTGCTGCCAGACCGGCCCGTCGAGCCCGTATCGCGCACGGAGCGCGTCGAGCTCGACGGGGTCGGTCGAGGTGGCATCCCCGCCGCGCAACGAGAGCGCGGCGAGGACAGGGTCGCCGGGCAGCGCGTGGATCAGCACGAAGGCGACGGTGTAGGTCGCCCAGACCACGAAGAGGCACTGAAGGATCTTCGGGATCAGGAAGCGCGCGACGGCTGCCGCACGACCTCCTCCGCTCGCTGTTCGCACGCGCTGCGCCGGCACGGTCATCAGTCGGAGACCACCGCGGTGTCGTACAGGTGCAGGCGCGCGGCCGAGTCGAAGGTGATTCCTTCGACGCCGGCACGCGAGCCGTGCAGCTGCACGGTCTCGAGCGTGGGGATCACGTACGCGCGCTCCGCGACGATCTGCTGGATCTCGGCGACGATGTCCTGGCGGGCGTCGACGTCGGCCGTCTGGGACTGCTCCTGCAGGAGGCCCTCGAGCTCCGCGTCGTCGACGATGCCCCAGCGGGATGCCGACGAGGTCGACAGCAGGGTGCGCAGCGCATCCGGGTCGGTGCGGGTGAGGCCGGCGCCGAGCATGTCGTACTCGCCGGAGGCGATCGCACCGAAGAAGTCACCCGAGGAGACCATGTTGAGCTGCAGGTCAATGCCGACCTCGCGGAGCTGGATCTGCGCGGCCTCGAGCACGTCCTGTGCGTAGAAGGCGGTGACGGTGACGGTCAGCGGCTGGCCGTCCTTCTCGTAGATCCCGTCGGCACCGAGCGTCCAGCCATCGCCCTCGAGCAGCTCCTTCGCGCCGTCGGCGTCATAGGCGAGCGTGTCACCGAGGTCGACGTAGCCGGGGGTCGACGACGTCAGCACGCTCGTGGGCGCCTGGCCGCTGATCGAGCCGGTCAGCACGTTGATCTGGTCGCGGTCCAGGCCCTTGCTGATCGCCTGGCGCACGGCCTCATCGGCGAGCACGCCGCGGCTCGTGTTGATGACCAGCGAGTTCGGAACTCCCGGGTTGGCCTTGGCGTAGAGGTGGTAGTCGTCGGAGGAGAACCGCGACTCATCGACGTAGGGGACGTCCTGGATGACGTCGTACTCGCCCGACTCGAGACCGCCCGTACGAACGCTCGGCTCGGCGATGATCGGGAAGCTCACGGAGTCGAGGTACGCCTCGCCCTGGTGGCCGCGGAGCTCGGACGCCCAGTCGTAGCCGGCGCGCTTGACGATCTCGACCGAGTCGTTCGGCACGTAGGAGTCGAGCACGAACGGACCGGTTCCGACGACCGACTGGCAGCGGTCCTCGGAGGATGCGGCCACCGTGTCGGCCGAGAGAAGGCCGAGCGAGATGGTCGTCGCGCCCTGCTGGAACTGCACGTTCGGCGCCGAGAAGGCGACGGTGAAGTGCGTGTCGTCGGTGACCTCGGTGCCGGCGTAGCCCGCGAGGTAGCCGTTGGCGAGCGACGCAGATGCGCCGAGCGCGACGATCGCGTCGAAGTTCGCGGCCACGACGTCGGAGGTGAGCGCCGTTCCGTCGCTGAAGGTCACGCCGTCGCGCAGCGTGAAGCTGTAGGAGGTGAGGTCATCGCTCACGTCCCATTCGCTCGCGAGCCACGGCACGATCTCGCCGGTGTCGGGGTTCTGGTCGAGCAGCGAGTCCGTCAGCTGACGGCCGATGTTCAACGACGTGGTGAGCGACGTCTGCTGCGGGTCGAGGCAGGTGGGATCACCGGCGATCGCGAAGGAGATGTCCTGGGCGACGTCGGCGCCGGGGGTCGCGGACGAATCGGCGCTTCCGGCGGAACAACCGGCGAGGGCGACGACCGACAGGCCGGCGATGAGCGGGACGGCGAGGCGCCGGAATCCGCGGGTTCGAGAGTGGGTCACTGTGTCTCCTTGATGCCGATGAGGCAGATTCGGGGCGGGGCTGTGTTGCAGGGGGATGCGACCGCTACGCCGGAAGGGCGCCGGCCACGAGCTCGCCGCGGGCAACGACGGCCACGATGTTCTCGGTTCTGAGGTCGTCGATGTTCTGCCACGGCGTACCGCGCACGACGACGAAGTCTGCGCCGTGGCCGGGCTGCAGCCGGCCGACGGTGCCGGTGAGGCGGATGGCGTCCGCCGCATCCGACGTACCTGCCTGCAGCGCTCGCTCGGAGGTCCACCCGAACGCACGCTTCATCAGGCGGAGCTCTTCGAGCTGGTCGCCGAATCGCACCATGACGCCGTTGGCGTCGGTGCCGAGCACGAACCGGATGCCGGCCGCTGCGGCGCCGACGAAGTTGTGGTCGCGTTCGGTCACGACGGCGCGAGCCTTCTCGGCGGCGTCCTCGCTGACGGCGATGCGACGGTCGGCGATCGCGTCGTTGATGAGCAGCGTCGGGGCCACCGGCAGGTTGCGCTCCAGGAGCGTCTCCCAGTGCCGTTCCTCGATGCCGGTGCCGTGCTCGATGGAGTCGACCTCGAACTCGAGCGCGATGTCGACACCCTCGGCCGTGTGCGTATGGGCAGCCACGAGCATGCCGAGCGCGTGCGCCTCGTCGACGGTCGCCGCGATCTCCTGGCGAGTCTGGTTGCGCCAGCCGACCTTGTCGCCGATCGAGAGCACCCCGCCGCTCGTGAAGATCTTGATGCCGTCGGCTCCCGATCGCGCCCACTGGCGCACGAGCTTGCGGCACTCATCGGGCGAGTCGGCAACGGGCGGGCGGTGCGGGTAGTGCGGCGGGACGAAGAGATCGCCGTGCCCCGCCGTCATGCCGACGGCGCCGTGCACGAGCAGTCGCGGGCCGGGGATGAGGCCGGCCGCGAGCGCGCGGGCGGCGGAGAACTGCACGTCGCTGCCCGACAGGTCGCGGAGGGTGGTGACCCCGGCGGCGGCGGCGTTCCGCGCGTGCGCCACGACGTGCAGCGAACGCTCCGAGGCGGGGGTGATCAGCGGCCACGTCATCCAGTCGCCGGCCGGCGCGCCCGCGGAGGCGTCGAGGTGCACGTGGGTGTCGATGAGACCCGGGATGATGCTGAACTCGGACGGCGCGGCGGCCGTCGGCTGCACCGACGTGATGCGATCGCCCTGCCACGAGAGCGTCGCGGTGCCGCGGTCGCGGTCGCCGTCCCAAACGGGAAGGCCGGTGACGTGCTGTTCGCTCGCGGGCACGGGGAACTCCTTGAAGCAACGGTTGGATGAGGCAGCGGGGCCGGGCTCGGATCGCCCTGCTGGTCCGCCACCATACCCGCCGAGTCGCCCCACAGATCGACAAGTTGCGCTTCGTGACGCGAATATTTACGCGAACGAAACACTGCGACCCGCTGATTCATTGAGCCCGAACTCTACCGGAAACCGAGTGTCGCTACAGTTTGCAGACACTTGTCGATAACTGGTTCCCCACCGAGATCGGAGCATTCCCATGCAGACCGCACAGGCGACCGTCGGCAGACGGATTCTGATCGTGTTGGAACCGGGCGACGAGGTCATCGGGTCGCTCGCCGAGGCGTGCCGTCGGCATGATGTGGCACAGGCGGTGATCTCGACCTTCAGCGGAGCGCTCCGCACCGCCCGCATCATCGCGTCCGAGGTGCCGGCCGCAAACCCCGAGCTTCCGATGCCCGCGGCCGTCACTGTCGCCTACACGGAGGGCACCGGTTCGGGCACCGTGACCCGAAGCGTGGACGGCGAGCCCGTCGTGCACGTCCACGTGGCGCTCGGCGAGAAGGACCGCGCCGGACGCGCGATCGCCGGCCACCTCCTCGAGGGCGAGACGCACTACGTCATCGAGGTCGTGCTGGACGAAATCCTCACCCCGCACCTGACCCGGCGGGTGCACGCCGGGTCGAGCGGCATCCCCATCCTGCACATCGCGGATGCGGCGGCAACCGCATCCGCCGCGCCGTCCGACTCGGCACGCTAGGCCATGATGGTTGCACTCGTGCCCGCACCTCGGAAGGTTCGCCCGTGACATACCTCCCGCTCCCCCGCCCGAACGGTGACGGTCCGCACCTCCGGGTGCTGCACGGGCTGCTGCGGTACGTCCGCGAAGCGGCCGAGAGCCGCACGCCCCTTCCAGGCGAATTCGAGCTGACCGCGCGCCTCGAGTGCACCCGCCAGCAGTTGCGGAACGCCATGACGACCCTCGAGGCGCAGGGCATCGTGCGGCGCCGGCAGGGGTCGGTGACGACGGTCGATCCGATCGCGCTGCGACTGAGCGTGCGCCTCGAGGAGCAGTTCGAGCACGCCGAGCTCCTGGACCGGCTCGGGTATCAGGCCGAGGTCGAGACGCTGTCGTCGACCCTCACCGTGCTCGGCGCCGACGCGGGCGCGGTCATGGAACTCGCCGCCGACATGCCCGCTTTCGCGATCCGCAAACGCTGGCGCGCCGACGGCGCGGTCGCGATGATCGCCGATGACCTGCTGCCGCTGCCGGATCGGGTGGAGCCGCCGGCGCCGACCGAGTCGGTTTTCACCGCCGCCGCACGGGCGTGGGGCGAGCCCGTCATCTGGGAGGTGTCGACTCCCGGTGTGACGACGCTGCCGCCGGAGCTCGCCGAACTGTTCGAACGCCCGGCCGGCACGGCCGTCATGACGTTCGAGATCGTCGGGATCGGCGCGAGCGGACGGCGTCTCATGCACAGCATGGAGTACCACGACCCCGACATCGTGGCCTACTCGCTGGTGCGCACCGTGCGTCCGCCCTGGGGCGGCGCCTGAGCGAGGCCGGTCACGCGGCGTGGGGCGCTGCCTGAGCGAGGCCGCGTGGGGTGCTCAGCCCCAGAAGCCGATGTGGGCGCGGGCCGCTTCGTCTTCCAGCAGCGGCCCGACGACCTCGATCTTCCGCTGACCGCGGGCGAAGACCTCCCGGCACGGCAGCGAGAACGTCGGGTTCTCGGGGTGGTCGCCGGTCAGCTCGAGAAGACGGTGCTCGGAGAGCGCGTAGACGACCCGGTCGATGCCCGTCCAGTAGGCGGCACCCGCGCACATCGCGCACGGCTCGGCGCTCGTGAAGAGAGTGGAGCCCGCCATCCCCTCGGCCCCCAGCACGCGGAACGCCGCGGCGACCGCCTGCAGTTCGGCGTGCTGCGTCGGGTCGCCCTCGGGCGGGAGCGAGTTATTGCCGAACGACGCGACGATCTCGCCGGCCGCGCTCACGACGATGGATCCGAACGGATGCGTTCCCGCGTCGCGGGCGCGCTCGGCCACCGCGATGCTCTCGCGCAGGAAACCGAGATCGGTCTCCGACAACTCCTGGGCCACGGCATCCTCCTTGTGAACAAGTGCTACGAAGCGATTTCCACTCTAGGCCCGCTGCCCCCGACAATCTGAGGATCCGGTTACGCCGGTGTTACAACCAGCGAACGACATTTCACCTACTTGTCAACAAGTCGTCGGATGCGGATAGCGTGCTCCTGCACTCATCTCCGCCGCCGAAAGGGCCCCATGCTGCACCACCCCGCACCGCGGATCGACGAACAGACGATCCGCGCGCTGCCGAAAGCCGAAGTACACGTGCACCTCGAGGGCACGTTCTCGCTTCTCGACATGCTCACCCTCGCCAAGGAGAACGGCGTCGCCCTGCCGGGCCCCGCGGCGACCCTCTTCGACATCTCCACGCACGACACCTTCCGCGCCCCCGAGGTGACCACCGGGGGTGGCGCCGGCGCCGGATCTGCCGGGCTGAGTGGGTTCCTCCGGTTCCTCGACTGGCAGTGCGGGCTCGTCCGCACCGCCGACCAGGCGGCGCGCGTCGCGTACGCCTTCGCCGTCCGTCAGAGCGCCTCGGGCATCCGGTACAGCGACGTCATCGTGAACCCGACCCACTGGAACGCGTGGCGCGGGCGCGAGCTCGCCCTGCTCGATGCGCTCGCGGCCGGGTTCGATGAAGCCGACCAGGACGGCCTCTGCCGCGTGGGCGTGGCCTACTCGCTGCTGCGCGCACAGTCGGCGGCGAGCGCCGAAGACGCCGTGGACGCGCTCGTCTCCGCCCGCCCGCGACGCGTGATCGCCCTGTCCGTCGACGGCGATGAGAAGGTCTCCGGCCGCACCGGCGAGAAGTTCCGGCGCGCGTTCGCGACGGCGGCCGGCGCCGGCCTGCACCGCACCGTGCACGCCGGAGAATCGAGCGGCCCCGAAGGCGTCTGGGACGCCATCGACCTGCTGCAGGCCGAGCGGATCGACCACGGCGTGCGCTCGATCGAAGACCCGGCGCTGATCGAGCGGCTCGTGACCGACGGCATCAGCCTCGGCGTCTGCCCGAGGTCGAACATCACGCTCGGGATCTTCCCGTCCTGGGCCGAGCACCCCCTCCCGGCGCTGCTCGACGCGGGCGTCACGGTCACCCTCAACACCGACGACCCGGCACCCCTCGGCACGACGCTGGAATCGGACTGGGCGGTCGCGGCCGAGCAGTTCGGCTTCGACTACGCCGACCTGGTCGGCTTCGCGGCACGGTCGATCGACGCGTCGTTCGCCGACCCCGACACGAAGGCCGGTCTGCACGCCGAGCTGTCGACCCTCGCGGAGGTCGTGCCCGCATGAACCGCCGCCGTCGCCTCGTGATCGCCCTCGCCGCCTGCGGCGCAGGTGCGGTCGCGGTGGCGACGGTCGCCACCGGTGCGGCGCTCGCCGCGACCGACCAGGTGCCCCTCGCGCCGCTCGTCGCCGCGTGGCCCGATGCCTACGCCGTGCAGGGGCAGAAGTCAGAGCCGCTGTACACCGAGCACATCGACCTGACCCGCACGGGCGACGTGTTCTCGGTGCGCATCGACGTGCGCGCCCAGGGCGACGCCGCGCTCGGTACCCAAGACAGCACGGTCACGGTGAACGGCGACGGCACCGTCGTCTGGAACACCGGATGCGTCAAGTCCCCCGCGCTGTGCGCCGGCGACACCGAGCTGCGCGGGTTCCTCGCCACGGCGGCGCTCGTGGGCCTCGAGCGCGCCGGTCGCCTGCCCGAGACGGGCACCGCGCGCACGGTGCACGATCGCGCGGTGGTCTGCGTCGACGACGCGGCGCTGCATCCGGATGCGGCCCCCGCCCAGGTGCGCCTGGATCCCTGTTTCGACCGCGCCACCGGAGCCGTGCTCGCGCACTGGTCGCCCGACAGCGCGGCTTTCGTCGGCGCGACCCTCGCTCCCGGCGCCACCGTCCGCACGCTTCCCTGACCGCACGACCCGCACGTCACTACCCGCACTCGCACGACCCGCAGTCGCACTACCCGCACCTCCCTACCCCGCACCTCCTGCCCGAAAGGACCCGCACATGCGTACCCGACCCCTCCTCGCCTTGGCCGCCGCGGCCACGGCCGTCCTGGCCCTCGCCGGCTGCTCGAGCGCCGCCTCTCCCTCCGAATCGGCATCGTCCGCCGGCGACGACGTCATCCGCGTCGGCGCTCTCACGCCGGGCAACGCGAACGACGGCGCCTTCAACCAGGCCCTCGCCGATGCCCTCGCCCGCCTGCAGGACGAGGGGCTCATCACGTACGAGCTCCGCGAGCAGATGGCCGACCCGGCCACGAGCGAGCCGGTCGTCGCCGACTTCGCGAGCCAGGGCTTCGACCTCATCATCGGCCACGGAATCGAGCTCGGCGACGCGATCTTCTCCGTCGCCGGCGACTACCCCGACGTCGACTTCACCGCATCCGGAGGCCTCGACATCCTCGACCGCTACACCGACAACGTCGAGACCTGGACCTACGACTCCTCGCAGGTCGGCTACCTCTCCGGCTACATCGCGGGCCTCACCGGGGCGAGCCCCATCGGCCGCGTCGAGAGCATGGAACTCGACTTCGTCACCGCGACCGACCGGTTCTTCCAGCAGGGCGTCGCCGCGGCGAACCCCGAAGCGAGCCTGCTCCCCGTCGTCTACGCCGGAAGCTTCGATGACGCCGAGGCCGCCGCATCGGCGACCACCGGACTGATCGACCAGGGCGCGAAGCTCGTGTACACCACGGGTGACGGCATCGCCGCGGGCGTCGGTGCGGCCGCATCCGAAGCCGGCGTCCTCTCGCTCGGCGTCTCGCCGGCCGCGGGCGAGGAAGCACTCGCGACCAACGTCTCCACCGTCGATCTCGACATGTACCCCATCGTGAAGGCGTGGGTCGAAGAGGCCCGCGACGACACCTTCGGCGGCAAGGGCGTCACCTCGACGCTCGAAAACGGCGGCATCGTCTACCAGGACATCAACGACGTCGACGGCACGATCCCCGCCGACATCGCCTCGAAGGTGGAAGAGCTGATCGCCGGCCTCGCCGACGGAAGTGTCACCATTTCCTGATGACCGCTTCTCCCTCCGCGACCGACCGGGCGCTCGTCGCCCGGTCGGTCGCCAAGACCTTCGGCTCCGTCCGGGCGCTCGACGACGTCGATTTCGTCGTGCGCCCGGGCACCGTGCACGCCCTCGTGGGCGAGAACGGTGCCGGAAAGTCCACGCTCGCCAAGATCCTCGCCGGCATCGAAACGTCGGATGCGGGCCGCATGACCCAGGACGGATCGCTCTACGCCCCCCGCGACCGCGCCGACGGCAAGGCCCGCGGCGTCAACATGGTGCCCCAGCAGCTCAGCCTGGTTGGCGAGCTCACGCTCGTGGAGAACCTGCTGCTCGTCGGCTCGGGGCGGATCGCCCGCCGCCGTGCCGCCCGGGCACTGCTCGCCGACACCCTCATTCGCGCCGGGGTCGACGTCGACCTCGATGTGCCGACCGCGCTGCTCAGCCAGGCGCACCGGCAACTCGGCGAGATCGTCGTCGCCCTCGCCGAGGGCGCCACGACACTGATCCTCGACGAGCCGACGGCGAGCCTCGGACCGGTCGAGGTCGGCGGACTGTTCGCCCACCTGCGCGCCCTCTGCGACCTCGGCACCGCCGTCGTGCTCATCACGCACCGCCTCGAAGAGGTCCGCGCCGTCGCGGACGACGTGACGGTGCTCTCGCACGGCCGTCTCGTGCACCACGGACACGCGCGCGGCCTGTCGGCCGTCGAGGTCGCCCGCCTGATGGTCGGCGACCTGCCCGAGCCCGCCCCCCGCGCCCCGCGCACTCCCGGCGACGCCGTCCTGTCCGCGCACGGGGTGTCGGCGACCTCGGAGACGGATGCGGCGATCGTCGATCTCTCCCTGACCGTCCGCTCGGGCGAGATCGTCGGTGTCGCCGGTGTCGCCGGCAGCGGTCAGAACACGCTCATGGACGTTCTCGCGGGCCTGCGGGCGCCCGCATCCGGCACCGTGGAGTTCGACGGGCGCACCGACCCGGACGCCGTCGATCTTCTTCGCGGCGGGGTCGCGTGGATCCCCGAGCAGCGCGCGGACGCGATCGTGCCGACCGTGCCGCTCGGGGCGACCCTCTCGCTCTACGACTCCGCCCGCGGCGAGCGCCGCCGGCGAGCCCCCGCGCGGGAGGCCGCCGCTCGTCACCTCGCGGACTTCGACGTGCGGCCCGCTTCGCCCGAACTCGCCGCGGGGACGCTCTCGGGCGGCAACCAGCAGAAGCTCCTCGTCGCCCGGGAACTCGGGCGCGCCTGGCGCGGACGCCCGGATGGCACCCCCCGCGCCGTGCTGGCGTACGGGCCCACCCAGGGCCTCGATCTGCGCGCGGCGCAGGCGATCCGCGGGCGCCTGATCGCGGCCGCCGAGGCAGGTGCCGCCGTGCTCGTCGCCTCCCACGATCTGGACGAGATCCGCGGACTGGCCGACCGGATCGTCGTGCTCTTCTCCGGGCGGATCGTCGCCGATCTTCCGGCCGCCGAAGCGACCACCGCGCGCGTCGGCGCGGCGATGGCCGGGCTCGACGGCACTACTCCCGATACTTCCCCGACGGACCCGGCGCACCGAGGCGCCGCCGCTGCGCACGCTGACCCCCAGGATGCCTCATGACCGAACTGACAGACCTGTTGCCCACGACCGACGAGCTCGTGCGGCTCCGCGCCGTCGCCGCGGGCCACACGGCCCCTGACGTCATCGTCCGCGGCGGACTCGTGCAGTCCCCCGGCACCGAGGAGTGGCTCGAGCGCGACGTGCTGATCGCCGGTCGCCACATCGCCACCCTCACGCCGTGGGGGCACGTGACCGGGGCCACTACCGAGATCGATGCCCGCGGCGCGCACGTCGTCCCCGGGTTCATCGATGCGCACCTGCACATCGAGTACACGAACCTCACGCCGGGCGAGCTCGCCCGGCTCTCGGTCGCACGCGGCACGACCACGGTCCTCACCGACCCGAACGGCGCCGCGAACGTCTGGGGCGCCGCGGGGATGGACCTGCTGCTGCAGACCGGCACTCCCCTGCACGTCTTCCAGCAGGTGTCGCCGACGACCCCGACCTCCGCCGACCTCGAGCTCGGCGGCGCCGTCATCTCCGAGGAGGTCGTCCGCGGCCGTCTGCACGACGACGTGACGATCACGCTCGGCGAGAGCAACCCGTTCGACTACGGCGACGTCTCGACCGGCCGCTTCCGCGAGGCGCTCGTCGCCGGGCGCCGGCTCACCGGCCACACCGCCGCGCAGACCCACGAATCGCTCTGGGGCTATCTCGCCGCGGGCATCAGCGACGATCACAACGCCGCCACGGTCGACGAGGTGCTCGAGCGCACCCGTCTGGGCGCGATGATCACCGTCATGGGCTCGTCACTCACCGACAACACCGTGCCGCTGTTCGCCGATCTCGACGCCATCGCCCCGGCGCTGCGTCACCTGAGCTTCTGCGCCGACGACAAGCACGTGCACGACCTGCACACCGAGGGGCACATCGACCACCACGTGCGCCAGGCGATCCGCTTCGGCGTCGACCCGCAGCTCGCGTACCGGATGGCGACGACCCAGCCCGCCCAGTACTACCGCCTCGACCAGGTGCTGGGGCTCCTCGCTCCCTCGCGTCTCGCCGACCTGCAGATCATCCCCGACCTCGCCGACGTCCGCCCGCGGACGGTCATCGTGGCGGGCGAGGTGGTCGCGCAGGACGGCGCGGCGCTCTTCGAGAACACCGACGAACTGCCCGCGTGGACGCGCGGCACCGTGCGGTTGCCCGACGATCTGCCCGGCGACCTCTTCTCGGTTCCCACGGATGCGGATGCCGACACCGCATCCGTCCGCGCGATGGAGATGTACAACGGCTACTTCAAGCGCGCGTTCACCGCGACGCTGCCGGTGCGGGGCGGCGAGGTCGTCTCGGATCCCACGCAGGACGTGTTGAAGATCGCCGTCGTCGACCGCCATCAGGGGGAGGCCCTGTCGGGCATCGGCTTTGTGAAGGGCTTTGGTCTGCGCCGCGGCGCGATCGCGATCACGATGAACTGCCCGAACATGAACATCTCCGTCGTCGGTGCCGACGACGCATCGATGCGGCTCGCCGTCGAAGAACTCGGACGCATGGACGGCGGTTTCGTCACGGTCGCCGACGGCGAGGTCGTCGCCCGTGTGCCGCTGCCGATCGGCGGCATGATGAGCGACGCCCCCTTCGAAGAGACCGCCGCGGCTCTGGCCGCCGGACACGCGGCCACCCACGCGCTCGGATGCCGCATCCCCTCGCCGTACATCATCCTGTCGTTCGTGGGTCTCTACGTCGTTCCCGACCTCGGGCTCACCGAGCGCGGCCTGATCGACGCGGCGACCCAGCAGTTCGTCGACGTGCTGCTGCCCGGCCCGGTCGACGCGTGCGGAATTCCCCACAACCACGGGTCGCACTCATGAGGCCGATCCGCGCACGCGCCGGCGCTCGCTCGAGCGCTTCTCTAACAGGCACTTCTCTGACGGGCACTTCGCTGAGGGGCACCGTGCTGACCGGGGCCGTGATCGCGGTCATCCTGATCGTCGCGACCGCCCTCATCGTTCTCGCCGGCGCCGACCCGCTCGTGGGTCTGCGCGGGCTCGTCGAGGGCGTATCGAGCTCGCCGTACCGGATCGGTGAGCTGCTCGTGGGCGCGACGCCGATCGCCCTGGTCGCGATCACCATGATCCCCGCCCTGCGCGCGGGGGTCTTCTCCGTCGGCGCCGAGGGCCAGATCACGATCGGCGCGATCACGGCGACGGGCGCGATCCTCGGCGTCCGCTCCCTCACCGGTGACGCCGCCCCGGCGCCCCTCTACTGGGTGGTCGGCATGCTGGCCGGCGCGGCCGGCGGGGCGCTGTTCGCGCTGCTGCCCGCGTGGCTCGCGGCGCGCTGGCGGGTGAACGTCATCCTCTCCACGCTGCTCCTCAACTATGTCGCGACGGGCTTCCTCGGCTGGACGCTCCGCACCTGGCTCGCGAGCCCCGACACCACCGCGACGCCGCAGAGCGAGAAGCTCCCCGAGGCATCCGCACTCCCCGATCTGATTCCCGGAACCCGGGCGCACGTCGGCATCCTGCTGGTGATCGTCGCCGTGATCGTCTTCGAATGGTGGCGGAGGTCGCCGCAGGCCACCCGCGTCGCGGTGTTCGCCGCACGCCCCGCCCTCGCCCGCCGGCTCGGCACGACCCGCAGCCGCACCCTGTACGGCACGATGCTCGTGTCGGGCGCCGGGGCCGGAATCGTCGGATGGATGCAGATCGCCGGAGTCAACGAGCGACTGCTCGGCTCGGTCTCCGGCGGTGTCGGATTCTCCGGGCTCGCGGTGGCGCTCCTCGGCGGCCTGCTGCCCGCGGGAATCGCCGTGGCGGCCGTCTTCTTCTCGGCGCTCACGGTCGGCGCGATCGGCATGCAGTCCGCGACCGGCACGATCCCCGCATCCATCGCCGACGTCATCAAGGGCGTGCTGCTGCTCGGCGTCGCCGTCATCGCCGCCTCCCGGCCCGGGCTGCTCGCCTCCGGTCGCGCGTCGACGGGCAGGCCCTCGGGCGGGGACGACGTGGCTCCGGATGACGATGCGGATGCGGGTGCGGCTCCGGATGCGGATGCGTTCGCGGGTGCGGCATCCGACCCGAGCGCTGATTCGAGCCCCGGCGCCGACCCGAGCCCGAGCCCGGGTCCGGCATCCGGCACGACCGAAGGGGCCACCCGATGAGCATCGAACTGTGGGCCTCGATTCTCGCCGGCGCGCTCGCTCTCGCGGCGCCGCTCGCGATCGCCGGAATCGGCGAAGGGTTCGTCGAACGCGCGGGCCGGTTGAACCTCGGCATCGAGGGCATGATGATCCTCGGCGCGTTCACCGGAGTCTTCGCCGCGAGCATGTTCGGGCCCTCCGCGGGCCTCCTGGCCGCCGCGATCACGGGCACGCTCCTCGCGCTGCTGATGAACCTGCTCGTCTACACGTTCCGCGCGAACGAGATCGTCGTGGGCCTGGCGATCACGATGCTCGGCCTCGGGTTGTCCACCTACCTGTACCAGCTGTGGATCCCGTCGGGTCAGACGAACATCAGCGTCCCGACGATCGCCCGGATCGACCTCGGTCCGCTGACTGACATCCCGCTCGTGGGGCAGATGATCTTCGGCCAGAGCCCGCTCGTCTACGGCACGGTGTTCCTGATCGTCGCGGCCTGGGCGATCTCGCGTTTCACCCGCTTCGGCCTGCAGATCCGTGCCGTCGGGGCGGATCCCGCATCCGCCGCGCTCCGCGGAGTGCGCCCCCGCGCCGTCGGCGCCCGGGCGCTCCTGATCGGCGGTGCCCTCGCCGGACTCGCGGGGGCGACGATCTCGCTCGGCGTGATCGGCTCGTTCACCCCCGGCATGACGGCGGGGCGCGGCTACATCGTGCTGGCCATCGTCATCATGGGCCGCATGACGCCCGTCGGCATCGCTCTCGGAGCCATCCTGTTCGGGTTCCTGCAGAGCTTCTCGCTCCTGTCGCAGTCGACCGGCATCGACCTGCCGAGCGAGCTGTACGCCACCCTCCCCTACCTCGTGACGCTCGTCGTTCTCGTCCTGACCTCGCGTGCGCAGCTGCGCCGTCAGGCCGGCCGGCTGCGGTTCGCGTGACCGACCCCGATTCCACCGACCAGAAAGCCTCGACATGCTGACCCGTCCCTCGCCCGTCTCCGTTCCCGCATCCGAACAGCACTGGGTCGACACCGTTCGAGACCTGGCGACCGGCTTCCGTGAGACGGTCGCCGCCGACGATGCGGCCGCCCGACTCCCGATCGATCACCTCCGGGCGCTCAGCGCCACCGGGCTCGACAGCGCGTTCCTCCCGCGGGCGCACGGCGGCGAGGGGCTCTCGTACGCGACGCTCGGAACCGTGGTGCGCACGCTCGCGGCCGCGCACCCGGCGGTCGCGACCGTCTGGCTCATGCACATCGGTGCCGCGCACGCTCTCGTGACGACCTCGCCCGAGGCCGCCGCCGCGTTCTTCGCCGACGAACTGCGCGCGGGCAAGCGGTTCTCCAATGCCCTGTCGGAGCCCGCCGGCGGCAACCACTTCCTCGCCTCCCAGCAGGATGCGGATGCGGATGGCGACGGGTGGACCCTGACGGGTCGGAAGCTCTTCGTCTCGGGATCCGAAGCCGCCGACCACCTGTTCTTGAACGCCCGCATCGACGGCGCTCCCGCGTTCTTCGGGGTGAGCATCGACGACACGATCTCGTTCCCCCCGATCGAGGAGACGATGGGCATGCGGGCGACCCGCAGTCGCACGATTCTCTTCGAGCGCACCCCGCTGCTGCGTTCCCGGTTGACCGGGCCGCCCGCATCCGGTGATGCGAACCTGATCACCGTCGGATTCGCGTTCCTCTCGATCGGTATCGCGGAGTCCGCACTCGACGCGCTGACCGCGACGGCAACCCGTTCCCGCGGCGGCGCGAGCCTGGCCGACGCCTCGTGGGTGAAGCAGGAGACCGGGATGGCGTGGGTCGAGGTCACCGCGGCGTCGCTCCTCGCCGAGCGCACCGCGTGGCTCGCCGACCAGCGTTCTGTCGAGGCGATGCCCGCCGCGACCGAGACGAAGATGCTGGCGAACGAGGTCGCGAAGAAGGCCGCCGCGCTGGCGGTGCGGGTGGGGGGCGGCGGCGGGTACCTGCTGACGTCGCCGATCCAGCGGATCTTCCGCGACGCCCAGGCCGGCGCCCTCATGGCCTACTCGGTGCCCTTCAGCTCCGAGGTCGTCGGCGGTTGGGCCCTCGGCGCCTGACCCCCGCGCCTCGGCGGGGTTCGCGCTCGGCGGCGGGTGGGGTTCGCGCTCGCGCTGGAGCTCACGCGTGGGCTTCGGGTTCGCTCTCGACGCGCGCCACTTTCCTGCATCCGCCGCTCGACGCGCGCCACTTTCCTGCACACATCGTTCGACGCGCGCTACTTTCCTGCATACGCGCCTCAGATCTGTGGCGCGTATGCAGCAAAGTAGCGCGTCGAGCGATGTCGTGAGCGCGGAGCGGGACGGATGCGGCGCACCGGAGGCGACCGCATCCGGGATCGGGTGTCGGATGCGGCGTCTAGCCTGATTCCATGGCCACCCGTCGTCCCGCTCCTTCTCCGTTCCGCTGCACCGAGTGCGGCTGGACGACCGCGAAGTGGGTCGGGCGGTGCGCCGAATGCCAGCAGTGGGGCACGGTCGTCGAGGCCGCGCAGCAGACCGGCGTGCTGCGGAACTTCTCCGCTGTCGCGCCGACCGCCGAGCGGGCCGCCCGACCGATCACGCAATTCACGACCGCGGAGTCCCCGCGCCGCCCGAGCGGCGTGTCCGAGTTCGACCGCGTGCTCGGGGGCGGCATTGTTCCGGGCGCCGCGATCCTCCTCTCGGGCGAACCCGGGGTCGGCAAGTCGACCCTGCTGCTCGAGGTCGCCGCGCGCGCGGCCCGCGACGGCTACCGCGTGCTCTACGTCAGCGCCGAGGAGTCGACCGCGCAGGTGCGTCTGCGCGCCGAGCGCACCGGGGCGATGCACGACGAGCTGTACCTCGCGAGCGAGACCGACCTCGCGACGGTGATCGGGCACATCGACGAGGTGAAGCCGTCGCTGCTCATCGTCGACTCCGTGCAGACCGTGTCATCGTCGCTCAGCGAAGGACTCGCGGGGCACCCGAGCCAGGTGCGCGAGGTCGCCGCGACGCTCATCCGCATCGCGAAGGAGCGCGATCTTCCGGTCATGATCGTCGGGCACGTCACGAAAGACGGCTCGATCGCGGGCCCGCGTCTGCTCGAGCATCTCGTCGACGTCGTCTGCCATTTCGAGGGCGACCGGCAGACCTCGCTCCGCTTCGTGCGCGCGCTGAAGAACCGCTTCGGCCCGACCGACGAGGTCGGCTGTTTCGAGATGACCGGCGACGGCATCAGCGAGGTCCCCGACCCGTCCGGACTCTTTCTCAGCAAGGGCGACCCGGTCAGCGGCACCTGCGTCACCGTCGCCGTCGAGGGCCGTCGCGCTCTTCCGGTCGAGATCCAGGCGCTCGTCATCCCGTCCTCGGCTCCGAATCCGCGTCGCGTCGTGAACGGCGTCGAGTCGTCCCGCGTCGCGATGATCCTCGCGGTCCTCGAGCGTCGCGCCGGCCTTCGCGTCACCGATCGAGACGTCTACGTCTCGACCGTCGGCGGCATGAAGCTCACCGAGCCCGCGGCCGACCTCGCCATCGCTTTGGCGATCGCGAGCGCCGCGACGGACCGCGCGATCCGGCACGAGGTCGCCGCCGTCGGCGAACTCAGCCTCACCGGCGAGATCCGACCCGTCGCGCAGCTCTCGCAGCGCCGCACCGAGGCCGGCCGCCTCGGCTACAGCGGCCTGATCGACGCGGGAGTGAAGAACCTCACTTCGGCCCTCGAGCGTCTCGGACTCGAGCCGCGGGCCGCCGCAGCCGCCGACGAGCGTGCGGGTTCGGGTCGCACCGGGCCACGGCGGTCGGATGCCGGCTCCAGCAGCGAGGGGCGCCCCGCGCGACAGCGGCCGGACGCCGACGACGATCCGTACGGCGAATCCGCGGCGGCGGCCGCACGCCGCTACGACACGGAGATCGCGGAGCTTCCCGGCTTCTGACGCGGCGGGCAGGCGCAGCATCCGGATGCTGGGTGCGCTGATTCGCGACGTAGTCGGGCGGGCGCCGGTCGGTCGGTCCGGTCGGCCGGTCGGGCGCCGGACGGTCGGTCCGGTCGGGCGGGCGGGCGGTCGGTCGGGCGGGCGGGCGGTCGACGCTAATCCGCCCACTCGGCTCACCCGACGCCGTTCTTCCCCCGCGGGAGTGCCCTAGGCAGTACGCCTCGGGCCGGCGGGTCAGGCGTCGAGTGCCGCGAGCAGATCCGCGGGGCTCGCCTGCACCGGATGCGGGCCGGCGATGTCGAGGAAGACCGTGGTGATTTCCTCGCGGTACGCCGTCAGGAAGGCGTGCAGCCACTCGGGCGACTGCAGTCCGACGGCGGGTGGCAGCGTCTCCGGCTTGTGGGCGGCGTCGCTGAAGAGCAGGAGGGCGACCTGGCCGGTCTCGGGGTCGCGATACGTCCACACCTCGCCCTGGTCGAGCGGGTTGTCGCGCAGAGCCGCGCGCATCAGGGGAACGACCGTCGGCCCGTGCCGGAGCGCGAACGCGATCGCGGCCATGTCCTGTGTCTGCAGCGCGTCGACGAGCGCCGTGTTCCGGAACTCGACCTCGGGGGCCCCGCGCTTCTTGCCCTTCTTCGCCATCCCTTCAGCGTATCCGCCACCCATCCGGCTCGCGCCCGAGCCCCCGCCTCCTCCGGGCCGCACCCGAGCCCCCGCCTTCTCCGGGCCGCACACGCCCCCGGGCTCACGTGTCGCAACCCGCCGCGTCCACCCGCACATCACGACACGTAAGCGCGCACCGCCTTCTCCGAGTCGCGCCGAGCCCCGGGCTCACGTGTCGCAACCCGCCGCACCCACCAGCACATCACGACACGTAAGCGCGCCCCTTCCCCGGGTCGCATCCGCACCCGGGCTCACGTGTCGCAACCCGCCGCACCCACCCGCACATCACGACACGTGAACGCGCACCCCACCCGCTCACGTGTCGCAATCGGCGCCGCGGGGCGACCGATCGCGACACGTGAGCGGTGAGGAGAGCCCGCCAGCGGTCAGGACAGGAAGCCGCGCATCAGCGCTTCGGATGCGGCCAAGTGGTCGCGCATCGCGGCGTCGGCCTCATCCGCCCGCCCCGCCAGGATCGCGCTCACGATCCGCTCGTGCTGTTCCTGCGAGTGCTCGATCGCGCGCGGCAGCAGCGGAAAGGCGTCGAGCCACGTGTTCACCCGCGCGCGCGAGTCGGCGACCAGCGGCACGAGCGAGGGGATGCCGGCGGCCTCGGCGATCGCGAGGTGGAAGAGCGAATCGAGCCGGCGGTACTGATCGAGCGAGGCGTCGGATGCGGCGGTGTGCCGCTGCCAGAGAGCGTCGCGCTCGTCCGCCGTCATCGTGCGGAGCGCAGCCGCCCGGGCCGCACCCGGCTCGAGCAGCTGCCGCATTCCGAGGGTGTCGTCGAGTTCTGTCGGATCGACGGATGCGGGCGTCTCGGGCCGGGGCGGCGGGTCGGCCACGAACGTGCCGCCGTAGCGTCCGCGCCGCGGCACGAGCCAGCCGGTGTCGGCCAGCTCCCGGATCGCTTCGCGCACGGTGTCGCGGCTCACTCCGTACAGCTCCGCGAGCGAGCGCTCGGGCGGGAGCGCCTCGCCGGGCGCGACAACCCCGATCCGGATGGTCTGCACGATGCGCGAGACGGTGTTCTCGAGCGCGTTCGCGCGCCCGACGGGGCGGTACACCGCGCGGCGTACCCGGTCCAGCCCCTGCTCGTCGCTCATCGGTTCGAGCCTCTCACGTGCACAACGCCGCCCGCCCGCAGACCCCACGCGGCGACAACGCCGCCGGTGAGCACACCCCCCGCGACGAAACCGCCCCTGCGCGCCACACAAACGCCCGCCCGCGCCACACAACACCCCGACGCCCGCGCCGCACAACACCCCGACCCGCGCGCCGGACTCCGTCCCCACGGCCCCGACGCGCGGCCCGGCATCAGAGCGGGGTGACGTAGGCGTTCGTGATGCCACCGTCGACCACGAATGCAGTCGCGGTGATGAACGATGCGTCATCGGAGGCGAGGAACGCGACCGCGGCGGCGAGTTCGTCGGGCTCGGCGAAGCGCCCCATCGGCACGTGCACGAGTCGGCGCTGGGCACGCTCCGGGTCTTTGGCGAACAGCTCCTGCAGCAGGGGTGTGTTCACCGGTCCAGGGCAGAGGGCGTTGACCCGGATGCCCTGGCGCGCGAACTGCACGCCGAGCTCGCGGGTCATCGCGAGCACGCCACCCTTCGAGGCGGTGTACGAGATCTGCGAGGTCGCCGACCCGAGCAGCGCGACGAAGGACGCCGTGTTGATGATCGACCCGCTGCCGGCCGGAACCATGTACCGCAGGGCCGCCCGGGAGCAGAGGTAGACGCTCTTGAGGTTGACGTCCTGCACGCGTTCCCACGCGGGCAGCTCGGTCGTCTCGATCGAGTCGTCGTCGGCCGGGGAAATCCCGGCGTTGTTGAACGCGATGTCGATCCGCCCGAACTCCGCCGCGATCCCGTCGAACAGCGCGTCCACGGATTCCTCGTCGGCGACGTTGACGGTGCGGGAGGTGCCGCCGACCGCTTCGGCCGCCCGCGCACCCGACACCGGGTCGAGGTCGGCGATCACGACGTGGGCACCTTCGGCGGCGAATCGGCGCGCCGTGGCGAAGCCGATGCCGCTGGCCCCGCCCGTGATGATCGCGACACGATCCTTCAGTCGCTGCGTCAGATCCATGTGGTGTTTCCTTTCGATGACATCTCCGGTGCGTCCCGCGCGCACAGGTGGTCCGGGTGCTGATCCCGGATGCGGACGGGCCTCACGCGTCGGTGGCGAAGAACACGTTCTTCGTCTCGGTGAAGTGCTCTGCGGCGTCGGGGCCGAGTTCGCGGCCGAGCCCGGAGGCCTTCATTCCGCCGAAGGGCGTCCAGTACCGCACCGACGAGTGCGAGTTGACCGAGAGCACGCCGCTCTTCACGGCGCGCGAGACCCGCACGGCGCGGCCGAGGTTCTCGGTCCAGATCGATCCGGCGAGGCCGTAGATCGTGTCGTTCGCGAGACGGATGCCGTCGGCTTCGTCGTCGAACGGCAGCACCGCCACGATCGGGCCGAAGATCTCGTCGCGGGCGACCCGGTCCGCGGGGTCGGCGAGCACGACGGCCGGGGCGAACCAGAAACCCTCGCCCTCGGGCGCGCTGCCGCGGAAGGCGACGTCGGCTCCGTCGAGGAACGATGCGACGCCGTCCCGGTGGCGCGCGGAGATGAGCGGGCCCATGTCGACGTCGTCGCGGGAGGGGTCGCCCACCCGCCACGCGGCGACGGCCGGCTCGAGCAGTTCCAGGAACCGGTCGTACACCGAGCGCTGCACCAGGATGCGGCTGCGCGCGCAGCAGTCCTGTCCCGCGTTGTCGAAGACCGAGCCCGGGGTCGCCGCGGCGGCCTTTTCGAGGTCCGCATCCGCGAACACGATGTTGGCGCTCTTGCCGCCGAGTTCGAGCGTGACCGGTTTCAGCATCCCGGCGCATCCGGCCGCGACGTCGACGCCGACCTCGGTCGATCCGGTGAAGACGACCTTGCGGACGTCCGGATGCGTCACGAACCGCTGGCCGACGACCGAACCGGATCCGGCGATGACCTGGAAGAGCCCCTCGGGAAGGCCCGCCTCGAGGGCGAGTTCGCCGAGGCGCAGCGCGGTGAGCGGGGTGAGCTCGGCGGGTTTCAGCACGACCGCGTTTCCGGCGGCGAGCGCCGGCGCGAAGCCCCACGACGCGATCGTCATGGGGAAGTTCCACGGCACGATGATGCCGACGACACCGTACGGCTCGTGGAACGTGAGGTCGATGCCGCCGGGCACGGGGATCTGCGCCCCGAGCAGCCGCTCCGGCGCACCCGCGTAGTAGTTCAGCACCTGCGCGACGTGGCCCGCTTCCCAGCGCGCCGACCCGATCGGGTGGCCGGAGTTGCGGACCTCCAGCTGTGCGAGCTCCTCGACGTGCTCCTCGACGACCCGGGCGAAGGCGCGCAGCGCGTCGGCCCGTGCGCCGGGGGCGAGCGCCGCCCACGCACGCTGCGCGGTGACGGCCAGAGCGATCGCCGCATCCGCCTCCTCGACGGTCGCGCGGGGCAGCTCCTGGAATGCCCGCCCGGTCGACGGGTCGATCAGGGTGATGGTGCTCATGCGTCCACTCCTCGCGGTACAGATGTCGTGGCCCCCGCGGCAGGTGCGGCATCGCGCGCCGCACGGTGGGCGGATGCGGCCGCCACGAGGCCGAGGAACAGGCGCCGGTCGGCCGAGTTCTCTTCCGGGTGCCACTGCACGGCCACGAGGTATTCGTCGCCGGGCAGCTCGAATGCCTGCACGAGGCCGTCGTCCGTGCGCGCCGTCACGGTGAGTCCTTCGCCGACGCGGTCGACGCCCTGGTGGTGGTAGCTGTGCACGCCGTACTCGCCGGCGCCGACGAGCCCGGCCAGCCGGGTGCCGTCCTCGACGATCACCGTGTTGTCGGCGAACACGCCGCCGCCGATCCGGTAGCGCTCGGTGCCGAGGTCGTCGGGCAGGTGCTGGTGCAGGCTGCCCCCGAAGGCCACGTTGATGAGCTGCAGGCCACGGCAGATCCCGAAGACGGGGATGCCGCGTCGACGTGCGCCGCGCAGGAGCGCCAGTTCCCAGGCGTCGCGGTCTGCGCGCGCGGGGTCGGTGAGCGGATGCCGCTCAGCGCCGTAGAGCTCGGGTTGCACGTCGAGACCGCCCGTGAGGATCAGCCCATCGAGACCGTCGAGCACTGTTTCGGCGGAGGGTTCCGGGTTGGGCTGCGGCGGAAGGAGGACCGCCGCCCCGCCCGAGGCGGTCACCGCGTCGAAGTACTGCTGCGGAAGGAACGCCGCCCGCACGTCCCACACGCCCTGCTTCGCCCGCTCGAGATAGGTACTCAGGCCCACGACGGGCACGCGGTCAGAGTCGTTCGAAGCCACGCACGCGCTCCCAGTCGGTTACGGCCGCGTCGAAGGCTTCCACCTCGATGCGCGCCTGGTTCAGATAATGCTCGACCACGTCGTCGCCGAAGGCGGCACGGGCGATCGTCGACGCGGAGAACAGCGCGGCGGCCTCGCGGAGCGTGGTCGGCAGGGTGTCGACGCCGGAGGTGTAGGCGTTGCCCGTCATCGGGTCGGGCAGGGCGAGTTCGTTCTCGATCCCGTACAGCCCGCCGGCGATGATCGCGGAGATCGCCAGGTATGGGTTCACGTCGCCGCCGGGCACGCGGTTCTCGACGCGGAGGCCCTGACCGTGGCCGACCACGCGCAGGGCGCACGTGCGGTTGTCGATGCCCCACGCGACCCCGGTGGGAGCGAACGAGCCTTTCGCGTACCGCTTGTAGGAGTTGATCGTGGGCGCGTACAGCAGGGTGAACTCCCGGAGCGTGGCGAGCACGCCCGCGATCCAGTGCTCCATGAGGGGGCTGAAGCCGTGCTCACCGTCGCCCGACATGACCGGTTCGCCGTCGCTCGAGCGCACCGACAGGTGGATGTGGCAGCTGTTGCCCTCGCGCTCGTTGAACTTGGCCATGAAGGTCAACGACTTCCCGTGCGCGTCGGCGATCTCCTTCGCCCCGTTCTTGTAGATCGTGTGGTCGTCGGCGGTATCGAGCGCCTCGTTGTACCGGAATCCGATCTCCTGCTGGCCGAAGTTGCACTCGCCCTTCACGCCCTCGCAGTACATCCCCGCGCCGTCCATCCCGTTGCGGATGTCGCGCAGCAGCGGCTCCATGCGGGTCGTGGCGAGCAGGTTGTAGTCGACGTTGTAGTCGGTCGAGGTGGCGAGATCCCGGTAACCCTTCCGCCAGGCTTCGCGGAAGGTGTCGTCGAAGACGATGAACTCGAGCTCCGTGGCCGCGAACGCGACGAGGTCGCGCTCCGCCAGGCGTGCGCGTTGATGATTCAGGATGCTGCGCGGCGAGGGCGCGACATCCCGACCGTCGGCGGCGCGCAGGTCGCTCATCACGAGGGCGGTGCCCGGCTGCCAGGGAATGCGGCGGAGCGTGTCGAGGTCGGGCGCGAGCACCATGTCGCCGTACCCGGTCTCCCAGCTCGACATGGCGTAGCCGTCGACCGTGTTCAGGTCGACGTCCACCGACAGCAGGTAGTTGCAGGCCTCGGCACCCTCGGGCAGCACGACGTCCCGCCACATCCGTGCCGACACGCGCTTGCCGACGAGGCGGCCCTGCGCATCGGGCACGGCGACGATGACGGTGTCGATCTCGCCCGCGGTGATCGCGGCGTCCAGTTCGGTCACGGAGAGATTGCCCGGCATCCGTCGTCCTCTCATCGGCCCGACGACGTCGGGCGAACCTACCTTTTCGCACGGCGGTGCCACGCGGGTGACCTCACTGTAACGAGGATTTGATCTTCAAAGGTAGACACAGCATGCCAATAACCTCCACAATCAACCGAAACGGCGCGCGTTCCGGCGCGCCTGATCACGTGCAGCACCCGAAGCCTCACGGAGGATGGATGTCCCAGAGCAGTGATTCACGGCGGGTCGCCGGAGCGACCTACACCCGAGCTGAAACCGGGTATTTCGAAAAGCGCACCCTGAAGAGATCGGCCGGCGTCTGGGGCCTCTGGGGTCTCGCCGTCGCGGCGGTGATCTCGGGCGACTTCTCCGGCTGGAACTTCGGCATCGGCTTCGCCGGTTTCGGCGGCATGCTGATCGCCTTCGTCATCCTCGTCGTCATGTACTACGGCCTCACCTTCTCGATCGGCGAGATGGCGGCGGCCATGCCGCACACGGGCGGCGCGTACTCGTTCGCGCGATCCGCGCTCGGCCCATGGGGTGGTCTCGCGACCGGCCTCGCGGAGACCATCGAGTACGTCGCCACGACGGCGGTGGTCGTCTACTTCTCGGGTCAGTACGCGGATGCGGCGCTGTCGCTCCTGACCGGCGTCAGCCTGCCATCGTTCGTGTGGTGGCTGATCCTGTACGCGGTCTTCATCGCGCTGAACGCGGCGGGTGCCAACATCTCGTTCGTCTTCGCGATCGTCGTGTCGATCATCTCGATCGCGATCATCGTCGTCTTCGGCGTGATGGCGGTCTTCTCCGGGCAGTTCAGCTGGGACTCGCTGTGGGATATCGCCCCCGCCGCGGGCGAGAGCGCGTTCCTCCCGTTCGGCATCTGGTCGATCCTGCTCGCCCTCCCGTTCGCGATGTGGTTCTTCCTCGGTATCGAGGAGCTCCCGCTCGCGGCCGAAGAGTCGCACAACCCGGCCCGCGACATCCCGCGCGCCGGTCTCTGGGCACGCGGAACCCTGATCGTCACCGGCCTCATCGTGCTGTTCCTGAACACCGGCGTGCTCGGCGCCGAGGCCACGGGCGCCTCACTCGAGCCGCTCCTCGACGGGTTCCGCACGATGGTCGGCGATCAGGCGGCGGCGATCCTCGCCCTCCTCGCCCTGGTCGGCCTGCTGGCTTCGCTCATGGGCATCATGTTCGCCTACGGCCGCAACATGTACTCGCTCTCGCGGGCCGGGTACTACCCGCGCTGGCTGTCGCTCACCGGCAAGAAGAGCCAGACCCCGTGGGTCGCGCTCGTCTTCGGCGCGGTGCTCGGCTTCCTGGCCCTCGTGATCGTGCAGGCCGCCGGCGGTGACGCGAGCCCGGCGGGAGCGATCGTGCTCAACATCGCCGTGTGGGGCGCGGTGCTCGCCTACTTCCTGCAGATGGTGTCGTTCATCGTGCTGCGCCGGAAGTTCCCGAACGCCAATCGTCCGTACAAGAGCCCGTGGGGGCTGTTCGGGGCCTACTCGGCCGCGATCATCGCCGCGATCGTCTTCGTCGGGCTGCTGGTCAACGAGGCATATCGACCCGCGATCTACGCGATCATCGTGGTCTACGCCGTGATCTTCATCGGGTTCGCGCTCTACGGCCGGAACCGGCTCATCCTCTCGCCGGAAGAGGAATACGCCCTGTCGGGAGGACTGCACGGTGACCCGCAGGCCGAGGGCTACGACGCGATGGAGAAAGAGGTCTTCGACGGCACGAAGTAGTCTCTGCGAGGCCTCACCACGGGCACGCGATCGCACGCACCCCCTCGCGCGCGATCGCGTGTTCGTGTGTCCGGGCTCGGACTCGACTGGTCACGGCGAACCCCGACCCCCTACGGTGAGTGCGTGAACACCTACCGCATCACCGGGCTCATCATGGCTCTCCTCGGTCTCGCCGCGTGCGTCGGCTTCGTCATCTGGGACCTGAACGGTGCGCCGTCCTGGCTGCACTTCTTCAGCTGGATCGGCGGGGCGGTCTCCGGCTACGGCCTGGTGCTCGCCTTCGGCGCCGGCAGCAAGGGACGCCGCGCGGGTTGAGGGCGCTGCTCGGAGGGCGCTGCTCGTTGCGGGCGCCCCGCTAGTTCAGGATGAACTGCGCCGTCGACGTCGCCGCGATTCCGCCGATCGCGACGGCGAGGTGGTACGAGGCGCCGCCACCGGGGGCCTTCACCCGGTTCGCGTCCTGGCAGGTGTCGACGGATGAGCGGGTGCGATCCCAGGTGATGGGTGCGGCGCTCGTGACGGTCTGGCCGGCCGTCAACGTGACGATCGTGTCGCTCGGCTCCGACTGGCAGTCCGTCGAGCGCCACCACGTGTCGTTGCCGCTCGTGATGGTGAACGACTGCCCGGTGGTGCCGACGTTGATCGTGCAATCCGCGGCCGACGAGTTCGTCAGACGGATCGACAGCTGCGGGTTCTGGTCGGCGGCGTAACTCGTCGCATCCGTCAACGCTTCGACCGTGACGTCCTGGGCGGTGCAGGTCGGCACGCCGTCGACCGTGCCCGGGTCGACCGCATCCGAGTTCGCGCCGTCGTTCGGCTCGTCGGTGGCGGAATCGGTCGCGGAGTCCGGGGTGGATGCAGGGGCGGACGCGGATGGCGTCGTCGCGGGCATCGGGGCCGCGTTTCCTCGCCACGGCTGCGCGACGAGCAGCCAGACCAGGCCGATCACGAGCAGCACCCCGACGAGGAGCACGAGGCGGCGACGGCGATAGACGGCCGGGGACTGTCGACGTCGTACGGGAGTGCTCACGCGTCCAGGCTAAGCTCCGCCCGCCGTGGAGCGGATGCGGCACGCCCGGGCGGGCGCGGAGTCAGAGGTTCTTCAGCATCCGCGTGTTGCCGAGCGTGTTCGGCTTGACATGCGCGAGGTCGAGGAATTCCGCGATGCCCTCGTCGGGGCTGCGCACGAGTTGCGAGTACACGTCGGGGTCGACGACGTGTTCGCCGATCTCGGAGAACCCGCGCCGCGTGAAGAATTCGACTTCGAACGTCAGGCAGAACAGGCGCGACAGTCCGAGCGTGCGGGCCGCGTTCTCGAGGGCTTCGACGATGCCACGGCCGACGCCGCGGTGCAGCCAGTCATCCGACACGATGAGGGTGCGGATCTCGCCGAGGTCGTCCCACATCACGTGCAGCGCGCCGCAGCCGATCACGGTGCCGTCGGAGTCCTCCGCGACGATGAACTGCTGCACCGCCTCGTAGAGCACGACGATGTCTTTGCCGAGCAGGATGCGGCGCTGCACGTACGGCTCCAGCATCCGGTGGATGGCACGGACGTCCGAGGTCCGCGCCGCACGCACGGTGAATTCGCTCACGCCCCCACCCTACGCCGACCCGCCCTCGCGGCGAGGAACGACGAAGGGGGCGGATGCCGCAGCATCCGCCCCCTTCTTGAGCGTCAGGTCAGGCGCCCGCGACGATGTCGGGGGTCGCGCTGATCTCACCGGCGGTGGCGACACCGACGGCGACCTTCTCCCCGCGGGGAGCGGTGTCGAACACGAACTTGCCGTCCTGCAGATCGACCTTCACGTGATCGCCCGCGTTGAGGCGACCGTGCAGGATCTCTTCACTCAGCTGGTCTTCGACCTCGCGCTGCATCGCCCGGCGAAGCGGACGGGCACCGAGGGTCGGGTCGAACCCGATCTCGATGAGCCGGTCCTTCGCCGCATCCGACACCTCGATGGTGAGGTCGCGGTCGAGCAGCCGGTCGGCGAGGCGCTTCGTGAAGAGCCCGACGATCTGGCGCAGCTCGTCCTTGTTCAGCTGCGGGAAGACGATGACGTCGTCGACGCGGTTGAGGAACTCGGGCTTGAAGTGACGCTTCAGCTCCTCGTCGACCTTGCCCTTCATCCGCTCGTACGTCGTCTGGGCGTTACCTTCGACCTGGAACCCGACCGGGCCGCCGGCGATCGCCGTCGAACCGAGGTTGGTGGTCATGATGATGACCGTGTTCTTGAAGTCGATGACGCGGCCCTGACCGTCGGTCAGACGACCCTCTTCGAGGATCTGCAGCAGCGAGTTGAAGATGTCGGGGTGGGCCTTCTCGATCTCGTCGAACAGCACCACCGAGAACGGCTTGCGCCGCACCTTCTCGGTGAGCTGGCCCCCCTCTTCGAAGCCGACAAACCCGGGAGGGGCACCGAAGAGCCTCGAGACCGTGTGCTTCTCACCGAACTCCGACATGTCGAGCGAGATCAGCGCGCCCTCATCGTCGAACAGGAACTCGGCGAGCGCCTTGGCGAGCTCGGTCTTTCCGACACCCGTGGGGCCGGCGAAGATGAACGAGCCCGAGGGGCGCTTCGGGTCCTTGAGACCGGCACGCTGACGGCGGATGGTGCGCGACAGCGCCGCGATCGCCTCTTCCTGGCCGATGACGCGCTGGTGCAGCGCCTTCTCCATGAAGACGAGACGGCTGGTCTCCTCCTCGGTCAGCTTGAAGACCGGGATGCCGGTGGCCTGTGCGAGCACCTCGGCGATCAGACCCTCGTCGACCACAGCGGTCGTCGCGACGTCGCCGCTCTTCCACTGCTTCTCGAGGCGCAGGCGCTCGGCGAGCAGCGACTTCTCCTCATCGCGGAGCGACGCGGCCTTCTCGAAGTCCTGCTCCTCGGAGGCGACCTCTTTCTGCTCGCGGACCTTGGCGATCTTCTCGTCGAACTCGCGCAGCTCCGGCGGGCTCGAGAGGATCGACAGACGCAGGCGGGCGCCGGCCTCGTCGATCAGGTCGATGGCCTTGTCGGGCAGGAAGCGGTCGGAGATGTAGCGGTCGGCGAGGTTCGCGGCCGCGACGATCGCGCCATCCGTGATCTGCACCTTGTGGTGGGCCTCGTAGCGGTCGCGCAGCCCCTTGAGGATGTTGATCGCGTGGGGCAGGCTCGGCTCGGCCACCTGGATGGGCTGGAACCGGCGCTCGAGAGCCGCATCCTTCTCGAAGTGTTTGCGGTACTCGTCGAGCGTGGTGGCACCGATGGTCTGGAGCTCACCGCGGGCGAGCAGCGGCTTCAGGATGCTGGCCGCGTCGATCGCACCCTCTGCGGCACCCGCACCCACCAGGGTGTGGATCTCGTCGATGAAGACGATGATGTCGCCGCGCGTGCGGATCTCCTTCGTGACCTTCTTCAGCCGCTCCTCGAAGTCACCGCGGTAGCGGGACCCCGCGATGAGCGAGCCGAGGTCGAGCGAGTAGACCTGCTTGTCCTTGAGCGTCTCGGGCACATCGCCCTTGACGATGGCCTGGGCGAGACCCTCGACGACGGCGGTCTTGCCGACGCCGGGCTCACCGATGAGGACGGGATTGTTCTTCGAGCGGCGCGACAGGATCTGCATCACGCGCTCGATCTCCTTCTCGCGCCCGATCACCGGGTCGAGCTTGTTGTCGCGCGCGGCCTGCGTGAGGTTGCGACCGAACTGGTCGAGCACGGCGGACCCGCCCTGCGCGGCCTGCGGCGACTCGTTCGCGGCACCGGAGACGGCAGCCGGCTCCTTGCCCTGGTAGCCCGAGAGCAGCTGGATGACCTGCTGGCGCACCTTGTTGAGGTCGGCGCCGAGCTTCACGAGCACCTGAGCGGCAACGCCCTCACCCTCGCGGATGAGGCCGAGCAGGATGTGCTCGGTGCCGATGTAGTTGTGGCCGAGCTGCAGCGCTTCGCGCAACGACAGCTCCAGCACCTTCTTCGCACGCGGCGTGAAGGGGATGTGGCCGGTCGGCTGCTGCTGACCCTGGCCGATGATGTCTTGCACCTGCTCGCGCACGGCGTCGAGCGAGATGCCGAGGGATTCGAGGGCCTTGGCAGCGACACCCTCGCCCTCGTGGATCAGCCCGAGCAGAATGTGCTCGGTACCGATGTAGTTGTGGTTGAGCATCTTCGCCTCTTCTTGGGCGAGAACAACCACACGACGGGCTCGGTCCGTGAATCTCTCGAACATCGTCCACTCCTCCGGGGGCACTCCTGGCGCCTCACAATTGGCGCAGTCTGGCGCAGTACAACGAGGCTAACCAGCCCACGGATGCGGCATGCCCGTGTTCGCTGGGGGCGCACGGCCGAGCGGCCCTCCGCCGGGTGCGCTCCCGTGCCTTGCCCGTCGCCGTCCGCATCCGCTCCCGCCCTCCCGCACCGGCTCCCGCGCCGTCCGCATCCCCGGCCGTGGCTGCGGACGTGCTTTTGCTCCCGCCCTCCCGCATCCGCATCCGCTCCCGTGTCGTCCGCATCCCCGCTCTCCGTTTTGCTCACGTGGCGCAAACCGTCGCCCCCAACGCCCGATTGCGCCACGTGAGCCTCCCGCGCGACGGTTCGCGTGGCGCAATCAGCAATACCCGGCGGCAGATTGCGTCACGTGAGCCTCCCGCGGCTCCGCTTCCGCCCTCCCGCATCCGCGCCCCCGCCCCCCGACCGCATCCGCGCCCTTCCTTCCGCTCACGTGTCGCAAACCGTCGCCCCCAACGCCCGATTGCGCCACGTGAGCCTCCCGCGCGACGGTTCGCGTGGCGCAATCGGCGACATCCGGCGGCAGATTGCGCCACGTGAGTCGGGCGGGCGGGATCAGGACCGAGCGGAGATCGCGACCCGCACACGGCGCACGAACTTCTCGGGCGTCCCGAAGAGTTCCGCTCGCGTGACCCGGATGACGTGCCATCCCGCGGCAGCGAGCCGCTCGTACCGAACGATGTCACGTGCCCATTGCGTCGCGTCACGCAGGTGGTGCTCACCCTCGTACTCGATCGCGATCCGCAACTTCGGGTAGGCAAGGTCGACGCAAGCCTCGCGCACACCGTCGACGTATATGTCGAAGTTCGACTCCGGTTCTTCGAGCCCCGCATCCATCAGGGTCAGCCGACACCACGTCTCCGGACGGGACGCGCTCCGTGACCGCAGCAGAGGAAGTGCCGTCCGCAGGCGCTCGATCCCGATCCGGCGGCCCGCCGAGACGACGGCGCTCAGCTCATCCAGGCTCGCGATCGGGTCCGACACTCGCCACGTGCGGATGCACGCATCCCCCGCGGCGACCACGTCCCGAACGTCGACCAGCGATCCGCCGAGCATCGCCCACGTCGTCGCCGGACTCGTCACGCGCGCGCCGATCACCCCGTCACGCCGAGTGGCCGTGAGATGCGGCATCGCGACGTGTCCCTTGACGCCCTTCGCCCGCGGGGGCCGATGCGGCGGGAGCACCGACACGTGGACGGGAGCGTCGGCGACGACGTAGGGCGGCAGAGGCAGCTGCAAGATCACGGCCGCCGTCACGTGGCTGAAGAATGCTTCCCCGCCCAGGCGGGGCAGGAAAGCGAGCGCCCGCATGAGGTGGTCCCGCTCCGCAGGACCCGACTCGGCATACGCCTCCGGAAGCGTCGCGTCGGGCCGAACCCGCACACCGTGGAACGGGCTCTCGAGATCTGAGCGACGGAGGCGCCCGGCCGGCACCCCGGCATCGAGGGCCGTTCCGACGCCGAAGCGGTCGCCGAGTAACGCGGGTAGGGGTTCGAGTGACATGACGGCACGCTGGCAGATTCCGCCCTCGTCGTGCAGCCCGCGGACCGGCTTTGGGGCCGATCGGCACCCTTTCCCCCGCTGGGGAGGAGGAGTCGGGATCCCCTACCGACCGGCTCACGTGGCGCAATTCGCAGCGGTCGGCGACAAATCGCGACACGTGAGCGAACAACCATGCGCTCAGCCGCTCAAGTGTCGCAATCGGCAGCGGTCGGCGGCAGATCGCGACATGTGAGCGAACAATCAGGCGCTCACGTGTCGCAATGCGCAGGGGACGGCGGCAGATTGCGACACGCGAGCGCCAAGCACGCGCTCAGCCGCTCAAGTGTCGCAATCGGCAGCGGTCGGCGGCAGATCGCGACACGTGAGCACCAACGATCAGCTGCTCAGGTGGCGCAATCCGTCGCCACAACCCGCAGATCGCGACATGTGAGCGAACAATCAGGCGCTCACGTGTCGCAACGCGCAGGGGACGGCGGCATATTGCGACACGCGAGCGCCAAGCACTCGAGCGCCAAGCACTAGGCACGCGGCACGCGGCACGCACGCGACCTCCGCAACCACGACGTGCGCAGGGGTCAGCCCACGACCCGCGCGGGGTCAGCCCACAACCCCGCGCGGGGGTCAGCCCCCCGACCGCGCGGGGGTCAGCCCCCCGACCGCGCGGGGGTCAGCCGAGGATCGGCGCGCGGAGGCCGTCGAACGAGTCGCCCTGCAGCACGAGCGCGGCGCCATCGGCGCCGGTGAGGCCCGGGGCGACGGCGAGCGCGACGCGCGGGGCCATGTCCATCGTGCACACCCGGTCGGCGGGCGGCGCGGCGAACGTCACCGTCACCTCGGTCGCGCTGGTTTCCGCGACGCCCTCGATCTCGGGCGCGCAGGTCGAGGAGCCCCACGTGACGAACGCGAACGTGCCGTCGTCGCCGACCCATCCGGCGCTCGGCGCGTAGTCCGTCTCGGCGGCAGGCACCGCGAGTCCGGCGACACCCGCGAGGGTCACGTCGCCGACGGCGGATGCGGATCCGGATGCGTACTCCACCGCGAGCGTCAGGTCTTGCGCCGGGTCGGTTCCCGCGGGGACACCCACAAGAGTCGCCCTCTGCACGTTGTCACTCGTGCAGACGGGCGGCGCTCCGTCCGTCTGCTGATCGGCCAGCGTCACGGCGAGCGTCGAACCGTCGAGCTCCGCGCTCTCGGCGAACGGCACGCAGGTCGAGCTGCCCCAGGTGGTGAGGGCGATCATGCGGCCGCCATCCACCCAGGCGGCACCGAGCTCGAGCTCTCCCGGCGCTTGCGAGGCCGAACCCCCACCCGGCTCACTCGCGCATCCCGCCAGCAGCGTCGCGCCGAGCACAGCGGTCGCGATCACCGCCCATCCCCGTCGTTTCATGAGCGACCCCTCTCGCGAACCCGCACCGGCGCGGATCCGCACGGCCGCCCCCATCATCTCGCGCCCGGGCGGCAGCGCGCGAGCTCCCCCGCCGAGATCCCCCGCCGGGGCCGCCGATCCGCAAGCACGCGCTCCCCGGGGACCTGCGCTCACTGGAGCGCGGAGGTCAGCCGGGCGAGGTTGTCGAGCACGGTCGAGCGGAGCGGCTGCGTCATCCACTCCTCCAGCGTCAACTCCCGGCTGAGCGAGCGGTACTTGTCTTCCACAGATCGCATCTCGCGCACGAACTCTCCACCCCGCACGAGCAAGGAGATCTCCATGTTCAGACCGAACGAGCGCATGTCCATGTTGCTCGAGCCGATGACGGCGACCTCTTCGTCGATCGTGAACGCCTTCGTGTGCAGAATGTACGGCCGGCGGTAGAGCCAGATCCGCACGCCCGCGCGCAGCAGCGCCTCGTAGTAGCTGCGCTGGGCGTGATAGACCATCGCCTGGTCGCCCTCCTCCGAGACGAAGAGCTCCACCTCGACCCCGCGGTGGCAGGCCGTCGTGATGGCGAGCAGCATGGCTTCATCCGGCACGAAATACGGGCTCACCAGCACGATGCGCCGCTGCGCCGCGTACATGAGGCCGAGGAAGAGGCGCAGATTGTTCTCGAACTCGAATCCCGGCCCGGATGGCACGATCTGGCAGTCCAGGTCGCCGGTCGCGCGGCTCAACTCGAAGTCGTCGATGTCGCCGCCGAGGATCTCGTCGGTCTCGCTGTACCAGTCGGAGAGGAAGACCGCCGCGACACTGCCGACGACCGGGCCCTCGAGCCGGGCCATCAGGTCGACCCAGTGCAGCCCGCGGCGGATGTTCTTGCGCAGGTTGTAGGTCGAGTCGGTGACGTTCTGCGACCCCATGAAGGCCACCTGCCCGTCGATCACAACGAGCTTGCGGTGATTGCGAAGATCCGGCCGCTGATACTTCCCGCGCAGCGGCTGCACGGGCAGCATCAGATGCCACTCCGCACCCATGGCGGTCAGGCGCTTGAGCGTGCGGCGGTAGTACGGCTTGCCGCGGTTCGCCCAGTGGTCGAGCAGCACACGCACGGTCACCCCGCGCGCGGCGACCTCTTCGAGCGCCCGGAAGAAGTTGTCGGTGGATGCATCGGACTGGAGGATGTAGAACTCGACGTGGACGTAGTCCTTCGCGCGCCGGATCCCCTCGGCCATCGCGTCGAGGCTCTCCTGGTAGTCGGCGATCAGGTGGGCGTCGTTGTCACCCGACAGAGGCAGCGCGCCCAGATTCTGATTGAGCGTGACGAGCGACGTGAACCACTCCGGCGCGTCGGGGCGGAGTGTGCCGAAGTCGAGCCCGGCGGATGCCTTCTGCAGGTAGTCGTTGATCGCCCGCTGCCGGCGTCGGCGCACCCGCGGCGGTCGCGGCGTACCGATCAGGAGGAAGAGGAACACCCCGATGATCGGGATGAAGTAGATCGCGAGCAGCCACGCCATCGCGGCGGTGGGGCGGCGGTTGCGGGGCACGATGATCACCGCGGCGATGCGGACCGCGATGTCGAAGACGAAGACGAAGATCAGCCACCACGACGGATCGAAGACGATCTGCAGCACACGGCCTCCCCGGCTGAATTTCGTTCAGCGTACCGGGCGGGAGCGCTCGGTGAACGCCCGGACGGGCTGTCGTGCCGTCAGTTGTCGGATGCGGTGGCGACGGGCGGAAGGCCCCGTTTGGCCCGCTCTTCCGCTTCGATCCGAGCGTGCACGCGGCGCTCGGTGCGGTCCATCCGGATGATCGACCGGATCACGAAGAAGAACGCCGCCGTGACGAGGATCGTCGGCCCCACTGCCCACAATGCCGCGACCCAGAAGTTCTCCATCGGCCCATTCTACCCGCCGCCCACTTGTCCTCCCCCGTGCCCGAATGCCCGGTTGGCGCTGTGGGACTCGGTTTCATCGTCCGCGCGGGCCGCAGGGTCGTCGCATGACGACGATCATCAAGGCTGCGGATGCGGCCGACCTCCTGACCATGGTTCCTCACCTCCTCGGCTTCGCGCCGAGCCGCAGCGTCGTGCTGATCCCGTTCAGCGGCGGGCGAAGCGCCGGCGGCATGCGCTTCGACCTTCCGCCGGGCGACACCGACCCCGCCGCATTCGCCTCCACCGTCCTCGGTCTCGCCTGCCGTGTCTCGCTCGTCGATGCGATCGTGGCGATCGTCTACGGCGACGAGGCGATCGACGCGGACGTGCCGCGGCGGGCCGTCGCCGATGCGATCGAGCGCGCCGCGCATCGCTCGGGGCTCGACGTCATCGACCTCCTCTACGTCGGCCCGGACTCCTGGACCCGCTACCTGGGCGATGCGCACCCGCCCGGCGGCCACGCGCTGACCGCGCTGCCCGCACCACCGGCGGCAGCGACCGCGGCGACCGGAACGCCGCATCCGGATCACCTCTCCGGCGCGGAGCTTCCGGCCGTCGATCTGGCGAGTCGCGAACGCGTGGGCCAGGCGCTCCGGCAGCTCGAGTTCGCGCTGGGCGTCGTGGCGGGGGCGCCCGCTCCGGCCAGCGGCGAGCGCGTCGACCCGCTGGCCTTTTCGGCCGTCAGCGCTCTCGACGATCTGCCGGTCTTCTTCGAGCTCGCGCTCGAGCACGGAACCGACGAGACGAACGTCTTCGGCATCGCGACCCTCATCTGGTGCCTGTCCCGCCCGGCGCTTCGCGACGTCGGCATCACCACCTGGATCGACGGCGTCGACGCCGGTGACCGCGCGTTCGAGGCGCAGCTGCGGTGGGAGAACGGCGCGCAGTATCCGAGCGGGCCGGCGGAACGCATGATGGGCGAGGGGGAGCGCCCGGATGCCGACCGCCTGGCGGACGCCCTCGCGGTCGCGCGGTGGGCCGCCGCGGTGGCGCCGCGCGACGTGCGCCCCGGAGCACTGTCGGTGTGCGGGTGGCTGTCGTGGGCGCTCGGCCGGTCGAGCCATGCCGAGCACTACGCCCTGGCCGCGTGCGAGATCGATCCAGAGCACGGGCTGAGCCGCATCGTGCTGTCGATGGTGCAGGCCGGGCACCTCCCGGATTGGGCGTTCCGCCCCGCGCGCCGGTGACCGGCCGCCCGCGCTACTTCACGAGGGGGAAGAGGATCGTCTCTCGGATGCCGAGGCCCGTGATCGCCATGAGAAGCCGGTCGATCCCCATGCCCATGCCGCCCATCGGGGGCATGCCGTGCTCCATCGCGCGCAGGAACTCTTCATCGATGCGCATGGCCTCGACGTCACCGCGGGCGGCGAGCTTCGCCTGCTCGACGAACCGCTCGCGCTGGATCACCGGGTCGATGAGTTCGGAGTATCCGGTGGCCAGTTCGAAGCCGCGGATGTAGAGGTCCCACTTCTCGACGACACCGGGGATCGAACGGTGCTCGCGCACGAGCGGGCTCGTGTCGACCGGGAAGTCCATGACGAAGGTCGGGCGCACGAGGCCGCCCTTCACGAAGTGCTCCCACAGCTCTTCGACGAACTTGCCGTGGGTCGGATGCTGCGGCTCGTCGACCCCGGCGGCCGCCGCGATCGCGCGCAACTCGTCCACCGGAGTCTGCGGGGTCACGCGGCGCACCGCGAGGTCGCCACCCGCGGCCACGAGGGCGGCGTTCAGGGAGTCGTACATCGAGATGCGGTCCCACTCGCCCCCGAGGTCGTACTCGGTGCCATCGGCCCAGGTCACCGTCGTCGAACCCGTGACGGCGATCGCCGCGTTCTGGATCAGCTCCTGCGTGAGGTCGGCGATCCCGTTGTAGTCGCTGTACCCCTGATACGCCTCGAGCATCGCGAACTCCGGGCTGTGCGTGGAGTCGGCGCCCTCGTTGCGGAAGTTGCGGTTGATCTCGTAGACCCGGTCGAGTCCGCCGACGACCGCGCGCTTGAGGTACAGCTCGGGCGCGATCCGGAGGTACAGGTCGGTGTCGAACGCGTTCGAGTGCGTGACGAACGGGCGGGCCGAGGCGCCCCCGTGCTGAACCTGCAGCATGGGGGTCTCGACCTCGATGAACTCGTGGTCGGTGAAGGTCTGGCGAAGGCTCGCGTTGACGGCCGCGCGGGCGCGCACCGTCACCCGCGCCTGGTCGCGCACGATGAGGTCGAGGAAGCGCGAGCGCACCCGCGTCTCCTCGTTGAGTTCGCTGTGCAGGTTCGGCAGCGGCAGCAGGGCCTTCGAGGCGATCGCCCAGTCGGTGACCATGATCGACAGCTCGCCGCGCCGGCTCGAGATCACTTCGCCGGAGACGTAGACGTGGTCGCCGAGGTCGACGAGGTCCTTCCAGCGCTGCAGTGACTCCTCACCGACCGACGCGAGCGAGACCATGGCCTGGATGCGGCTGCCGTCACCGGACTGCAGGCTCGCGAAGCAGAGCTTGCCGGTGTTGCGGCTGAAGACGATCCGGCCCGCGACGGCGGCCGTCACGCCGGTCTCGGCACCCGCCTCCAGCTCGCCGTACTCGGCACGCAGCTGCGGGATGGTGTGGGTGAGCGGCAGCGAGACGGGGTAGGCGCCGCCGGCCGCATCCGTCCGCTCCGCGATGAGGCGCTCGCGCTTCGCGAGGCGGACCGCCTTCTGCTCGAAGACGTCGTCTTCGCTCATCTCGGCGGGCGCGGCGGAATCGGTCGATTCGGTCATCGTGGGGGCTCCTCGGAAGTCCCGCCCAGTCTATCCGCGCCCCCGGCGCGGCCCCTCCGGCCCGGGCACTGCGGAGCCGCTCCGACGCCGGACCCTTCGGCGACCCACCCCCCCCCCCCCCTACGCCCGAGCCACCCCCGTGCGACCCGCTCGAAAGGGGGTGGCTGGGCGACAAAGGGGCCGGTCGGCGAAGAGGACCGGAGGAGGGGCCGCGTCAGCGAATGTAGATCTCGGCGTTGTCGATGAAGCGGTGCGTACCGACGGTCGCGGCGATGAGGGCGAGCGCGGGTCCGCGGTGCCCCTCGTCGACGGGCAGGAACGTCGCCGGGTCGACCACGTTCAGGTACTCGAGACGGATGCGGTTCTCCCCCATCAGCGCGGACTGCGCCGCCGCGATGCACGCGTCGACGTCGCGATCGGCGTTCGAGGCGGCCGCTTCCAACGCGCGCACGAGCAGCGTCGCCGCCGAGCGGTCGGCCGGCTCGAGCACGTCGAGCCGCGTCGAGAGCGGGAGGCCATCGGCACTCCGAGCGGTCTCCACATCGATCACGTCGACGTCGAAGAAGAGGTCCCGCGCCATCCGCCGCACGAGGAACGCACGCTGACGATCGCGCTGACCGTAGACGGCGACGTCGGGCGCGACGAGGTGGAAGAGGATCGCCTCGACCGTGAGCAGTCCGTCGAAGTAGAACGGTCGCGTGCGTCCCTCGTAGCGCAGACCGAGATCTCCGGCCGACACCTTCGTCACCGACGTGCGGGTCGGCAGCAGTTCCGCCGCATCCGGGGCGAACGCGATGTCGACGCCCAGCCGCTCGAGCAGTTCGGCATCCGCCTCGGGCGTGCGCGGATACGCCTCGTACTCCGCCACCGTCCGGAAACGCAGCGGGTTGACGAACAGCGAGACGACGACGATGTCGGCGTTCTCTTGCGCGGCGCGGATGAGGTCGATGTGGCCGTCGTGAAGCGCACCGATCGTGGAGACCAGGGCGACACGCGACCCGGGAGCTGCGGCTCTGGCGTCTGCCAGTCGGGTGCGCAGCTCCGGAAGGGAGCGGATCATCCGCTAACCGTACCGTCCAGTCCGTCGAGACCCTCCAGCCGCGCGCTCGGCGGTGTGGCGCGGATGAGCGCATCGTCGACCGTAGAGCGGACGAGCGCCGACAGGAATCCGCCGGGATTCTCGACCCCGATCCCGCTCAGGATGCCGGTGGCCTGCTGCACGATCGACCGCGCGAACTGCGTCGCCGTCGCGATCGCTTCGGCGTACGCCGGCCGGTCCGCTTCCGCCACCACGACCGGCTCGCAGCCCATCTCGACCGCGAGGGCCTGCGCGATCGGCAGCACCGCCGCGGGCGCCGTGACCGCCGCATACGACGCCGGCAGCTGGCGGAGGTCGATGCTCGTGCCGGTGAACGAGATCGCCGGGTGCACGGCGAGCGGGATGGCGCCGCGCCCGGCCGCGGGCGCCAGCACGTCGGTGCCGTACCCGGCGTCGACGTGCAGCACGAGCTGCCCGATCTGCCACGAGCCGAGCTCGGCGAGCCCCGACACGAGACCCGGCAGCTCATCGTGCGGAACCGCGATCACGACGAGTTCGCTGCGCCGCACGACCTCGGCGACGTCGAGCACGGGAACCCCCGGCAGGATCGCCTCGACCCGGTCGTCATCGGATCCCGACGTGATGCCGACGAGCGCATGCCCCGCCCCCGCCAGTGCCGCACCGACGATCGGTCCGACCCGACCGGCGCCGATGATCCCGACGCCCAGACGCCCGTCGCGGTTCACTCGTGTGTCCTTTCACTCGGCGGCACGGACGCGCTCGCGCCCGCATCGGTTCCTGCATCCGCACCCGCATCCGCGTCCGGCCGGAGATCCGCGCCCGCACCCGCGTCAGTGCCCAGATCCGCATCCGCATCCCACCGGTGCGACCGGTCGGTCGCGGCGCTGGCGATCGCTCGCGCTTCCGCCCCGGCGAACAGCGCGAGCGCGTCGGCGCGGTCGATGGCCCCGATGCCGGTGTCGACGGTGCCCGCGACCGTGTGCGCGCGGATGCGGGCGAGCCGCAGCATCCGGTAGATCGGCCCCTGATGCACCGCGATGCTCTGCGCACGAGCGAGCGGCACGATCACGAGCGAGCGCACGATGCGTCCCCGCCGGAGGAACAGCGCGGTCGGCGAGAGAGTGAGGCCGTTCCGACGCCACGAGATCGGCCGCAGCACCCGGCCGCGCGGCGGCGTCGTGGTGTACGGATCGTCGGCGGATGCGGCGAGCACCCCGCGGTCGAAAATGAGCGCGCGTTCGTCGGCGTCGAGCCAGGGCAGCAGCAGGGCCACGACCCGTTCCGCGTCGGCGCGGGTTCCGACCGGCAGCACGTGGGTGAAAGCGGCCGCGGCCTCCTGCCCCGAGCTCGTTCCCGACAGGCGGTTGACCGTGATGGTCCACCATCCGGCCGGTCGCCACAGCAGCGGCTGACGCACCTGCACGGCGTGCACCCGGCCCGGCGGCAGGATCTCGGTGACGGTCGTGAACAGCCCGAAGACGATGCGCACCCCGTGCGGCGTGGGGGCGATCGCGTAGCGGAGCGACCGTGTGATCGACCGCACGTAGTACGCCCCGAACCCGAGGACGAGGGGAAGGAGGGTGAAGAGCAGCCACGGGGGCCAGAACTGCATCGCGACGACCGCCCCGATCGCCACGAGGATCAGGGCGACGGTCGTGTCGCTGAGCAACACCGAGCCGACCAGTCGGGCGAAGGGGATGCGGACGACCGACGCGGGCTCGCTCACGGGCTCTTCCGCGCCATCCACGATGCCGGTCACCCCGGTCATCACGGAGGCCGCGGCGCCGCCCTGCCAGGAGCGGGGCGTGCCGCCGGGCGCGGCCTCGCCGAGCGTGCGTCCGGAGGCGAGACGCAGGATGTCGTGGCGCACCGCCTCGGCGTTCGCGGTCGAGAGGTACTCGAGCCGCACGTTGGCGTCGAGGCCGGCGCCGACGATCTCGAGTTTCGCGAGCCCGATGAGGCGCGCCACGAGCGGGCGCGTGAGGTTCACGCCCTGCACGCGGTCGAGGGGCGCACGCCGGTTCGACCGGAACAGCACCCCGCTGCGCACCTCGACGTCATCGCCCGTGATGCGGAACGAGTGGAACCGCCACGACAGCCAGAAGAGCAGGACGAGCACGACGACGATGCCGAGCACTGCCAGCAGCGCCAGCAGCACGAGGTCGTGGCCGAGGATGTAGTCGATCGGGTCCTCCGGCGGCCCCCCGCGGAATCCGGGTGTGAGCCCCGGCAGGAAGATCTCGATGAGACGCTCGCGCAGGTTCGCGACGACGAAACCGAGCACCACGATGAGGAACAGGCCTCCACGCAGCAACGGCGAGAGCGGATGCATCCGGTGCCATTCGCCGTCACTGAGGGCCGACCGGGCGCGGACGACCGGTGCCGCGGCGTCGGTCACAGTCCGGTCCGGCGCGTCTCGGCCACCGCGATGAGCGTGTCGCGCAGCTGCTCCGCGGCTGCCTGGGTGAGACCGGGCAGCACGACCGCGCTGGTCGCAGCGGCCGTCACGAGCTTCAACTGTGCGATACCGAACGCCCGGTCGAGGGGACCGTGCGTGATGTCGATGAGCTGCATGCGCCCGTATGGCACGGCGACGACGCGCTGGAACAGGATGCCGCGCCGCAGCACGAGGTCGTCTTCGCGCAACCGGTAGCCGAACGCGCGCACCTGCCGCGGAATGATCGGCAGCGTGATGAGCAGGATCACCAGCAGGATGCCGGCGGGGATCCACACCCAGGCGACCTGCGTCAGCCCCGTGATCACGACCGCCGCGACCGCGATGAGGGCGATCCACATCGTGGTCGAGATCAGCTGCAGGGTCAGGTACCGCTTCGCGAGCTGGTGCCAGCTGCCGTCATCCGGGGCGATTCCCTCGCCGCGCGGCTGCGGAATCCCCTGGAACGTCGCCGTGTCGAGCGCCCCATTCTCAGCGGGCGATGGTGCTTCCGCCGGCGTCTCCGGGCTGTTCGTCATCGTCGTCCTTCCGGATGGTGCACAGGTTCTCGGCGATGAGCGCCGCCGCGATCAGGGCGGCGCAGGCCACGATCGTCGCAATGATCGTGCTCGTCGAGCCTAGCGAGGGCGACACCGGGCGCGTCACGAGGAACAGCAGCAGTCCCCCGGCGATGCCACCGATCGCGGCGCCGACGATGCTCGACGCCTTCGCGAGCATCGCGACACGGACGGCGCGGAACGGGTCGATCGGGGCGGCGTTCGGGCCGCGGGTCGCCCGCCGGATCGGGATCGCGAGCGCGAGGCAGAGCGCCCCGAGCAGCGCGAGCAGCACGGGGAGGGAGATCATCGGGGTGAACGTGGCGTTGCCCATCGAGGTGAGCACCTGGTCGATCAGGAAGCCGACGCCGATCCCGAGAATCGCGGCGATCGCCAGAACGCCGGGGCTTGTGCGCTTCACGAGGGGTCCTCGATCGCGGCGCGCAGCTCGGCGACGCGTCCGAGGCCGGGCAGCTCCGCATCCGGGTCCAGCGCCAGCCACGGGTCGAGCACGAAGGCACGTTCGGCGGCACGCGGATGCGGCACCGTCAGCCGGCGCGTCCGGATCTGCCGGTTCCCGTAGGCGATCAGGTCGAGATCGAGCGTCCGGTCGCCCCACTGTTCGCGACGTTCGCGGCCGTGCCGGTCCTCGATCGCGTGCAGGTACGACATCAGGATCGAGGGCGCGAGCCGGGTGGCGATGAGGGCGACGGTGTTCAGGTAGGCGGGGGCGTCTGCATCCGGCCCCTCCACGCGAATGGCGACGGATTCGATCGCCGGCGCGACGCGAACGTCGCTCGTGAGCGGCATGCGGCGAAGATCGTCGGCGGCTTCGGCGAAGATCGTCGCGCGGTCGCCGAGGTTCGATCCGAACGCGATGACGGCGGTGACGGATGCGGACTCCCGCGGCGCATCGCCCTCGAACCCCTGGGCCAGGCGACGACTCATGAGGCGCTCCGCTCTCGTTCGATGGTCACGGCGACGTCGCCGAAGGGCACGGTGATCGGCGCGGACGGCTTGTGGACCGTGACGGTGACCGCGATGACGCCCGGGCGATCGAGCACGCCGTCGGCGATCCGCGCGGCGAGCGTTTCGATGAGGTCGACCGGAGGACCGGCGATGTCGGCGACGATCTGCTCGGCGAGTTCGCCGTAGTGGACCGTGTCGGCGACGTCGTCGCTCGCGGCGGCCGGTCGCAGATCGATGCGGATCGTGACGTCGACGACGAACTCCTGGCCGTCGCGCCGCTCGTCCGGGAACACGCCGTGGTAGCCGAAGCCGCGCACTCCGGTGAGGGTGATGCGGTCACCGGTCATGAGGTTCCTCCTCGCCACGCGTCCGCGACGCGCAGTGCGTCGCGGGTCGCGCGCACATCGTGCACGCGCACTCCCCAGGCGCCCGCGAGCGCGGCGAGCGCACTCGTCACAGAGGTCGCCAGGTCGCGGCGTTCCTCGGTCACCTCGCCGTCGAGCGCATCGGTGAGGAAGCGCTTGCGGCTGGTTCCGACCAGCACCCGGGGTCCGACGCCGACGAGCTGCGAAAGCCCGCGCAGCATCTCCCAGTTCTGCTCGCCGCGCTTCGCGAACCCGATGCCCGGGTCGAGAATCACCCGCGACGGCGCGATTCCGGCGACCGCCGCAGCGGCCAGGCGCTCGCGGAGCTCGACGACGACGTCGCGGGCGACATCGCGATACTCGGCCTCCGCGTACATGCGGTCGGAGTGCCCGCGCCAGTGACCGAGCACCACGTCGGCGCGCGACGCGGCGATCACGGTGAGCATGCCCGGGTCGGCGAGACCGCCGGAGACGTCGTTCACGATGCGGGCACCCGCCGCGATGGCCGCGGCCGCCGTACTGGCGTTCATCGTGTCGATGCTGACGACCGCACCCGCTTCGGTGAGCGCGTGCACGACCGGCACGACCCGCTCCTGTTCGACCTCGGCCGACACCCGTTCCGAGCCGGGTCGCGTGGACTCGCCGCCGACGTCGAGGATGTCGGCGCCGTCGGCGCGCAGCCGCAGCCCGTGGGCGACCGCCGCTGCGTGGTCGAGGTAGCGACCGCCGTCGCTGAAGGAGTCGGGGGTCACATTGACGATCCCCATGATCGACGTCACGCGGCGGCTCCGGCGAGCAGAGCGATGAGCTCGGCCCGCGCGGCCGGTTCGGCGAGCTCACCGCGTGCCGCGATCGTGACCGTTTCCGCATCCGGCTGCCGGCCCCCGCGCGTCGTCACGCAGTCGTGCGACGCGCTCAGCACGACGAGCACACCGCGGGCGTCGAGCGCGCCGTCGATCGTGTCGGCGATCTGCTCGCCGAGACGCTCCTGCACCTGCGGGCGTGCCGCCAGCACGTCGACGACTCGGGGCAGCGCGCCGAGTCCGACGACCTGCTCCCCCGGGAGGTAGGCGATGTGAGCGCGTCCGCGGAACGGCAGCAGGTGGTGTTCGCACACCGAGCGGAAGCGGATGCCCTGCAGCATGACCGCCCCCGACGGGAGGGTTTCGGGTGCCGGGCCGCGGCTCACCGAAATGGTGTTCGCGAGGGGGGCGGCAGCATCCGCTCCGATTCCGGAGAAGAACTCGGCGTAGGTGTCGGCGACCCGTTGCGGGGTCGATTTCAGCCCCGGACGTTCGGGGTCTTCACCGATCGCGTCGAGGAGTTCTCGCACGAGCGCGGCGATGCGTTCACGGTCGACGGCCACGCGCCGAGCCTACGCGGTCGCGGGTCTGGCCTGACCGGTCGACGGGCGACGGTGCGGGGCCTTCTCGGCGACGGGCGCCGCCGCCTCCTCCTGCGCCACAGCGCCGGCGGGCAGCGTGCGACGGGGCACGTCGACCGGAGGCAGCTGCGACACCGGACGCTCCGAGCTCGAGAGCCATTGCGGACGCTCGGGCAGACGCTTGATGTCGCGGAAGATCTCGGCCAGCTGGTTGTGGTCGAGCGTCTCCTTCTCGAGCAGCTCGAGCGCGAGCTTGTCGAGGATGTCGCGGTTGTCGTTGAGCACCTGGTAGGCCTCGTTGTGCGCCTGCTCGATGAGCGCACGCACCTGGCTGTCGACCCGTTCGGCGACGCGCTCGCTGAAGTCGCGGCCGTGCCCCATGTCGCGTCCCATGAAGACCTCGCCCGACGACGAGCCGAGCTTGACCGGCCCCACATCCGTCGTCATGCCGTACTCGGTGACCATCTTGCGGGCGATGTCGGTCGCCTTCTCGATGTCGTTCGAGGCACCGGTCGTGGGGTCGTGGAAGACGATCTCCTCCGCCACGCGACCGCCCATGGCGTACGTCAGCTGGTCTTGCAGTTCGTTGCGGGTGACGGAGTACTTGTCGTCGAGCGGCAGCACCATCGTGTACCCCAGCGCCTTGCCGCGCGGCAGGATCGTCACCTTCGTCACCGGGTCGGTGAAGTTCATCGAGGCCGCGGCGAGGGCGTGGCCGCCCTCGTGGTACGCGGTGATCAACTTCTCCTTGTCGCGCATGACACGGGTGCGACGCTGCGGGCCGGCGATCACGCGGTCGATCGCCTCGTCGAGCGCGCGGTTGTCGATCAGCTGGGCATCGGAGCGGGCCGTGAGCAGCGCCGCTTCGTTCAGAACGTTGGCGAGGTCGGCACCGGTGAACCCGGGGGTCTTGCGTGCCACGACCTCGAGGTCGACCGAGTCGGCGAGCGGCTTGCCGCGGCCGTGCACCTCGAGGATGCGCTTGCGGCCCTGCAAGTCGGGGGCGTCGACGCCGATCTGGCGGTCGAAACGGCCCGGGCGCAGCAGTGCGGGGTCGAGGATGTCGGGGCGGTTGGTCGCCGCGATCACGATGACGTTGACCTTGGGGTCGAAGCCATCCATCTCCACCAGCATCTGGTTCAGCGTCTGCTCGCGCTCGTCGTGCCCGCCGCCCATGCCGGCGCCGCGGTGGCGACCGACGGCGTCGATCTCGTCGATGAAGATGATGGCGGGCGAGTTCTCTTTGGCCTGGCCGAAGAGGTCGCGGACGCGGCTCGCGCCGACACCGACGAACATCTCGACGAAGTCGGAGCCCGAGATCGAGTAGAACGGCACGCCCGCCTCTCCCGCGACCGCGCGGGCGAGAAGGGTCTTACCGGTTCCGGGAGGGCCGTACAGCAGCACGCCCTTCGGGATGCGGGCACCGAGCGCCTGGAACTTCGTCGGGTCCTTCAGGAAGTCCTTGATCTCCTGCATCTCTTCGATCGCCTCGTCGGAGCCGGCGACGTCTTCGAACGTGACGGTCGGCGTCTCCTTCGTGACGAGCTTCGCGCGGGACTTTCCGAACTGCATGACCTTGTTGCCGCCGCCCTGGGCGGACGAGATCAGGAACCAGAAGATCAGACCGAGCAGCAGGATCGGCAGAAGCAGCGAGAGGATGCCGTCGAACCAGGTCGCGCGGGGAACGATGTCGTTGTAGCCGTCGGAGGGGTTCGACGCACCGATCGCGTCGACGACCTCGCTCGCACGGGCGTTCACGTAGTAGAACTGCACCTCGTTCGCACCCTCGTACGGGCTCGAGAGCTTCATGTCGACGCGCTGGTCACCGTCGGTGTTGGTCACCTCGGTGACCGTGTTGCCCTGCAGCAGTTCGAGACCCTGCTGGGTCGTCACCTGCTTGGCCGCGCCCAGACTCGAGATCAACGAGAAACCCACGATCAGGAAGAGCCCGATCAGCAAGACGTACAGGAGCGGGTTGCGCGTGATCTTCTTGAAGTCCATTGTGCGGGGACGGACCCCGGCCCTTTCGTCGACGAGCCGCCTGCGGACGGTCGCTCCAGGGTAGCGCGGGCGATCTATGCCGGGTCTGTGCATTCGCCCACGGCGTACACCGCGGGCGCGCTACGAGTACACGTGGGGAGCGAGCACCGCGACGTCGCGCAGGTTGCGGTAACGCTCGGCGTAGTCGAGGCCGTAGCCCACGACGAACTCATTGGGGATGTCGAAGCCGACGTAACGGCAGTCGACCTGCACCTTGGCCGCCTCGGGCTTGCGGAACAACGCGAACACCTCGACGGATGCGGCCCCGCGCGCCGCGAAGTTCTCCAGCAGCCAGCTGAGGGTCAGGCCGGAGTCGATGATGTCCTCGACGATCAGCACGTGCTTGTCGTGGATGTCGGTGTCGAGGTCTTTGCGGATCTGCACGACGCCGCTCGACCGTGTGCCGGTGCCGTACGAGGAGACGGCCATCCAGTCCATCGGCACGAGCATCGGGAGCGCCCGCGAGAAGTCGGCCATCACCATGATCGCGCCCTTCAGCACGCCCACGAGCACGAGGTCCTTGCCCTCGTAGTCGGCCGCGACCTGCGCGGCGATGTCCTCCAGTTTGGCGAGGATGTCTTCCTCGGTGGCGAGGACCGTGGTCAGGTCGTCCGCGATGTCGGCAGCACGCATCCTCCGAGCGTACCCGGGGCGGCGTGGGGTGCCGCATCCGGGGCGGGGGGGTGGCAGCACGGCCCGAAGCGAGGAGATCTGCCGAAGCGAGGACGGATGCGGGCAATTCGGCCCTCGCTACGGGATATCTCCTCGCTAGGGCCGAGGTTTCGGCGCCCGGGTTCGGTCAGTTAGCAAGCAGCGAACCGGATGCTGGGCGCGACGGGTGCGCGACGCGACGAGTGGGGATCACGCAGGGGGGCAGGCGGCAGCACGGCCAGAAGCGAGGAGATCTGCCGAGGCGAGGACGGATGCGGGCGACTCGGCCCTCGCTCCGGCAGATCTCCTCGCCAGAGCCGAGGATTCAGCATCCGGTGCGGTCAGTCAGCGGGCGGTGAACAGGATCCGGGGCGCGACGGCCGGACGACGTGTCGGGCGCGGGGGTGGCGCGACGGCCGACGACGTGACGGGTCAGGGGCGGCAGCACGGACCGAAGCGAGGGAATCTGCCGAAGCGAGGACGGATGCGGGCGACTCGGCCCTCGCTCCGGCATATCTCCTCGCCAGAGCCGAGGATTCAGCATCCGGTGCGCTCCGTCAGCGGGCGGTGAACAGGATGCGGCCGTCCGCGCGGTGCGCCCGGAATGCGGGCAGGTCGATCGGGCCCTGCCCGTGCCAGTCGGTGACGAGTCTCGCGACCTCGAGTGTCTGCGCGCGGGTCAACGAGACGTGGAACTCGCTCGCGGCGACGTGGCGGATGATGCGGTTCCGGAGGGCGGCGGGGTTGGCGGCGAGCGCGGCGACCGAGATCGCGATGCCGGCTTCGGCGGGCTCGACGATGTCCTCGATCGTCTCCTCGATCATGTCGGCGAAGGCCTCCGCGTCCTCGCGCAGTTGCTCGGCGGTTCGCGCGAGCGCGTCGGCGATGCCCGGGCCGAGCTCCGCCTCGAGCACCGGAAGCACCCGGCGGCGGACGCGCACCCGGGCGTAGCTGTCGTCCGAGTTGTGCGGGTCTTCCCACGGGATGAGCCCCTGCGCGGCGCAGGCTGCGTGGGTCGACTCTCGGCGCACGGCGAGCAGCGGCCGCATCCAGGTGATCTCGTCGTCGTCGAGTTCACCCGCCATGCCCGCGAGGCTCGTCGCGCCCGACCCCCGAGCGAGTCCGAGCAGCACGGTCTCGGCCTGGTCATCGAGGGTATGGCCGAGCAGCACGCCGCTCGCGGAGTAGTCGGTCGCGGCGTCGCGGAGCGCGGCGTACCGGGCGGTGCGCGCGGCGGCTTCGGGGCCGCCATCCGCGCCCACTTCGACGCCCACCACGATGGCTTCGAGGCCCAGCCCACGGGCCGAGTTCGCGGCGTCAGCAGCGATCGCGGCCGACCCAGGCTGCAGGTCGTGGTCGACGGTGACGGCGATCGCGCGCACTCCCGCCCGCGGGGCCTCGAACGCGACCGCGGCGGCGAGGGCGAGCGAGTCGGCACCGCCCGAGAGCGCGACGAGCACGGTCCGGTGCGAGGCGAGTGCGGGGCGCACTGCGCGGCGCAGCTCGGCAACCGCGGGATCGAGCGCGGGGCGGTGATCTGTCACGGGTTCACGCTAGCGCGCGGCCTCGGCATCCGCGCTCGGGGCCTCCGCCCCTCGACCGAGCTGATCGCCAGACCGACGAGATCCGACCCGGACGGCAGACCGGCAGAAGCCAGGAGCCATACCCCGGCCCACAGCCCGGCCGAAGCGAGGAGGTCTGCCCTGGCCCACAGCCCGGCCGAAGCCAAGAGCTCTACCCCCGCCCGCAGACCGTCCGAAGCCAGGAGCCCTACTTCTGCCCGCGGCACGGCCGAAGCGAGGAGATCTGCCGAAGCGAGGGCCGCATTCCCCCCATCCGTCCTCGCTTCGGCAGATCTCCTCGCTCCGGGCCGACGTGCCGTGCCGGAGCGCGCCTCCGCCACGCCTCCGCCTCCGCCACCTGTGCACTCCCGCCGAGCGCACCCCCCGCCCCCACAACACCCCAGCCGGTGCGCGCGGGGTGGCGCGGCTAGGCTGGTGCCGCCATCCACTGAACTTCCGAAGGAGCCACACGTATGGGCGCATACGACGCCGTCATCGAGATCCCCCGCGGCAGCCGCGTGAAGTACGAGGTCGACCACGGCACTGGCCGGGTCTTCCTCGACCGCGTGCTGTTCACCCCCATGGGGTACCCGGCCAACTACGGGTTCTTCGAGAACACCCTCGGCGAAGACGGCGACCCGCTCGACGTGCTGCTGCTGCTCGACCGCGACATCTACCCGGGCGTTCTCGCGAAGGTGCGTCCCGTGGCCGTGCTGAAGATGAGCGACGAGGCCGGTGGCGACGACAAGGTCGTGGCCGTGCTCGCGAAGGATCCGCGCTGGGCGCACATTCAGGACGTGGGCGACATCGACGAGTGGACCAAGAACGAGATCGGCCACTTCTTCGAGCACTACAAGGACCTCGAGCCGAACAAGTGGGTCAAGGTCGACGAGTGGGCGGGCGTGGACGAGGCCGAGCGCCTCGTCGCCGAGGCGTTCACGCGTTTCGAAGACCACGGCGAGCAGACGAAGACGCAGGGCGAGGGCGAAGCGCCCAACACGCTCTGACTCTCACCTGAACAACGAAGAGCGGATGCCGGTGAATCGGCATCCGCTCTTCTGTTGGTCGTGGGGGTTCAGACGCTGACGCCGCGGGCCCGAAGGAACGGCGCGGGGTCGGTCGTGCCACCCGACGTGTAGACCTCGAAGTGCAGGTGGCAGCCGAACGAGCCGCCGGTGTTGCCGACCGCGGCGATGAGCTGGCCGGCGTTCACGTACTGTCCGCGGCGCACGTACAGCCCGCCGTTGACGATGTGCGCGTAACCGGTAGCGAGGCCGCCGCCGTGGTTGATGCGGATGTAGTTTCCGTACCCGCTGTATACCTGCGACATCTCGACGGTGCCGGATGCTGCCGCGTAGATCGCCGCGCCGCATCCGGGCGCGAAGTCGAGGCCGCGGTGGAAGCTGCTCGAGCAGCCCTGCGGGCCGCACTGCGACTGGCGAGGGCCGTAGCCGGAGCTGATGCGTCCGCTGCTGGGCCGCACCCATCCGGAGCCGCCGCCGCTGCCGCCGGGGGCAGCACCGCCTCCGCCACCACCTCCGCTGCTTCCGCCGCCGCCGCCGCCGCTGTTGCCCTGCTGGGCGGCCGCAGCCGCGGCAGCTGCCGCCGCTGCAGCGGCTGCCGCGGCAGCAGCTGCTTCGCGCGCCTTGCGGGCTTCTTCGTCGCGACGCTTCTGCTCGGCGACGCCGGCCTGGTAGTCGGCGACGGTCTTGGCGGTCGTGTCCTGGAGGGCGGCGAGCTGCGCCTGCAGCGTGCCGAGGTTCTCGTTCTGCGCGTCGAGGGCGGCCTGAGCGGCGTCGGATGCGGCGACCGCTTCTTCCATGGCCGCGTTGGCGATCTGCTGCAGTCGGTCGCGCTCATCGCGCGCGGCCGTCGCGGTCGCGGTCGCGGCCTGCGCGGCGTTGCGTGCGCGCACAGCATCCGCGTACACCGTCTGATTGCGCTCGAGGAGCTTGTCCATCGTGCCGAGGCGGTCGAGCAGGTCGTCGGCGCCGGCGGCGGACCCCGCGAAGAACAGCTGCATCGACGTGTCGTCGCCGCCGGAGCGGTACAGCTGACTCGCGACCTTGCCCGCCTTGTTGGCGGCCTCGGTGGCGGCGGCGGCGCCCTGATCGGCCTGCGCCTGCAGGCTGTCGGCACGGGTTCCTGCGTCGAAGTACGCCTGCTCTGCGGCGTAGAACTCTTGGGACTTCTGGTCGGCGATGGCCTGCTTGTTGGCGACATCGGCCTGCAGCTGCGAGATCAGGCCCTGGATGCGAGAGATCTCGCCGTTCTTGGCCGTCTCGTTCGCCTTGGCCCGCTGCACGTCGTCCCACGACGGGTAACCCTCGATCGCGAACGCGCGGGGGATGTACGGGCTGCCGACGGCGGCGAGGCCGGCGACGCCGAGGGCTCCGACACCGATGGCCGTGCGACGGGTCATGCCGGGCCAGAATCGCGCTCGTTCTTCAGCGGTAGGAGCGCAGTCGCAGTCCTCCGCCGGGGGCAGTTCTTCGTTCGTCACGAGAGCCTCTCCATACCGGGCGCAACGATGACCACACTAACAACATCAGTCACAACCGCAACAGAATCCCGGATGCTGCACGCACAGCACCGGTGTCATCCTCACCCCGCCAGATGCCGCCGGAACGATGGCGCGCGGGCGTTCGCGATCTCGATTGGCGAATCCCCTGGGGAATGCGTATGCTTGCTCTTCGGTAAGCGTGAGCCCAGCGGGTTCGCTCGGCCCCATCGTTTAGCGGCCTAGGACGCCGCCCTTTCACGGCGGTAGCACGGGTTCGAATCCCGTTGGGGTCACTCACCGCTCATAATTGAATACATCATGGCCCTGTAGCGCAGTTGGTTAGCGTGCCGCCCTGTCACGGCGGAGGTCGCGGGTTCAAGTCCCGTCAGGGTCGCTCTGAGCGACGGGCCCTTTCTTCTGAGAGAGGGCCTTTCGTTTAAGACGCGGCAATCGGTTTCACCGCAGTACCGCGCGGCTCTGTAGCTCAGTTGGTAGAGCGCACGACTGAAAATCGTGAGGTCACGGGATCGACGCCCGTCGGAGCCACACGGATGATCATTACGTCATCCTAGAAACCCTCGCGGAGCTTCTATCCGCGGGGGTTTTGCTTTGCCCTGGTGAGAGGCAGTTTCTGGACGTTCGCGAGCGAGCGAAGTCCGCGGGTTGTTGAGCAAGTGGCGCGGGGCGAAAAGCTCCAGTCGGATGCCGTCCAGGCTCCCATCAGCAGCGTTTGGGCCGGTATGGGGCCGGTCAAGCACTCAAAGCGCGCGCATCAGCGATGCTTCCGCCGCCTGCGAGCTCTCCACCTGGCATCCTTCAGACCACTCCGGACACGCGCACGGAGCGGCCAGATGCATGCCAGGATTGGGCAATGGATGTGAGGCAGGCTCAGGCCGATGTGCGTCGGGTCTACCGCGGCGGTTTCTCGGGGCCGTTGGTGTCTGCGATCGTCTGGTTTGCGGCCGCCGCCGTCTACCAGGTGGGTTCCCCCGGCGCAGCGATGGCGGTGCTCTTCTTTGGGGGGATGCTGATCTTCCCGCTCTCTTCTCTGGTGTTGAAGATCATGGGAGGCGAAGCGGCACTCCCCAAAGGGCATCCCTCGATCTCCCTCGCCATGCAAAGCGCGTTCACCGTCCCGATCGGCCTCATCGTTGCGATCACGCTCGGAGTCTTGGAACCGACGCTTTTCTTCCCCGCCTCGCTCATCATTGTGGGCGCGCACTATCTGACCTTCATCTCGCTGTACGGGATGTGGCTCTTCGGCGCCCTCGCGGGAGTACTCGTGATGATCGGCACCGTCTCCCTGTTCTGGGTAGCCGAGCTTCGCGAAGTCAGCGGCTGGGTTGGCGGATCAGTGCTGCTGGTGTTCGCCGTTCCGCTCTATCTTTCGTACCGAAAAGAGTCCGCATCCGCGCCCACGATCGCCGGATGATCGCGAGCCACGGGTGACTGACGTAGTCGGCGCTTACTCGGCTCGCGCAGCGGAGTACACGCAGGTGCTCGGCTCGATGAATGCCGTTCACCCCGCCGATCGCCACCTCGTCGAAGCGTGGGCAAAGGCGGCGTCAGGCCGTGTCCTCGATGCGGGTTGCGGCCCCGGGCACTGGACGAGCCACCTCACGAACCTCGGCATCGACGTCCGCGGCATCGATATAGTTACAGCGTTCATCGACCACGCTCAAGCCACCTACCCCGACGCGCGCTTTGAACTGGGAACCATAGATGCCCTCGACCTCGGAGACGGCGTAATGGCCGGCATACTGTCGTGGTTCTCGACGATCCACCACGCGCCTGAACGCATTTCGATACCGCTCACCGAGTTCGCCCGGACGCTCCGCCCAGGTGGCCGGCTCTTGCTCGGCTACTTCGACGGCGAAGAGATCGAACTTTTCCACCACGCAGTGACTCGCGCCTATCGATGGCCAGCACATGAACTGCACGCAAGGCTCGAAGCGGCCGGTTTCGACATCATCGAGACCCACCGACGTGTCGAACGAGGCCACCGGCCAGTCGGAGCGATCATCTGCGAACTATCTGCATCGGCACCCATCTGACGGCACGCTGAGCGCTCGGCGGGGCAGGAAGCCAAACTCCCACTCCGCGGCAGGACCAAGTCAGTTAGGCATCAGGACCGGGCCAAACGCGGACTATTCGATCGTGGCGCTTCGGTGGCGGCCCTTTGGCGGTCAACTGGCGGTCATATGGCGTGGTGGCGAAATCTCTCATGAGCCACCATGAATTCATGAGCACAACACGAATCGCGGAGCTCCGGCAGGAGAACGGCTGGACCCAGGAGCGGCTCGCCACCGAGAGCGGCGTAGGGCTGCGGACCATCCAGCGCGTGGAAGCAGGGCAGGACGCCAGCCTCGAGACCCTGTCGCTCGTCGCGGATGCACTGCGCGTCGCGGTGCGTGATCTGTTCACGACGATCGATGACGCGCAGTTCAGCACGCGTTTGGAATCCCTCGATGGACGAACCGCCGAGCAACAAAGTGCGCGTGATCGCACCGCCGGAGCATGGCGGTGGCTCTACATCGGGGTCGGCATTGTGTTGAGCCTCCTCAGCCTGACCCTCGGCGCGTACGGCCTCGTCCTGTTCCTCTCTTATTGGACGGGTGGATACCTGATCCTCGTCGCGATGCGAAGGATCTACCTCGAACCACACCTCGCGACACGGTATCCGCTGTCGCGAAGCAAGCGAGAGCTCCGCGCGCAGAGCACGGCAGGGCGAGTAACCGAGCCCGAGGATGCGGAGCAAGTGCCGTGAGCGACCTCGAGAAGTTCACCCTCGCCGACCTCTCGGTTCATGTATTCGCCTCACCCGAGACGTTCGACGCCCTCTATCGCGACATCCTCCAGCTCCTCGAAACCGCGTACGAACAGAGCACATGGGAATTGGCGGTCGATGAGGACGTCACGGACGACCTGGAGCATCGCGACACGTATGAACGCCTCCGAGAAGAGGCGGAGAGCGCCAGGGGCTCAGGGTGACGGTCACGCTGTCTCCACGAGTTGGGCGATAGCGGGACTGGACCGGTAGTGAAGGCGAGAGGTGGTAGCCGCAGGGCGAGAATCCGTCTACACGCTCCTCTCAAACTGATTGGGAACTCGGCGGGCGAGTACTGTGCTGGCATGTCATTCAACGCCAATGTTCTGCGCGTAATGATCGCGTCGCCGTCTGATGTCCCAGAGGCTCGCGATGCAGTTGAGAGGGCGATCCATAGCTGGAACGATGCGAACTCTCGCGCCAAGCAAGTCGTCCTTGTGCCGTGGCGGTGGGAGACGTCTTCGATTCCCATGCTTGGGGGACACCCACAAAAGCTCATCAACGCGCAAGGCGTCGATGACTCCGACATCGTCTTCGCATTGTTCGGTGGTCGGCTGGGGTCTCCGACACCGGATGCTGTCTCCGGGACGGCCGAAGAAATCGATCGAGCGGTCGAATTGGGCAAACCAGTTCATCTGTACTTTTCGACGGCGCCGTTGCCCAGCGATATAGACACGGCGCAACTCGATGCTCTCCGCGCGTTTAGGCAGGCCATGGAAGAGCGCGGCCTGCTCGGCGAGTTCAGCAACGTAGATCAGTTGAATCACGAGGTATGGAAGGCGATCGAGCACGATCTCACGCAGCTACGTCTCGATGCCTCGCCGCAACGGGCGGCTCCGACAGGTGTGGATCTGATAGTGCAGCCAGGCAGAGAGCGAGAAGTAAATAGTTTCGACTCGAAGGGCAAGCCGCGATATCGGACTCGTCACTGGCTCGACATTGAGAACCGAGGTGACGTCGATGCGGAACAAGTCGTTCTCGAACCCGTCGGTCAAAACGCGGGCGTAATGCTTGTTACCACCGGCAAACCGACCGTGATTCATCGCGGCCAGTCCCGCCGATTCGCGATGGAGTTTTACGGAGGGGGAGGGGATCCGGTGATCAAGGTGCGCTGGGTTGAGGATGGAGAGCCCAGAGAGAAGGACTACCACGTGGGCTGACGCGCCGCGCGGCGCAGAGGCGTTCACAAGGTCGCGCTGCCGATGCTTCGCCGCAACGGCGAGTCGGTTCGTTCCGAGCATGTCGCCTGCGAGCAGTCGCGATTGGTGACGATCAGCCCGAAGCCCGCTTATTCTCCCCCACCGCCAGCGACCACCTCGAGTTCCGGGTGGACATCGGGGCAGTCAGCGAGGCAGCAACCGCAAAATGGGTGATCGACGGTCCCAGCATCCGCTTCGTTCTCGCACACGCACTCCTTGCAGGAACACCGAGTTCCGCGTGCCGGGAGATCCAACTCGAGGCGCCGGTCGTCGCTGACTTCGGACGCAAAGACAACGTCGTACTCAATCCCGCCGAGCACGACCACTCGATCCGACTCCCCATTTTTCATAACTGGCCAGGATAGCTCCCTACAGTGCTGACAGACAATGAGCAGTGATCGCCAGCGCTCAGGCTCATTCAGAGCGAGACTCTCGGTCGTCAGCCCGACGAGTGATGCGACCGTAGGTCTCCTCATCGATCAATCCGATCGTGTAAGCATGGACAACTGCGTCGAAACTGTTGGTGCGCGTTTCCCAGTCGTCAGCCAAGCCTCGCGTCCGGTAGCTCGGTTCAAACTCCCAATCCAGAAGAGCGCTGACGAGTTCGGCTTTCGATATCTCGCCGCGTTGCGCCCGACGGACGATGTCCATGGCCGTCTCCTTGGGGCCGGCTTCCACCCTTGGAGTCTCGATCGGATTCAGTACAGCAGACTCGAGCGCTTGGGATACTTCGAGCATCCGTGCGGCGAGGTCGCCGAACCGCCTAGCCGCGTGTGGATCCGAGCGCCGGTGACTCCGGGATAGACGAGAGTACTCTGCGTACGAATCGGCGATCCCGTCAGATACGTCAAGCAACGCTCGGACGGGACCGATGATCGTCAGTACGACCGATGAATGGTCCAAATCAATCTCATCTTCGCCCTCGGCCACCTCAGGTCGGGTAACGGACACCAATGCCCGTGCTGCGAACTCCAGACCGTGCGCGAACTGGGGACCTCGCTCCGGCGTTTGCTGAGACTTGTTCATGCTGCTCCCTTCCACCTTGCGTCACGCAGCTCGATACTGCGCCCTATCCATATAGGCCGCCCCTGCGGGTGTTCGCGGACAAGCGAGGTTCAGATTCACGGCCATCGGCCGTGCACCGCGTAGATCGCGAAGCGGCGAGATCGGGCGACGTAACTACTCGCGACGGGCGCATGGATAACCTCGTCGGCGCGGGCTGTTCGGACTGTCCTGTTGACTCGGCGAGTACATTCGCAACATGGGCGACTTGCGCGACGAGTATCTGCTGAACCTTGAGGCCCTGCACCTGACATCGGAGCGCGTGCAAGCCGCGTACAAAGGCGACCGAATCGAAGCGGCCGCCATCGAGACTCACTTTGGTCTTCACGCGGTGTATGACCTCCACGAGGCCTACTTCAAGCATCACAACATCGCCACAATCGCGCTCCAGGACGACCACCTCGAGGCATCCGGCGGCCAGTCGGTTGGCGCACTCGCACTCGCTCGAGGAGCGCGCACGCACAACCTCGTGACGGTTGCGAGAACTGGCGGTTTCGGAGATCTTCCCTACGGTATGGGCCCCTACGGTGGCGGATGGATCTGGAAAGAGCACACCTGGAATAGCGAGAAGTTCACACGCCGCGCGTGTTGGTACGACGAGCGAGTGAGGTGGCGCTATCTCCACAACCCCCTCGATGACGCGTGGGCGTGGTTCCTTGACCGCATCCCCGCCGCGGAAGACGACACGTCGGGGTAGCCGCGATCGCCGGTACTCGCAGAGCGTCGTGGGCCAGGATCGCGGTACACACTCAGATTTCGCCATCACGCGTAGACCTCCTCCTGCACGCCCATCACTCCCCGTCGCCGAAGAGGGAGTCGATGGCGGCGGCGGCGCGCTTGGCGACGTCGGATCGAGCGCGGCTATAGCGCTCCGTCATCTGCATGCTCGAGTGACCGAGAATGGCCTGCACGTCGTTCGCCGGGGCGCCCGCGTCGAACAGGAGCGTCGCGAGCGTGTGCCGCAGGTCGTGGATGCGGAGGTCGTCGCGATTCAGCTGCGCCCGCAGGGTCTTCCAGTCGATCGCGCGACGAACGTTCGAGGCGTTGATCCGGCCACCCCGTGGACCAGTGAAGACGAGATCTCCGCGCCGCTTGCCTGCCATCGCCTCGGTCAGCGCCCCGACGAGGGGCGTCGGGATCGGAACTTCCCGCTCCTTGTGGCTCTTGGGCGTCAGCTCGATCCCCCGTCCGTCAGCTCCGATGCTGAATGCGCGGCGGACGTGAATGGTGCGATGCGCAAGGTCGACGTCCTCGATGCGCAATGCTGTCGCCTCGTTGGCGCGCATACCGGTGTAAACCAGACCGGCGATATAGCGCCGATAGTGCGCATCGTCGATCGACGCGAGCAGTAGTTGGACTTCTGCAGCTGTGAGGGCGCGTGACCGCAGGCTGTTCGAGGCGTCGGACTTCGGACGGCGAGCAAGTCGCGCCTGATTGAGCGGCACGAGACGCGCTCGAACAGCGCCATCCAGCAGCCGACTGAGCACCGATAGAGCGTCAATGCGCGTCGAGGTGGTGCCGGTCCATCCCGAGATCGCCTCTTCGATGACGCCTGCCGTCAGCTTCTCAAGCTTTATGTGCCCGAGCCACGGCTTCACGCGCAACCGCCATCCTCGCTCGTACGCTCTGGCGGTTGACGCGCGCACGCTCTCCTGAATCACAGGCCAGTGCCGTGCGTGCCACTGAGTCAGTGTCATGTCGCCGTCCGGGAATCGCGTTGTGAGCGTCTCGGCACGGAGCCTCTTGGCCTCGACCAACGTGTCCGCGTAGAAGCTCCGCTCCCGCTGCTCGCCGTTCAGCCCGATCGCCCAGACCCGGACCTGGTACTTGCCACGGTCCGTGCGGAATCGGATGCCGTCGGGCAGCTGACGCCGGGTCTTCGGATCAATCCGCCCACCCTGTTCAGTCGCCACCGCGGGTCCCGCCCGCGTCGAGGAACGCCGTGACGGTCGAAGCTCGCCAGAGCATGTGCTTGCCCATGTGAGCGTCGGGGAACGGGAATCGGTTCTGACGCCGCAGCGAGTCGAAGGTCGACAGCGGCACCCGGCAAAGCGAGGCGGCTTCGCGGCGCGTGAGGTATTCGTTGTGCTCGGGCTCGACAGTCGCTGCCTGCTCGGCCTCCGTCAGCACTTGGGTGGTCATCTCGGGCTCCTCTCGGTAGGTGGGGTTCTGCGATCGCGGGCGCGTTGATGTCGCCATTGCCGAGCGGCATCCGCGGCTTCGGTTGCCAGAGCTTTGTCGCCGTCTGTGAGCCAACCCATGCCTGCGTAGGCCCAGGAACCGATCACGAGCACTTCATCCACCGCGACATCGTCGTTGGGCTTGGCGGTCTCGATAAGGCGCCGCAGGCGCCAGATGCGACGGGCGCCGCGCAGGGAACCGAGCGTGACGGAGTATCGGCGCGACTTCGTTGAGAAGTGGCCCCGGAAGCCGAGCATCCCGTCCCAGCGGTGGAGCTGGCCGTACGGCCCTTCGACATCGACGGTCGCGGCGAGCTCGCGCACGGTCGACTTAATGCGCTTGATGTGCGCGCGACCGGCGCCAGTCGGCTCGAGGTCCTCGGTGGCTTTGGTCGCGTACTTCGCGATGTAAGCGGCGACGGCACGATCGGAAAGCGAACCGTCGAGACCCTCCCGGCGGATGATCGGTCGAGCGTCGAACTGCTTGCCCCACACCAGCGTCCGGCCGCGCTCCTCCCCCGGAAACGGAGCAGCCGACGTGCGGGTTGTGCGAACCGCAGCCGCAATCGCTTGCAGCAGATGATCGGTCGTCACAGCCGCGGGCGGCGCCGGAAAAAGTTGCTCCGGGTGAACGCCGTCGAGGCGGATGATCGCGTGGAAGTGCACGACTCCGCGGCGCTGGAACTCGGCGACCTTCGCGAACTGCACCCGAACGACTCGGGACGCCGCGCGCTGAGTCATCCCGAGGCTGCGGGCCAGCTCGCGGCGAAGCCGGATGGTGAACCGACGCCACAATTCTGGCGCGTGGAACTGCCAGACGACGTGCTCGACGTAGTCGTAGCAGTCTTCGCAGACGGCATCGCCGCGCTGCGGGTCGTCCGTTTCGTGGTCGCAGCGGCATCCGGTTGGCTTACCGTGCTCGCAAAGTCCGGCGCGACGATCTTTGGCAGTCGTGTGGACGGCTCCGAACGAGGGCGCGGTGAGCGTCAGGAAGACCATCGGATGCTCCGCGATCCGTTCGGGGACGTCCTTCATCCCGCCTGCTGCACCCGCCATGATCATGTGCCAGGTGTCGCCCTTGTACTCGTGGCTGCACGACTCGCAACGTCTGGAGCGACGGTTGCCGCACCGCGTGAAGGTGACACCGTCGGGTTCATTCGCGGAGGCGTACTCCGAGAGAACCTCGCCCGACCGCTCGTGAAGAGTCGCAGACGAACCCACAAGACGAACAGGGTTATGGCAGTAGCCAGTGGCGGAGACGCCACGCATCCAACGGTCGAAGTCAGGGCTGCGGAGTCGCCGAGCGACCGACTCATCGAGACGCATCGGTCACCACCATGACGGGCACGGCGCAGCCGATCGGATACGTTCTCGAGGAGAAGACGTCGTCGTAGTAGACAACGCGGCAGATCGTGTCGCTTTCGCCCAGCTCGCGTCGAAGCTCCTGCCACTTGATGATCTGCGCGTCGGAGCATGAATTGTTGGCGATCATCGGGCCATAGCGCTCAAGGTCGTATTCGCTGGCAGCCGGGCTGTCGTATCGAGCGCGCTTGACCATCGCGTCCTGGTCGAACTGCTCTCCGAGGTTGCAAGCAGCCGCCTCAAAGCCGCGAACGGGGCGGGCTTCGACGGAGGATGTCTCCGCGGGAGCGGGAGCTTCTGCACAACCCGCGAGCGCGGTGGCGACGAGGAGGACGCCTGCCGCGGCGGCCCTTTTCCGGTTCTTCATGATGCGGTTTCCTTTCGTGTGGTCGTGCGGGGTTCACGTCGCGAGCGCGGCTGACGAGGGACGTCTGGCGGAGATTCGGGGATGACGATCGGGATCTGCCGCGGTGCGGCAAATCTGGATGCCGTGTCGCGAATCATCTCGTCGGTGACGAGGCCAGCCCTTACGCGCTCGGGTGGCTTGCCGTCCTCAGGCAGCACGTAAGCGACGCCCGGGGTGTCGGGCAATATCTCGTGACAGAGCGCGCCTGCCACGACCGCACCGTCTCCGAGCACCATCGCGGTCTCCATTCGGTCGCGGAGGCGTAGGCCCACTGTCTGTGTGAAGAGACCGCGCGCGGGAAGGGTTTCCTTGCGAGGGTCTTGCAGGCAGGCGAAGACCACGAAACCGACGGCCCTGCCCTGGGACGCGAGTGTCGCGATCGCTGCGTTCGCGCGGCGGAGTAAGTCGCGATCGGTCTCGTAGGCCGTGAGCGCTGCAAGTTCGTCTATGAGGATGACGATCGTCGGGCTGTCTTTCGCCGCGACGTGCTGCCGGGTCTTGCCTGCGAGCTGCCGAGCACGCGCTTGCATCGCGTCGACTGCTTCTTCGAGCAGAATCACCGAGCGTTGGGCGTCGTCGGCGAACCGGGTGAGCAGTTGGCGTCCGAGCGCGAGTTCCATGCCGCCCTTACGGTCGACGCCCCAAACTTCGACGAGCCCACTGTGGATCGGCTCGGCAAGACCAAGCAATAGTCCCCACACGAGCGAGGCTTTGCCGCTGCCCGAGGCGCCAGCAACGAGGGTGTGCGGTCCGAGCCGCAACCGCCAGATCTGCCCCGAGCTGAAGATGCCCATGGGCACGGTCTTGCCATCCCACGGCAGGTCGTTCTCAAGCCTGAACGGCTCGTCCAGCGCGTCGGCGTATTCGAGTCGGAGCAGAAGCGAGCCGATGTGAGATCCCTCGACTACCGCCCGCCGAGCGCCGAATGCCTGGGCCAATAGTCCGGTCTGAGCTTGAAGGTGCTCACGCCCCAGACCTTGCGGGAGGGAGACGTGCAGATTGCAGGTCCACCCGTCCCACACGGGATAGCTGACGGATGGGGGCACCGTGCCGCGCGCGGAGTAGTCAGGCACCGCGAGGCCGAGGCGCATCGCGACGGCCGTCCAACTCCGGTAGATGCCCCGGCCGACGTCGCGCTTCCACTTTTCGTCGGGTCGATGCGGCATCCGTCGAGCGGTGAGGATCACCCAAGCTGCGACGAGCAGAACCAGCACGAGAATCGCCCAGTTGAACGCGACCTGGACCGCTGGAACGGGAGGACGCCACGTCATGGCGACGATGACCGCGAGTGCCCACCACCAACGACGAGCGACAATCCCAACCTCGTCACCCCAGGTGCGCAGCTCGCGCGGCACGGTGTTGCCCATCACTCTCCCCCGCGAGCCTTCGGTGCTGCCTTCATTTCGCGGGCCCGGAGGGAGTACGCGACGCGAGGACGCCCCTGGCCCTCCTTCACGTATGGGGTGACGGTGAGCCCGTCGAAGTAGGCCGGTCGGAACGGCAAGCCGTTCGACTCGGGCGGCAGCGGCGGCTCTGAGATGCTGACGATCTTGACCGTGACCTCGCCCTGCCCCTTCTTCGCGTCAGGGTCGGCGTCGATCACTCGGACCTGCCAGAGCGGATGACCCGTGACCTTGTCGAGGTCCTGCCCCTGACGCTGGCCGTCGTCGGACCACTTGACGACAGGTTCGACCTCGCCGACGACAAACGCGCCACGAGGGAAGAACGCCTCGAAGTTGACCGGGATTGCGGACTGAAGTGCCATTTCTGTTCCTTTCGATTGACCATCGTTGGCGCCAGTCTGCATCACAGCTGTTCCCGTTGTCAACATTTGTTTGTCCTCTGAGCAGACGTTGCCGAGATTCGCAGTCCGGAGAAGAGCCAACGGGCGCTGTACCCTCGAAACAGAGGAGGCATCGTGGAAGAAGAGCTGGATCTGCCATGGGGCACAGTCCCCCCGGTGATCGTCGAACTCGCCCGCGTGCTGGCCAAGCGAGCCTCCGAGAATGCCAGGCGAGCTGAACGAATCAAGTGGCCAGATAAGCCCGGCGACGTACAAGAGGAGCTACGTCTCGCGATCGGAGCCGCCCACAAGACGACGCGCGCTGCCACGGATCTGCGCGCGCTACTGTCCGCCTACGCTCATAAGTTCCACAACCCGCGACCGGTGATCTCCGACCTCGCTCGAGCCCAAGACACGAGCTCGCAGGGGTTCATTCGCCGCTACTCGGAAGGGACCGTCGACGCAGTCGCATCTCTGCTGTCTCCGAAGCCCGATGTAGAGACGGTGCTTCTTGCGTTCCCCTCGGTCTCAATCCTTGATCTCGTCGACCTCGGTGGAACCGTCGGTGCGTCTGCCCAGGCGCTGCTCGACTCTGGACGTTACGACGCCAAGGGCATCCGTTCCCGAAAGCTCCGAGCCTCTGACACCGATGAGGACAACGCAGCTCGACGCGTTCGCGCCAGCCGGGCGGATGAGCTGTGAGAACTTTCTTTACTCGTTCAAGGCCGGCCTCCGGCCGGCGATGCGTGGACGAGCCTGCGGTGCGTCCGGTCCTCGCTTCGCTGCGGTCCGGGCGCTCCTCGGCTCGTCCACACTCAAGCCGCGTGTCGGTGGTTGGGCCTAACATCCTCGCTGCGCCGTCGGACAGACGGCCATTTATGACGCGCCCTCAAGGAGAATCATGCGACTAGCGGGCGTGACTGTACATCGGGGTCAAATTCATACTCCTCTTCGATACCCAGGCGGCAAGTCTCGGCTTGCAGGCTTCCTGCGTTCACTGATTGAGGTCGGCGGATGGACTGACCGAGAATATGCGGAGCCTTACGGCGGTGGCGCCGGAGCTGCATTGACTCTTCTGATGGACAAGGTGGTCCCCCGGATCGCCATCAATGATTTGGACCCGGCAGTCCACGAGTTCTGGCGCGCAGTTGTCGATCAATCTGATCGGTTCTCTGACAAGGTTCGGTCAGTCCCGCTAACGCTAGATGAGTGGCGCACGCAGAAAGCAATCTATCGAGACCCGGAAGCCAACGGCTTCGACCGCGGCTTCGCAATGTTCTACCTGAATCGCACGAACCGCTCCGGAGTACTTCACGCGGGCGTCATCGGGGGCCAGAAGCAAGGCGGGAAGTATCTAATCGACGCTCGCTTCAACCGCGAGGACCTTGCAGCACGAGTCGAAGCGATCGGCGCGCGCTCGGACGACATTAGTGTGACGTCAATGGATGGTGCTGAATTCATTCGTTCAAAGCTCGGTGAGGGCGCTTTTGTCTATGCGGATCCGCCCTATTACGAGAAGGGCGCACTTCTCTACCTCAACGCTTTTGATGACGCTGCACACTCGGCTCTGGCGAAACTACTCACAGACAACCCCGATGCCATTTGGCTGCTCACGTATGACGACTGCGCCGCCATCCGCAAGCTCTATCGCGGTCGGTATCAGGGAACCTTTGAGCTTCCCTACTCAGCTCATCGGGCCGAGCGCGCGCAGGAACTCATGGTGATGTCCTCACCCATCCGGCGCGCTATGGACCTCCTACCGGCCCCTACTCCGTAGTTGCCGTTCTGAGCGCCCGTAGGGCTCGCGAATACCACCTGTACATGCCTACGCCCTGCGCCGACAACTCGTCTCGATAGGAGCGAATATTCAACTGCTCTGCGACTAGATCCACTAGTCGAACACGATCAATCATTGATCCGTGTGAAATTGAACTTTGCCGGATCTGAGCCTCGGCGACTTCATCGAACGAGTAATCGCGGTTTGGGGCCGCATCCGCGTGCAACATGAACGGCATAAACATCGCGGTCAAATACTCATGTTCGATCGGCTCTTCAAACCAGTCGTTGAAGTGCGAATCGGCAAATGCTCGAGCTGGCTTTGTCGGCCAGTTCAGTCCAGACGCAACCTGCCCCAACATGAGAAGGCCACCGTGCCGCAGGTCACGGAAAGGCCGCCACACCACGACGTCAATCGTGCCGTCCTTTTCCTGCCCCGTCACCCATGCTGGATCGCGTTGTTTCAGCCTTCCGTGACCGACTCTTGCGACAAGATTCTTCAGTGCGTCTCGCATCTTGGCTGTCCCGTCCAGACGGGGCCACCCGAACCAATGGCTCTCACCACCAAGGAGCGCTGCGGCGGCGACGTAAGAGGCTGCCTGAATTACGTTCGGCGCATTGGTCGTCAGCCACTTGAACTCTTCGTCTTTCTTCGAGGACTTCTTTACTAGTCCTGACCGCAACGCCGAGATCATCAAACAAGTGTTGTAGAGGACGTGAGCGACCCTCAGTGCGTCGGTTTCGACCTCTCGAGGCGCGAGCGTCCACACCGAGCGCGACGTTATCAACTCGAAGGGGTATGCGTCCCCCAAGACACTCTCCCGAAAGCGCAGCTCGTTCCAAAGCTCCTGTTGAAACAGCTCAGCCTCTTCGTTGACGATCTCGCGTTCAACGTCCTCGCCCGATTCGGTATCGAAGTCGGTCTCGTTGTCGGGCTCTGCCATCACACTGTCCGATCGCTGAAAATCAGCCGCCGAAACCGGACGCAGACTTCGCAGCGCGAAGAGTTCCAACCAGTCCGCAACGTCGCTCCGGCTCGACCGCGCGTCGAAGACTTCGAATTTCACTCCCGTGCCTTGCCTCGCGGCGAGAGCGATGACGTCTCCGCTTCCATTGCTTTGACGATTACTTTCACGGTTCGCTGCACAGTCGTGGCCATCTCCATCGTCGACTGGTCCCCGTCGAAGCTTCCGATCAGGCTCGAGACAATCTTCGTCTGGTCGAGCAACTTCGCCATCTCGGAGGTGAATCTAGCTCGCTTGTCCTCGACGAGTTCGAACGCCGCAGGCAGGCTCGGATGTGCCTCTAGCAACCTGGTGGCGCTCTCGTTTCCAAGAACAGATACCAGCCGACCGAGGTCTGGATTCTGGGACTTGATGACGGGATCGGTCTCCTCGTCGCCGTAGAGCCAGGTAATTAGCTGATGCAGGTCCTTGCTGTGCGTGTCAGGAATTGGATCCGCACCAAGCAGCCCAGTCCCCTCCTCCAGACCCACGTAGGACCGCACCGAGGGTCGAGTCAATGCTGTGTAGAGATGCGAGAACGAGAAGCGCCTGGGCAGCTTCTCCCTGTCGAATCCCTGCCTTTCGCTCTGCCTCAGGACTCGATATCCGTTGACCAAGCGCACGACAGTGTTATGCGTATCGCCCAGACGCCTGCTGACGGCCGCAACGTCGGGATCCTCATCGAGCCATTCGGCCGCGTACTTCGCCTTTGCAAAGGAATCCCACTTGAACGCCCCGTTGATGTGTTTGAACCCGATGAAGTCGCGCGCGTCTCTGCGATGCCCGACTTCCCAAATCTTGACCGTCTCAGGCTTGGCATCCTCGTGGAGGGGCGTCGGGATCCGCACCCCAAGGCGCTTAGCGAGTGCGTCGTCACGAAGCAAACGGAGAACGGCGAGGCGCCTGTTCCCTTCGATAACAATGTTCCGGTTGTTGTCCTCGGAGCTCAGGACGATGAGCGGCTCGTAATCGAACCATCCAGAACTGCCGATCGATTCGACAAGTTCCTCCACGGCAGCGTGCCGAACGAGGTACTCAATAGCCTCGTCCTCGTCGGCGAACTGGTCATCCGGCATACGAGGATTCCGGAGGTCGAGACGCAGGTCACTGACCTTCGCGGTCTTCTCCTCGAACGGGTTCATGTGTGCGCCCTCTCATGGCTGCCCTATGACTGAGAGACTATCGCGGTAGTGCATCTGAACCCGCGGCGCCGACTACCCTGTGAGCAACTCCTGACCTGTGCAGCGCGGAAGGTCATCGGCGAAGTTCTCGCCTCTCGCGCGGGCCGGTCCCGGGCCGGGAACTCGGTTGGAACCATCGAGAACCAGCCATCACCAACGAGCACGACTTCCGCGGAATCACGCGGCAAACGAGCACTCATGAGCACCCGTAAACCCGGCGCATACAACTGAAAATCGTGAGGTCACGGAGTCGACGCCCGTGGGAGTAACTGAAAGCCTCGTGTGGCTTCTACTCATGGAGTTCCCTTGAATCTCCGGCCGAGTCCCTGGTGTCGAACGCAGCCAATTGGGTCCGATGTGCCCGCTCCGCGAAGCCCAGCAGCGGGCAGCGCGGTGAGCGATCGCGATCGGCGCGACCCCTTGCAGCTCTCATGCGAGTTCCGTAACGTCGCTCACTCCGATTCCGAGTCAAACCTCGAGGGGGATTGCGAATGAGAACGAAGATGAAGGTCGGAGTAGGTGTCGTCGCTTTGTTCGTGGCTGCTTCGTGGTCGCTCACGCCCGCATCTGCAGCGACTTCGCCCACACCATCTGAAGCGCCCGCCGGAGAGTGGGTCGCCTACACGAGTGACCCCGTGATGCAGACCAAGTACGGTAGCTCCTCTTCTGCATCCCCTGCAGATGTGAGCGATGCCGTTGCGCTCGCCGACGGATGCGCGGCGGGAACCACGAGCTATCCGAATCGACCGGAATTCAACTGCCTGAGCGTCACCCTTGACGGCTCCGGCGAGAAGGTGGTCCTCCGCCAGGGATCCACCGGCTCGTTCGGGTACCTACACGCGCTGAACACCCACAATGTCGAGCAGCAAACCATTGAAAACACGGTCAGCATCAACACCGGGGGCTATCTCCAGCCCAACGGGCGCTACCTGTACGGTGCGTACTATCAAGATCCCAACGGCGATGTGGTGATCAACTTCGAGCTCATCCAGGAACGAAGCCCAGGGGCTGAGAGCCCCGATCCATTCGAGCTGGGGGTTGTCACCGCTTACTGTCGTGACTCAGCCTCGGCTCCGACGCGCACATGCCCCCAGTGGGTCAACGACAGCCTGTGATGCCGTCCGACACGAACACTGCCCGAGCCCTGGCCTCACTCGCCGAAAACGAGTGGGGACTGGGACCAACGCATGCGTTGCCTGCAGCGACCCACGAGGCGCCAGGGTGGTACCCCTACGACACCAGCGCCGGTGACGACCACTACCAAGTCGAGTCAGCGGCTGCGACCGGCCCCCTCGTGGTCGTCGTCTTCCGCAGTCGAGAGCATCGACTCGTCGCGATCTTGACGCCCGATCCGAACTCCACCGCCCGCGAGTTGTTTGAACTCCTATGGCAGGACATGGAGAGGATCACTCCCCAGAGAGTGGAAGAAGACAGCGAGATGATTCAAGTGGGCGGCGACGTCAGACTCCTCCCACCGTCGAACTTCTCGCCGGAGCTTGTGACGCTCCACGGATAGAGGGCGGGCATTCTGGCGTGTCCGTCCCAGCGTGCGGGCTCCCTCCTTTCACACGGCGTAGACCGACCTGAGCACGCACCCACGCGTCATCCTCGTAAAAACCGTGTTAAACCCCTCGCGTCGAGTCGAAATCGCAGGCCGCGATCTCTTACCTTGGCCCCGCACGTCGCCGCCCCATCCCCCCAACTTGGCGGCGTGCGAATGGAGACCGTCGTGCCCAAAGTCCTGAAGAACCCCGCCCTGCAGATCGGCGCCGCCGCCATCCTCGGAATCGTCTTCGGGCTGATCGTCGGCGAGTGGGCCGCGAACCTGAAGTTCGTCGGCGACCTGTTCATCCGCCTCATCCAGATGGCGATCGTGCCGCTCGTCATGTCGTCGGTCATCGTCGCGACGGGCGCGATGACCGGATCCGGCATGGGCAAGATGGCGTTCCGCACCTTCAAGTGGATGATCGGATTCTCGATCGTCGCCGCCGTGCTCGCCTGGGGCATCAGCTCCATCCTCCAGCCCGGCGCGGGCATCGACTTCTCCGGCGGCGTCGACCCCGCTCTGCAGGAGTCGGCCGGCGAGACCACCGGCTGGCAGCAGACCGTCGTCAACTTCGTCTCCACGAACATCTTCGACGCCATGTCGACCGCGACCATGGTGCCGATCATCATCTTCTCGCTGCTGTTCGGGGTGGCGCTCAACACCTACATCGCCAAGAGCGGCAACCGCCTGGTGCTCGACTTCTTCGACCAGATCCAGCAGATCGTGCTCACGATGATCCGATTCGTGATGCTGATCGCACCGATCGGCGTCTTCTGCCTGCTCGCCAACCTCTCCGGCACCGTCGGCTTCTTGGTCGTCACCAGCGCCCTCGCCTACCTCGGCTCGACCCTGATCGGCGTGCTGATCATCCTTGCCCTGTTCATCCTCGTCGTCTGGCTGCGCACCGGCCTCAACCCCGCGAAGCTCCCCGCCAAGCTCACCGACCAGACGATGATCGCCATCACGACGACGAGCTCCGCCGTCACGTACCCGACCGTGCTCCGCACCGCGATCGAGAAGATCGGCGTGAGCCAGCCGGTCGCGAACTTCACCCTCTCGGTCGGCCTCACGATGGGGTCGTACGGCGCCGTACTCAACTACATGATCGTCGTGATGTTCCTCGCACAATCCGGCAACGTCTCGCTCGACTTCGGCACGATCGTGCTCGGGATGGCGCTCGCCATCCTTCTGAACATGGGCACGATCACCGTGCCCGGAGGCTTCCCCGTCGTCGCGATGTTCCTCGCGACCTCCCTCGGGCTGCCGTTCGAGGCCGTCGGCCTGCTCATCGCGGTCGACTGGTTCGCCGGAATCTTCCGCACCTTCCTCAACGTCAACGGCGACACCTTCGTCGCCATGCTCGTCGCCAACGCCAGCAACCAACTCGACCGCGACGTGTACAACGGCACCAAACAGGTGACGACCGGCGCCGTCGACCTCGACGAGCTGAAGGACAAACTCGAGAGAGCCGACGCCGCGGACTGACCCGGGCGACCCGCCGCGCCAGGCTCGGCCTGGCCCCCCTCCCCGATGGCGGCAGTTTCCTGTCCTGGCGCCACATGTTTCTGCAGCCATGACAGGAAACAGGCGCCATCGCGGGCAAAAGAGCGCGATGCGAGGAGTAGGGTCCCGACATGCACGAGTTCGACACGGTCGTCATCGGTGCGGGCGTCGCGGGACTCACCGCGGCCCGCCTTCTCGCAAAGAGTGGCCAGTCGGTCGTCGTGTTGGAAGCCCGCGATCGCATCGGCGGGCGCGTGCACACCGACCGCAGCGGCGCACACGCGACCGACCTCGGCGCGTCGTGGATCCACGGCATCACCGACAGCCCGGTGGCCGAGGCCGCCGCGGCGTTCGGGATGCAGACGATCGAGTTCACCGTCGGCGGCTATCAGCCCAACAGCCGCCCCATCGCCTACTACTCCCCGAACGGAACCCGACTCTCGGATGCGGATGCGGCCCGCTTCACCGACGACATCCACACGGTCGATGAGACGCTGCTCGAAACCGTCGCCGCATCCGCCCCCGACGCCTCGTACCGCGACGTCACCGAGGCCGCCCTCGTCGCACAGGGCTGGGACGAAGACCGGACCCAGCGCGTGCGGGAGTACCTCGAACACCGCGCGGAGGAGCAGTACGGCGCGTGGATCGAAGACCTCGCCGCGCACGGACTCGACGACGATGCGATCGACGGCGACGAAGTCGTGTTCCCGGGCGGTTACGACCGCCTCCCCGCCGGACTCGCGGAGGGACTCGACATCCGCCTCTCCCACACCGTCACCCGCGTGCAGTGGTCGAAGGGCGGCGTGACGGTGACCGCCGCCGACGACCCGACCGGCGAGCGCATCGTGAACGCCGCCCGCGCGATCGTGACCGTGCCCGTCGGGGTGCTGCGCAGCGACGATTTCACCTTCGATCCGCCCCTGCCGGAGATCAACGCGGCAGCGCTCGGCCGGCTCACGATGAACGCGTTCGAGAAGATCTTCCTGCGGTTCGAGACGGCGTTCTGGGACGACGACGTCTACGCGATCCGCCAGCAAGGACCGGACAGCCGGTGGTGGCACTCCTGGTACGACCTGACCCCCCTCCACGGCACCCCCACGCTGCTGACCTTCGCCGCCGGCCCGGCCGCGCGCGAGATCCGCGACTGGCCGGAGGATCGCGTCGTGGAATCGGTGCTGGCGCAGCTCCGCCGCCTCTACGGCGCGCGCGTCGAGCGCCCCATCAGGGTCGACATCACCGCCTGGCAGAACGACCCTTTCGCCCGCGGCTCGTACGCCTACATGACCCTCGGATCGACCACGGCCGACCACGACGACCTCGCGACCCCGATCGAGGGCGTCTTGCACCTCGCGGGCGAGGCGACCTGGACCGACGACCCGGCGACCGTCACGGCCGCCCTGCTCTCGGGGCACCGCGCGGCCTGCCGCGTGCTCGGCCGCGAGATCGCCGTCGCCGAGGCCTGGCGCTGACGAGTCCCGGGCGGAGGAGCCTCGCCACCCCCAAACTGCGGTGCTTTTCGGATGCGGGCGGGCCCCGGCGCTACTCTGGAGCAGAGGGCCCATCCGGCCCTGCGGACGAGGGAGCAGTACCCGCATCTCGACAAGACTGACTCGGAAGGTCATGTCATGGCGTGGATCATCCTCATCGCCTCGGGAATGCTGGAGGCCGTCTGGGCCGCCGCACTCGCGGCATCTCGCGGGTTTGGACGCCCGCGCCCCACGATCGTGTTCGGCGTCGCCCTCGTCGCGAGCATGGCCGGGCTCGCCTACGCGATGACCGAGCTGCCCACCGGCACGGCCTACGCCGTCTGGGTGGGGATCGGGGCGACCCTCACGGTCATCTGGGCGATGGTCACGGGCGCCGAGCGCGCCTCGCTCGTTCGCATCCTGCTGCTTCTGCTGCTGGTCGCGTCGGTCATCGGACTCAAGGTGGTCAGCTGATGCCGTGGCTCGTGCTCATCCTCAGCGCCGTGTGCGAAGCGGTGTGGGCGACGGCCCTCGGCGCCTCCGACGGCCTCTCCAAACCGGTACCCACGGTGGTCTTCGCGGTCGGGATCGTCGCCAGCATGCTCGGACTCGGCTGGGCGGCACGCAGCATCCCGATCGGCACGGCGTACGCCGTGTGGGTGGGCATCGGCGCGGCCCTGACCGTCGCGTACGCGCTACTCACCGGCGCCGAGCCGTTCTCGATCGCGAAGCTCGTGTGCATCGCCGGAATCATCGCCGCGGTGATCGGTCTGAAGCTCGCACCATCCGCACCCCGCGAAAACACCCGGGACGCTCGCGGCGTCCCGGGTGTGCGATCGCGCTCTGGCGACTGACGCTCAGCTGTTGCCGCGGCCGGTCTCGGCCTGCAGACGATCGATCTGCTCGGATGCCTCAGCCTTCGTGAGGTCGGCGGGGATCTCTTCGCCGGCCTCTCGGGCGAGGGTGTCGAGGTAGCTCGCCTGCGGCGCGGTCATGGGCTCGTCGCCCGTGACCCAATCGGAGGGATCCTTCTCGGCGGGGTTGTCGCTATCGTGCACGGCGCCGAGAGTCTCGGGAGTGTTGTTCGCATCGGACATGCTCCGAGGCTAGGCGCGCCCGCCGACACCGGCAGCGGGTTGACTCCCCCGCCGCGCTGCCGTAGGTGACGCGGGCAACAGGTCAGTGACCGGCGCCGAGTCCGCCCGAAAGTCGTCCGTGGAATGCGGTCGTCTCGTCGTTCATCCCCTCGAACACGACCTTCTTGCCGAGGCGTTCGTATTTCGTCACGATCGCGTCGAGCGCAGCCACGGTCGATGCATCCCAGACGTGCGAGCGCGACAGGTCGATCACGATCCGATCGGGATCGGTCGTGTACTCGAACTGGGTGGTGAGGTCATTGCTCGAGGCGAAGAAGAGCTCTCCGTCCACGCGGTAGTGCGCCGTGGGTTCTGGGGCATCCGCATCCGCGTCCGTGGTCCGGGTCACCGTCGCGAAGTGGGCGACCCGACGCGCGAACAGCACCATCGCCATCACGACACCCACGACCACGCCGATCGCGAGGTTATGGGTCCACACCGTGATCGCGACCGTCACGACCATGACGGCCGTCTCACTCAACGGGAGGCGACGGAGCGTCGACGGGCGGATGCTGTGCCAATCGAAGGTGGCCACGGAGACGAAGATCATGATCGACACGAGCACCGCCATCGGGATGATCGCGACGACGTCGCCGAGCACGACGACGAGCACCAGGAGGAAGACGCCGGCGAGGAACGTGGAGATCCGGGTGCGAGCGCCGGAGGCCTTCACGTTGATCATGGTCTGGCCGATCATCGCGCAGCCGCCCATGCCGCCGAAGAACCCGGACGCGAGGTTGGCGACTCCCTGACCCCATGCCTCACGGGTCTTGCTCGAGCGGGTGTCGGTGACATCGTCGACGAGCTTCGCCGTCATGAGCGATTCGAGCAGACCGACGACCGCCACGGCGAGCGCGTACGGCCCGATGATGCCGAGGGTCTCGAACGAGAGCGGCACGTTCGGCACGAAGAGCTCGGGAAGGCTCCGCGGCAGCGCACCCTGGTCACCGACCGTGGGCACGGAGATCGCGAAGACCACCACGGCCGCCGTCAGCAGGATGATCGCCACGAGAGGTGCAGGCACGACCCGCGTGACCTTCGGCAACAGGAACAGGATGAGGAGCCCGACCGCGACCAGCGGATACACCGCCCACGGCACATCGACGAGCTGCGGCATCTGCGAGAGGAAGATGAGGATCGCGAGCGCGTTCACGAACCCGACCATGACGCTGCGCGGAATGAAGCGCATGAGCTTCGCGACGCCCAGCACGGCGAGGAGCACCTGGATGATGCCGGCGAGCAGCACGGTCGCGATGAAGTAGTCCATGCCGTACTCGCGCGCCACCGGGGCGATCACGAGGGCGACGGCCCCGGTCGCAGCCGTGATCATCGCGGGGCGGCCACCCACGAACGCGATGACGACCGCCATCACGAAAGACGAGAAGAGCCCGACCCGCGGGTCGACGCCCGCGATGATCGAGAAGGCGATCGCCTCGGGGATGAGCGCGATCGCGACGACGAGCCCGGCGAGCACCTCGCGGGTGAGCAGGCGGGGACTCCGCAGCGCCTGGAGAACGGTCGATTCGATTCGAGCGCGACGCGGCGGCGCGGTGACGACGGCGGACATGCGGCTCCCGGGGTGAAGGGGGTGTCGACGACGCCTCCGGCACGATCACGCGGGAGGCGGCAACAGGATGGCGACAATGCGCCGCGACGTCATTTTACGGGCGCGCATCCGGCAGGGTGGCCTCGCGTCAGCCCTTCAGCCCCGGGAAGTCCGACTCGCGGAACTCGCTCTCGATCCGCCCGCCGGCGTGCGCGATCTCGCGCTCGCGGAGTTCGACGCGACGGATCTTGCCCGAGATCGTCTTCGGTAACTCGAAGAACTCGACCCGCCGCACCCGCATGTACGGCGGCAGGTGCTCGCGCGCGTGCGCCAGGATGCTGCGCGCGGTCTCCGCATCCGCCGGCGCCCCGGCCGCGAGGTGCACGTACGCCTTCACGATGTTCAGCCGCAGCTCGTCGGGCGCACCCACCACGCCGGCCTCGGCGACCGCCGGGTGCTCGAGCAGGATCGATTCCACCTCGAACGGCGACACCTTGTAATCGCTCGCCTTGAACACGTCGTCGGTGCGGCCGATGAACGTGAGGAAACCATTCTCGTCGCGGGAGGCGACATCGCTCGTGTGGTAGAAACCGTCGTACTCGACCAGCGCGGTGCGCTCGGCGTCGCCGATGTAGCCGGGCATGAGGTTCAGCGGACGCACCGGATGCGTCGGCAGGCAGATCTCGCCCTCGTCCGCGATCTCGCCGGTGACCGGGTCGAGCAGCACGACGTCGACCCCGGGCAGCGCCCGCCCCATCGACCCGGGCTTCAGCGCGACGCCCGGGGTGTTGCCGACGACCGCGGTCAGTTCGGTCTGCCCGTAGCCGTCGCGGATCTGGATGCCCCACCAGCGCTCGATCGTCGCAATCACCTCGGGGTTCAGCGGCTCGCCGGCTGAGAGCAGTTCTCGGAGCCCGCGGGGGCGCTGCTCCAGATCGGCCTGGATCAGCATCCGCCACACCGTCGGCGGCGCGCAGAACGAGTTCACGCCGGCACGATCGAGTTGGGCGACGAGAGCGCCGGCATCGAACCGGCCGTAGTTGTAGACGAAGATCGTGGCCTCGGCGATCCACGGGGCGAAGAACAGGCTCCACGCGTGCTTGCCCCAGCCGGGTGCACTGATCGTCATGTGCACGTCTCCCGGCCGCACACCGATCCAGTACGTCGTGCTGAGGTGGCCCACGGGGTACGAGAGGTGGGTGTGCTCGACCATCTTCGGCCGCGACGTCGTGCCGGAGGTGAAGTACACGATCGAGGTGTCGGTCGAGTCGACGACGATGCCGGGTGCCGCGTCGGATGCGGCGTCCGCATCCGTGAACGACACCCATCCCGCTCGCGACGCCCCGACCACGATGCGCACCAGATCGAGATCGAAGCCGTCGAACTTCGCCGCGTCGTCCTGGTCGGCGATCACGACGCGGATGCCGGCGCGATCGATGCGCTCCGCCAGGTCGTCGGCACCGAGCACCACCGACGTCGGCAGGATCACGGCGCCGATCTTCATGATCCCGAGCATCGCCTCCCACAGCTCGACGCGGTTGTCGATCATCAGCATCACGCGGTCGCCCCGCCCGACACCCTGCGCGATCAACCAGTTCGCCACCCGGTTCGAGCGGCGGCGCATCTCGTCGAACGTGCGCGACGCCTCGCTGCCGTCCTCTTCAACGACGCGCAGGGCGACGCGGTCGTTCCCCTCGGCGATGCCGTCGAACCAGTCGACCGCCCAGTTGAAGTGCGGCCCCACGTCGGGCCACGAGAAAGCGTCGCGCGCGGCCTCCACGTCGTGCGAATGGGCGAGCAGGGTGTCCCGCGCCTCGCGGTAGGCGAGACCGGCGGCGGAGTGCGGCATGGTGTCTTCGTTCGTTGGTTCGTGACGGATGCGGCGGCCGAGGGAGTGCGCCAGAGCGCCCCGATGGTCAGCAGCCCAGTCTACGACCGGGGTCGGCGGGCTCCGGATGTCGCACCCCGGCCGCGTCACCCGACGCCGCTACACTCTGACCGTCGCGGGGTCGTCGCCTCGCACGGGGGAGGGCACCGAGCGCCCATGTAGGGGGAAACGACGATGGTGACTCGACGGCGCACATATACCCGACCGCCACGTCGACGGAGGGCCTTCCGGGTGTTCGTCGCCGTGCTGATCCCGGTCGTCGTGGTCGCCGCCGGCGTCGCCGCCACCCTCACATTCCTCCGCGGGTTCACGCCCGCATCCGCCGCCCCGTACCCCGCGGTGACGCTCAGCGCGACGCCCGCGCCGACCCCGAGCGCGACGCCGCTCACTGCCGCGCAGCAACTGCTCCGCACCGCCGCCGATCCGCGCGCCTGCGCCGTGAGCTTCGCGGGCGACGGCATCGCGGAGGCCCCGCAGCTGCAGACCGAGGGCGCCCTCTACGCCCGCCTACCGATCCCCCGCCGCGACGGCGCGGTGTTCGCCGGGTGGTACGCGACACCGAGCGACGCCGCGTCCTACAGCGTCGGGGCGCGCATCAACGGCGCCGACCTCGTCACGTGCGCCGACCACGAGACCACGGTGCACGCCGCGTGGAAGTCACCCGACGACGTCGCCGCCGAGAACGTCGGCGTGCCGATCCTGATGTACCACCAGTTCACGACGAAGCCCGAGGGCGAGTCCGGCTGGTTGAAAGCCAACTACACCTACATCGGCGACTTCGAGTCGCACATCCGCTACCTCGCGGAGAGCGGCTTCTACCTTCCGACCTGGGACGAACTGAGCGCCTTCATCGACGGGGCGCTGTACATCCCCCGGCTGTCGGCGATCGTCACCGACGATGACGCCGACTCCAGCTGGCTCGAACTCGCCGCCCCGATCGTGCAGAACTATCGCGTGCCGACCACATCGTTCGTGATCACCTCGGCCCGCACCGAGCCCACGCCCAACATGTACGTGCTGCAGCGCTCGCACACCCACGACATGCACACCGCCGGCGAGAACGGGCAGGGCCGGATGGTGAACTGGACCGCCGATCAGATCGCCGCCGACATGGAGACCTCCGCGGCGATCCTCGGTGCGAAAGAGGTCATGGCCTACCCCTACGGCCACTACAACGACACCGCGAAAGAGGCACTGCGCCGCGCGGGGTTCGAGATGGCGCGCACGGTGGAGCCCGGCTACGTACGCGCCGGCACCGACAAGCTCGCCCTGCCCACCATCCGCATCAACTACGGGATGGACCTCGACGGCTTCCGGAACCTGGTCGGCTGAGGACCGGGCTGAGGCTCGTCGCCGGAGGACCGGGCTCAGGCTCGTCGCCGGACGACCGGGCTCAGAGCTCGCCGGGAGAGACGGCCTGGCGGTCGAGTTCTTCGACCAGCGCGCGGGCCGGCGACGTCTTCCGAGCGCCGGCGCGACGGGGCGCGTAGACGACGAGCGAGTGGAAGAGGAATCGCAGGACGAACGCGGCGACGAGGGTGATGCCGGTCGCGATGACGACCGAGATGTGCCAGTTCGAGATGATCAGCGTCGTGATCGGGATGCGGACGATCAGTTCGGCGTTGTTGAACGCGAACGATTTCGCGAATCGCGACACGATGCCCGACGCATCCGCCTTGACGTCCTGGAAGACGAACCGCTCCTGCAGCAGGAAGTTCGCGATGATCGTGATCTCGGCGGCGACGAGCATCGAGCTGATGTCGCCCATGCCGACGTGCGCGAGCACCCAGACGATGGCGAGGTTCGCGATCGCGCCGAGCCCGCCGATGATCGCGAACATCGACATCTTGCCGAAGCGCAGAGCGGTGAGCTGGGCGAGGAAGTGCAGACCCTGACGGAACGACGCCTTCGACGCGCCCGCGTGCCGGTCGGCGAACGAGAACGGCACCTCGACGACGCGGACGGGGTGACGGGCCAGGATCTCGAGGAGGATCTTGAAGCCGCGCGGGCGCAGCTCTTCGAGGTCGAGAGCGCGGCGGTCGACGAGGAAGAACCCGGTCATCGGGTCGCTCACCTCTTTCAAGCGCAGCGGGAACATGGCCTTCGTGAGGTAGGTCGAGGCGCGCGAGACCAGCACGCGCGACGCGTCGGAAAGCCCGGTCGCGGCGCCCTCCTCGGCGTACCGCGACGCGACGACGAGATCGACGTCGCCGCGACGGAAGCGCGTGACGAGGTTCGCGATGGTCTCGGGCGGATGCTGCAGATCGCCGTCCATGACGACGCAGATGTCGGAGTCGGCCGCGGCGATCCCCGCGGTCACCGCGCCACCGAGCCCGCCGACCGGGTTGTCGCGGTGGATGAGACGCACCGGGACCGGAGCGGTCGCGGCGACCTGCTCGATCACCCGGGGGGTGTCATCGGTGCTGTCGTCCACGAAGAGGATGTCGACCGTGTATCCGTGAGCGGATGCGGCGACCCGACGAACCAGCTCCGCCACATTGGGAGCTTCATTGAACGTCGGCACGACGACCGTGACCTGCATACGAACCGCCTTGGGGAAAAACAGAAACGACCACCCGGATCAGGAGATCGTCTTCATCCTGACATGCCGACCTGATCGAAAACCGGGGGCTGGGCATCCGCACAGGAAGTCGCTAAGGAGACCGACACGACCCGGACACCTGATGTTCACTCTTACCCTGGTTTCATGAGCGAAACACCGTCCGGGATCACCATGTTCGGCGCTGCCTGGTGCAGCGACTGCCGCCGCACGAAGGCGCAGCTCGACGGCCTCGGCGTCGAGTACACCTACATCGACCTCGAAGCCGACCCCGCGGCCGCCGACGTCGCGCGCGACATCTCCGGGCGCACCCAGATCCCCGTCGTCGTCTACCCCGACTCCTCGCACCACGTCGAGCCCTCCAACGCCGACGTCGACGCGAAGCTCCGCGAGCTCTCGCTGATCTGAGTCGCTCTCCCCGCTGCGAGAGGCAGCGATGGGGCGCGGGTGCCGTGGTACCGCTCCCAGGCCTACACTGGTCGGCGGTGATGCGTCTCGATCGCGGCGCCGCCCTCCCCTATGAACTCCTCTCCCTCCTCCGCCGCGCCCCCTGTTCGGCGCGATGTTCAGGGACTCCGGGCCATCGCCGTGGTGGCCGTCGCGCTGTGCCACGCGATCGGCTTTCCGGCCGGAGGGTTCGTCGGGGTCGACGTGTTCTTCGTCATCTCCGGCTTCCTGATCACGGGCCTGCTGCTCCGCGAGCAGGAGAGCACCGGCCGCATCCGGCTCCGCGCGTTCGCGGCCCGCCGCATCCGCCGCATCCTGCCCGCGTCGCTTCTCGTGCTGGTCGCCGTGACGACCGCGGCGTTCTTCGTGTTCAACCGCCCGCGCGCCGAGCAGACCCTGGGCGATGCGATCGCGGCCATGCTGCTGTCGTCGAACTGGCGGTTCGCCGCCGACGGCACCGATTACTTCCGGGCGACGGATGCGATTTCTCCGCTGCAGCACTTCTGGTCGCTGTCGGTCGAGGAGCAGTTCTACCTGCTCTGGCCGCTGCTTCTGGTCGCACTCCTGATGATTCCGCTCGCGCGGCGAACCCCCACCTCGCGGAGGATCACGGTCGGGCTCGCCGCCGCGGTCATCGTCGTCGCCTCCTTCGCGTGGGCCCTCACCGACACGGCGGCCCAGCCGACGGTGGCCTACTTCTCCACCGCGACGCGCGCCTGGGAACTCGGCACGGGCGCGCTCCTCGCCGCGCTGACACCCGTGCTCGCCCGCATCCCGGGTCTGCTCCGCGTGCCGCTCGCCTGGGCGGGACTCGCGGGAATCCTGTGGTCGTTCGTCACGATCGACGCCGACAGCGCGTTTCCGGCGCCGTGGGCCGCCCTGCCCGTCGCCGCCACCGCGCTCGTGATCGCCGCGGGCGTCGGGGGCGACCCTCGGGCCCGGCATCTGTTCCCCCTCAGCAACCCCCTGAGCGTCGCGATCGGCGACCTCTCGTACTCGATCTACCTCTGGCACTTCCCCGTCATCGTCTTCGCGGGAGTTCTGCTGCCCGCGGGCGCCCCGACGACCCCGATCGTCCTGGGCGCGATCGCTGCATTGTCGGTCGCGTCCTATCTCGTCGTGGAGCAGCCGCTCCACCGCTCGCCGTGGCTCCGCGCGTACCCGCGCCCAGCGGGCGCGCCCGATTCGCGCGCCGGTGCGGAGGCCCCGGTTGCGCCCGTCGCATCCGCTGCGCCCGTCGCACCTGCGGCGCCTGTCGCACCTCCGGCGCCCGTAACCCCGCCCGCACGGACGCTGCAGAGTCGGCCCGCCGGCTGGACTCCCGGCGCACGCTACTACCCCGGGGCGCCCGCGCGCCCGGCGGTCGCGTCCCCGGCGGTCGCGTCCCCGAGCGGCCCGCCCGCATCCGAGGCTCTCGCCGTCGGCGCCGCCGCGTCCCGCGCTGCGGCTCCCCCGTCAGCCCCGGCGACGCCCGAGCCAGGATCGGATGAGCGACCGACGGCGCCCGACACGCGTCGCGCGGCCTGGTCGGCCTGGCGCGCTCGCTTCGCCGGGCAGGCCGTCCTCGGCGTCGTCGTGCTCGTGATCGGCGCCGGCGTCATCGCCATCACCCTGCAGTCGACGGTCGGAGGCATCCCCACCCTCGGCCCGCTCGCACCGCTCGCGCCTGCCGCCGAGGAGCAGACCGACCCGCTCCCCGCGCTCCAGGAAGAACTGGCGGCGGCCGCATCAGCCACCGCGTGGCCCGCCCTCTCCCCCTCGCTCGACGACGTGATCTCGCGTTCATCGAGCGACAACCCCGCGCACGACTGCTTCTCACCCGATGCCGCGTTCGACGCGGCCGGATGCACGTGGGGAAGCACCGATGCCCCGAACCACATGTACCTCGTCGGCGACTCGACCGCGATGGCGTACGCGCCCGCGTTCAAGAAGATCGCCGAGGACAGCGGCGGGGCGTGGCGCATCACGACGATCGGGCTCTACGGATGCCGATTCACCGACGTGCTCGTGCAGAACGACGGCGCCGGGGTCATGGCCGCCTGCCCGCAGCGGAAGACCGACGTGCGCGCGGCGATCGCCGCCGACCCCGCCCAGCTCGTCGTGGTCTCGAACGCCTACACGCTCGGTCGGACGACCGACGGCACCGACCTCTCGGCACCGGCGCTCATCGCGGCGACGCAGGCCGAGATGTCGACCTATGCGATGCCCGGCCGCATCGCGTACCTCGCGCCGCCGCCGCTCGGCGCCGATCTCGGGCAGTGCTACTCACCGCTGTCGAGCCCCGCGAACTGCCTCACCTCCGTCGACACGACGTGGACCGACATGCAGTCAGCAGCCGAGGCGGCGGCGGCCGCATCCGGGGACCATGCCCTCAGTTCGCTCCCGTTCAGCTGCTGGGAGAACGTGTGCCCGGCCTTCGCCGGCACCATCCCCACCAAGTACGACCAGACGCACCTGACGGTCGCGTACGCCGAGCACATCGCCCCCGTCCTGCGTGCGGCTCTCGGCGCGCAGGGTCTGCTCTGATCCGCGGCGCGGCGACGGCGGATCGGTAGGCTGAGCGCACCTCCGAGTCCGCTCGGCGGCCGCCCGAAGGAGAGCGCCGTGACCTCGATCAGCCCTGCCCCATCCGAACTCTCGGATGCCGAGACCGCCGCGCTCGATCTGGCGATCGACGAGCTCGCCACGGGGGCCGACGCGTGGTCGACTCTGCGCCTCGACCAGCGGGCGTCGCTGCTCGACCAGGTGCGGGATGCCGTCGGCGCCGTCGCGGAGGAATGGGCCACAACCGCCGCCGCCTCCAAGGGCCTCGACGCGCGCCACCCGCTGCGCGGCGAGGAGTGGCTCTCGGGTCCGTACGCCGTCCTCAGCGCGCTCGATGGCTACCTGCGCACGCTGCGCACGCTCGCCCGCGGCGCGAGCCCGCTCGACGGCGTGCGCATCGACGCCGCTCCGGGCGGCCGCATCCGGGCGCACGTCTTTCCGGCGAGCGCGATCGACGCGTTGCTGCTGTCGGGGCACACGGGCGAGGTCTGGTTCCGACCGGGGGTGGATGCCGGGTCGGCCGCGCGTGCGGCGGGCCTCGGCCAACTCGACCCGGGCGCTCCGGCGGGCGTCGGGCTCGTGCTCGGCGCCGGCAACATCACCGCCATCCCCGTGCTCGATGTGCTGTACGAACTGCTCGCCGAGAACCGGGTCGGGCTGCTGAAGGTCAATCCCACGCAGAACGCCCTCGTACCCGTGTTCGAGCGGGCGCTCGCGCCGCTGATCGACGCCGGCTTCGTGCGCATCGTCCGCGGAGGCGGCCCGGTCGGCGCGTATTTGACCCGGCATCCGTCGTTCGCGCACGTGCACATCACGGGCTCGGCGACCACGTTCGACGCGATCGTGTGGGGAACGGGGCCGGATGCGGTCGCCCGCCGCGCGTCCGGAGAACCGCTCCTCACCACCCCCATCACGGCTGAGCTCGGCGGGGTCTCGCCGATCATCGTCGTGCCCGGGCCGTGGACCGATGCCGACCTGCGTTTCCAGGCGGAGCACATCGCCACCATGCGGCTGCACAACAGCGGCCACAACTGCATCGCCGGCCAGGTCGTGCTCGTCAGTCGGGACTGGCCGCAGCGCGACGCGTTCCTCCGGGAGTTGGAGACCGCCTACGCCGCTGCTCCCGCGCGCCCCGTCTGGTACCCGCACGCCGCGGAGCGCCTCACCGCCGCGGGTGCCACCTACCCCGGCGCGCAGCAGGCCGGGGGCGGGCGCCTGCTCGTGGAGGTCGCCGCCGGTGACGATCCGCATCCGATCGAGACGACGGAGTACTTCGCTCCCGTGCTGGGCGTCGTCGAGCTGGGTGGGCAGGGCGGTGACTTCCTGCGCGCCGCGATCGCGCACGCGAACGAGCGGCTGACCGGCACCCTGGGGGCCAACGTCCTGATCGACCCGGCCACGGAGCGCGACCTCGGCGACGACCTCGACCGGGCGATCGCCGACCTGCGTTACGGCGGCATCGCGATCAACGCCTGGACGGGCGTGGTGTTCGCGACGCCGATCCTCTCCTGGGGTGCCTTCCCCGGAAGCACCCTCGACGACGTGGGCAGCGGCCTCGGGATCGTGCACAACACCCTGCTCCTGGCGGGGGTCGAGCGGTCCGTTCTGCGCGGCCCCTTCCGCCCGTTCCCGCGTTCGCTGGGACGCGGGCGATTCAGCGTGCTCCCCACGCCCCCGTGGTTCGTGACCTCACGCACCTCGACGGCCGTGAGCGAAGGACTCACCCGCTACCTGATCGGCCGATCGCCGCTGCGCCTCATCGCGACACTGATCCGCGCGATGGGCGCGTGAGCGCGCGGCGGCGCGGGTAGAGCGGGTCCGCCCAGAGAGAGAGCGGGCACTCCCGCCGGTCAGCCCGCGAAGCGGTCGGTCGCCGCGCGCAGGGCAGCGGCGATCCCGGGCTCGGTCGCCGAGTGCGACGCGTCGTCGATCACGGCGAGCTCCGCCTCGGGCCAGGCGCGGTGCAGATCCCACGCCGTCATGATCGGCGTGCAGACGTCGTACCGCCCCTGCACGATCACGGCGGGGATGTGCCGGATGCGGTCGACCTCGTCGATGAGCTGTCCTTCGCGGAACCATCCCGCATTGACGAAGTAGTGGTTCTCGATCCGCGCGAAGGCGGTGGCGGCATCCGCATCCGTCATCGAGGCGACGAGGTCGGGATCGGGACGCAGCGTCAGCGTCGAGGCTTCCCAGCGGGTCCACGCGAGCGCGGCCGGCCGGTGCACGGCCGGATCCGGATCGAACAGCCGCCGGTGATAGGCGTCGATCAAGTGGTTGCGCTCCAGCACGGGGATCGCGGCGAGGTAGTCCTCCCACAGATCGGGGAAGATCGCCGATGCGCCGCCCTCGTAGAACCACTCGAGTTCGTGGCGGCGAAGCGTGAAGATGCCGCGCAGCACGAGTTCGCTGACGACCTCCGGATGCGCCTGCGCGTAGGCGAGGGCGAGCGCGCTGCCCCAGGATCCGCCGAACACCTGCCACGTCGAGATGCCGAGGTTGCGGCGGAGCAGTTCGAGGTCGCCGACCAGGTGCCACGTCGTGTTGAACCGCAGGTCGGCGGATGGGTCGCTCGCGTGCGGCGTGGACCGCCCGCATCCGCGCTGATCGAACAGCACGATCCGGTAGCGCTCGGGGTCGAAGAAGCGCCGCTGCCAGGGCGAGGTCCCCGCACCCGGCCCGCCGTGGAGGAAGACGACCGGCTTTCCGTCGGGGTTTCCGGACTGCTCCCAGTACACCCGCTGCCCGTCGCCGACGAGCAGCTCGCCCGTGGCGTACGGCTCGATCGGCGGGTACAGCACATCGTCGATCTCGTTCACCGTCATGACTTCACGGTACCGTGCGCCTCCGGATCGCTCGGGAGCGGCGGCGCGGCCGCGTGCGCCATATGCTCGGGCGTATGACGGCTTCGGTCACGACCATCACGATCACCGGCGCCGGGGGGCAGATCGGCTACGCGCTGCTCTTCCGGATCGCTGCGGGCGACATGCTGGGCGCAGATCGGCCCGTGCGCCTGCGGCTGCTCGAGGTGCGTCCCGGCATCCGCTCCGCCGAGGGTGCCGCGCTCGAGCTTCAGGATGGCGCGTTCGAGCTGCTGCACGATGTGGAGGTCACGGAAGACCCCGCGGTCGCGTTCGACGGCTGCAACATCGCGCTCCTCGTCGGAGCGCGACCCCGCGGCCCGGGAATGGAGCGCCGCGACCTGCTCGCCGCCAACGCCGGCATCTTCGGGCCCCAGGGCGCCGCGATCGCCGCACACGCGGCCGATGACGTGCGCGCGGTCGTCGTCGGCAACCCCGCGAACACGAATGCGCTGATCGCCGCCGCATCCGCCCCCGGAGTGCCGCCCGAACGCTTCAGCGCCCTCACGCGCCTCGACCACAACCGCGCGGCCGCGCAGCTCGCGGCGACGCTCGACGCCCCCGTCGGAGTCGTGCGCGACGTCGCCATCTGGGGCAACCACTCGGCGACCCAGTTCCCCGACATCTCGCACGCGACCGTCGCGGGCACGCCCGCGCTCCGCGCCCTGGAAGAGCGATTCGGCGGAGCGGATGCGGCCGCGCGCTGGGTGGACGACGAGTTCATCCCGCGGGTCGCGGGGCGCGGTGCCGAGATCATCGAGGTGCGCGGCTCGTCGTCGGTCGCGTCCGCCGCGAACGCGGCCATCACCCACGTGCGCGACGACGTGCTCGGCACGTCCGAGGCCCGCGGCTGGACCTCCGCCGCGGTCGTCTCGCACGGCGAGTACGGCGTGCCCGCGGGGCTGTTCTCCTCGTTCCCCGTCACCTCCGACGGCTCCGGCTACCGCATCGTCGAGGGCCTGACCATCGACGATCGCGCCCGCGCGCGCATCGACGCGTCGACCGCCGAACTCGTCGAAGAACGCGACGCCGTGCACGCGCTCGGGGCTCTCTGAGATGGGAGAACTCGTCGTCGTCATCCTCGGCGTCGTGATCGTCGCGGTCGTGACCGCGCTCGGCCGTCGGCTGAACATCGCCGGCCCGCTGGTGCTCGTCGCGATCGGTCTGCTGCTGGCCGCCCTGCCGTTCGTGCCCGACATCCCCCCGATCGACCCGGAGTGGATCCTGGTCGGGGTGCTGCCGCCCCTGCTCTACTCCTCCGCCGTACAGCTGCCGGCGATCGAGTTCCGCCGGGACTTCCGCCCCATCGCCGGGCTCTCCGTGCTGCTCGTGGTGGGCAGCGCGGTGCTCCTCGGCATCTTCTTCACCTGGGTCATTCCGGGGCTCAGCCTGCCCGTGGGTATCGCGCTCGGCGCCATCCTGTCTCCGACCGATGCCGTCGCGACCTCGATCGTGAAGCGCGTGGGCATATCCCCCCGCGTCGTGACCCTGCTCGAAGGCGAGAGCCTCCTCAACGACGCGACGGCGCTGGTGCTGCTGCGGACCGCCACGGTCGCCGTGGCGAGCGGCTTCGCCTTCGCGGATGCCGTCGGCACTTTCGTCTGGGGTGTGCTCATCGCGATCGTGATGGGCGCCGTCGTCGGCTTCGTGAACCTGCGCCTGCGCGCCTGGGTCGCGAACTCCGCCGCCAACACGGCGATCAGCTTCACGGTGCCCTTCATCGCCTACTTGCCGACCGAATACCTGGGCGGATCGGGACTCGTCGCGGCCGTCGTCGCGGGAATCGTCACCGGCCAGGGCGCGGCCCGCTTCTTCACCCCGGATCAGCGCCTGTCGGATGAGATCAACTGGCGCACGATCGAACTCGTGCTCGAGGGCGGCGTCTTCCTCATCATGGGGCTGGAGCTCACCGACGTCGTCTCGAAGAACCTCACCGAGCACGACGGTCTCTGGCACGGAACATGGCTCGCGTTCGCCTCGCTCGGCATCATCCTGCTCGTCCGTGCCGTGTACGTGTCGTTCATCATCTGGCGGCAGGGGCGACGCGCGCGCCGCTACGACGCCGTCGACTTCGACCGCATGAACGAACGTATCGATGACGTCGAGGCGGGGCGCATCCCCCCGCGCGGATCGTCCGACCCCGCCCGGATGACCGCACGCCTCGCCATGGTCCGGCGCCGGATGCAGCGTATGAGCGCCGATCTCGACTACTACCGCGCGTCTCCGCTCGGGTGGAAGCACGGCACCGTGATCGTCTGGGCCGGCATGCGCGGCGTGGTGACCCTCGCGGCCGCGCAGACGCTTCCCGCCAACACCGAGCACCGCCCGCTGCTCATCTTCGTGGCGTTCATGGTGGCGATCATCAGCTTGCTGCTCCAGGGATTCACCCTGCCGGGTCTCGTGCGATTGCTCCGCATCCCGCCCACCGCCGCCGGACCCACTCCGGAAGAGCAGCTGCGCCTCGACGCCGAACTGCGCACCGCGGCGGTGACCTCGCTCGGCGATCCGGCACTCGTCCGCCGCGACGGCAGCACGTTCTCGCCGCACCTCGTCGACACGGTCGGGCTGCGGATGGCGCAGCCCCCCGACGACGAATCGACCGCCACCGCGCGCGAGATGCTCGAGCTGCGCCTCGCGCTCATCGAGACCATGCGGAGGCGCCTGATCGAGGTCGGACGCACCGGCACCTTCAGCACGGCGGCGCTCCGCCACGCCCTCGCCGAACTCGACGCCGACCAGCTCAGCCTGGAACTCCGGCTCACCGACGACGACATCGAGTAGGGCGTACCGCGAGGGCCGGCCGCCGAGGGAGAATGGACGCAGTGGGGACGACGAACGGGGCATCATGAGCGACGCGGCCATACCTGATCGACACGCACCGAATGACGGTGCGCACACGCACGCCGCGCACGATCCGGCCGTCGAGCACGCGGTGACGAGCCCCCTGCATCTGCCGCACACCGCCGCCGAGTGCCCGAAGTGCTTCACCGAGCTGCAGTCCGATCGCAACTGGTGGCGCGCCCGTCCCGCGGGGTCGCGGCTCGTCGGGCTCGTGATCAACCGCCCCGACATGCCCTCGGTCGTCGCGCAGCGCGACGAACTCACCCGCTACGGCGTGCCCATCGAAGGATTCCGCCATCCCGCGCCCGACATCCTCGAGGGCTGGGAGGCCCGGCTCGGGCGCCTGATCGGACGCTTGGATGCCGGAGACGTGCTCGTCGTGACGAGCGTGCACGCGCTCGGCCGCGACATCGACGAAGAGACCCGCACGGTGGCCGAACTGCACCGCCGCGGCGTCGTCGTCAAAGTGATCGGCAAGGGCGCCCGGCACCTGTTCGACGCCGGACGCTGACCGGAAACCGGCGGCCGCGGGGGCCAGTCGCACCCGTCCGGCGGTGCGCCGGGTCAGGCACGCACGCCAGGCGTCACGCGGCGTCAGGCGAACGCGTCAGGCGGCGCGCCAGCATCCGACGACATGATCGTCGACCATGCCCGAGGACTGCATCAGCGCGTACATCGTCGTCGGCCCGACGAAGCGGAACCCTCGTCGCCGCAGCTCTTTGCTGAGGGCGAGCGACTCGGGTGTCGTCGCGGGCACACCGGCGAACGTCTCCGGGCGGTCACCGGCAGCGGTCGGTGCGAACGACCACATCAGCGCATCGAACTCGCCCGGGGCCATCTCGTGCACCCGCTCGGCGTTGCCGATGACGGCCTCGATCTTCGCGCGATTGCGCACGATCCCCGCATCCGCCATCAACCGTTCGATGTCGTCGGGGCCGAATCCGGCGACCACAGCCGGCTCGAAATCGGCGAACACCTCTCGGAACCGGGGGCGCTTGCGCAGAATCGTCAGCCAGCTGAGCCCGGCCTGGAACCCCTCGAGGCTGGCCTTCTCGAACAGCGGCCGGTCGCCGTGGAGCGGGCGACCCCACTCCTCGTCGTGGTAGCGAACGTACTCGGCGTCGGTGCCCGCCCACGCGCAGCGGGCGCGCCCGTCGGAGCCGAAGATCACGTCAGTCACCCTCACACGCTAACGGGCGGCGCCGACATCCGGGCCGGATGCGGCGCCGCCCGCGCGGTCACTTCTTCTTGAGCGACTTCTCCGAGACGGGCGCATTGCCCGACGCGGCGAGCGCCGCCATGTAGGCGCGGGCCTCGTCCTGACGTTCCTGCTCGGCACCCGATGCGATGGGCGCGCGCACGTGCTCGGGGGCGAAGCCCCAGCCGTCGACGAGATCCTGCGCGTGCGGCCGAAGCCGCGTGCAGAGGCGCCCGATGTAGCGCGACACCGCCCCGGCCCGCTGCGCCGACAGACGCCCGGACAGGAGATACCAGGCCAGGTGCTTCTCGATGAGCGAGAGACCGAACAGGTCGCGGAGCCAGGTGAGCACCTGCAGCGTGCCGTCGTCGCTGACCCGGTGGATCGCGTCGGTGAACGCCTCCCACTGCAGCAGCTCGCCGTGCGCCCGGGCCGCCTCGATCAGATCGGATTGGTTCTCGTTGAACAGCGCCGCCGCCTCAGCCGGTGACAGCTTGCTCGCCGGGCGCAGACGCCCGGCGACGTCGGCGACCATCGTGTGCACGCGCGTGGTCAGCAACTCTCGCTGCTGCTCCTCGCGGAGGCCGAGCTCCACCGACCGCGCGGTCGACCCGAAATCGGTCACGGACTGCCCCAGCTGGCGCAGACCCGCGTTGTGGAACACCTTGCCGGCGGTCTGCCCGACCGCGTAGCGGGCGAGCGCTGCCGTGTCCTTGCCTTTGAACTGTCGGCCGTAGTCGCTCAGCAGCCGCTTTCCGACGAGCTGCAGCAGCACGTTGTTGTCGCCCTCGAAGGTCGTGTAGACGTCGAGGTCGTGGTGCAGACCGACGAGCCGGTTCTCGGCGAGGAACCCGGAGCCGCCGCACGCTTCGCGCGCCTCCTGGATCGTGTCGAGCGCGTTCCACGTGCTGAGGGGCTTCAGCGCGGCGGCGAGGGTCTCGAGGTCCTCACGCTCCGCGTCGGTGTCGCTGCGGCCGGAGAAGACACCGTCGAACTTCTTCAGGAACTCGTCGTGCGCGAATGCCTGCGCGTACGCCGTGGCGAGCCTCGGCAGCAGTCGACGCTGGTGCCGGCCGTAGTCGAGGAGCACGACCTCGGAGGTGCCCGAGCCGGAATCGAACTGGCGGCGCTGGTTTCCGTACGTCACCGCGATGTAGAGGGCGAGGGCGGATGCGGTCGTCGCCGAACCGTCGAGCGACACCCGGCCCTGCACGAGCGCGCCGAGCATCGTGAAGAAGCGACGGCCGGGGCTGTCGATCTCGCTCGAGTAGCTGCCATCGGGGGCGACGTCGCCGTAACGGTTGAGCAGGTTCTCGCGCGGAACCCGCACGTGATCGAAGTGGAGACGGCCGTTGTCGATGCCGTTGAGGCCACCCTTGACGCCGTCGTCTTCGCCGCCGACGCCGTCGAGGAACGCACCGCTCTCGTCACGGATCGGCACGAAGAAGCAGTGCACGCCGTAATTCACGCCGCCCGTGATGAGCTGCGCGAACACGGTGGCCGCGCGGCCGTGCAGGGCCGCGTTGCCGAGGTAATCCTTCCAGGCACCGCGGAACGGCGTGTGGATGACGAACTCCTCGGTCTCGGCGTCGTAGGTCGCCGTCGTTCCGACCGCCGCCACATCCGAGCCGTGCCCGGTCTCGGTCATCGCGAACGCACCCGGAAGAGCGAGCGACGCCGCATCCCCCAGCCACTTGTCGTGGTGCTTCTTGGTGCCCAGCTGCAGGATGGCGGAGCCGAAGAGCCCCCACTGCACGCCGGCCTTGATCTGCAGGCTCGGATCGGCGAGCACGAGCTCCTCGAAGCCGGCGATGTTGGCCCCGTTGTTGCCCAGTCCGCCGTACTCGGGCGGGTAGGATCGGGCCGCGGCGCCCGCGTCGACGATGAGGCGCAGCTGGCCGAGCACGCGTTCGCGCTGCTCGGCGACGGTCTGACCCTCGATGTTCCAGAACGCGGGGTCCTTGATCATCTCGCGCGCCTCGCGGCGCGTGTCGGCCCAGGTGCCCAGCAGCAGATCGGTGACCTCGGCCACGTTGATCCGGGGCTCGGCGGCCTCGGCGGCGGAGTGCGGCGCGGTCGGCGCTCCTCCGGCCGGAGTGCGGCGGCTGGTGGCGGGCTTTTCGGTTCGGACGACGGCGTCAACCATGGCATCACCCTTCGTTGCGGAGACGGGAGGCGCTCCGTCGAAGACGAGCGCACATCACGTAAAACGTAGAAGGGCCACAACAGCTTCCCAACTCGGTTGCACGATGCGTACAAACCTGAGGCCGCCCGAGGGCGTCTGCGGTTGTGCGTCGGCTACATCCGTCGCCGAAATCGCGCTCAGCCCGCGGCGATCACGTCGAGGACGGCCTGCCCGTAGGCATCCTTCTTCTTCGCGCCGATACCGCTGATGCCGTCGAGATCTGCGAGCGACCCTGGGCGATGTTCGGCGAGCGCACGGAGCGTCGCATCGCCGAACACGATGTACGCCGGCACGCTCTGCTCGCGCGCCGTCTGCGCGCGCCACTCGCGCAGCGCCTCGAACAGTCCGCGATCACCCTCGGGAAGGGCATCGGATGCGGAGGCCCGCCGCGCACGCGGTGCGCTGGCCGTGCGGCCGATGGTGTCGCGCCGCAGCGGCACCTGCTCGTCACCGCGGAGCACGGCGGCCGCCGGCTCACCGAGCGCCAGGGTGCCGTAGTCGCCCTGCGCCACGAGGATCCCGCGTGCGAGCAACTGCCGCACGACGCTCCGCCAGTCCTGCTCGGTGAGGTCGGCGCCGATCCCGTAGGTGGCGATCTCTTTGTGACGTTGCTGGCGGATGCGGTCGGTGTCGGCACCGCGGAGGATGTCGATGATCTGACCCGCACCGAACGACTGGTTGCGCTCGCGCTGCAACCGCACGACGGTCGAGAGCAGCTTCTGCGCCGGCACGAGCCCGTCGTACGTCTCGGGCGGGGTCAGGCAGGTGTCGCAGTTTCCGCAGGGTTCGGACTGCTGGCCGAAGTAACCGAGCAGGTTCTGACGGCGGCAGGCCACCGTCTCGCACAGCGCCAGCATGGCGTCGAGGTGCTGGCCGAGCCGCATCTTGTAGGTGCGATCACCGGGGCTCTGATCGATCATCCGACGCTGCTGCACGACATCGCCGAGGCCGTACGCCATCCACACGACCGACGGCTCGCCGTCACGACCGGCACGGCCGGTCTCCTGGTAGTACCCCTCGACGGACTTCGGCAGGTCGATGTGCGCGACGAAGCGCACATCCGGCTTATCGATTCCCATGCCGAACGCGATCGTCGCCACCATGATGACCCCGTCATCGCGGAGGAACCGGGACTGGTTGCGAGCCCGCGTCTCGGCCGGAAGACCCGCGTGGTACGGCAGCGCATCGAGGCCCTGCGCGCGCAGATACTCCGCGGTCTGCTCGACGCTCTTGCGGCTCAGCGCGTAGACGATACCCGCCGAGCCCTCGGGCTGGGAGCGGATGAAGCCGACCAGCTGCTTGCGCGGCTCGACCTTGGGGTCGATGCGGTACTGGATGTTGGGGCGATCGAAGCTCGCGACGAAATGCTTCGCCTCACGCAACTGCAGGCGCTCGGTGATCTCCTGGTGCGTGGCGTGCGTCGCGGTCGCCGTCAGCGCCATCCGCGGAACGCCCGGGAACTGCTCGCCGAGCGATCCGAGGGCGAGGTAGTCGGGGCGGAAGTCGTGACCCCACTGCGACACGCAGTGGGCCTCGTCGATCGCGATCACGCTGAGACGGCCGCGGGCGAGGAGCGCGGCGGTCGACGAGAGCGTGAGACGCTCGGGGGCGACATAGAGCAGGTCGATCTCGCCGGCCACGTAGGACCGCTCGACCGACATGCGCTCGGCCTGACTCTGCGTCGAGTTCAGGTAGGCGGCATTCACGCCGTTCGCGCGAAGCGCTTCGACCTGATCGTGCATGAGGGCGATCAGCGGGCTGACGACGAGACCCGTGCCCGGGCGCACGAGCGCGGGCACCTGGTAGGTCACGCTCTTTCCGCCACCGGTGGGCATCAGCACGATCGCGTCGGCACCACCGACGACCTGGGCGACGATCTCGGCCTGGTCGCCGCGGAAGGCGTCGTAGCCGTAGACCTCTTTCAACACCGCGAGCGGATCGGCGCCCGTGAAGTCGCGGCGCGGGGCGGCCGCATCCGGTTGCGCCAATGCCCACGGCTCGTCGGTCGGGGGCACCCACCCGTCGTCCGGCGCGGCGATCGCCGGATCGAACGCGGGGACGTCGTCGTAGGGCGGCGCCTCGTCGTAGGGCGGGGGCGCGTCGTCGTACTCGGGCGGAGCCCACTCGTCGGGCGGAACATCCCATCCGGGTCGGTCGGTCGGGGATGCGTTCACCTCACCAGCGTAACGAGCGCGTCCGACGTCGCGGCACGCGCCCGCATCCGCCCACCCGAACCGCGCGCTGGGGAGGAGCGGTCGCCGGGCTCAGTCGGTCGAGGTGCACCAGCGCTCGGCGAGACCCGAGACGACGTTGAGGTTGCGGTTGGTCGCCAGCCCGAGCAGCTTCGCCGCGCGAAGCGGATCGACCGTGCCGTCGGCGTACCCGGGCCCGAGGAGCGCGTGCGCCGCGCGACCGGTCACCACCATCTCGCCGAGCGGTCCGGACGTCGCCTCGACCTGCGCCGCCACCTCCGCGGAGAGTTCGTCCTTCAGCAGATACACGTAATGCCGCGCGAGTCCCGGGCGCGCCGCCGAGAGCGCGCGGGCCTCCGCGGCGAGCGCCGCGAACTCGGCGGCGGAGAACACGATCGTCGGCACATCGAATCCGCGGTCCGCGAGGAACGCATGCTCGAGCGCCTCCTCGATGCGGGGGCGCGACCGCATCCCACTCGTGAAGCGCACGTTGCCCGTGTTCAGATGCGTGACGACGTCGTCGAACCCGGCGGACTCCACCGCGCGGCGGATGTCGTCCTTCGGGAAGACGCGCTTCGCCCCGAGATTGATCGCGCGGAGGAAGGCAAGGTAGGTGGTCACCCCGCCATCATGGCGCGGTGACCGGACATCCGGTGACCGGCGGGACTGCCGGCGGCCCGCCATCCGGGCGTCAGCGACTGTCACCCGACCGAGGGCGACCCGCCATCCGGCCGAGGGCGACCCGCCATCCGGCCCGTCAGCGCCCGAAGAGTCGATCGAGGAAGGATCGGTTGCGAGGGATCCATCCGTGGCGAGTGAGGATCTCGCGGACGGGCTCCTTCATCTCCTCGGTGTCGAACTTCCACCCGAACGTGTTGCCGACCTGACCGTGATCGGACGCGATCGGGGCGAACGACGCGTTGAAGCTGAAGGTGCGCTTCGTTCCTTTGAAGAACGAACGCTCGTGATGCAGACCCTTCGTGTCGAGCCGGGTCTGCGTGTCGTGCGTCTCATCGAGGAGCGAGTAGCTTCCGTCGTCGTGCAGCGTCACGGTCAGCTCGTAATCGCGACTGATCTGCCCCGCCGCCAACAGGCCGGCCCACTTCGCGTCGGCGTAATCCCAGACCCCGACCACACCACCCTCGAACGCCGCGAACGCGAACGGAACATCCTCCCCGTTCAACGCCAGAATCTCCCCGACCACATCTTCCCGCGATGACGCCATGACGTCTCCTCCCCCTCGACCGATCGAGCTGCCAACGTACCGCTGCGATGCCGCCTGAAGAGGGGGTTGCCGAGCTCAGGGGAAATCCGCTTTCAACTCGACGACCCGGCGGGCGGCGTCGTCGACCTTCTCGGCGAACGCGGGGTCGGACTCGGCCCGCGAGCGCACCGCCTCGTACATCTCGGGGAACACCGAGGCATCCGCGGAGACGAGGAGAAGGTCGACGCCCGCATCCACCGCGAGGGTCGCACGTTCACCCGGCGACCACTGCGCCACCTGCTCGGGAGCGGAGAGGTCGTCGGTCATCACGACCCCGTCAAAACCGAGGTCGCCGCGGAGGAGCCCCGTCACCACGGGCGCCGAGAACGCCGCCGGAGCGCTCGGATCGATCCGGTCGTACACGGCGGTCGACATCATCACGACCGCGGGGCCCTGCGGCAGCAGCGTGCGGTAGACCGAGACGTCGGGCGAGTCGGCGCCGACCTGGCCGTCGACGACATCGGCCGCGTAGTCGGTGTTGCCGGTCACCCGACCGAGGCCCGGGAAGTGCTTCAGCGTCGGCAGTACGCCCGCATCCCGCATCCCCTGAGCGAACGCACCGGACTTCGCGGCGACAGTCGCCTCGTCGAACCCGTACTCGCGGTTGTAGATGCCGATCGGCTTGTTGTCGCGGGCGGTCTCGGGGCTCGTCACGATATCGGCGACGGGCGCGAGGTTCATGTCGATGCCCGCCGCGCGAAGCTGCGCACCCCACCGCGCCGCGTCGGCCCGCAGGGTCGCGTCGTCGCGCTGAGCGGACGTCAGCGCCGTCGGCATCTTCTCGAACCCGTCGCCGCTGAGCACCTGCACATCGCCGCCCTCCTGGTCGGTCGCGACCCAGAGCCGCGGCGATGCGGAATCGTGCATGGCCGTGAACTGGGCGACGAGCGCGGCGGTGGCGCCGGCCCCGGCCGACGAACGCCCGTGCAGGAAGATGCCGGCGACGTGCTGGTCGGCGACGGCCGCAAGGGTGGTCGGGTCGGCGCCGTCGACGGACGTGCCGACCATGAACAGCTGCCCGACGCGCTCGTCGAGGTCGAGTCCCGCGATCGGATCCGCCGGAGTGGGCGTCGGGGTGGCGGTCGGGGTCGGCGCGGCGGACGCCGGTTCGGTGCCGACGGGCCGCTCCGCCGCGCAGCCGGTGAGCACGGCGGCCGCGACGAGCGCGACGGCCGCGACCTTCCCCCATCCGACGTGTGCGCGCATCCCCCCATCCTGCCCGCTCGCGTGGCCGACGCTCCCGGGTCACGCACGCTTCGACCCGCTAACTCCTCCAGAACCGCACGCCGGACCACCCCGAGGCCGAAAACCCCTCGAAGTGGAGGAGTTATCGGCGGGGCCCCGGCGCGACGGCCACCAGCCACCACCGCTGCGCGGCCCGGGCCACCGGCCGGCTCTGGCATCAGCAGGGCTGCCACCCGCCGGCGCGGCCACCGGCCGGACGGCCACCGTCGGGGCGGCCAACGGCCCGACAACTCCTCCAAAACAGCACGCGCGGGGTCCCCGAGGCCGAGAACCCCGAGAAGTGGAGGAGTTATCGGCCGGGCCCCCGGCTCGACGTCCACCAGCCGCCACCGCCGCGCGGCCCGGGCCACCGGCAGGCGCGGCCGCCGTCAGGGCTGCCCGCAGCGGGTAACTCCTCCAAAACCGCACGCCGGACCACCGCTAGGCCGAGAACCCCGAGAAGTGGAGGAGTTATCGGCCCAGTCCCCGCAGGGACGTCGCCCGCGGGTACCGTCACAAGGCGCGACGGCACCCGGCCACAGCTACAGCGGCAGGCCCGGGCCGGCGGCTACAGGCGCAGAGCCTCGGTCACCCGGACGACGGCGGTGCCCTCTTCGGCGGATGCGGCGAGGTCGACCTCCGCGCGGATGCGCCAATCGTGGTTGCCGTCCGGATCGTCGAGGATCTGCTCCACGCGCCAGAGACCGGCGGCCGCGTCCGACTCGTCTATCGCGCACAGGGCGGGCGACCGCGCGGGACCACCCGTGAGGATCTCGTCGTGCTCGTCGAAGTAGGCGTCGAGCACGGCCGACCAGTCGATCTCGGGATCGAGCGCCACGAGCTCGTCGTCGCGCTGCCGCGCGGCGAGCGTCACCCGGCGGAACAGCTCGTTGCGCACGAGCACCGTGAACGCGCGGCGGTTGGTGACCACGGATGGCGGCGCCGGCGGCACGATCGGGGCACCGAGCGGCGTCGCCTCGGGGTGGATGAGGCTCTCCCACTCATCGACGAGGCTCGAGTCGACCTGCCGCACGAGCTCGCCGAGCCACTCGATGATGTCGAGCAGTTCGTCGGTGCGGGCCTCGGACGGCACGGTCTGCCGGATCGCCCGGTAGGCGTCGCTGAGGTAGCGGAGCACGAGGCCTTCGCTCCGGCCGAGCTGGTACCACGAGACGAACTCGGCGAACGAGAACGCCTGCTCGAACATGTCACGGACGACCGACTTCGGTCGCAGCTCGAAATCCCGGATCCACGGCTGACTGCTCGCGAAGACCTCGAACGACTGCGCCAGGAGATCCGCGAGGGGCTTCGGGTGCGTGACCTCCTCGAGAAGGGCCATCCGCTCGTCGTACTCGATGCCGTCGCGCTTCATCGCCCCGACCGCTTCGCCGCGCGCTTTGAACTCCTGCTGTTTGAGCACGGGCCGCGGGTCGTCGAGCGTCGCCTCGATAACGCTCACGACGTCGAGGGCGTAGTGCCCCGACCCGACGGCCCCCGCGGCGTCTTCCGGGTCGAGCAATTCGATCGCGGCGAGCGCGAACGGCGACAGCGGCTGGTTCAGGGCGAAGTTGGGTTGCAGGTCGACGGTGAGCCGGATGCGGCCATCCGGCCCCACCTCGACGACACCGGCCGTGCGGAGCGTGCGGAAGATCGCCAGCGCGCGGCGGGCGAGCGCGAGCTGCCGGGCACGCGGTTCGTGGTTGTCGAACACGAGCGCGCGGACGTCGGCGAACACGTCGCCGCCGCGGCCGATGACGTTGATGAGCATCGCGGCGGTGAGCTGCATCTGCGGAACGAGCGGCTCCGGAGGCGCCTCGATGAGTCGCTCGAACGACCCCTCGCCCCAGTTCACGACGCCCGCCGGCGCCTTCTTACGGACGATCTTCTTGCGCTTCGCAGCGTCGTCGCCGGCCCGCCGCAGCGACTCGGCGTTCTCGATCTCCCACTCGGGCGCCATCACGACGACGTTGCCGTAGGTGTCGTAGCCCGCGCGTCCGGCGCGACCGGCGATCTGGTGGAACTCGCGGGCGCTGACCTGGCGCATCTTGGTGCCGTCGAACTTCGACAGCGCGGTCAGCAGGACGGTGCGGATCGGCACGTTGATGCCGACCCCGAGGGTGTCGGTGCCGCAGATGACGCGGAGCAGCCCTTGCTGGGCGAGGGTCTCGACGAGGCGTCGGTAGCGCGGCAGCATCCCCGCGTGGTGCACGCCGATGCCCGAGCGCACGAGTCGCGACAGCGTCTTGCCGAACGCGGTCGTGAAGCGGAACGCGCCGATCGCCTCGGCGATCTCGTCGCGCTGCGCGCGGGTCGTGACCTTGACGCTCGCGAGCGCTTGCGCGCGTTCCATGGCCTGCAGCTGCGAGAAGTGCACGATGTAGATGGGTGCTTCGCCCGCCTCGAGCAGCGTCTCGACGAGCTCGTGCGCGGGGCGCCGCTCATAGGAGAAGTGCAGCGGGACGGGGCGTTCGACGCCGGTGACCTCGACGGTGCTGCGGCCGGTGCGCTGCGCCAGGTCTGCCGTGATCGGGGTCACGTCGCCCAGGGTCGCCGACATCAGCAGGAACTGCGCGCGCGGCAGGGTGAGCAGCGGCACCTGCCACGCCCACCCGCGGTCGGGGTCGCCGTAGTAGTGGAACTCGTCCATCACGACCTGGTCGACGTCCGCATCCGACCCGTGCCGCAGCGCGAGGTTCGCGAGGATCTCGGCCGTGCAGCAGATGATCGCCGCATCCGGGTTCACCGACGAGTCCCCGGTGACCATGCCCACGTTCTCCGCCCCGAAGATCTCGACGAGCGCGAAGAACTTCTCGCTCACGAGCGCCTTGATCGGCGCCGTGTAGTAGGAGCGACCGCCGCGGGCGAGGCAGGCAGCGTGCGCGGCGACCGCGACGAGCGACTTGCCCGTGCCGGTGGGGGTCGAGAGCACGACGTTCGCGCCCGAGACGAGTTCGATGACCGCCTCGTCCTGTGCCGGGTAGAGCTCGATGCCCCGATCGACCGCCCACGACAGGAAGGCGTCGTAGAGCGCATCCGCGTCGTCGCCGGCGGTTCTGACGAGCTCGGCGAGGGATGCGGTCATCTCTCGAGTCTGCCGGATGCGGCGACCCGCGGGCACCGCTGGCCCGTTACCGTGGACGCAGCGACGAGGGGATGTGCCATGAGCGAGGACGATCCGACGATCCAGGTGGTCCGCGAGGATACCGAGGGGCAGTACGTGATCCGCGTCGACGGTCGCGACGCGGGGTTCACCCGGTTCCAGCCCGACCGGCGCGGGCGGCTCGTGTTCCCCCACACACAGGTGGACCCGGCGTATGCGGGGCAGGGTCTCGGGAGCCGGCTCATCTCCGCGGCGATGGCGGATGTCGCGTCGCGCGGTGAGACCGTCGTACCGCTGTGCCCGTTCGTGGCGAAGTACCTGCGCGGCCACCACGTGCCGGGCCTCGACATCGCCTGGCCCTCGAGTCGCCTCACCGGAGTGGAGCCGCCGCCCCCGGGCGACGAGCCCGACGCGAGCCGCGGCGGCGGCGAGCGATGACGCGGCTCGATGCCGGTCCGGTCGAGGAGACCACCGAATCCGCCGTGGAGTGCGACGGACCCCGCTCGGTCATGCTCGAGGCGCGCGAGGTGCCGCTCGGCGGCGTGCGCGCGATGGACGTGCGGCGGGCCCTCCCGCAGCGCGACCTGCCGATGGTCGGCGCCTGGTGCTTCCTCGACCGCTTCGGGCCGCAGCGCGCGCTCATGCGCGTGGAGCCGCATCCGCACATCGGCCTGCAGACGGTGACCTGGCCGTTCGAGGGCGTCGTGCGTCACCGCGACTCGCTCGGCAGCGATGTGCTCATCTCGCGCGGTGCGCTGAACCTCATGACGAGCGGCGCGGGCATCTCGCACAGCGAGTACTCCGTGACCGACGAGCCGATCCCGCTCGATGCCCTGCAGCTGTGGGTGGCATTGCCCGAGTCCCGACGCCACGGTGCCCCCGCGTTCGAGCAGCACGCGTCGCTGCCGCAACTGACCCTGCCCGCCGTCACGGGCGAGCCTGCCGAGGCGGTCGTCGTGATGGGCGAGTTCGCCGGCACGACGTCGCCCGCGAGCGCGTTCACGCCCCTCGTGGGGGCCGAGGTGCGGGTGCCCGCCGGGTCGCGTGTGCGGGTGCCGCTGCATCCGGAATGGGAGTACGCCATCGTCGGCGTCGACGGCGACCTGCGCGTGACGACGGATGCGGACACCACCGAGACCGTCGGCGACATGCAGTTGCTGTACCTCGGCATCCAGCGCGACGGAATCGAGGCGCACTCCGCATCCGGGGCGACGTTCTTCCTCCTCGGCGGCGAACCGTTCGAAGACGAGATCGTCATGTGGTGGAACTTCGTCGGTCGCTCGCACGAGGAGATCGTCGCCGCCCGCGAGGAATGGGAGGCGCACTCCGCGCGCTTCGGTCGGGTCGCCGATCACGGCGATGTACGCGTGCCGGCGCCGCCGCTGCCCGCGGTGCGGCTGCGCCGTCGCGGGCGTCGCCTCTGAGCGACCGGTCTTTCCCGGCCCGGGGCGTCCGGGGGCCCGGCCGCCGCCGGTACGCTGGAGCCGTGGCCCGTCCCGTCGTCATGTCCACCCGCGTGCTGCTGATCTGCGCCGCGATCGGTGTCGTGACCGGCCTGCTCGGTGGCATCGCCGGCTGGGCCACGCTCTTCGTGCTCTCGACCGTGCCGATCGCGTACGGGTTGGTTCTCGGGGTGCACGTGCTGCCCGGCATCATCGCGCAGGAAGTGCTGCGGCTTCCCTGGGTCGCGCTTCTCACCCACGTGCTGGCGGCTCTGGTCGCGAGCGCGACGAGCCCGCAGTGGACACTCCGCTACCTCGGCACCGCCATCCTGTTCGGCGGGATCCAGGAGCTCGTCGCGGCGCTCACCCGCTATCGCGCCTGGCCCACGTGGCGTTTCTACATCTCGGCGGTCATCATCGGGGTGGTCATCGCGGTCGCGGTCGCCTTCGCGGCGCACATCTCCAGCTACGCACCGTGGGCGCAGGTCGCGTACCTCGTCGTCGCCGTGCTCGCGCCCGCCGCCTGGACCGCGATCGGTCTGCGGCTCGGCGTGGGGCTTCGCCGCGCCGGCGTCGTCCGCACCGGACGGCGGTGACGGACGTGCCCACCGCCGACACCCCCGAGCGGCGGCGCCTTGCGGGGCTCGTCGCCGATCTGATCCTCGCCGACGGGATGCTCGACCACAGCCTCTCGGGCATCGCGCGCCAGATCGGTTCGAACAACCGGATGCTGCTGTACTACTTCGGCTCCAAGGGCGGCCTGCTCCAAGCGGCGGCTGCGCGGGCGTCCGAGCGTTTTCCGCACCTCGCGGCGGTCTTCGACCGTCTCGGCGCCGACGATCTGCCCCTGGAGGCCCGCCTGCTGCGGGCATGGGACGACATCGGCGACGAGGCGAACCGCCCGTACCTGGTGATGTTCTTCCACCGGTTCGGAGTCGCGATCGGCGCCCCCGACGAGTGGGCGGAGTTTCTCGGCGAGCTCGGCACGGGCTGGGTCGCGCTCGTGCGCGACGTGCTCGTCGCCGAGGGATACCCGCAGACCGCGGCCGAGAACGCTGCGACCCGCATCGTCGCGCAGTGGCGCGGCCTGCAGTTCGCGCTGCTGTGCGGAATGCCGGCGGCGGTGCTGTCGGATGCGTATCGCGTCGGCATCCGCGAACTCCTCGCCGGACTCCCGCCGCGCGCGCACGCTTCCGACTGAGGTTAGGGTCGGCTAAGTTGAGGGGGTCACCCGCCCTCTCCTCCCGGGAATCCCTGTGCCCGATCCGCATCCGTCGCCTCCGCGAGGTCGCACCGAGTCGACCCCGGATGCGCCCCTCCTCCGCCTCCGCGACGTCGGCATCACACACGACGGCGCGACCGATCCGTCGCCCGCATCCGTCAGTTTCGAGGTGGGTCGCGGCGAGGTCGTGCTACTGCTCGGGCCCAGCGGATCGGGAAAGTCCACGCTCGCGCTGTCGCTCGACGGGTTGATCCCGCACGTCGTCCCGGCGGAGCTGACGGGCACCGTCGAGGTCGCCGGCATCGCGACGACGGAGGCGACGGTCGCCACGCTCAGCACGCACGTCGCGATGGTGTTCCAGGATCCCGACGCGCAGCTGGTCACGGGCACGATCCTCGACGAGGTCGCCTTCGGCCCCGAGAACCTGCGTCTCCCGGCGGATGAGGTGCTGCGCCGCGCCGAGGAGTCGCTGCGCCGCGTCGGGCTCTGGCACCGGCGCGCCGAGAATCCGGACGTGCTGTCGGGCGGCGGGCGGCAGCGGCTGGCGATCGCGGCCGCGCTGGCGATGGGCTCGCCGCTGCTCGTGCTCGACGAGCCCACCGCGAACCTCGACCCGCAGGGCATCGAGGAGGTTTACGCGACGCTCGCCGAGCTCGTCGCGGAGGGCGACCGGTCGATCGTGCTCATCGAACACAACCTGGACGCCGTCGTCGGCATCGTCGACCGCGTCGTCGTTCTCGACCAGGCCGGCCGCACCGTCGCGAACGGACCGGTCGACGATGTGCTCCGGCGCCGGGCCGCGGAGCTGCACCGCCTCGGCGTGTGGCTGCCGACATCGGCGCTCGCGGCGCTGCGGCTGCGCACAGCGGGGTACGTGTGCGACCCGCTGCCGCTCACGCCGGAGGAACTCCGCGCGGTGCTCGCGCAGCATCCGCCCCTCGCCGCCTCTGCGCTGGGCGCCACGGCACTCGCCGCGCCTCTCGCCGCACCCCTCGCCGAGACGAGGATGATCAGCCCGGATGAGGGTGATTCGGGCCGAATCCCCCTCCTCTCGGCGGATGGCCCTCTTCTCAGCGGGCCGGCGCAGGGCGCGACAGTCAGCGGGCCCGCGCAGGGCGCGACAGTCAGCGCACCGCAGCAGGGCACGACCCCGGCCGATTCCGACCGGACGCGACCCACGGATGCGGTCGTGCAGGTCCGCGGGCTGAGCCTCACCCGCGGACGCCGCCGCGAGCGCGTCGAGGTGCTGCACGACGTGTCGCTCGACGTCGTCCGCGGCGAGTTCGTCGCGATCGTGGGCGCGAATGGCGCGGGGAAGACGACGCTCCTGCAGGCGATCGCCGGCGTGATCCCGCCGCCGCGAGGATCGGTGCGGGTCGACGGGATCGATGTCTCGCGCACCGATCCGCGCACCCTGCCGTCGCGAATCGGGTTCGTGTTCCAGAATCCCGAGCACCAGTTCATCGCGCACACCGTCGCCGACGAGATCGCGCACGGCCTACGCCGCCTGCGCCTCTCGGAGGACGAGGTGCACGCCCGCACCAGCGCGCTCCTGGAGAGATTCGGTCTCGAGGGCAAAGCCGACGCCCACCCGTTCCTGCTCTCCGGCGGGCAGAAGCGCCGGCTCTCGGTCGGAACCGCGCTCGTCGCGGGAGCGCCCGTGCTGGCCCTCGACGAGCCGACCTTCGGGCAGGACCGCGCGCGCGCCGACGAGCTGCTGGGTCTCCTCGCCGAACTGAACCGCGGCGGCACCACGATCATCGTCGTCACCCACGACATGCAGCTCGTGTCCGAGTACGCGGACCGGATGATCTTGGTCGAGGACGGCCGGATCGCGGCCCACGGACCGACCGGCGCGGTGTTCGACGACGTCGCCCTCATCGAACGGGCGGGACTCCGGGTGCCGCCGCTCCGCCGCGCCGTGCGCGGGTTGTCGCAGCATCCGCAGATCGCCCGCGCCACGCGCCTGGCCGACCTTCCGGGGGATTTCACGTGAGCGTCGCGGTCGACACTGTCGCCCCCGCCCGCGCGGGGCGTTTCCTGTCCGCGCTCAACCCGCTCGCGAAGCTCGCGGCCGTGATCCCGGCGACCGTGCTGCTCGTGTTCGTGCGCGACCTCACGACGCCGCTCGTCTTCCTCGTGCTGGCGTACGCCGTGCTGCTGGCGGGGGCTCGGTGGACGCCGCAGCTGGCCGGCATCCTGGTGCTCGCCGTGCCGCTGGGGATCGCGATCATCGGATGCGGGTTCTCGCTCTGGGCCGATGCGTCCCGGGTCGACACGACCCCGGTGGTGCTGCAGATCGGCGAGTGGAAGCTCTTCGCCGGCGCGCTCTCGATCGGCTTCGCGACGGCGCTCCGGCTCGGCGCCATCATCACGCTCGCGCTGCTGTCGGGGCTCACGACCACCGGCGCCGACCTCGTCCGCGCGATGGTGCAGCAGCTGCGCGTGCCGTACCGGATCGGGTATACCGCCCTGGCCGCGTTCCGATTCGTGCCGCGCTTCGCGCACGAGCTCGACCTGATCCGGCAGGCGCATCGCGTGCGCGGCGCCCACGGCGGACGCGGACCGTTCGCCGCAGCCGCACGCGCACTCGGGTACGTCGTTCCGCTGCTCGCCGGCGCGATCCGGCACGCCGAGCGGGTCGCGCTGGCGATGGATGCCCGCGCGTTCGGCGCGTACGACGACCGCACCGAACGCTACGACGTGCCGTTCCGCACCCGCGACACCCTGTTCGTGCTGGCCTTCTGGGTGGCGTCGGCCGCGATCTTCCTCTCTCTCTTCCCGTGGGGCATCGCCTGAGCCCCGGCTCTCGCAAGACCCCTCCGTTCCCGAAAGGACGCCATGGCCCGCTCGAGTCGGCTCATCAAACCCGCCGTGCAAGAACTGCTCCATCTCCGTGTCGTCCGCACCCGGCAGGTGTCTGCGCACTGGATGCGGATCACCCTCGGCGAGGGCGACATCGACCGGTTCACGCCGATGGGATTCGACCAGTGGTTCCGGATCTTCCTGCCCGTCGGCGGTGAGGCGGGGCTCGACCGGGTTCCGGCGAAGGCCAACAAGCTCATCGGCTACCTGAAGTTCCTCCGCATCCCGGAGGGGATGCGGCCGGTGATGCGCAACTACACGGTGCGGGCCTACCGACCCGCGTCGGCCGACGGCGGCGCCGAGCTCGACGTCGATTTCGTGCTGCACGGCACCGGGCCCGACGCCGGCCCCGCCTCGCGGTGGGCGCACGCCGCGGTGCCGGGCGACAGCGTCGTCATCATCGATGAGGGCATCACGTTCCACCCCGACTTCGGCCTCGACCGGGTGCTGCTCGTCGCGGACGAGACCGGGCTCCCCGCGGTGGCGGGGATCTGCGCGAACCTGCCGGCGGATGCGGTCGGCACCGCACTCGTCGAGGTGCCGAGCGCCGAGGACGCCCTGGAGTTCGACCGCCCCGCCGGCGTCGACGTGCGGTGGCTCGTGCGCGACGCCGAGACGGTTCCGGGGACCCTGGCGCTCGCGGAGGTGCGGACCGTGCCGCTCGCGCAACCCGACGTGCACGCGTTCGTGGTGGGCGAGCAGGCGCTCGCAACCGGGGGTCGCCGCGCGCTCGTCGAGCGCGGGGTGCCGAAGGACGCCATCGGTTTCGTCGGCTACTGGCGAGTGGGGCCCGAGGGTGCGGCTCCGCATCCGCATACCGTTGCGTCCGGAGAGGAAACCCGATGAGTCGCGTATCGACCGTCTATCTGCTCACCTGCGCCGCGATCGGCGTGGCCGGGGGCGTGCTGCTCTGGGGCGCCGCCGCTGTCTCGACCGTGCTGTTCGGTGTCTTTCCGTTCATCTCGGTCGCGATCGCGGGCCTCTGGCTCCTGCCCGCCACGGTGGCGCTGCGACTGCTGCACCGGCCGCTCGCCGGCATCCTCGTCGGGCTCATCTCGGGTCTCGTCGCCTTCCCGTACCTCGCGACCAGCCTGTGGTGGGCGTTCTTCGCCGAGGTCGCGTTCCTCGTCGTGATCTACCGCTACTGGGCCACCTGGCTGCATTACGCCGGGGCACTCCTCGTCGGCATCCTGTATCCGATCCTCGCGGCCGTCTCGTTCAACCTCTGGTCGATGCCGGTGGGCGCGCAGATCGGGTTCTTCGCGCTGACGATCGCGAGCTGCCTCGCGGGCACCGCACTCGGCGTGCTCGTCGGCGACCGGTTGCATCGCGCGGGCGTCGCGCGGCTCGCACGCTACCGTCCGCGGACCGCCGCGGAATCTCAGCCGGGGTAACCCGGCGCGGCGGGCAGGTTGAAGAACTCCTCGAGGGTGTGCCATCCGCCGTCGTGATAGGCGCGGGCGAGCTCGGGGCCGAGGTACCGCAGGTGCCACGGCTCGGCCTCGTACCCGGTGATCCCGGTGTACCCCTCCTCGTAGCGGACGACGAAACCGAACTGCCAGCTGTTCTCGGCGACCCACTGGCCTTCCGGTGACGCCCCGAAGTCGTCGAGGGTGCCGCATCCGTTCGCGCACGGCATGAGATCCATCGTGATGCCGAGCTGGTGCTCGCTGAAGCCCGGTCGGGCGCTCGAGATGTCGGCCTCCGCCTGCCCTCCCCGCGCGACGTTCTCGGCGTAGGTCGTGACCTGCACGTCGTAGGAGCGGTATCCGCTCAGCTGCCCGATGGCCCCCACGCCTGACTGGTCGATCGCGCTCGCCATGGCCTGCAGTGCCTCCGCCGCATCCTGCCGCAGGATGCCGGAGTTCATCGTCTGCAGCCCCTGCACGCGCACCAGATTGCCGGGGACGTAGTCGAGCGGATCGAGCGGACGCTGCTTGTTCACCACGACCCAGCGCCGCGCCGGATCGGAGAGCGAGACGCAGGCGGATGCGGTGCCGGAGACGACGGCCTCGCGGAACGCCGCGCCGCCACCGGCCGCGATGACGACCGCCTCGTCGTCGCCCGCGGCGACGGCGGCCGCGACGGCAGGGTCGTCGCAGATCGAGGGCGCAGCGGCGACGGTCGTGAACTGCGGCGCGGGGATCGCGTCGACGGACGCCGGCCATTCCGGCTCCACGGCGCTCAGGTCGGAGCCGCCTCCGGAGCCGCGCGTCGTCGCGATCGCGACCGCAATGATCACCACGGCGACGACCGCGAAGAGCGCAACGATGCGGCGACGGCGCACGCGCACCGACGCTACTCGCGCAGCGCGACGGGTCGAGGCCGCCGCGGGGTCGGCGGATCGGATCACTGATCCATTGTCGTCCACCCATCGCCCGATCGCGGCCGACACGGCGACCGCAACCGTTTTATATACGAGTATGGATACCCGCTGGTTGACTTAGTATCGGTTCTTTGTTCTACTCTGAGGATGCGATGGCAGGGGCAGCAGGTAGACGCGTCGGATGCGGCGGCACTGCCCGGAATGGAGCAGTTGTCGGGTCTCGTCCGTTCTGTGACGACGCCCGAGTTCGCCGGGATGACGTTCCACGAGGTCGCGGCGCGTTCGGCGCTGAACCACGTGCCGGGTTCGTCGGCGATGCCGTTCGACTGGACCGTGAACCCGTATCGAGGATGCAGTCATGCGTGCGTGTACTGTCTGGCTCCCGACACATTGATCCTGATGGCCGACGGCCGTCAGCGCTCGCTCCGCGACATCCGGATCGGCGACGATGTCATGGGCACCGAGCAACAGGGGGCATACCGGCGTTACGTCCCCACGACCGTGATGGCGAAGTGGGACACCCGGAAGCGGGCGTATCGCGTGACCCTTGCCGACGGAACCGAGATCGTCGCGAGCGGAGATCACCGATTTCTCACCGAGCGCGGGTGGAAGCACGTCGTCGGTGCGACCTCCGGCGCGGCTCGGCGCCCTCACCTCACACCCCGGAGTCGCCTGATGGGCTTCGGCCTCGGCGGCATTCCCCCGGCGGCTTCCCTCGAGGACGACTATCGCCGGGGTTACCTGTGCGGAATGGTGCGCGGCGACGGGATGCTCTTCCACGCGACCTATGTGGATGAGCGGCGGAGCCGCACGATCCACCGCTTCCGTCTGGCCCTTGCCGACGGTGAAGCACTCGCACGGTCCCGGGCGTACCTGAGCGCAGAGGGTGTGACAACACTCGTCCGTCCTTTCGCGACGGCGACGGCGACGCGCAAGGCGATGACCGCTCTCCACTCCGCGCGGGGCGCGGATGTCGCGAGAGTGGAAGCCCTCGCGCAGGCACCGGTCTCGCGCACACGGTCGTGGCAGACAGGATTCCTGGCCGGCATCTTCGACGCGGAAGGATCGTGTTCCCGCGGCATCGTGCGCGTAGCGAACAAGGATCCGGAGTTGCTGGCGCTCACGCGCGAGGCCCTTCAGGCCCTCGATCTCCCCTACGCAGACGATCCGATCAGACCGAACGGCGTGAGCACGATCCGGCTCGTGGGCGGCCTGCCGGTGCGCGACCGCTTCTTCCGCCTCACGCTGCCGGCGATCACGAGGAAGATCAGCCTGCAGGGCATGGCGGTGAAGACCTTTGCCGACCTCCACATCGTGTCCATCGAAGACCTCGGCACCGAGCACGATCTCATCGACATCACGACGGGCACCGGCGACTTCGTGGCGAACGGTGTGGTGAGCCACAACTGCTTCGCCCGGGGCACGCACACGTATCTCGACCTGGACGCCGGGCGGGATTTCGACTCGCAGGTCGTCGTGAAGGTGAATGTGGCCGAGGTGCTCGAGCGAGAGCTGCACCGCGGCTCGTGGGGCCGTGAGCATGTGGCGCTCGGCACCAACACCGATCCGTACCAGCGCGCGGAGGGCCGCTACCGGCTCATGCCGGGCATCATCGAGGCGCTCGCCGGGTCGGACACCCCCTTCTCGATCCTCACGAAAGGAACTCTGCTGCGCCGCGATCTTCCGCTGCTGCAGAAGGCCCACGCGCGCGTGCCGATCTCCATCGCCATGTCGATCGCGGTGTACGACGACGAGCTGCAGAAGCAGATCGAGCCGGGCACGCCGTCCGCGCAGGCCCGGCTCGACACCGTGCGCGCGGCGACGGATGCGGGGTTCCGCGTCACCGTCTTCCTGATGCCGGTGCTGCCGCACCTCACCGATTCGATCGCCGCGCTCGACGACGCCCTCCGCCGGATCCGGGATGCCGGCGCGGTGCGCGTCGTCTACGGGGCGCTGCACCTGCGCGCGGGGGTCAAGCCGTGGTTCATGCAGTGGCTGGAGAGCACGCATCCGCATCTCGTGTCGAGCTATCTCGGCCTCTACCCGGGCGTCAGCGCCGCCGCGCCGAAGGCGTACCGGCAGTGGCTCGCGCGCCGGGTGCGACCGCTCCTCCGCGCCCACGGCCTCGACGGCCGCGACGAGGAGGAGCCGGTGCGCGCTCGTCCCGCCGGCGGGGGTCCGCCCGGAGCCCTGCCCGTGCGCGTGACCTCCCGCGGCCTCGCCTCCGCCGCTGCTTCCGCCGCCGCTGCTGCATCCGCATCCGCCGCCCCGCCGCGCCTGTTCTGACGCGCGAAAAACCGCGAGACTGCATTCTCGCGCCGAGACAGCGGGTGTAACCCAACGTCTCGGCGCGAAACTGCAGTCTCGCGGTCTAGGGGTGGTGCGGCGTCAGTTGGTGACGTCGGTGAGCTGGCGGCCGGTGACCTCTTCGATCACGTCGTCGCCGAGGCGCACCTCGTCGAACGGCGCGTCGATCTCGGCGCGACCGAGCAGCTCGGTCATGCGCCGACGACGCTGACGCGTCACCAGGGTCACGACCGTGCCCGAGCGACCCGCGCGACCGGTACGCCCCGAGCGATGCAGGTACGCCTTGAACTCGTCGGGCGCATCGGCCTGGACGACCAAGTCGATGTCGTCGACATGGATGCCGCGAGCCGCGACGTCGGTGGCCACGAGCACGCGCACCTTGCCGTCGGTCATGCGCTGCAGGTTGCGCGTGCGCTTGGCCTGGTTGAGGTCTCCGTGCAGCGCGACCGCGGCGATTCCGGCGTCCTCGAAGGACTCCGCGAGCATCTCGGCGTAGGCGCGGGTGCGAGCGAAGACGAGCGTCTTGCCCTCGCGGTCGACGAGCGACGTGAGCATTTCGGCCTTGTCGCGGTGGTCGATCACGAACACGCGGTGCTCGATCGTGCTGGACTCCTGGGTCTCCCCGGCAACCTCGTACACGGCGGGATCGCGCAGGAACTCGTCGACGAGCGCGGCGACCTCACGGTCGAGCGTCGCGGAGAACAGCAGCTTCTGGCTGTTCGGGGCGGTCTCGCGGAGGATCCGCTGAACAGGCTCGACGAACCCGAGCTCGGCCATGTGGTCGGCCTCGTCGAGGACCGCGATCTGCACCTGCGAGAGGTCGAGCTTGCCCTGGTTCACCAGGTCTTCGATGCGGCCGGGGGTGCCGATGATGATGTCGACGCCCTTCTTGAGCGCTCCGACCTGACGCGCCTGCGGCACACCGCCGTAGATCTGCGTCGTGAACAGGCCCACGCTTCGCGCGATGGGCTGCACCGTGCGGTCGATCTGCAGGGCGAGCTCGCGCGTGGGGGCGAGGATCAGCGCGCGCGGCTTGCGGCCGAACTCGCGCTTGCTCCCCTTCTGCGAACGCAGCACGTTCTCGACGAGCGGCGCGCCGAACGCGATGGTCTTTCCGGAGCCGGTGCGTCCGCGCCCGAGAACGTCGCGACCCTCGAGGATCGACGGGATCGTGGCGGTCTGGATCGGGAACGGGGATGCGGCGCCGAGCTCGGCGAGCGCCTTCACGATGTTATCGCCCAGACCGATTTCACCGAAGCCCTGGCCTTCGACCGACTCGGCCACAACCGACTCGGCCTCGAGACGCTCGTGCACGGTGTCGACGTGCGCGTCGTACGCCTTCGGCGTCGCCTTCCAGTCCGATCGACCCGGACCGTCAGTGCGACGGGGGCGATCGGTGCGCGGCGCGCGGTCATCGAAGGAGCGTGCGGGACGCTCGTCGGAGGTGCGGCGCGGACGATCGCTCTGGGCCGGACGGTCCGAGAAGGAACGCTGAGGGCGATCGTGGGAAGAACGGGCCGGACGCTCGTCGCGCTGCGGACGGTCGCTGTTCGAGCGGGCCGGACGCTCGTCGCGGCGCGCACGGTCGTCACGCTGCGGTCGGTCGCTGTACGTACGAGGCGCGCGATCGTCACGCTGAGGGCGGTCACCGTACGTGCGAGGCGCGCGGTCGTCACGCTGCGGCCGGTCACCGTACGTGCGGGGCGCGCGGTCGTCACGGGCGGGACGGTCACCGTAGGAACGAGCGCCACGGTCATCACGCTGCGGCCGGTCACCGTACGTGCGGGGCGCACGGTCGTCACGGGCCGGACGGTCACCGTAGGAGCGAGCACCACGGTCATCACGCTGCGGCCGATCGCCGTACGTGCGAGGAGCACGGTCATCACGCTGCGGGCGGTCACCGTACGTGCGGGGCGCACGGTCGTCACGGGCGGGACGGTCACCGTAGGAGCGAGCACCACGGTCATCACGCTGCGGCCGATCGCCGTACGTGCGAGGAGCACGGTCATCACGCTGCGGCCGGTCACCGTACGTGCGGGGAGCGCGCTCATCGCGAGCGGGACGGTCACCGTAGGTACGAGGCGCGCGGTCATCACGCTGCGGGCGATCGCCGTACGTGCGGGGCGCGCGGTCATCGAACGACCGGGCCGGACGCTCCCCGGCGACGCGGCGCTGGGGGCGGTCGTCGAACGAGCGGGCGGGGCGCTCATCGCGGCCCGTGGTGCGGATGCTGCGCGACTCGTCGCGACCGGCACGGTCGGATGCGGTCCAGCGGCGCTTCGGAGCTTCGGCGGTCGCTTCCTCCGCGCGGTAGCCGCGGTGGCCGGCGCTCTTGGAGCCGGTGGTTCCCGCGGATGCTTCGCCGGGGCGACGCTTGCGGTCCTGATAGGAGGTCTTCGATCCGTAGCGGGGCTCGAAGTTCTTCGCCGGTCGTCCGCCGGCGGGCTTCTTGTTCTTGGGCATGCCTGTGTCCTTCTGGGTTCTCTCGAACGAGAACAGCACCCGCGCGCACGCGGGGATAACCCGGGACATCCGTCATCCGGGGGCCATTATCGATGATGATCATGTGTGCCGATCGGCACTCACCATCGGCCCCTAGAACTCACAAACCCATCCGCACAACATGCGCGGTGTCCAGAGCCGACCCTCAAGAGTAGCGCACCGGCCTGGAAGAGTGCCGAGCGCGTGCCGTCTACGCTGAACGCATGAGCGCCGATCCGACCGGTCACCGTTTCACCCTCCGTTCCGGGCGGGGGTCTGCGGAGATCGCCCAAGTGGGCGCCGCGCTCCGTGCCCTGCGCGTGGGCGACGTGGATCTCGTGCCGCGATACGCCGACGACCTGCCGACACCGGCCGCATCCGGTGTCGTGCTCGTTCCCTGGCCGAACCGCATCCGCGATGGCCTCTGGACCCAGCGCGGGCAGACGTACCAGCTCGCCATCTCGGAGCCGAAGTTCGGCAACGCCTCGCACGGTCTGCTGCGGTTCACGCCGTACCGGCCGGTCGCGACCTCCGCGGATGCGGTCACGCTGGCGGCCGCTGTCGTTCCCCAGACCGGGTACCCGTTCCACCTCGAGACCCGGGTGACCTACACACTGACGGATGCGGGCATCGCGGTCGAGCACGAGATCGTCAACGTGGGGGCGGCCGCTGCTCCCGTGGCGGTCGGCATCCACCCCTATCTGTGCTTCTCCGACGCCGCGACCGCCGACCTTCGCCTCGAGCTGGATGCCGCGTCCTGGTTCCGCCTCGATGAGCGGAACCTCCCGATCGCCGAGGAGCCCCTCGACGAGGAGCACGATCTCCGCGTTCCGCGGCGGGTCGGCGACCTCGCTCTCGACGCGGCATTCACGGGAATCCCCCGCGGGGCGGATGGCCTCATTCGTGCGATCCTGCACGCCCCCGACGGGCGGCGGGTCGAGCTGTGGGCGGGCGAGGGGTTCGAGTACCTGCAGCTGTTCACGACCGACCGGTACCCCGGACACGACCTCGCGCTGGCCATCGAGCCCATGACGGCGCCGGCCGATTCACTCAACTCCGGGCGCGACCTCCGCTGGCTCGAACCCGGCGAGGCTTGGCATCTGCGGTGGGGAATCACGCTGCACGCGTGAGCGCACGCCCTGATTGACCCCGAAAACCCGGAATCCTGCGTCAAGAGGTAACACACGCCGGGGTCAGCGTTAACCCGCGACCGATACCTTTAGACCGGCAGTCTTCCTGCCGCGCCGGATACAGGGTCTGGCGCTCGTCATCCGGTGCGGGGCGGGGATCCACGCGACTCCACCGGCGGTTTATCGGTGTCCGTCTGGGTGGAGGGTACCCGCATGCGTTCTGCTGTTTCTTCTTTCGTCGTATTCTTCCCCGCGGTGGCGGTGGCAGGGCCGACTCCTCCAGAGCGCACGGGGGCGCTGGCGTGGGTCGAGCGTCTGCGCGCCGCATCAGCCTCCCGCCTCGCGGTACTGATCGGCACGACCATGCTCGTCGGCATCGGGATCTCGATCGCCACGACCACCGACCCCGTCTGGTGGCACCTGCACTTCAGCCAGCTGGGCACGTTCAAGAACGGATCAGCGGCGTTCTTCAACGGCGCGCTCATCGCCGGCGGAATCCTCGTCGTGATCTACGCCGGCGCCGTCGCGCGCGAGCTGCGCGCTCTCGCGCCCGGCCGCATCCGACGCGGCGCCGCCCGCACCACGCGCATCATGTACTCGATCATGGGCGTCAACCTGTCGCTCGTGGGCTGCGTCCCGCTCAACTCCAACGGATTCGTGCACGACCGCGTCGCCGCCGCCATGGTGCTCGGGTTCGCCGGCCTGCTCGTAACGAGCCCGTTCCTGATGCACCGGATGCCGCGCCGCCTGGTGCTGGCGACGGTGCTCGTCTTCGCGGGCGTGTTCGCGGGCGCCTGGGTGTTCGTCACCGGCCAGATCAACCTCGCCCTGTTCGAGGTCATCGCCTTCGGGGCGATCTTCGGCTGGTCGGGGATCTTCCTCGGATGCCTCACGCTCTGCGTGCGCCGCGACGCCGTGCTCGCCGAAGCCGCTGCTGCCCGCGCTGCGGCGCCCGCATCCGTGCTCCCGGCGCCCATTCCCGTCCGCGCGGAAGCCGTCGTTGCGGAAGCCGTCGTAGCCGACGCCGTCGTCGCGGAAGCCGTCGTCGCCGAAGCCGCCTCTGCTCAAGCCGTTGTCGCCGACGTTGCTGAAGTCGTCTCTGCCGAAGCCGACGACACGTTCACGATCGAAACGGTCGACGCCCCCGCATCCGTCGCCCCGACGCAGGCCGACGCCGGTGTCGAGACGGTGATCGTCGCGACACCGCCCCGCGCGACGCCGCGCGCGGGAGAGTCGGACGTCAGGCCGCAGACCCCTTCGAGCGGAGCGCTCGACGCGTCGGAGCAGGTCCGCTCGGGGCAGCATGCGGTTCCGCGTCGTCTCCGCCGTCGTCGTCCGGAGCCTCGTCTCGACGCGCGGCGCGACGTTCGCGCGCGCCCTCGACGAGGTTGTACAGCGTCGGCAGCACGAGCAGGGTCAGCACGGTCGACGACACCAACCCGCCGATAACGACGATCGCCAGCGGCTGGGAGATGAACCCGCCGTGACCGGTGATCCCGAGCGCCATCGGCGTGAGGGCGAAGATCGTTGCGAGAGCGGTCATGAGGATCGGGCGCAGACGCCGTGAGCCGCCGGCGATCGTCGCGTCGAACGTACTCAGGCCCTTCTCCCGGTACTGGTTGACCAGGTCGACGAGCACGATGGCGTTCGTCACCACGATGCCGATCAGCATGATGACACCGATCAGCGACGCGATGCCGAGCGGGATGCCGCTGACGATCTGCAGCAGGATCGCGCCCGTCGCCGCGAACGGCACCGAGACGAGGAGCAGCAGCGGCTGACGCAGCGACCGGAACGTCGCCACCATGATGATGTAGACGATGAGGATGGCGGCGAGCATGGCGAGGCCGAGCTGAGCGAAGCCGTCCTGCTGCTGCGTCAGCACGCCGCCGACGGATGCGTCGGCGCCCTGCGGCAGGTCGGTGTCGGCGAGCGCCTCGTTCACGAGCGTCGACGCGGCGTTCAGGTCGTCGCTCTGCGGGGTGACCGTCACGGTCGCGGTGCGCTGGCCGCGCTCCGTGGTGATCGATGTCGGGCCGTCGGTCTGGTCGACGGTCGCGATCTCGTCGAGCCGCACCGGGCCGGTCGCCGTCGGGATCTGCAGGGCGCGGAGATCGTCGATCGTGGCCGGCGTGGCCGACGCCGCGAGGTAGACGGTGACCGCGGTCTCATCGACCTCGATCGTGCCGATCTGGCGCGGCTGCATGGTGTTCGAGACGAGCCCGCCGACAGCGACCTCGGAAAGGCCCCGCTCGGCGGCCGCCGCGCGATCGACCGCGACACTGATGTACGGAAGCGATGCGGCGAGGTTGCTCGAGACCTGGCCGAGCCCGTCGCGAGCCTGCAGCGACGCGACGACCGCATCCGTCGCGTTCTGGAGCGTGCTCGCATCGGGCGCGGTGACGTCGACCTCGATGTCGCTCGAGCCGAATCCGCCGCCGGCCGCGGCGACCGTGATGGTGCCGACGTCGTCGAGGTCGGCGACCGCGGACTGCACCGCAGCGCGCACCTCGGCCTGGTCTGCGTCCGCATCCGTCGTGATCGAGTAGGTGACTCCGGCGCCCCCACCGCTGAACGCGTCGCGCAGCGCCGAACCGGTCGAACCGATCGAGACCTGCACGGTCTGCACGCCGTCGAGGTCGATGAGCGCCTGCTCGACGCGCTGCGCGGCGGCGTCTTCGGCGTCGAGGCTCGCGGCCGGCGCCAGCTCCTGGGTAACGGTGAGCGTGTTCTGACCGCTGTCGCCGAGGAAGTTGACCTTCATCAGCGGCACGGCGAGGAGCGTGCCGGCGAGCACGACGACCGCGAGGAGCAGGGTGATGAAGCCGTGCGAGAGCGTCCACCGCAGTGCCGGCAGGTACGCCTTCTGCAGCCGGCTCGGCGGCGCGGCCGGGTCCTCCGGATCGATCTGCGCACCGTTCTCGTCGAGGACGGGCTTGCCGGGGCGCAGGAACCAGTACGCCAGCACGGGCACGATGGTCAGCGCCACGAGGAGCGACGAGACCATCGCGATCGTGACGGTCAGCGCGAACGGTCGGAACAGTTCGCCCGTGAGGTCTCCGACGAACGCGATCGGCAGGAAGACGGCGACGGTCGTCAGGGTCGACGCGGTGATCGCCGCGGCCACCTCCCGGACGGCGAGCAGGATCGAGGCGAGCTTGTCGGCGCCCTGCACGTAATGCCGTTTGATGTTCTCGATCACGACGATCGAGTCGTCCACGACGCGGCCGATGGCGATCGTCAGGGCACCGAGGGTGAGGATGTTGAGGGAGTACCCGAAGGCCTGGATGCCGATGAACGTGATCAGCACGCTCGTCGGAATCGAGATCGCGGTCACGAGCGTGGAACGCACCGAGAGCAGGAAGAGCAGGATCACGAGCACCGCGAAGACGAGGCCGAGCAGACCCTCCTGAGCGAGCGCTTCGATCGACTGCTGGATGAACGGCGCCTGGTCGAAGACCACGGTGAAGGTTGCGCCGGGCACGTCATCTTCGAGCGTGGGCAGCACGTCCAGGATGCCGCGCGACACGTCGACCGTGTTGGCCGACGGGAGCTTGGTCACCGCGATCGTGAGCGCCGCTTCGCCGTCGACCCGGGAGATCGACGTGACGGGGTCGGCCACCTCGGCCACGGCCGCGACGTCGCCGATCGTGACGGCGCCCGCACCGAACTGCGCCGCATCCGTCGGCACGAGCGGCAGCGATGCGAGCTCGTCGACCGAGGTGATCTTCGCGCCCGTCTGCACCGTCAGGGTCTGATCGGACTGGGTGATCTCGCCGCCCGGGAACAGCACGCCGTTCGCATCGAGCGCGTCGGTGATCGCCTGCTGCGTGAATCCGCGCTCGGCGAGTGCCGCCTGATCGGGGGTGATCGTGATGCGCTCACCGATGCCGCCGACGATCTGCGCGGCGTTGACGCCGTCGACGTCCTGGAGCTCGGGAACCACGCTCGATTCGAGGGCGGACTGCGCGGCGGCTTCATCGTCGTAGCCGGTGACCGCGATCTGCACTACAGGGAAGTCGTCGATGCTCGCCGAGATCACGTTCGGCTCGACATCGGCCGGCAGCTGCGACTCGATGCGGTTGATGGCCTGCAGGATCTTCTGCTCGGAGGTCGCGAGATCAGTGCCGTAGGTGAACGACGCCTGGATGATGGACGCGTTGGTCGTGCTCGTGGCGGTCGTCGACTCGAGCCCCGGAACGCCCTGGATCGCGGTTTCGATCGGCGTCGAGACGTCGTTGTTCACGACGTCGGGAGAGGCTCCCGGGTAGGTCGTCACGATCGACAGCACCGGAAGCTCGATCGACGGGATGAGTTCCTGCTTGGCGTTCACGAGAGCAAGCGAGCCGAAGATGGCCGCCACGATCGTGATGAGCGCGATCAGCGCGCGGTTCTTGAGACTCAGGACGGCGAGTGAAGACACGGGCGCGCTTTCGTGACGGCCGGCGCGAACCGGGGGAAGGAGGCGTCGCCGCGATGCGGCACGATACATGGCTGTATCGAGCCAAGTATCGCACGCGGGGGTGCCGCGATCTCCGGTTCCGAGCGGAAGAACGGCGGAGCGTCAGGGCATCGGAACGTCAGACGAGCAGCGCGGCGAGCGCGAGGCCGCCGGAGGCCGCAGCGACCGTGAGCACCAGGGTCCCCAGGGCGTTGACGACGGATGCGGTGTTCCGCCGCTCGTCCCAGAGCACGGCGCTCGCGGTGGCCACGGAGCTGAAGGTCGTGAACCCGCCGAGGATTCCGATGCCGACGACGGCGAGGATGTCGGCATCCGTCACCGTTCCCACGAGCAGCCCGAGCGCGAACGAGCCCACGACGTTGATGACGAGCGTTCCCCACGGGAAACGCGTGCCCGCGATCGACGTCACCCACAGGTCGAGCACGTACCGGAGCCCGGCCCCGACGCCACCGGCGACCGCGACGAGCACGAAGACGGCGGGGCTCACGGGGTCGCCGCCGCACGTGCGCTGCCGCGGGGCTCGCCATGCGGCCCGCGCGCGAGCCGCAGCCCGACGAGCGCGGCGACCACCCCGAGAACCGCGGTGCCGAGGGTCAGCCAGAGCGAGGCACCCTCGGCCGCCTGCAGCGCGAACGTGCTGTAGGTCGTGAACCCGCCGAGCACTCCGGTGCCGAAGAACTGCCGCGCCGCCCGCGCGCGCGACGTGTCGCCGTGTCGCACGAGCAACCCGGTGAGGACACCGAGCAGCAGCCCGCCGAGCAGGTTGATCACCGGCACGACAAGGGTCTGCCACTCCGGCACCGCGATGAGGAGCAGCCCGGCGCGTGCAGCCGTGCCGAGCGCACCGCCGAGCACGACGAGCCCCAGATGCGCCCACGAGAACCCGCTGCGAGATGCCACGCGCCCAGAGTAGTTCGGCCGGTGCGGCCCCCCGCACGAAAACCTCGCGCGGGCGTCAGCCCTCGACGAGGTTGCGGAGGGCTGTCTCGGGCGAGATCGTGAGATCGAGCAGGTGCCCCTTCCCGTACGCCTTCCACACCCGCGGGTCGATGTAGCTGCTGCGCGCCACCGACGGGGTGTTGCCGAGGGTCGCCGCGGTCGCTTTCACGGCCTCGCGCTCGCTGATCTTCCGCGCCCGCTTCGTCTCCACGGGCCCGATGCGCGCGAGCGCGTCGGCCGCCGCGATCGTGCCGCGAAGGGTCCGGAAGTCCTTCGCGGTGAAGTCGCCGCCGGTGAGACCCCGGATGTAGGCGTTCACATCGGCCGGGGTGAGTGGCACGCGGCGGCGTCCGCGGCGATACGCGAGCACGGTCGAGCGCGAGCGCGCCCCGGTGAGCGGTTCGAGCGCGACCGCGAGGTCTTCATCGGTGAGCTCGATGTGCGCGCGCACACCGCTCTTCGCCGGAAAGTCGAGCGTCACCACGCCCGCTTCGATGCTGATGTCCCGCCGCTGCAGCGTCGTGAGCCCGCGGCCGCCTCCCCGGGCGAGATACTGCCGTGAACCGATGCGGATGGCGCCGGAATCCAGCATCCGGAACGCGATCGCGAGCACCGCCTCGCGGGACTCGTCTCCGCGTCGCAGCGCGGCCGTCACGCGTCCGCGCGCGCGGGGCAGCGACTCGGCGAGCGCCAACGCACGGGCGTATTTGCCCCTGTCTCGGCGCTGCGACCAATCCGGGTGGTAGAGGTACTGGCGGCGGCCGGCGTCATCCGTTCCCACCGCCTGGATGTGACCGTGCGCCTCGGTCGTGATCCACACGTCGGTCCACGCCGGCGGGATCACGAGCGCCGTGATGCGCTCCTTGTCGGCGGCGGATGCGGAGTCGCCATCCGGGCCCGTGTACCGGAAGCCGCTGCCCGCACGGGTGCGGGAAATGCCGGGATCTGCGCGCGGATCGACGCGAACGAGACGAACCACCGCGATCAGCGCGCGCGAAGGGCGGTGATGAGCTCGCCCTTCCGCTCGAGGCAGTGCCGGGTGAGGCAGTGCCGGGTGAGGCCGGATGCTGACATGGCTGGTCCTTCCGCGACGGGTCGTCGTCCGCCTGGGCCCGACGATAGGCCCGCTTCCGGACCCGTGACCGCGGCTTGACAGAGGGTTCTCCCGCGCACTACGCGCTATCACCCGTTCGCAAAATCCGTCAAGCCCCCAACCTGAGAGATGACCCCATGACACCGTGGAGCGTGCCTAAAACGGCATCCGGGCGTCTACGCGATCTCCCCCCGAGAGGGCGTCCGACAACATCGAGGAGAGTCACCCATGAACATTGCACTCATCATCATCATCGTCGTCGCCATCGTGCTGGCCATCGTCGGCGGCCTGAGCTCTGCGCTCAACTGGCTGCTCTGGGTCGCGCTGATCGTCGGCGTGATCGCCCTGATCGCCTTCCTCTTCCGAGTCATCAGCGGCAACAAGCGCGTCTGACGCCTCGTCACGAAGACGGATGCCGCGGCCCTTCGGGGTCGCGGCATCCGTCTTTCGTTTTCTGGCTCAACGCGGGTCATCCAGATACGCGTTCAGTGCGTCTCTCACGAACGCCGCTCCCGCGTCGCCGCCGTAGTTCGCCCCGAACCGCGCGTCTGCGACGTACAGCTCGCCAAGACCGCGCACGTAGGCGGCAGTGTCGCCGTCGGATGCGGATGCGGGCTTCCCCGGGATTGCTTCCAGCCACGCGATGTGACGCCGGGCCAGGTCCCGCGCCTCGTCGCCGGCCGGGTCCGCGCGCCGTTCCGCCGCGGCGCGCCACTGCGCGTTGAGGTCGGCCGCATCCTGCTGCCAGGTGGTGCGCGCCGTGGCGTCGAGACCGGTCCACCACTCGTCGGAGCGGACGGCCGCTTCCGTCCCCCAGCGCTCCTCGACCTCCTGCTGGTGACGGGTGTGATCGAACCCGTCGAACATCTTCTCCACCATCACTTCTCCCCTCTTCTCCCACACGTCGATCGTGTTCTCCACGGCGGCGATCTGCCGGCCGATTCGGTCTTGCTCGTGACGCAGCGCATCCAGGTGATGACGTAGCGCCGTCGTCTCCGATTCGTCGAGATCGAGTACCGCGCGGATGCGGGCCAGCCCGAGGCCGAGTTCCCGCAACAGCAGGATGCGCTGCAACCGCAGCACCGCGCGCTCGTCGTACTGCCGGTACCCGTTGTCCGCGACGCGACTCGGGCGCAACAGCCCGACCGCGTCGTAGTGGCGCAGCGTGCGGCTCGTCGTTCCCGACATCCGGGCGACTTCGTGAATCGACCACTCCATGTCGTCTCCTCTCTTCTCCGACGGTAGGCGTTGACGCAACGTCAATGTCAAGATCCCGGGTTCAATGTCAATCACGCCCTTCCAAGACGCGATATATCGTGTTATCTTCAGAACGCGATATATCGCGACATTCATCCTGAGGAGGACGACATGAACCCCGAGAAGTGGCTCATCCACCCCGGCGAGACGCGCGTGATCGACCTGGAGGACGTCCACGCCCTCAAGGTCGGACTCGTCGGCGGCCAGATCGACATCGTCGCGCACGACGAACCGGGCGCGCGCATCGAAGTGCACTCCGTGACGATCAAAGATCTGCGCATCTCCGCAGAAGACGGCAAGGTCGAGATCGACCACCCGCAGCTGCGGTGGGACAACTTCCTCGAGGTGTTCCGCAACTTCGGCTCCGGCGGGCCCAAGGCGGAGATCAGCGTCGCCGTTCCCCGCGACGTCGCGCTGACCCTCGGCGTCGTGAGCGCGAGCGCGCTCGTGTCGGAACTGCACGCCGAGGCGCGCGTCAACACCGTCTCCGGTGACGTCCTCGTCGACGGACTCCGCGGCGACCTCGTGGTCAACGCCGTCTCCGGCGACGTGCAGGCGCGGAACATCGAAGGCGCGGTCACCGCGAACAGCGTCTCGGGCGATGTGGCGGCGACCGGTGCGATCACCCGCGCCGCGATCGACACGGTCGGCGGCGCCATGCTCGTCGACGCCAGCGGATCACTGCAGAAGGCGTCGCTCAACACCGTGAGCGGCGAGACCACGGTCCGCCTCGACCGCGGCCTTCCCTCGAACTACGCCGTCCGCAGCATCTCCGGCACCGTACTCATCGACGGCGTCGTGCAGTCGGGGCGCGGAACCGGCCCGACCACGAACTTCACCGGGTCGATCGGCGAGTTGAGCGGCACCTTCGCCGACATCCGCGCCAACTCGGTCTCCGGCGACATCACGGTGCTCCGCCGCGCGTCGGAGCCGGCACCCGAGCCGGTGTCGGCCCCCGAATCCGAGACGACCGATGGCGGAGCGGAGGCGCTCTGATGACCCCGGTCTTCTCCCACGGCGACCTGCGGCTCTACCTGCTGAACCTTCTCGATGAGGGCCCGCGGCACGGGTACGACATCATGCAGGCACTCGCCGATCGCACGGGCGGCACGTACACACCGAGCGCCGGCACGATCTATCCGCGACTGTCGAAACTCGAAGAAGAAGGACTCGTCAGCAAGCGGGTCGATGGGCGAAAGACGGTCTACGAGATCACCGACGCGGGTCGCGCGGAGGTCACGGCTCGGGCCGGTGACCTCGAGGGCATCGAGTCCGAACTCGCCGACTCGGTGCGCCTGATCGCCGACACCGTTCGAGGCAACGTCCGCGAGGCGATGAAGAGCCTCCGGGCAGACCTCGCCGCCGCGGCCCGCTCCGAGCGGGAGAATCCGCCCGCCGATGAGACGGGTGGCACCGAGGGCGACGACCCCCGCACGCGCGCTCGCGAACAACTGCGCCGCGCCGACCTGCTCCTGGGCGAGTTCCGCAGTCAGGTGCGCGCGGAACTTCGCACGCACGTTGCGCGGGGCGGCGAGATTCCCGCATCCGCCGTCGACGCGCTCGGCGAATCGCTGGATGCGGCGGCCCGCGCGCTCAGCGCGGACCTGCGCTGAGCGTCAGTCCCTCCAGGGGTCGTCGTCGCCGACGACCGACTCCTGGAGGGGAACGACGAGCACCGGGCGATGCTGGCGATGGGCGAGGCGCGCCGCCACCGATCCGGTGAAGAACTCGCGCATCGTCTCACCGAACCCGCGGCGCCGCGTGCCGACGACGATGACCGCCGCGTCGAGTTCGTCGGCGAGACCCTTGAGCGCCATCGCGGGGTCACCCACCAGCGTGCGGATGGTCCAGGCGACTCCGCTCGGGGCGAGGAACTTCTCCGCCGCCTCCTGAACCCGTTCGAACTCGTGCGTCGCGGCGATACGGGTGAGGTCGACCGGAGCGGAATGCGGAACCCCATCGGGGTCTTCGTAGGTCACAAACCGGGTGACATCCACGTGCGCCACGACGAGTTGCGTGCCGAACAGGGCCGCGTATCGCGCCGCCTCGGCCCAGACACGGGCCGGCAGATTGGGCGTGGCCCCGAGGATGACGGTACCGCCGTCGGCATACGTGCTCATGGTTCCTCCTGCAGCGTGCCCCCCGCGGCGATCGCAGGAAGCCACCGTGTTATTCTGAATGCTACTCTTACCGGCTTGAGCCGGAACACGTGAACGCGTCGAGCACGTAACGAAATCGACGTCAGAACAGAGGGGGTCTCGCATGGGGCGTGGCCGTCAAAAGGCGAAGCACACCAAGATCGCCCGGGAGCTGAAGTCATACAGCCCCGCAGTGAACTATTCGGCGTTGGAGCGTGAACTCGCTCCGCCGGAGACCGACGAGAACCAGTACGTCGATAAGTGGGCCGACGACTACGAAGACGAGTACGAGGAAGAGAAGGCGTAGCGCCGTCTCGCCCACTGACTCTCTCGAGGCGTTCGGTCCGCATCCGCTGATCGTCGCCGCGTTCGTTCCGGCGCGCCGTCACCACGCCCCGTGACGACGTGACCAGTCCTCTTCCACGGTCCGCGGCCTCGACGCGATAATCGCCGCCGGGATTCCGGCGAGCAGCAGGACAGCAAGCATCCCGAGCGGCACGCCCCATCCGCCGGTCAGGGTGTGGGCGATGCCGACGCCGAACGGGAAGAGCGCGGCGATCGCGTAGCCGACGCTCTGCACGATGCCACTGAGCGCGACCGCACCCTCGTGCGTGCGGGTGCGGAGGTTCAACAGCACCAGCACCAGCGGGAACAGCAGCGGACACATGCCGAGCAGCGCCGCCCAGAGCCAGGGCGCCGCAGCGGGCGCGAACGCGAGGCCGCCGAGACCGCCGAGACCCGACGCGACGGCGGCGCCGAACAAGATCCCCACCGCCCCGCGGAACCGGGCCACCACGACCGGGACGAGCAGCGAACTGGGCAAGCCCATCACCGCGAAGAGAGACAGCAGGGTGCCGGCCTGCGCGGGCGTCACGCCGGCGAGATCGATCAGGATCTGCGGCAGCCACGCGAAGGCCGTGTAGGCCGTTCCCGACGTCACCGCGAAACCGACGACGAGCGCCCAGGTCGTCGGCAGCGCCCACAGCCGGCGCAGCACGCGCGGCGGCACGGACTCGTCGGGGCGGTCGGCGGCCTCGTCGACGGGGGTCCGTTCGCGCCACAACAGCACGAACCAGGGCGCGAGCGCCGCGACCGCGAAGACCGCCCAGAGCCCGAGCGACGAGCGCCAGCCGGCCGCATCCGCCACCGGCACCGCGACGAGCGGCGGCAGGAACGTCGCGATCGCCATCGCGGTCGTGAACACCGTCGTCATGGCGCCGATCCGCCCGGGGAAGTACCGCTTCACGAGCGGCGGCAGCAGCACGTTGCCGACCCCGACAGCCGCGAACACGAGCGCGGTCGCCGCCAGCAGGAGCGTCGCATCGGATGCGGCGGCCCGCCCGAGCAGACCGACCGTCGCCACGGCGAGGGCGATCACGGCCAGGCGCTGCAACCCGAAGCGACGTTCCAAGCCGGGCGTGACGATCCCGAACACGGCGTAGCAGACCGGGGGCGCCGTGCCGATGAGTCCGATCAACCACGGCGAGAGCGGGATGTCGCGCGATGTGGTCGACGATCGGCGACAGCGACGCGACACCCGTCCGCAGCGAGAACGCGAAGAGCACGATGCCGAGCACCGCCAGGACGCGCCCGCGGCTCTCCGCCGCCACGCGCGTCATCGTCCGAAGGGTCGGGTCGCCCCGGATCCGCGGCGCGGCGACACGCTCACGACGTCTGGGTGCCCTCGACCCAGGCCAGGTACTCGTCCGTCACGGTGCCGGTGATGTACCGGCCGTCGAAGCAGCTCATGTCGAGATCGGTGATGTCGGAGCCCTCGAGAATCGCGGCCTTCAGGTCTTCGACCTCCTGGTAGACCATGTAGTCGGCGCCGAGCTCCTGGGCGATCTCGGGGATCGTGCGCCCGTGCGCGACCAGCTCATGTCGGGACGGCATGTTGATGCCGTAGACGTGCGGGTAGCGCACCGGCGGGGCCGCGGAAGCGAACGTCACCGTCTTGGCGCCCGCATCCCGCGCCATCTGGATGATCTCTTTGCTCGTGGTGCCGCGCACGACCGAGTCGTCGATCAGGAGGACGTTCTTGCCCTTGAACTCGCTCGACATCGCGTTCAGCTTCTGCCGGACGCTCTTCTTGCGCACGGCCTGCCCCGGCATGATGAAGGTGCGACCGACGTACCGGTTCTTGTAGAAGCCCTCGCGGTACTCGATGCCGAGCTTTCGCGCGACCTGCATCGCGGCCGGACGCGCGGAGTCCGGAATGGGCATGACGACGTCGATGGCCTCGCGCGGGGTGTGCTTCGCGATCGTGTCGGCGAGGCGGTCACCCATCCGCAGCCGCGCCTCGTAGACGGAGATGCCGTTCATCACCGAGTCGGGGCGGGCGAGATACACGTACTCGAACGAGCACGGCGCGAGCTGGGTCTCGGTGGCGCACATCTGCGAGTGCAGCGTGCCGTCGAGGTCGATGAACACGGCCTCGCCGGGCAGCACGTCGCGGACGACCTCGAACCCGCCGTTCTCCAGCACGAGCGACTCGGACGCGACGACCCACTCCTCGGCGCCGGCGCCGTCGCGGCGGATGCCGAGAATGAGTGGACGAATGCCGAACGGGTCACGGAACGCGAGCAGCCCGTACCCCGCGATGAGCGCGATCGCGGCGTACGACCCCTCGACGCGCTCGTGCACGCGGGTCACCGCCTGGAAGACCTGCGCCGCATCCAGCTCGGGCCCGGAGATCACGGACTGCAGCTCGTTCGCGAGCACGTTCACGAGCAGCTCGGTGTCGGAGGTGGTGTTCAGGTGACGGCGATCGGTGTGGAACAGCTCGCCGGTCAGCTCGCGCGTGTTCGTGAGGTTGCCGTTGTGGACGAGGACGATGCCGTACGGCGCGTTCACGTAGAACGGCTGCGCTTCCTCCTCGTTCGACGCGGTCCCCTTGGTCGCGTAGCGCACGTGACCAAGGCCGATGTTGCCGAGGAGCGCCCGCATGTCACGCGTGCGGAACGCCTCGCGAACCTGACCCTTCGCCTTCGCGGCGTGGAAGACACCGCTCCGCTCCGCTGTCGCGATACCGGTGGAGTCCTGCCCCCGGTGCTGCAGAAGGAGAAGCGAATCGTAGATGTCCTGGTTGACCAGGCCCTGCCCGACCATTCCGACGATGCCGCACATGTGGTGTTACTTCGCTCCGTCTCGTGTGGCGTACGCGCCGACCAGGCGCACGGCGCCGCCGTCGACACCCTTCGCCCCCTGGACGAACTCACCGACAGGCCGCGGCCCGTCACCCACGACACCGACCTGCCAGGCGTCGATGCCGTACTCGCGCAGAACGGATGCGGCCGCATCCGCCTTCTCCGCAGAAACGACGGCGAGGAAGCCGATGCCGAGGTTCCAGGTGCCCTCCGTCGCGGTGAGCTCGAGCCCGCCGATGTCGGCCAGAACGCGGAACACCGGCGCGGGCGACCACGTCGCCCGGTCGACGTCGACCCAGCTGTCGGGCGGAAGGACGCGGGCCAGGTTCGCCGCGATGCCGCCGCCGGTCACGTGGCTGAGCGAGTGCACGCCGCCGCCGAGAGCGTCGATGAGGGCGAGGACGGGCGTCGTGTAGAGGCGCGTCGGCTCCAGGAGTGCCTCGCCCCAGGTGGCACCGAAGTCCGCCGCGTTGTCGCCGTACTGGATGCCCGCGCCCGCGACGATGTGGCGAACGAGCGAGTACCCATTGGAGTGCAGACCGCTCGAGGCGAGGGCGATGACCGCATCCCCGGGGCGCACGCGATCGGCGCCCAGCACGCGGTCGGCTTCGACGACACCCGTCGCCGCGCCGGCCACGTCGTAGTCGTTCACGCCCAGGAGTCCGGGGTGCTCGGCCGTCTCTCCGCCGACGAGAGCCGTGCCGGTGGCCTCGCATCCGGCGGCGATGCCGGTGACGATCGCGGCGATGCGGTCGGGGAAGACCTTGCCGCAGGCGATGTAGTCCGTCATGAACAGCGGCTTCGCGCCGACGACCACGATGTCATCGACCACCATGCCGACGAGGTCCTGACCGATGGTGTCGTGCTTGTCGATGGCCTGCGCGATCGCGACCTTCGTGCCGACACCGTCGGTGCTGCTCGCCAGGAGCGGACGCGTGAAACCGAGCAACGCGGATGCGTCGAACAGCCCGGCGAATCCGCCCACTCCGCCCTGTACCTCGGGTCCGTGCGTACGCCGGACAGCGGTCTTCATCAGCTCGACGGCCAAGTCGCCTGCGGCGGTGTCAACGCCAGCGGCGGCATAGGGGTCGTGGGAGGGAGCGGCCACCTGCACAGCCTACCCGCGCGCCGGGCTTCGGGTACCCGGTGGGGTGGTGCGGGGGGGTGGGGGCGGGTTCGGGGGTGGGGGCGGGGTGCGGTGCGGGGGTGGGGGGGTGAGGTGCGCGGGGCGAGGGGCGTGCGGGGGCAGGTGCGGGGGTGGGGGCGAGGGGCGGGTGGGCGACCGCCCAGGAGAGGGGATATGGCCGAGCGGAGGGGAAATCAGGCGCGAATCCCCTCATCCGGGCGGATTGCCCTCATCTCGCGGAGGTTGAGACGGGACAGACGCGGACGCGACCGCGCAGAGGAGCGCGGCCGAGATGAGGGGATATGGCCGAGCGGAGGGGGAATCGGGCGCGGATTTCCTCATCCGGGCGGATTGCCCTCATCTCGCGCGGCGGATGGTGCGGCGGAACCGGTTCTCGGCGGATGCTGCGCCCCTACAATGGCGCCATGCCGGGCAGCACCGCAGGGCCGCAGTGGATCGTCCGCGAGGACGCGAGTCCGGCCGTCCTGACGGCGCTGTATCTGCGCCAGGTGCTTGGGATCCGTGCGCCGGAGGAGCTTCCGCCGCTTCGCGGCCTCGACACCGTCGAGGTGTCCGCAACGGACGAACACGCGATGCTCGAGCGGCAATGGCGCGCGTACTGGGCGATGACGGTCGAGCCGCAGGCGCACCTGTCGCCCGTTCCGCTCTCGCTCGTGGAAGGCTTCGACACCTACGCGGCCCTCCCCGTCGACGGGGCCGACGAGTTGCGGCGCGCGATCGAACCTCACGCCGGCGGCGCGCTCGCCTTCGCCCGGGCGGCGAGCGAGACGTACGCGAAACGGGAAGCCGCGGGAACTGGCGCCTCCTACCGCGCGTATGCGAGCGCGATCGCCGTCCACGAGCGCCAAGTCGGGCGCCGGGCGCACTCGTTCGAGCTGAACGTGCAGGTGCTGCCCCTGACGCAGCGCGGCCTGTGGTGGATCGGATCCCTGACGGTCGCCGTGACCGACGGACTCCGCGGCGACGTCGTCGCGTTCGACGCCGCGATCCACCCGATCATCGCCGAACTCGCCTGACGCGGACGTCGGTCGCGCACCACGCGCCGCGGCGGCCGCATCCGCCCGCGCCCAGCATCCGCCCCGTCTGTCGCCAGATTCGGAGATGCGACGAGATTCGGATCACACGCGCCCGAACCCTCCGAATCCCGTGACATCTCCGAATCCGGTGACGTCACGGGTCACCTACGGCGCCCGCACCCTGGCCGCGCCCGCACCCGTTCGCGGCACCGCCCGCCGCGCCCGCACCCGCCCGCGGCGCCCGCACCCGCCCCGCGGCGCCCGCCCGCGCGGCCAGGCTAGAACGCGCCGTCGGCGACGAGCTCGCTGAGGGGCATCTCGTCCCGCGCGACCGCCGCGGCGACGTCGCTCAGGCGCTCCTGGCGGGAGCGGGCGTACTTGCGGATCATGCGGAACGCGGTGTCCATGTCGACACCGGCTGCGCGTGCCAGGTATCCCTTGGCCTGTTCGATCGCGACCCGGCTGTCGAGCGCGTGTTGCAGCTGCTCGGCCGCGAGGGTGGCGTTCCGGATGGTGCGCTGCTGCAGCAGGCTGATCGTGGCGACGTCGGCGAGGGCCTGCGCGGCGCGGGCATCTGCGCCGTTGAGTGCGCCCTCCGTCTCGCGGAACAGGTTCAGCGACCCGACCGTCGTGTCTCGCAAGCGGAGGGGGATGGCGTGGACGCCCGCGTACCCGCGTTCTTTCGACGCCTCCGCGAACCGCGGCCAGTGCCGGCGCAGCTCGTCGGCACTCTCGGCCGTCACGAGCCGTCCCGTCGTGACGGCCGCGATGCACGGCCCCTCCCCCGCATTGAGCTGAAGGAGACCGATGAAGCTGCTGCGTTCGCTCGTGGAGGCGACCACCTGCAGCACGTTGTTCTTGTCGGCGAGATGGATGGCCCCCGCCGCGGCGTCGAATAGCTCCACGGCCCGATCGACCAACGTCTGCAGCACGTCGACGACGTCGTAATCGGCCACCAGGCTGTCGGTGAGTGTGACGAACGTCTCGACCAGACGTGATTCTCGCGAATGAGGCACAGGCGACGTCCCTTCGGTTGGGTGACCGATTCACCGTAACCGCGCGCGGCACACCCCGTTGACCACGGCGGACATGCACATCGGCGCCGCATCCGGGTCGACTTGCATCGGCGAGCGCGACCGTTTTACCCTGATCGAGCGCTGCCCCAGACCCTGGCCGCCGGAACGTTCTTCATTCTGATGACGCCCAGGGAGCAGCATGAGTACGCACCGCGCATCGTCTGACCGCGCAACGGTTCGAGAGTCGCGTTCTGCTGACGGCCCGCGCACGGATCTCGACGAACGCCCGGTGCCGTCGGGAGGCCCGAGCACGAGCCCGTTCCGCACGACGGGGCCGGGCAACGGGGCGCGCTCCGGGGGCACCTCCAGCTACTCCGCGCTGCTCGCCCAGGTGAAGGACGCGGGGCTCCTGCGGCGACGATACGCCTTCTACTGGTCGCTGTTCGCCGTGCTCGTCGTCGCGACGATCGGATGCGGAGTCGCATTCGTGATGATCGGCGAGTCCTGGTGGCAGCTCCTCGTCGCGGCAGCGCTGGGCGTGCTGTTCACCCAGTTCGCGTTCCTCGCCCACGAAGCGGCCCACCGGCAGGTGTTCGAGTCGCGGAAGTGGAACGACCGTGCGGGACGGTTCGTCGCCACCTTCGTCGTCGGCCTCAGCTACGCGTGGTGGATGAACAAGCACACCCGGCACCACGGCAACCCGAACACCGTCGGGAAGGACCCCGACATCATGCCCGACACGATCCACTTCCTGCCCGAGGATGTCGCGGCCGTGAAGAGCGCGCCGGTGCGGTTCTTCCTCCGCTTCCAGGGCTGGCTGTTCTTCCCCCTTCTCACCCTCGAGGGGCTCAATCTGCACTGGATCGCCGCCCGCTCGGTGATCAGCGGCAACGGGATCAAGGCCGATGTGGCGCACCGATGGCTCGAGGGCCTTCTGCTCGTTGCCCGCTTCGGCATCTACCTGACGGCCGTGTTCTGGTTTCTGCCCCTCGGCATGGCGTGCGCGTTCCTCGGGGTGCAGCTGGCCGTCTTCGGCGTGATGATGGGGGCGTCATTCGCGCCGAACCACAAGGGCATGCCCACGATCGCCCACGACGCGAAGATCGATTTCTTCTCCCGCCAGGTGCGGACGTCCCGCAACATTCGGGGCGGATGGTGGGTCTCGCTCCTGATGGGAGGCCTGAACTACCAGGTCGAGCACCACCTGTTCCCGTCGATGCCGCGTCCGGCGCTGAAGCACGCCCGGCTCCTCGTCCGCGAGCACTGCGATCGCCTCGACGTGCCCTACACCGAGACCACCCTGTTGCGCTCGTACGGGATCGTCATCCGGTACCTCAACCGGGTCGGACTGTCTGCGCGAGACCCGTTCGCGTGCCCTCTCGTCGCCGAGCTCCGCATCCACTGATCCGCTCCACCCTCACAGACCCAGGACACCCCCACTCATGAAGACCATCATCGTTCTGCTCGTCATCTGGGCGATCCTCGCCGTCGTCGGCTTCGCGCTCGAGGGCCTGCTCTGGCTCGGGATCATCGGGGTCGTGCTGTTTCTCGGCACTCTGATCTTCGGCATCGTCCACCACAACCGGAACAACGCGAAGGCCAAGCCCCGCAGCTGACGCGCCTCTCCCCGCCGCATCATCGCGGCCGTCGGTGGCGTGGGACGTCAGACCTCGTCGACGCGGGTGCGCTCGTGATCGACCGATACCTGGCGCGCGCGCGGGCTGAGAATCCGGTCGAACAGCAGCGCGACGACGCCGCCGAGGGTGCCGCCGACGGCGATGCCGATGAGGGCGAGGAAGCCGAAGACCTGCATCTGGCCGTACTCGACGCCGGATGCACTGGCTCGCTCCGTGCCGTCGAACGCGAAGGTCAGGATCATGGCCGCGAGGACGCCGAGCGCGGCACCGAGCACGAGGAACACCCCGTACTTGGGGGCGCGGCGCACGCGCACGGTCTCGATCCGGTCGTCGATGACGGTGCGGGGAAGGGGGAGGTCCTGCGGCTCTTCGGCCATAACCCCCATTCTCTCACCTGCGACGAAGCGCCGGCCCCCGAAGGGACCGGCGCTTCGGTCGGATGCGGCGGCCGGAGCGCGCCGCATCCGTTCGCTCAGACCGTCAGGCGACGGCGGCGTGCGACGACGAGCAGCGCACCCAGGGCGAGCAGGCCCGCACCCAGCCACATCACGTCGAAGGACGACTCGCCACCGGTGGCGGCGAGGTCACCCGTCGTGGTGCTGTCGCACGGAACCTCAGCGCCCAGCGGGAAACTGAACGACACCGGGTCGAGTGCCGTGCCGGCCGAGTAGAAGCCGGCGAAGGCCTCGGCTCCCGCGGACGTCAGCGTCGCCGACGCGTTCGACCAGCTGATGCGGGCGGACGACTCGGACGCGGCGGGCAGCGAGAGCGTCGCGAAGACGATCCCGGATGCGTTGACCGCGGCGTTGCCGGACGCATCCGTCGACTGCACGTTCAGGATGAGCGATGCCGAAGTGGCGCTGTTCACCTGGATGCGCGGGTTCGACAGGGTCATGTCGAGCAGACCGTTGTGACCCGTGTAGTGCACGGCTCCGGTGTAGCTGACCCGGCCCCGGTCGGAGTCGGTGCTGTACGCACCGGCGCCCGCACCCCAGCCGCCGGAGATGCTGCCGTTCGCGATGCTTCCGGTGATGTAGGAGCGGAAGGATTCCTTCACTCCCCACTGGATGCTGGCACCCGACACCGACTGCGCGACGCACGACTCGGCCGCGGGGGCCTCGACGGCGGGCAGTACGGCGGCGGCCGTGACCGTGAACGTCGCAGACGCGACGACCGCGCCGGCGACGCTCAGCGTCAGGGTGTGCGCGCCCGTCTCGAACCCGGCCGGCACCGCCCAGCTGAACGACACGATCCCGGATGCGGATGCGGTCGCCGTTCCGATCGTCACCGGAGTCGAGTTCGCGACCGCGGTGACGACGTCACCCGGAGCGAAGCCGCCACCGACGATGCTCAGCGTCTGCCCGGGCTGCACAGAAGCGCCCAGCGGGAAGCCCACGAAGGGCGCCGCGGGAGCGGCGACCGTGACCGGTGCGAACGCATCCATCGAACGGTCGGTGATCGACAGACCGTGGGCGGCCGAGGTCGCGACCTGGTAGCTCTTCGTCGCGTCCAGCGTGCCCGCGGGCACCGTCAGCGTCGTGGTGAACTCACCGTTCGTGATCTGACCTGTCTGAACGTGCGCCTGGGCAATCCAGCCGGACGCGGGAAGCGCTCTTTGGCCGCTCCAGAGGGACGTCTCACCGAACAGCACGTACGCACCGTTGGCGGCACCCGGGCCGACGAAGTTCTTGCCCGTGATCGTGAGGACGTTCGTCTTTCCGGCGTCGAGCGCGGTGTTCGGGGTGACCGTGATGGTCGGTTCGCCGACCGGAACCTCGGGCTCGACCGGAACCTCCGGCTCCACCGGGGCGGAGGCGAAAGCGATCGGGACCGCGAGTTCGTTGGCCGCCTGGACCACTCCGCCCGCGCCGATGGTGAAGACCGCGAGCGTCGCGCCCTGGCGGGACTTCGCATCGAGGGTGGCCTTGTCGATCGTGACGGTCCACGAGAAGTTCGCGGTGCCATCGGCGTTCGTCGTCCACTTCAGGTACGGCGATGCGGTCTCGGTCGACTGCACCCACGCGGAGTAGGCGTTCGAGCGCGCTCCGGATGCCGCGCCCTCCGACGGACGCCACGACTCGTTGATCCAGCCGATCTGGGCGTAGAAGCCAGCCGGCTTGCCGGCCGTCGGGCCGTACAGCCCCAGGGCCGAGGTGTCGAAGTTCGTGCCCGTCACGGTGACGGTCTCACCCTCGGGATCGAGGCCCGCGGTCTTCGACACGGTGATCGACGGGACCACCGGCTCCACCGGGGCCGCAGCGAAGGTGATCGGGGTGTAGGTCTCGAACGGCGCGTACTTCGCGCCGCCGCCCGGGTAGGTGTACACACCCCAGTTGCCGTCGACCAGAGCGCCCTCGGCTTCAGACACCGTCAACGTGGTCGTGAACGTCCCCTCGGGAGTGATCTCGATCGCGCCCGCAGCCGGTCCGCCCACCGTGGCCATATCCCCGGCGAGGAGGCCCCATTTGGTATCGAACGTCTTCCGCGCGGTGCTCGCGGCACCGGCCGACGGCTGCCACACATCGGCGAATGAACCGAAGGCGACGTACGCGCCAGCGAACTTGCCCGCGAGCGGCGGGCGGGTGCCCGACGTCGCCGGAGCGTTCGCGATGAATCCGGTACCCGAGACGGTGACCGTCTCGCCCTCGGAGTCCAGACCGGACGTCTTCGAGACGGTGACGGTAGGCACCGGAGCCGGGAACAGTGCGTTCCAGTCGATCGTCACGGCGGAGCGACTGTAGACGTTCTCGTTGGTCGGGACCGACCGCGACGGCCACGCGATGACCTCGTAGCTCTTGGTGCGGTCCAGCGTGGATGCGCTCTGCTCGAGCGAGCCGGAGATCTGCCCCTGCGCGTTCGGCGACACGGCGGCGTTCGGGAACGCGGTGCCCTGGCCGACGCCGGCCAGATCGGTGCCGGCCGGGATCAACGCGACGTACAGCGAACGCGCCTGCTGACCGGGAAGGAGTGGGATGTCGGCGTAGCCACCGCCGGTGATGGCTACGGTGACCTTCTCGTTCGGAACGACCGTTGACGACCCGGAAACCGTGTAGACCGGAGTCGGCTCAGGCTCAGGCTCGACCGGGGCAGGGAACAACGCGTTCCAGTCGATCGCCACGTCGGCACGGGCGTAGAGGTTCGCATCCGACGGGTTCGAGCGCGACGGCCACGCCACGAGTTCGTAGGTCTTCGCGCGATCCAGCGTCGCCGCCGACTGCTCGAGCGAGCCGACGATGTTGCCCTGCGCGTCGGGGGAGACGGCGATGTTCGGAACGGCGCCGCCCTGACCGATCTCCGACAGGGCCGTGCCCTTCGGGATCAGCGCAACGTAGAGAGATCGCTCCTGCTGCCCCGGCAGCAGCGGAATCTCGGCGTAACCCGCACCGCTCACGGCGACGGTGATCTTGTCGTTCGGGGTGCTGGTCGCCGCACCGGCGACGGTGTAACCGTCAGCGGCCTGGGCGGGGATGGCAACCCCGAGGGCTGCTCCGGATGCGATCAGCGCGCCGGTCAGCACGCTCGCCAGCACTCGCCACAGCGGTGCTCTTCGTAATTTCTGCACGGGTAGGACTCCTCGAAAGGGGCGGATGCGCCAGGGAAGACGCGAGGCGGAACATCGCCAAACTTAGGAAAGCCTATCCTTACCTGATCGCGAACTGTGAGTGTTGTTCGCAATTCGTTATCGAGAGCGGCGCGGCAGAATGACCGGGCGGCCCGTGTCGGGATCGTCGAGAACCCGCACCGGCGTGCCGTACACGCGCTCGATGCGCTCCGCGGTCAGAACGTCCGACGGGGCGCCCATCGCCTGCATCCGCCCCTCGTGCAGGATCGCGATGTCATCGGCGTACGCGGCCGCGAGCGACAGATCGTGCAGCACGACGACGATGGCCCTCCCCTGCGCGGCAAGATCGCGCGCGATACGCAGCACATCCTCCTGGTGGCGCAGATCGAGCGCCGCCGTGGGTTCGTCGAGGAGCACGATCGGGGTGTCCTGCGCCAGCACCCGCGCGAGCGATACGCGGGCGCGCTCACCACCCGAGAGCGACGAGAAGACGCGCGACGCGAGGTGCGCCACATCCGCTCGCTCCAGGGCACGCGGGATCGCCACGTCGTCGGGTTCGGCCGTTTCCGACCCCACCCAGGGCGTGCGTCCCATCTCGACGACCTCGGCGGCGGTGTACCCGAACGACACCTGATTCGTCTGCAGCAGCACGGAACGGATGCGGGACAACTCGCGCGCCCGGAACCCCTCGATCGGGCGGCCGTCGAGGGTCACGGTTCCCGACGAGCGGGACGCGTCACCGGTCAGGATGCCGAGCAGGCTGGACTTGCCGGCACCGTTCGGCCCGACGAGCGCGAGGACGCGCCCGTAGGCGACCTCGAGCGTCACGTCTTCGAGGATCGTGGCACCGCCGACGCGATACCCGACGCCGGAGAGGGAATATGCGATGCGGCTCACGCCCACCCCCCGCCCTGCCGGCGGCTGCGCCGGATCAGCCAGTAGAAGAACGGTCCGCCGATCAGCGAGGTGAGGATGCCGATCGGCAGGTCCGCCGACGGCATCAGGGTGCGGGCGAGCACGTCGGCGTACACGAGAAGCGCTCCGCCGCCGAGAGCCGACGCGATGAGCAGCGGACGGTTCGCGGGGCCGATCAGCATCCGGACCAGGTGCGGGATGACGAGCCCGACGAACGCGATGATGCCCACGAACGCGACCGCGACTCCGGTGAGGAGCGCGACGAGCACAATGGAGACGATCCGGAGCCGCTCCACGTGCACACCGAGGTGCGCGGCGGTGCGATCGCCGAGCGCCAGCAGGTCGTAGCGACGCGCCAGGCCGATCGCGACCGCGACCCCCACCGCGCCGACGACGGCGACGATCCCGACCTCGGGCCAGCGCGATCCGTTCATGGACCCGAGCTGCCAGAACACGATCTGCTCGCGCGACGAGGTGTCGCCGAGGAACATGAGGATCGCCAGGCCCGCGCCCGCGAAGGCGTTCACCGCGATTCCGGTCAGGATCAGCGTGACCGACTCGGTGCGTCCCTGGGCCCGCGCGGCGCCGTAGACGAGCATCGTCGCCCCGAGCCCGCCGGCGAACGCGAGAAGCGCCGTCGTCCACGAACCGAAGAACGACAGGCCCAGGGCGATCGCGGCCGCCGCGCCCAACGCGGCACCCGAGGAGACCCCGACCACGCCGGGCTCCGCGAGCGGGTTGCCGAAGATGGCCTGCATCACCGCGCCGGCGACGGCCAGCAGCGCGCCGACGAGCAGCGACATGGCGATCCGCGGGAAGCGGATCTGCCACAGGGTCTGCTCGATGAGCGGATCGGTCGGCGCCCAGCCGTTGTCGATGCCGATCGCCCGCAGCACCGAGCCGACGACCTCCTGCGGTGCGATCGCGAGCTGCCCGAGACCGGCCGACACGATGACGCCGACGACGAGCAGCACCGCTCCGGTCGCGTACACCGCGACCCGGCGCCCCCGGAGTCCGCGGGCGGGCGCGACCTCTGCGCTCACGAGCCGGATCCGGCTGCGGGCGCGTAGATCGCCCGGGCCAGCGCGTCGAGCACGAGCGCGGAGCGCGGACCGAACGACAGGATCTGGCCGTCGTCCATGTCGACGAAGCGGCGGTGCTCGCCCGCGGCGGTGAGGGCGATCGCGGGCTTGTCAGCGAGCAGTCCGTCGACTCCGCCGACGGACTCGATGCCGTGCGTCATCACGAGCACCAGATCGGGATCGGCGGCGACCATCGCCTCATCCGTCATCGGTTTCATGCCGTCCCAGCCGAGCTCGCCGGCGACGTCGATCCCGCCGAGGCCCTCGATGAGCTGGTCGGCGCCCGATTCCTCGCCGAAGAGGTAGTAGACCCCCGCGCTGCCGCGGAGGTAGAGGAACAGCATCCGCAGCTTCTCGCCGTCCTCGCGCGGTGCGATGGCCGCGATCTCGGCGATCTTCGCGTCGACGTCCGCCTCAACGCGATCGGCCAGCAGGGTGCCCGCATCCGGAGCGCCGTAGACCGCCGCCACGTCGTGCGCCAGCTGCGCGGCGCCGGCGAACGACGGCTCGTTCGCGACGAAGACGACCGTGATGCCCACGTCGCGCAACTGCTCGACGACGTCGCGGGGGCCGATGCTGCCGTCCGTGAGCACGAGCGTCGGCCGCAGGGCGATGACCGATTCGGCGTTCACCGTGTGCCCGCCCGACGTCACGACCGGGATGTCTTCTGTGCCCGGGAAGGTGACGGCCTGATCGACGCCGACGAGGGTGTCGCCGAACCCGAGCCCCCAGACCGTCGCCGCGATCGAGCCCGACAGGTCCATCGCCACGACGCGAGACGTGTCGTCGACCGTGACCGAGGAGTCACCCGCGGAATCGTGTGAGACGACCGTCGCGGGCAGCGCCTGCGCGGGGTCATCCGCGACCGGATCGATGCCCGCATCCGCCATCACGGCCGTCGACTCGCCGACGTACCCACGCGGGTCGTCGACGAGATCGAGCGCAGACAGCGGCGTGCTCGCATCGGCGACGACCGAGCTCGCCGTCGGAGCCGGCGTCACCCCGGCGCACCCCGACAGCGCGAGGGCTGCCAGCGCCAGAGCGGCCGCGAGGCGGATGCGGCGTCTCACGCGGAACCGTCCGGAGTGCGCGGGTCGTCCGGGGTCGCGGGGGCGTCTGCGCCGGAGGGGGCGGCGTTGTCGCCCGCGTTGGAGGGGGCGGCGTTGTCGCCCGCGCTGGCGGGGGCGGCGTTGTCGCCCGCGCTGGCGGGGCCCGCGGGGTCGCCCGCGCTGGCGGGGCCCGTCTCAGCACCGGTCGCGCCGGAGGTGCGGCGCCGCAGCACGACCCAGACGATGACGGCCGCCGCGAGGATACCGCCACCGAGCCAGGGGATCCACGAGAGGTCGGCGGGGCCGTCTGCGGAGGCCGCGACCGGGGTCGGCGTGGTCGCGGCGGATGCCTCCGCGGTCGGTTCCGACGTCGGCTCGGGTTCGGGGCACTCGACCGTGAACGAGAAGGTCACCGGGTCGAACGGGGTGCCGGCGTCGTAGCTTCCGAACGCAGCGAAGCCCTCGGCCGTCATCGTCGTCGGCACCGCCGTGCCGGTCACGGTGAGCGAGTCGCCCGACGACTGGAGCGGCGCGGCGGCCAGGTCGAGCGACACGATCGGCACCTGCGCGAGAGAGGCCACGTTCTCGGTGTTGCCGGCCATCGCATCGTCCATGCTGAGCGACGTGATGTCGAGAAGGAGGGCACCCGAGCCGTCGGCGGCGAAGCGCAGAGTCGGGTTCGCGATGGTGGTGTCGAGGAGTCCGTTGTGCCCCGTGAAGTGCACCCCGCCCGCGTAGTGGACGTCACCGACGAGGGTCGCGGGATCGAACTCCCCCGTGGCCGCCGACCATCCGAAGTTCGGGGTCTCGTAGGTGGCGCCGCCGGTCGGTTCCCAGGCGCCCTTCGCGATCGTGCCGGAGATATAGGAGCGGAACGACTCCTTGAAACCCCACGTCAGGGTGCCCGCGGTGATCGTGCATGACGCGGCGGGGGTCGCTGCGGCGCTCGAGACAGCGGCGCTCGAGGCGGCGGCATTGGCGTCAGCGACAGTCGGGACGGCCGCGATCGCCGGGGCGGCAGCCCCGGTCAGTGCCATCGGCGCGAGTGCCAGCGCGAGTGCGGCCGTCCATCCCGCGCGGGCGGACGAACGGGGGCGGACAGAGCGCTGTGACACGGGCGGGCACCTCTCGGCGAGCAGTGGCGTGGCACCCGGCGCTGACCGTCGGGGCGGTCGCGGAGACGTCAAGATGACTCCGGCGCGGGTTGGTTAGGAAAGCCTAACCTTTTCTACGTTAGGCCACGCGAGTTCGCCCGCCAAACCCGAACGTCGAACGTGTTACCCGCGACGGGCTCGACGCGTCACGGGCGCAGCGGCAGCAGATCGGAGATGTCGGCGCGCGTGCCCGAGGCCACGATGCGACCGGCCGACGCCGCATCCGCCCACTGCTCGGCACCCGTCGCGACCGCGATCCACGTGCGCTCATCCGTCTCGACGACGTTCGGGGGCGTGCCGCGGGTGTGCCGCGGGCCTTCGATGACCTGCACCGCGCCGAAAGGAGGAACCCGCACCTCGACCGTATGGCCGGGCGCCTTCTCGACCAGCAGCTGCAGCAGGTAACGCACGGCGGTGGCGAGATCGGTGCGACTCGGGTTCTCGGCCGCGGAGACGCCGGCGAGCGCCGCTCGTCCCTCTTCGGTGGAGATGCGGCGGGCCATGTCACCACGGTACTCGTCGCACAACTCCTCCAATCCTGGCCCGAACCCGCCCCATACGCGCCGGAGGGCCGAAGGTGGAGGAGTTGTGCCGCGCACGCGCCGGCCACCGGCGCGAACGATGGCCCGTCGGTAGGCTGTGCGGGTGAGAATCCTGGTCCTCGGTTCGGGCGCGCGCGAGCACGCCATCATCCTCGCGCTCCGTGCGGAGGCGGCGCCTCACGAGCTGTTCGCCGCGCCGGGAAACGCGGGCATCGGTCGCGACGCGACACTCGTCGACCTCGATCAGAACGATCCCGGTGCGGTCACGGGCTTCGCCCACGCGAACGCGGTCGACCTGGTCGTCATCGGCCCCGAAGCCCCCCTCGTCGCGGGCGTCGCGGATCGACTCCGGGCGCAAGGCATCCCGGTGTTCGGCCCCGGTCGCGCCGCCGCCCAGCTGGAGGGCTCGAAGGCCTTCGCGAAGCGCGTCATGGAAGCGGCCGGCGTGCCGACGGGCCGCGCACGCCGGGCGCTCACGCTCGACGAGGTGGCGGCTGCCCTCGACGATCTGGGCGCACCGCACGTCGTCAAGGCCGACGGTCTCGCCGCCGGCAAGGGCGTCATCGTGACCGATGACCGCGACGCTGCGCTCGCCCACGCCGCCACGTACCTGACGACGGGCCCGGTGCTCGTGGAGGAGTTCCTCGCCGGCCCCGAGGTGTCGCTCTTCTTCGTCAGCGACGGCGACACGGTGCGCCCGCTCAGCCCCGCACAGGACTTCAAGCGCCTCGCCGACGGCGACGCCGGCCCCAACACCGGCGGCATGGGCGCGTACTCGCCTCTCCCCTGGCTCGCCGATCGATTCGGCAGCGAAGAGGCATTCGTCGACCAGGTCACCCGCGAGGTCGCGGAGCCCGTCATCCGGCACCTGGATGCGGAGGGCACCCCGTTCATCGGCCTGCTGTACGCGGGCCTGATCCTGACCGACCGCGGCGTGAAGGTGATCGAGTTCAACGCGCGCTTCGGCGACCCCGAGACGCAGGTCGTGCTGCCGCGGCTCATCGATCCGCTGTCGCAGCTGCTGCTGGCCGCCGCATCCGGCACCCTCGAAGACGAACCCCGCCCCCGATTCACCGCGGAGACGGCCGTGACCGTGGTGCTCGCGAGCGAGGGATACCCCGCGGCGCCCCTGACGGGCCGCGTGCTCACCGGGGTGGATGCGGCATCCGCCGTGCCCGGCACGCACGTCGCGCACGCCGCGACCACCACCGACGGCGACGCCCTGATCGCCACGGGTGGCCGCGTGCTGAGCGTCGTCGGCATCGGCGCGGACGCCGCCGACGCCCGCGACCGCGCCTACCGCGCGCTGGCGGAGATCGGCCTCGACGGCGGGCAGTTCCGCACCGACATCGCCGCCCGGGCCGTCACCGGCTGACGCGCGGGGCGGCGTGGGGCGGGCCTGGGGTGCACCGTGCGCGCTACGGGACGAGGACGGCCTGCACCCATCCGGCATCCGCGAAGTTCGCGTCGGTGATGGCGAGCTGCACCGGTCCGGAGTAACTGAGGCCCGTAAAGGTCGCGGTCGACGGCGTGCCGCAGGCGACGGTGTCTGTAAAGAGGACGCGCTGCTCCTCGCCGGCCTGCGCCGAGCGGAGTTCGTACTGCATCCGGGACCCGGCGCACTCCGCCGTGATGCGGATGGTGCGCCCCGCCTCCGCCAATGCCGGGCCGGCGATGGACTGGCCGGTGGAGATCGCGGGGTCGGAACCCGGCGGGTTGAACAGCGCGACGCCGATCTGTGGCGCGAGCGCAGTGTCGGGCCAGTCGAGGCTCGCGGCCGCATCGGTCGGCGCAGGCGAGGCTTCCGACGACCCGGTCGGGGATGCGGATGCGGATGCGGATGCGGATGCGGTCGCGGTCGCGGTCGGCGCGGCCTCCGGCGCGCACGCCGTGAGGCCGAGGCCCGCGAGGGCTACGGCACCGAGCAGCACGAAGGTGCGGGGGATCGAGTGTGCGTGAGCCATGCGGGCCACGGTACGCAGCGCCGTATCCGCTCGTCCCCCGGCTTGCGGGATCGCCACCCCTCGCCTACCGTCCCGCCTGCGATCGGCCGCGAGACAGCAGTGTCGCGGCGAGACGTCGGCTCCCGACCAACGTCTCGTTGCCCGAATGCAGTCTCGCGGTCATCGCAGGGCGGGAACAGCGGGGGCGGGATCAGCGGGGCGGGATCAGCGGGTGGGGGTGCGGCGGAGGAACAGCACCGACACGACGCCGACGAGCATCACCGCCGCGGGCAGCAGGATCGACTGCGCCATCGCCGACGAGAAGGAGCCGGCGACCGCATCCGGGAGCGTTCCGCCCGCGAACTCCGACGCGCCTCCGGACGCTCCGGGCAGGTTGGCCTCGAGGCGGCTCTGCATGAGCACCGCGATCGCCGCCGACCCGAGCACCGAGCCGATCGTGCGGGTCGTGTTGTAGATGCCCGCGCCCGCGCCGGCCTGCTGCGGCGCGAGGTTGCGGGTGGCGGTCGTGGCCAGCGGCCCCCACATTCCCGCCTGCCCGATGCCGAGCAGCGCCGAGGGCAGCAGGAACATCCAGACCGGAGTATCGACGCGCAGCAGCGCCGAGTACCAGACGAGCGCTCCGGCGACCGCCAGCATGCCGGGAACGAGCAGGTATCGCGGGTCGGTGCGGTCCAGGATGCGGCCCGCGATCGGCGAGAGGATGCCCGCCGCGATCGCCATCGGCACCAGCAGCAGCGCCGACTCGGTCGGCGACAGGCCGCGCGCGAGCTGCAGGAAGAACATCAACGGCAGCGTCATCGACGTGACCGTGAAGCCCACCGTGGAGATCGCGAGACTCGACACCGAGAAGTTGCGGTCGCGGAAGAGCGACATCGGCACGAGCGGCTCGCTGCGCGTGTGGAACTGCTGCCAGATGAAGATCGCCAGCACGACGACGCCCGCACCGATCAGCATCCAGATCGTGATCGGTCCCCAGATCTGGCCCCAGTCGTAGTGTTCGCCCTCCTGCAGGCCGAACACGATGAGGAACATCGCTGTGGCGCTCAGGACGACGCCGACCAAGTCGAAGCGATGCGGATGCGTCGCGAGCTTCGGCACGAGAATCCACGCCAGCACGAACCCGATAACACCCACGGGCACGTTGACGAAGAAGATCCACTGCCAGCCGAGTCCGTCGACGAGGAGTCCGCCGGCCAAGGGACCGACGAGCATCGCGACGCCCGACGTCGCCCCCCACAAGCCCATGGCGGCGCCGCGATGCTGGGGCGGGAACGTCCGCGTGATGACCGCCATGGTCTGCGGCGTCATCAGCGCGGCGCCGAGACCCTGCACGGCCCGCATCGCGATCAGCATGCCGAGCGAGCCCGACAGTCCGCATCCGATCGACGCGATCGTGAAGATCGCGAGGCCGATCAGGTAGATGTTCTTGGGACCGAAGCGGTCACCGAGCCGACCCGTGATCAGCAGCGGAACCGCGTAGGCGAGCAGGTACGCGCTCGTGACCCACACCACATTGTCGAGGTTGGCCGTGGCCGGGTCGAGCGCCGCCTTGATCGCGGGATTGGCGACCGAGACGATCGTGGTGTCGACCAGGATCATGAAGAACCCGATCACGAGGGCCCACAGAGCGGGCCACGGACTGCGTTCCGGCCGGCTGCCGGTGGGAGCCGAGCTGGTGCCGGGGGCGGTGGGGGATGTCATAGCCGTGCGGCCTTTCGTTGCGAGAGATAACGGTCGCTGCGGGATGCCGACGGGTCGGCGCCCCACGCGAGATCGGGGTTCTGCAGGCGCACCAGGAAGGCGTCGAGCCAGGAAATATCGGCGGCGGCGAGCGCCAGATGACGATCCACCTCGATGAGGTATTGCTCGGGGGTTCCGCCGCGGCGCGAGGTGTCGACCTCGTTCTGCAACCGCGCCGCGTCGGCCTCGAGCCCGTCGCGGCGTTCGGTGAGCAGCTGTGCGACCGTCGCGCGGTCGAGCTCGTGGGCCTCCGACAGCGCGACCCGGAACTCCAGGGGGCGATCGATGCGCGGCAGTTCGTGTCGCACCCACGCTTCGACCGCGGCAGAACCCGCGTCCGTCAATGCGTACGTCGTTCGTTCGGGGCGATTGCCGTCACGATCCACGCCGACCTCGGTGACGAGCCCCGCCCGCTCGAGGCGCTCGACCGTGTGGTAGATCGTGCCGTTCGTGAGGGGGATGATGCGGTCATCGCGTCGGATGCGCATCAGCCGGATCATCTCGTACGGATGCATGTCGTCTTCGCGCAGCAACGCGAGCAGCATGACGCTGAGCGGCGTGAGATGCGGGGTCGGGGTGGGCACAGGTACTCCTCATGAACTAGTCCAGATGGACTATAGCGCTTCTTCGCTGCGCATTCTCGCGATAATGGGCGGGTGACCGACGCTCTCTCTCTTCCCGGCTGGCACCACGTCTATTCCGGCAAGGTGCGCGACCTGTACGTATCCGGCGACGACGCGGACGCGGGCGGTGCCGGTGCGTCGAGTGCCGGTGCGTCTGATGCGGGGGCGTCGGATCCGGGGGCGTCGAATGCGCGGGCGTCGGATGCCGGTGCGTCGGATGATCCCCGCGCCACCCCCGGCCGGATGCTGGTCGTCGCGAGTGACCGGGTGAGCGCGTTCGACCACGTGCTCGAGCCGGGGGTTCCCGGCAAGGGCGAGCTGCTGACCACGCTGAGCCTCTGGTGGTTCGACCGGCTCGCCGGCGCCGACGGTGGCCGCCGCATCCCGAATCACTTGGCTGCCGACCACCGGCTCAGCGCGTCCGCCGACGACGCCGCCGAGGCGTACTCGCTGATCCCGGATGCGGTCTCGGGGCGCGCGATGGTGGTGCGCAATCTGAATATGCTGCCGGTGGAATGCGTCGTACGCGGATACCTGACAGGTTCGGGCTGGGCCGAGTACCAGGAGAGCGGGACGGTGTGCGGCATCCGGCTCGTCGAGGGTCTCGGTAACGGCGACCGTCTTCCGGAGCCGATCTTCACGCCCGCGTACAAGGCTCCGATGGGCGAGCACGACGAGAACATCTCGTTCGCGCAGACCGTCGAGCTGGTCGGCGCCGAACGCGCGGCGGAGCTGCGCGACCTGTCGCTGGAGATCTACGCGCGCGCCGCGGCGACCGCGGAGAAGCGGGGTCTGATCCTCGCCGACACGAAGTTCGAGTTCGGCATCGACGCGGATGGCGTCCTGACGCTCGCCGACGAGGTGCTCACGCCGGATTCGTCGCGGTACTGGGACGCCGCCGCGTGGGCCGAGGGAACGACGCCCGAGTCGCGGATGGCGAGCTTCGACAAGCAGATCGTGCGCGACTGGCTCGCTGCAGCCTGGCCGGAGAAAGAAGGCACCCCGCCCGCGCTGCCCGACGATGTCGTCGCTCGCACGGCCGCCCGCTACGCCGAGCTGCTGCAGCGCCTCACCGCCTGACCCGACGCCCGCCGCATCCGCTCGCGCGCCGCATCCGGGCCCGTAACCCGCATCCGCCCCACGTCCGCGAGACGGGATCTTCGCGCCGAGACAGTGGGGTAAACCCGCAGTCTCGGCGCACAGATCCCGTCTCGCGGAGAATAGGCGGGGCCCGCGGAGAATAGGCGAGGCCCGCGGTGAGTGCGGATGCCTCGCCCGCGACGACAAAGGAGCACCATGCCCATCTGGAAACTGCACGGCAACGGCCGGACCGTCGCACCGGGCGCGGTCGTCAGACCCGACGAACGCCTGAACTGGCCGGCGACCATCGCGATCGGCGCGCAGCACGTCGTCGCGATGTTCGGCGCGACCTTCCTGGTGCCGACGATCACGGGGTTCCCTGTCTCGACCACCCTGCTGTTCTCGGGCATCGGCACGCTGCTCTTCCTGGTCATCACGAAGAACAAGCTGCCGAGCTACCTCGGATCGTCGTTCGCCTTCATCGCGCCCGTGACGGCGGCCACAGCGAGCGCCGGCATGGGTTCGGCGCTCGCCGGCATCGTGGCCGTCGGCATCCTGCTGGCACTCGTCGGTGTCGTCGTGCAGGTCGCCGGTCTCGGCTGGATCGACCGTCTGATGCCCCCGGTGGTCGCCGGCGCGATCGTCGCGCTGATCGGCTTCAACCTCGCGCCCGCCGCGTGGGGCAATTTCCAGCAGGGTCCGGTCGTGGCCGGCATCACGCTCGAGTCGATCATCCTGTTCAGCGTGCTGTTCCGCGGGTTCCTCGGCCGCATCTCGATCTTCCTCGGCGTCGTGGTCGGCTACGTCACCGCCGCCGTCCTCGGCCAGCTCGACTTCAGTTCGGTCGCGGATGCGGCGTGGGTCGGCCTCCCGACGTTCGAGCTCGCGAACTTCACCGAGCCGGGTACGTGGTCGGCCATCGCGATGTTCCTGCCCGTCGTGCTGGTGCTGATCGCCGAGAACGTCGGGCACGTGCGCGGAGTCGCCACGATGACGGATGCCTCCGCCAACCGGTCGACCGGCCGGGCGCTGATCGCCGACGGCGTCTCGACGACGGTCGCGGGCATGTTCGGCGGATCGGGCACCACGACGTACGGCGAGAACATCGGCGTCATGGCCGCGACCCGCGTGTACTCGACGGCCGCGTACTGGGTCGCGGGCGTCGTGGCGGTGCTGCTCAGCCTCTCGCCCAAGGTCGGGGCGGTCTTCAACTCGATCCCCGCCGGCGTGCTGGGTGGGGCGACCACCGCGCTCTACGGCCTGATCGGCATCATCGGCATCAAGATCTGGGTCGACAACCGCGTCGACTTCTCGCGCCCGGTGAACCAGTACACCGCCGCCGTCGCGCTCGTCATGGCAGTCGCCGGATTCACGATGAGCTGGGGCGCGTTCGAACTCGGCGCGATCGTGCTCGCCTCCGCTGCCGCGCTCGTGATCTACCACCTCGGCAACGCGATCGCCCGATGGCGGAAGACCGGCGCGGACGATGGCGGCCCCATCCCCGCCGTCGGTCCGCTCGGCGGCGACCCGACCTGACCCCTGGCGGCACCGCACCCACCGAGGCGCGGGTTTGGGGCACGATTCTTCGTTTGGGGCGCAATATTCGCGCCCCAAACGCAGGAATGTGCCCCAAACCCAGAGGGAAGGGCGGCACACAGCCGGGCGGGCGCACGGGCCGGTTGGGCGGGCGGCACGCAACCGGGCGGGCGGCACACAGCCGGGCAGGCGACACGCAGCCGGGCGGGCGGCACGCAGCCGCCACCCGGGCTCAAGCGGAGTCGCGGACGATCAGCTCGGTCGGCATGACCGTGGCGTGGGGAGGCTCGTGGCCCTCGAGGCGCTCGAGCAGCACCTGCGCCATCCGCTTGCCCTGATCGAACGACGGCTGGCGCATCGTGGTGAGCATCGGCGCGGCGCTGGTCGCGAGCAGCGAGTCGTCGTATCCGACGACCGCGACGTCATCGGGCACGCGGAGCCCCGCCGACTCGAGCACGCCCAGCGCGCCGCGGGCCATCAGGTCGCTCGCGACGAACACCGCATCCGGAGTGCTCTGGGCCAGGATGCTGCGCATCGCGGCCGCTCCGCCCTGGATAGTGAAGTCGCCGTCGGCGATCATGCCCGGCGTCACGCCCGCGGCGGCGAGCGCCTGCCGATAGCCGTCGAGGCGGTCGTTGCTCGCGACCATCGTGTGGGGTCCGGTGATCGTCGCGATCGACCGATGGCCCTGGCCGAGCAGGTACTCGACGGCGTCGCGCGCACCGCGCACGTTGTCGACGTCGACGAAGTAGGTCTCGGTCGTCAGCGAGGTCGGGCGGCCGCCGAACACGACGGGCACCGACGCGGCGATGCGGTCGACGAACGTGTCGCCCTCGTGGTGCGACACGATGATCGCCCCGTCGACGGCGCCGCTGCGCACGTAGCCGATCATCTTGTCGTCGGGATCGTTGCTCGCGATGGCGAGGGTCAGCACGTAGTCGGATGCGGAGATCGTCGCGTTGATGCCCGCGATGATCGAGGCGAAGAACGGGTCACCGAAGAAGCGGTGCACGTCTTCGGGCACGATCACGGCGACCGCGAGGGTGCGGCTGCTCGCCAGCGATCGTGCCGCGCGGTTGGGCACGTAGTTCAGCGAATCGATCGCCTGCCGGACGGCGTCGAGTGCCTCCGGACTGACCGCGGTCGACCCGTTGACCACCCGCGACACGGTCGATCGTGAGACGCCCGCGACCCGAGCGACTTCCTCGATCGTCACCGATCCGGCCATGATGACTCCTTCTCCCCCGCGCCGCCGCAGCATCCGGAGCCCGGAGGGGCGGATGGCGGGGGTGCGCACCACGCTCCCCCGCGGTACGGGGGAGCGTCAGCCGAGACTACAACGCGCGAGCGTCGATGATGCGGCGGTATCCGTGTGCACTGTCTTTGAGAATGCGCTCCTGCGTCTCGTAGTCGACGCGCACGATCCCGAAGCGCTTCTCGTACCCCCACGCCCACTCGTAGTTGTCGAGGAACGACCAGTAGAAGTAGCCCCCGACGTCGACCCCGGCGTCGATCGCGTCGAGGATCGCCGTCAGGTGCGCGCTGAGGAAGTGCGCGCGGTGACTGTCGTGCACGTGCGTCTCGCCGTCCTCGACCACGGCCTCGTCGTCGAACGCGGCGCCGTTCTCGGTCACGAACAAGCGCGTGCCGGCGGCGTCCGAGTATTCGCTCGACACCCGCGACAGCAGGCGGGTGAGGGTGGGCGCGTCGACCTCCCAGTGCATCGAGGTGCGCGGCAGGCCACGATCGTGCCAATAGAGGTCGTGCCACACGGGGAACGCCGACTCGCCCCGGCGGTCGGTCGGGGCGTCGCCGCCCATGGGCGGGTGCGCGGGCGGCGCACCGCCGACGTACTCGCCGTGGTAGTAGTTGACGCCCAGCGTGTCGATCGGCGTGGAGATGATGTCGAGATCACCGGGGCGGATCGCCTGCTCGAGGGCGGCGGCCGCATCCGGAATGTGGGTCGCGAAGTCCGAGAGGATGTCGGCCGGGTACTCCCCCCGGAACACCGGGTCGAGGAACCACCGGTTGAACTGACCGTCGATGCGGCGCGCGGCGTCGACGTCGGCGGCGTTCTCCGGGTCGACCGGGTCGGCGACGGTCAGGTTCAGCGTCAGACCGAGGTTGAGGTTCTCGTCGCGCGCCCGCAGCGCCCGGATCGTCTGACCGTGACCGAGGAGCAGGTGGTGCGCCGCGAGCACGCCCTCCGTCGGCGAGTAGTGCCCCGGCGCGTGCACGCCCGCGGTGTAGCTCAGGAACGACGAGCACCACGGCTCGTTGAGGGTCGTCCACACGCCCACCCGGTCGCCGAGCGCGTCGTGCATGTCGAGCGCGTACTCCGTGAACCGGTCGGCGGTGTCGCGGTTCGTCCATCCGCCGCGCTCCTCCAGCGCCTGCGGCAGGTCCCAGTGGTACAGCGTCAGCCACGGCAGGATGTCCGCATCCAGCAGCTCGTCGACCAGGCGCTTGTAGAAGTCCACACCCTTCGGGTTCAGCGCCCCGCCGTCCGGGCGCACGCGCGCCCACGAGGTCGAGAACCGGTAGGTCTGCAGCCCGAGGGACTTCATCAGGGCCACGTCGTCGCCGTAGCGGTGGTAGTGGTCGCAGGCGACGTCGCCGTTGTCGCCGTTGATGACGGCGCCGGGGACGCGGGCGAACGCGTCCCAGATCGAGTCGGTGCGTCCGTCTTCGTGGGCGGCACCCTCGATCTGGTACGCGGCGGTCGCGGCTCCGAAGAGGAAGTCCTGGGGGAATGACCGGGGGGAACTGGTGTGCGGCATGGAACGGAGGTCCTCTCGAAGTGCGGAGATCATGGTGTCGATACCGCCCGTCACCCCTTCACAGCGCCGGCCATGATCCCGGAGATGAGCTGCTTCCCCGCGACGATGAACAGCACCAGGAGCGGGATGGTGGCCATGACGGCACCGGTGAGCACGATCGAGTAATCAATGTAGTAGCCCGACTGCAATTGGCTGAGCGCCGTCTGCAGGGTGGGGTTCGAGGGGCTCAGCACGATGAGCGGCCACAGGTAGTCGGTCCACGCCGTCATGAAGGTGAAGAGGCCGAGGATCGCCATGGCGGGCCGGGCCGCGGGCACGCCGACAGTGAGGAAGGTGCGGAACTGGCTGGCGCCGTCCACGCGTGCGGCTTCGATCAGTTCGTCGGGGATCACATCCACCAGGTACTGCCGCATGAAGAAGACACCGAACGCCGTCACGAGCGTCGGGACGATAACCGCCCCGATGGTGCCGGTCCAGCCGAGCTGGCGCATCACCATGAAGAGCGGGATGATGCCGAGCTGGGTCGGGATGGCCATCGTCGCGATGACGAACAGCATCAGGCCGTCGCGTCCGCGGAACCGGAGCTTCGCGAACGCGTAGCCCGCGATCGTGGCGAACGAGACGACCGACACCGTGATGATGGCCGAGATCACGACGGAGTTGCCGAGCGCCAGCCAGAACGGGATGGCGTCGAGCACCTTCGCGGCGTTCGAGAGGAAGTTGCCGCCGGGGATGAGCGGAACGGTCTCGCTGCGGGTCGCGTTGGTGCCGCTGCCGATGACGAACGACCACCAGAGCGGGTAGACACTGCCGATGATGAACGCGGCGAGCAGCCCGTAGGTGAGAAATCCCGGACGGCTGCCGATGCCGGCGCTGCCGGTCTCTCGGGGCCGACGCCGTCGCGGCGACCGCGGCGGATCGGGTTCGACGGTGTCGACCTGCTGGGCGGGAAGGGGTTCGGGGATGCTGATGCTCATGCGTCGCCTCCGCGGGTTCGGGCGCGGCGCGCTTTCGCGGCGCGCCGGGAGTCGGTTGTCGAGATGCGGCGCGCGATCAGGAAGTTCACGAGACCGAACCCGACGATGAGGAGGAACAGGAGCCAGGCCACGGCGGATGCTTCACCGAAGTTCCGACGGAAGAACGCGAGCTCCCACATGAACAGCACGGTCGTTTGGAACTGCCGATCGCTGCCGCCGATGCCGCCGGCGGTCGAGACGTCGAACAACCGTGGTTCGGCGAAGATCTGCAGTCCACCGATCGTGGCCGTGATGATCACGAAGATCAGCGTGGGCCGGATGGTGGGGATCGTGATGCTGAAGAAACGGCGGACCGGGCCGGCGCCGTCGATGGCGGCGGATTCGTACAGGTCGCGCGGTACCGCCTGCATCGCGGCGAGCAGGATCAGCGCGTTGTAGCCCGTCCAGCGGAAGTTCACCATCGTGGCGATCGCCAGGTGGCTGAGGAAGCGGTCCTGTTTCCAGGCCTGATCGGCGATGCCAAAGACGTTCAGGATGTTGTTGACCAGCCCGTCGGCGTCGCTGAAGATGCTGGAGAAGATCAGGGCGGTCGCCACGGGGGTGACGACGAACGGCACCAGCACGCTCATCCGCCAGAAGGTGGGGGCGCGCAGTCCGCGGTCGAGGAGGTACGCCACGACGAGGGCGACCGCCAGCTGCGGCACCGAGGACAGCAGGAAGATGCTGATCGTGTTCGACACCGAGTTCCAGAACATCCCGTCGCCGAGGATCTCGACGAAGTTGCCGAAGCCGACGAACTCGCCCTGGCCCTTCAAGAGATCCCACTCGTAGAGCGAGACGACGAGCGTGTAGACGAGGGGGAACAGCCCCACGAGTCCGAAGAGCAGGAAGAACGGCGCGACGTAGAGATACGGGGCGCCTCGGTAGTCGGCGCGCGACAGGCGCGTGCGCCAGGCGGGGCGTTCGGGGGTTGCAGGTCGGCGTGCGGACGGAGCGGCGGATGACGCATCCACCGACGGCAATGTCGCGGTCATGTGAGTCCTCTCACTGAGCGGCGGTCGGGGCCTGCCTTTTCGCGCAGACCCCGACCGTCGCAACGGATCAGCCGACCAGTTCTCCGAGGAGGTCCTGGGCCTTCTGCCACGCGGCCTGCGTGTCGGCCTCGCCGAGGTCGAGGGACTTCAGCGCGGGACCGAAGACGTTCTCCTGGATGACCGAGTCATCCGGGCCCTTGAACTGGGCGACGACGCCCTTGGCGCGCTCGGCCAGGATCGCGCCGGTCGGGGCTCCGCTGAAGAACTCGTTCGGCGTTGCCTCCGCGGCCAGGGTCTCCTGCGCTTCGACGGTGCTGGGGAAGTTGTTCGCCGCGGCGGACTGCTTGACCTGCTGCTCCGGCTGCGTCAGCCAGTCGGCGAGCTTCGCTGCGGCTTCCTTGTGCTCCGAGCTCTCCGACACGGCGAGGAATGCGCCGCCCCAGTTCGCCGGGCCACCGGGGAAGACGTCGGCGAAGTCCCAGCCGTTGTCGGCGGTGCCGCCCGCGCCTTCGATCGCGCCCTGCATGGTGCCGAGCATCCATCCGGGGCAGACGAACGTGGCGAAGGTGCCGTCGAGGAACGACTCGCCCTTGTTCCAGTCCCATGCGGCCTGCGCCGCAGACAGTCCGTCTTCGGTGGCCGCTCCGAGAAGCTCGAAGCGCTCCTTGAGCTCGGGGTTGTCGGCGACGTTCAGCTCGCCGTCCTTGGTGTAGTAGCCCTCCTCGAGCTGGTTCACCATCGCGTTCCACACGAACCCGGAGTGGTCGTAGAAGGCCTTACCGGTGGCCTCGTGGTACTCGCGGCCGATGTCGAAGTAGTTCTCCCAGTCGCCGTCGAACAGCGCCGCGACCTCTGCGCGGTCGGTCGGGAGTCCGGCCGCCTCGAACGCGGGCTTGTTGTAGCAGAGCCCCTCCGGGCCGATGTCGGTGCCGTAGCCGATGACCCGGCCCTGTGCGTCGGTGCCCTGGTCGTACTTCCACGGGACCCAGTCGTCCTTGCGGTCTTCGATCCCGTAGTCCTTCAGGTCGACGAACTGGTCGGAGACCTCCATGATGGCGCCGAGCCATCCCTCTTCGAGGGCGACCACATCGGAGAGGCCGGACCCCGCGGCGATCTTCGTGAAGGCGTCGGTGCGGGCGTTGCCGCCGGTGTCGATGTTGGTCGCCTCGATCGTGACGCCGGGGTTCGCCTCTTCGTACTCGGTGTAGAGGTCTTCGTATCCGAAGGTGCCGAAGGTCGTCACGGTCAACGTGACGTCGCCATCCGATCCGTCAGCGGTGTCGCCGCCTCCGCCGGAGCATCCGGCGAGGACGAGAGCGGTGGTGGAAGCGGCGGTTGCCACGATGGCAACGCGTCGCAGGGCGCGTGAAAGCACAGGTCACTCCTTTGTGGTGTGGGATTCGTGACCCGGATGCGGTGTCGCCTCACGACTCGTGAGAGCGCTCCCAACCCGGGTTCACGCCAACCTATGGGACCGCTCTCACGAGGTCAAGGATTTCCTATGAATGCGCGACGTCACAGTTCGGTCACGCTCCGCGGCCGAGCCTCAGCTCACGTACCGTTGCTCGCCGCCTGAGACGTTCGCCGAGTCGGTCCCGGTCAGTTGATGATCTCGCCGCGCTCGTGCGGCGGACGCTCCCCGATCCGACTGCGCCACTGTTGCCGCGCCTCGGGAGTCAGCGGCGTCCAGTCGGTGACCTCCCCGACGACACGGAGCGGCGCGGCGCTGCGGTAGGAACGGGAGGGGTTGCCCGGGAACTTCTTGTCGGTGACGTTGGGGTCGTCTTCGAAGGCGCCGGTGGGCTCCACGAGATAGACGCGCGGGGCACGGGCGTCGCGGGCAAGATCGGAGGCGAGCTCGGCCGAAAGCCCGGCTCCATCCCGAAGCGCGGTGAAGTAGATGTGGTTCATCACGACGTCAGGTCGGTAGTTGGATCGAAACCCCGGCGTCAGAAGGTCGCCGACCCGGAGATCTGCCGTCGTGCCATGGAAGAACGGCCCGGTTTCCTGCGCTGCGCTCACGCCCACAGCCTAGAAGACGGAGCATCCCGCGGGGCGGGTGATCGAGGATGCGCCGGATTCGGGCTCGAAGCGCCACGACGCGGCGACGGCGGGCGCGGCCGGTAGCATGGGAACGCCCGCCCGACCGCGCACCCACGGAGCGTTTCATGCCCACGATCGTCGTCGACGTCATGCCCAAGGCCGAACTTCTGGACCCGCAGGGGAAGGCCGTCTCGGGCGCACTCGCGCGCATGGGAACCGACGCCTTCTCGCAGGTGCGGATCGGCAAGCGCTTCGAACTGACCGTCGACGGAGAGGTCGATGAGAGCGTGCTCGCCGAGGCCCGCCGGATCGCCGACGAAGTGCTCTCGAACTCGGTGATCGAAGACGTCGTGGGTATCGAGGTGGTCGAGTGACCGCCCGCATCGGCGTCATCACCTTCCCCGGTTCCCTCGACGACCGCGACGCGCAGCGCGCCATCCGCATCGCCGGTGCCGAGCCGGTCGCGCTCTGGCACGGTTCGCACGACCTCGAGGGCGTCGACGCCCTCGTGCTCCCCGGCGGCTTCAGCTACGGCGACTACCTGCGTGCCGGCGCGATCGCGGCACTCGCGCCGATCATGGCGGAGGTCAAGGACGCCGCCGCGAAGGGGATGCCGGTTCTCGGCATCTGCAACGGGTTCCAGATGCTCGTCGAAGCGCACCTGCTCCCCGGGGGCCTCATCCGCAACGCGCACCAGCAGTTCATCCGGCGTGACCAGCGCCTGCGCGTCGAGAACGCCGACACGGCCTGGACGAGCGACTTCGCCACCGGCCAGGAGATCGTCATCCCGCTGAAGAACGCGGATGGCGGGTACATCGCGGATGCCGAGACGCTCGCCCGCGTCGAGGGAGAGGGCCTCGTCGCGCTCCGCTACCTCGGTGTGAACCCGAACGGCTCGCTCGATGACATCGCGGGGGTCACGAATGCCAGCGGAAACGTGCTCGGGCTGATGCCGCATCCGGAGCACGCGGTCGAGGAGGGCTTCGGTCCCGACACGAGCCTGGCCATGCGCTCGGGCATCGACGGTCTCGGGTTCTTCCGCTCGGCGATCGCCGCCGTGGTGCACGCCGCGGTCTGAGCCGGGTCCGCGCGTCGGTCGGTTCGCTTCTCCGAGGCGGTTCTAGAACCCAGCGTTTTTAGAACCCCGCGGTTCTAGGACGCCGCGCGCACGATGCGGCCGTCCTCGATCCGGACGGTGTCGTGCGCGCGTGCACGGAGCGCCGCGTCGTGGCTGACGCAGACGACCGTCGCGCCGCGGGCGAGCTCCGCATCCATCGCCCGTTCGATGCGGATGGCGCTCTCGTCGTCGAGGCCCGTGGTCGGCTCGTCGAGCAGAAGGAGGTCGGCGCGGCGGGCGAGGGCCTGCGCGATAAGCGCACGCTGGCGTTGCCCGCCCGAGAGCGCGGCGAACGGAGTCCTCCGCAGCGCGGCGAGATCGAGCGCATCGAGCGCCCGCTCGATCGCCGTCCGACGAGCGGACCGGGATAGGGCGCGGGGCGCGGCGCGGCCTCGTCGCCCCCACGTCCCCATCGCGGCGACCTCGCCGACCGTGAGCGGCAGCGTGTCGGGAATCGCCGTGCGCTGCGGCACGAACGCGGCGACACCCGCGCGATCGACCGTGCCCGCCGTCGGCCTTCGAACGCCCGCGAGGGTCTCGAGCAGCGTTGTCTTGCCGGCCCCGTTCGGTCCGGAGATCACGGTGAGCACCCCGCGACGCACGCGAAGATCGAGCGGATGCAGCACCCTGGCGTCCCCGATCGTCACGGTGACGCCGTCCAATCGGGCGGCGCACAAGAGGTCGTCGACGAGCAGCATGATCCGAGCCTAACCGATTTGAGAACCATTCTCATTAACGTTACGGTCGACTCCCATGCCCCCCTTGCTCGCCCCGCTCGAGGTCGATTTCATGCAGCGCGCCCTTGTCGGCGGCTCGCTCGTCGCGGTGCTGTGCGGCGTCGTCGGCACCTGGGTCGTCATCCGGGGCATGGCGTTCCTCGGCGAGGCCCTCGCTCACGGCATGCTGCCCGGCGTCGCCCTCGCGACGGTCTGGGGGCTCCCGGTACTCGTCGGCGCGGCGCTCAGCGCGGTCGCCATGAGCGCGGGGATCGGCGCACTGCAGCGCCGTGGGCGTCTCTCGTACGACACCAGCATCGGACTGCTCTTCGTGGCGATGCTGGCGCTCGGGGTCATCGTGATCTCGCATTCGGGCAGTTTCGCCACCGACGCGACCGCCATCCTGTTCGGCGACATCCTCGCCATCACCTGGGCGGACGTCGCCCTCCTCGCCGCCGCGGCGGCCGTCGGCACCGGGGCCGCCGCGCTCGCGCACCGGGCGCTCGTCGCCGCGGCGTTCGATGTGCGGGTCGCCCACGTGCTCGGGCTCCGACCCGCGGTCGCCAACGGTGCGCTGGTCGGCCTCGTCACCCTCGCCGTCGTCGCGTCCTACCAGGCGGTCGGATCACTTCTCGTCGTGGGTCTGCTGCTGGCCCCGGCCGTCGCGGCTCGGCAGTGGACCCACCGCATCCTGCCCACGATGCTGCTCGCCGCCGTTCTCGGCATCGCCGCCGTCGCGACCGGACTCGCACTGTCGTGGCACGCCGGCACCGCCGCGGGCGCCGGGGTCGCCGCCGTCGCCATCGCCATCGCCGCCCTGTCGTGGACGGTCCGCGGCGCAGCGCGGCGCCTGCACTCCCGCCCCGCTCTCGAAAGGACCCCGTGCGTCCGCATCCGATCCTGATCCCGACGATCGCCGCCGCGCTCCTCACTCTCACGGCCTGCGCCGGACCGGCGAGCGCCCCCGACGCGCCCACCGACGGCACCGACACCCACGGCGCTGTCAGCGGGGCGGCCGAGATGAGCGAACCGCAGCTGCACCTGATGACCGTCGACCCGACCGGCACGGTCGCCCACCTCGATCTGCTGACGGAAGAATCCACCGACATCGGCGGGATCGGTTCGGTCACGACCACGGCCAGCGACGGTCGCTACCTCTTCGCCGCGGGCGACGGTGTGCGCATCGTCGACAGCGGCGTGTGGACCTGGGATCACGTCGACCACTTCCACTACTACCGCGCAGAACCGCGGATTCTCGGCACCGTCCCGGATGCGGGCGCCGTCGCGGTGGCGACCACGAACTCGTCGACGACCGGGGGCATCGGGCTGTTCTTCGCCGAGACCGGCGCCGCCGTGCTCCTCGACACGGCCGCGCTGTCGAAGGGCGAGATCGTCGAGTCGTTCCGGCTGAACACGACTCCGCACGCGGGCTACGTCGTGCCCGTCGGATCGTTCGCGCTCGTGACCGACGGTGCCGGTGCGGTGACCGTGCATGAGTCGACCGGCGACACGGTTGCCGATTCGACCGTGCCGTGCGTCGACCCGCGCGGCACGATCACGACGCGGGTCGGCGCCGTTCTCGGATGCCGAGACGGCGCGCTGCTCGCGACGGTCACGGCCGACACCGTTCACATCGAGCGCATCCCGTACCCCGAGGGAGTGGGTCCCGTCACGAGCTTCGCGAACCGGGAGGGTCGCCCGACCGTCGCGGGACTCGACGCCGCCGGACGCATTCTGCTGCTCGACACCCGGGAACGCTCGTGGCGAGTGCTGCCGGCACCGGCTCCGCTCCTGACCGTCACCGCGGTGGATGACGCAGCCGAGCACGTTCTCGGGCTGGGCGCCGACGGACGCGTGCTCGTCATCGATGGGGCGTCCGGCGCTCTCCTCGCCGCCACCGAACCGCTCGTCGCCGACACGATCGCCGCGGGTTCGGCATCCGGTGTGCGCCTCCTCGCCGACGACCATCGCGCCTACCTGAACGCCCCCGTCGAACGGCTGCTGTACGAGATCGACTACGCCGACGCCGCGCGAATCGCGCGCACGTTCGTGACCCCGACCGCCCCCGTCCACCTCGTGGAGACCGGACGATGAGCACGACCCGAATGCTGCGGAGTGTGGGCGCCCTGGCGGCCCTCACCGTGATCGCTCTCACCGGATGCGCGGCCGGGTCCGCATCCGACGATCGCCCCCTCATCGTCGTCTCGACCAACATCCTGGGCGACGTCGTGGCGGAGCTCGTCGGCGATGACGCGCAGGTCGTCACGCTCATGAAGCCGAACGCCGATCCGCACTCGTTCGAGATCTCCGCACAGGAGGCGGCGCGGCTGCAGAGCGCGGATCTGGTCGTGTCGAACGGCCTCGGGCTCGAGGAGGGGTTGCAGCAGCACCTCGATGGCGCGGCCGCATCCGGTGTCGAGTCCTTCGTCGCCGGCGACGCGATCGAGGTGCTTCCGTACGCGTCGGGAGATGCGGCGGGCACCCCCGACCCGCACTTCTGGACCGACCCGGCACGCATGATCGCCGTCGTCGACGCGCTCGAACCGCGCCTCATCGCGATCGACGGGATGGATGCGGATGCGGTCGCCGCAGCCGTCGCGACCTACCGCGCCGAGCTCACCGCCCTGGACGCGGAGATGACGACGGCGTTCGCCGGGATCCCCCCGGAACGGCGGGCGCTCGTGACGAACCATCACGTGTTCGGCTACCTCGCCGACCGGTTCGGGTTCCGGATCGTCGGCACGGTGATCCCCGGCGGCACGACGCTCGCGGCCCCGAGCGCGTCGGACCTCGCGGATCTCGTGTCGGCCGTGGAGGAGGCGGGCGTCACGACCGTGTTCGCCGAATCCTCATCGCCGGACCGCCTCGTCCGCGCTCTCGCAGAGGAGGCCGATGTGGACATCTCCGTCGTCGAGCTCTTCACAGAGTCGCTGACCGACGCCGACGGCGGTGCGCCCGACTACCTGACCATGATGCGCGTCAACACCGAGCGCATCGCCACCGGGCTCTCCCCCTGAGCCCGGCCACCGGCCCACCGGGTCGGTGCCACCCCGAGAGAAAGAAGCACCCCCTCCATGCATCGCACCCCCCTGGCCCGCGCGGGCCTGATCGCGCTGAGCCTCACGGCCGTCGCGGCACTCGCCGCGTGCTCCCCCGCATCCGGCACCCCCACCGACAGCGCATCGGCGGATGCGTCGGCCGGCGTCGAACGTCTCGCGATCAGCTACGCCGGCGGCATCCTCGTGCTCGACGGTGCGAGCCTCGACACCGTCGCCGATCTGCCGTCCGAGGAGTTCACCCGGCTGAGCGCCGCCGGCGACGGCAGTCACGTTCTCGTGATGATGAGCGAGGGGTTCCAGGTGCTCGACACGGGCGCGGCGGCCGCATCCGCCCCGTCGCTCACCGATCAGATCTTCGCCGCCGAGGCGCCCGGACACGTCGTGCGTCACGGCGGCAAGACGCTCATGTACGCCGACGGCACGAGCGACACGACGATCGTCGACACGTCCGATTTCGCGAACGCCGACGACGTGCTGCCGCCGAGCACCACGGTGCCGGGCGTCGAGGCGCACCACGGCGTCTCGGTCATGCTCGAGGACGGCACCTTTCTGACGACCGTCGGAAACGCCGACGGTCGCACCGGGATCTCCGTCACGGGCGCGGACGGCACGGTCCTCGCGACCAGCGCCGACTGCCCCGGCGTGCACGGCGAGGGCACGGCCGCCAACGAAGCCGTCGTGTTCGGCTGCGAGAACGGCGCACTGATCTACCGGGACGGCGAGATCACGAAGCTCGCGTCACCCGATCAGCCCTACGGACGCATGGGCAACGCGTACGTCAGCGAGACGAGCCCGCTCGTCGTCGGCGACTACAAGGACGACCCGGATGCGGAGGGCTACCTGCTCTCCCGCGTCACGCTGATCGACACGGAAGCGAAGACCCTCGACGTCGTGTCGCTGCCGGAGGGCGTCGAATACACCTTCCGCGATATCGCACGCGGCCCGGGCGACCTCGCGTACGTCCTCGGCACCGACGGGGCGATCCACGTGCTCGACCCGGCCACCGGCGACCTGACCGCAGAGTACCCGGTGATCGGCGCCTGGGAGGGTCCGGTCGAATGGCAGGATCCGCATCCGGCCATCGTCGTGTCGGGCGACATCGCCTACGTCACCGAGCCCGCCGCGAACGCGGTGCACGCCGTGAACCTCACGACCGGCGAGATCGTCGCGACGACCACGCTCGACGTGCAGCCGAACGAGGTCGCCGTCGCCGCCGGCTGAGCCCGCGTTCCGCCGCCCGCGTCTCGTCTCCGCCTCGGCGGGGCGAGGCGCGGGCGGCGGGGATGGGTTGCGGGCGGCGATAATCGTGGAACATCCTGGGCGGGTGAACATCGCCCCGGATGATGAGTTGGCGATGCTGCGCGAGCGCGCGTATGGACCCCACCCGGACATCGCCGACGACCCGGCCGCGCGGACGCGCCTGCAAGAATTGGAGGCCACACGGCGCGCGCGCCGGAGGTCGGCAGCAGGTGACTCGGCAGTGGTCGCCCCGGACGCGGGCGAGCCGACGACGAGTCAGGGTCACGCGCCGGGTGCGACAGCGGAACCACATCCAGTTTACTCGGGACGCCCCGATGAGGACGCGAGCGCGGATGCGTTGACGCGCGCGACCGCCGGCAGCGCCGCATCCGTCGCGGTCTTACCCGCTTCTCGTCGACGCCCCCGTGCGATCGCGACCTGGATCGTCTCGCTGCTGATCGCGGGCGTCGCTGGGGCGGCGATCAGCGTTGCCGCCCTCCAGTACGACCCCACCGTGGTGGCGACCCTGTCTGAAGCGAGCGAACTGGGAGTTCCGCCGGACCTCGACGATTTCGACGGCGAAGTGACGCGATTCGAGGACTACCTCGGCGTCACGGTGGTCACCAGTCATGCACCTGGCACCGGCGACACGCCTACGGGCAACTGCGTCATGGTCAAGATCGACAACTTCTTTCAGGGCGGATGCACGGCCGACGACTTCGAGGCGTTCGCGGAGATCACGATCGGCGAAGGGAGCGGGGTGAGGTGGGCGCGGCTGCGCGAACGTCACGGCGACAACGCGGTCCTCCGTTTTACCCACACCGGGGGTCAGGTCGTCGTTCGCGCCAGCGATCCCGGTGAGACGATTACCGAACCGCAATCGGCACCGCGATTCGCCCCGCGGGGTTAGCGTCGAGGGGTGAGCACCCTCGTCGTGACCGTCCCCTCGCCCGAACTCGCCGCCGATCTCGAACCTCTGCCGAACGGGGTCGAGGTGATCGTCTGGGATATGCAGCAGAGCGCGCCGCGCGACAACATCGACCTGGTGGTGCCGCCGTATATGAGCGCGCGGAGCGTGATGACGCACCTCTCGGGCGTTCGCACCCGGCTCGTGCAGAGTCAGTCGATCGGGTACGAGGATGCCGCCGAGCACCTGCCCGCCGGTGTCGTCTTCGCGAACGCCGCGACCGTGCACGAGACGTCGACCGCCGAACTCGCCGTCGGGCTCGCGCTCGCGGTGCAGCGCCACCTCGATGACTTCGCGCGCGACCGCACGTGGACGCCCGTCTTCGCCGAGAGCCTCACCGATCGCCGCGTGACCGTGCTCGGCTACGGCGGCGTCGGTAAGGCGATCGCCGCGCGACTCGCCCCCTTCGAGGTGGAGCTTCGGGCGGTCGCATCCCGAGAGCGAGTCGAGGACGGCATCGCCGTATCCGCCCTCACCGATCTGCATACGGTGCTCGCCGACACCGAGATCCTTTTCATCGCGCTCCCCGGATCCGACAGCACCCGGCATGTGATCTCGGATGCGGAACTCGCCGCGCTCCCCGACGGCGCGCTCATCGTGAACGTCGGACGCGGACCGCTCATCGACACCGACGCCCTCGTGCACCACGTGCGACGCGGCCGCATCCGTGCGGCACTCGACGTGACCGACCCCGAACCGCTGCCCGAAGGCCACCCGCTGTGGACGCTTCCGGGGGTTCTCATCGCCCCGCACGTGGGTGGGGCGACGACGGCCATGCAGCCGCGCATCGCACGACTCGTTCGCCGCCAGATCGATCACCTGCTCCGCGGGGAAGAGCCCGAGAACATCGTCCTCCGCAGCTGAACGGTACCGTTCGGGTTCAGCTCGGCTCTCCGGTCGGCGCCGGGTTCTTCGCCTCCGTCACCAGGACGTTGTCGCCGTTGCGCGTGAAGCGGATGATGCCGCCATCCGGAAATTCCTCCGCCAACTGCGCGGGGTAGGTGCCCCCGTAGTACTGGGTGTTCGAGGACTCATCCGGAAGGAACACATCCATCGTGGCCGGCAACGGGCCGACGCCGCATCCGGAGGAAAACAGCCCCGGCCCCTCTCCGTCGTTGTCGGAGGTGATCGCCGTATAGAGGCAGTCCCCGACGGCGTAGACCCCGAGCCCCTTGTACTCGCCGAAGTAGATCGCGTTGGCCGCGGTCATGTCGCGTTGCGTCCCGAACTGCTCGAGCTGTCGGGTGACCGCGGAGTCACCGCCTCCGGGCTGCGCCGACAGCCGCGCGTCTACGTGCGCGCTGTCCCGAACACCGAAGGGGAACAGCCACGCCGTCAGACCCGCCGTGATCACGACCGCCGCGACGAGGCTGGCGACCCACGCGCGTCGGATGCGAGGACTCAGCGCGGGGGCGGGCGGCGGCTCGGCCGGCTCGGCGGGCTCGGCGGGCTCGGCGGAATCTGCCGGCTCGGCGAGCTCGGCTGCAGGGTCCGCGCGGTCGGTCGTGCGGATCGCAGCGCGGGCCGCACGGCGGCTGCTCGCGGTCGGATCGCTGGAGACGGGATCGGTGGAGTTCGGACCGGCGGAGCTCGGCTCGGCGAGAGCCGCATGCCCGATCGCGGCGGAGAAGGGAGACTCCACGGCCGCGGACCCGGATGCGGACGCCTGCACCGGCACGGACACGGGTGCGCGGAGGGGCGGGCGCGGCGGCACCACGGGTTCGCGCGTACCGGAGGGAACGGTTGCCGATCCGGGCGCACCGAAGAGCGCCTCGAGGTCATCTGCCGGCTCCTGCATCTCCAGGGTGCCGGGGAGCGCATCCTGGCGGGCGGCGTCCTCCAGTTCCTTCAAGCGCGCTACCGCGGCCGGGTCTGACCAGATGTCGGCTGCCGGCCCGTACGCGCGACTCCGGAGCGCCGCGAGCTCGTCGTCGATCGTGCTCATCGTCACACTCCTTCGGGCGCGATCGCCGCGTGCGCGGGGGTGGCAGTGTCGCCGGACGACGACTCTGCCCGCGCGCCATCGACGTCGACCGGAACGAAGTGCTCGACGACCGGGAACGGCTCGTAGAAGTGGTGCAGGAGCGCTTTCCATTCCTCGTACGCCGCCGACTCCCGGAACCCCTCGGTGTGCGCCGCCACGGAATCCCACTCCACGAGCAGCAGATAGTGCTGCGGCGTCTCGACGGATCGCGAGAGTCGCAGCGACCGGAATCCGGGCTGCGCGGCGATGAGCGGGCGCGCCGCCGCGAACGCCGCCTCGAAGTCGGATGCGGCACCGGCGCGCACCGGCAGGATCGCGTGCTCGAGGATCATGAACCCAGCGTGCCATCCCACGAGCTTTCCGGGCAGGGTGGATGAGCGCGTCGCCGGCAGCCATCGTTCCGGCATGCCGCTCACTGCGACGTGGCGGACCCCACTCCTCGCCCCGCGCACGCATGCTCCGCCCGGCCCCGTTCGCTCCGCCCGCTCCGCGGGCGCAGGTCCGCTCCGCCCACTCCACCCGCGCACGTCCGCTCCGCCCGCGCACCTTCGCTCCGCCCGTGCACCTTCGCTCCGCCCGCTCCGGCGGCTCACATCCGCTCCCTCCTCTCACGTCCGCCGGACGATCCGATCCGCCAGCCTGGTCTTCGAAGACGTCACGCGCCGCCAGCGGCGCTGCGCATCGATCCATCCGGGCGCCCGCAGCTCGGGAACACCGCGGTTCATACGGATCTCCCATCCGCTCGCATCGAGGAATCGATGATGAAACCAGCACAACAACACCCCGTTGTCGGTGTGCGTGGACCCTCCCCGTGCGTGCTCGGTCACGTGATGGACTTCGCACCAGGCCGCGGGTACTCCGCATCCGGGTGTGAGGCATCCGCCGTCGCGAAGCGCGATCGCCCGACGCTGGTGGCGGTTGAACACCCGCTCCTCCGTGCCGAGTCGGAGAATGCGCCCTTCGCCGTTCATCGCCACACGCTGCAGGACACCCGCGCACGCCACCCATCGAGCCGCCGCCACCGACAGCGGCTCATCGGTGCCGGCAGCGTGCGCCCACCCGCGGCCGCTCACGAGGTCGTCTTCTCGCACCGAGACGACCAGGGTCGGCGCGGCTCCTCCGACCGTGGGCAGTTCTCCGCTGGCCGCTGCCGCGAACAGCGCGGTGGCGAGCGCGTCGTGACGCTTCTGCGGCGCCCGGCGGTCATCGATCGGCACGCCGGACGTCCACACCTCATCGCCCGGCATCTCGGCGGCGGACTGGTCGGCCCGCGTCTCGCCGGCAGACTGCTCGCCCAGCGGATCGCCGGCGGGATCGCCGGCATCCACTCCCTCGGGTCGAAACCTCACGCCACCCGCAGAGTCGTCGGCGCGCGGCGAGCACAGGGCGTCGAAGATGCGCTGGAGCTGCGCGGCAACCTCGGGCAGTAGCTCCCCGCGGATGGGCACGAGCCCCTCCCGCGGGGAACCCAGGCTCACGCCCCGGCGGCGAAGCGCCCGACTCTCGCGCGGCTCCGCACCGTCTTGGTCGAGCATCATCGACCATGCGGCCGCCTGCAAGCGCAGGAGATCGGCAGAGGCGGGCGGCGCCGAATCAGAACCGCACCCGCGGGCGGATGCGGCGAGCGCCGCATCCGCGTCGAGTACCGCGTCGCGGGACACCCGGCGGTCGAGATCGGCGAGCGGCGCGGCGATCGCCAGGATGCCGTCGACACCGATCACCCCCTCGAGGAGCGCCTCTCGCGTGGCCGGGAGCGACGCGGGAAGCCACTCGCCCGTCGACGGCGAAACATCGCGAACAACGGATCGTGCGGCACGCTGCCACCGACCGGCCGTCGCAGGGGCGACGAGCGTCGCGCGCTGAACCAGCTCGCTGACATCGTGGCACCCCCACCGCGTCGTCAGCCGCGCCTCTCTCACCGCGGTGGCGGAGCGCCGCGACGCCTCGCCCGTCACTTCGACGAGCATCGACTCGACGCGCCGGAGGATGCCGCCGGCAACCGTGAGCGCCTGCACGAGGTCCGGATCGGCGAGCGCCGATGGTCCGTTGTCCGCCAGCAGCGCGCCGGCGACGTCGTCGGCATGGCTCGACAGTCGGACGAGCGCAGCCAGGTGCGTGTCGGTCGGGTCGAGAGCGGTGAGGGCCATGACTCCATTCTGCAGAGAGCCTCCGACATCGGGTTGCAGGAGAAATTCCCGGTCAGCTGTGTATAAGTCCCCACATATCGGGCCTGTGGAGGACAAGTGGGAGACCGCACTCGAGAGGCCGGCAACGACGACCGGACGTCCGGCATCGCAGCCGCCGACCGCGCACACCGACCGCTCGTCGGCACCATCCCGCTCAGCGGCGATCGACGTCCGCGCCCGACCAGAGGTCACTGCATTCGACGGCAACGGCTCCGTGCGCAGCGAGGAACGGGCCTGCGCCGCGATCGCCACGGAGCGCGGCAACGACCGCGGGCACGTGCGCGCGACCGATCAACACGGGGTGACCGGGACGGCCGGCGTACGCCGCCTGCACGAGCGCGGATTCGAGGCCCAGACCAGCGTCACCCCGCCCGCCGGCTCGGATCACCCGCGCGACCGCCGACGCGGGCAGCTCAGGGGTATCCACCGTCACGACGAGCACCGCGTCCGGGCCGCGGTACGACACCCGCCGCTCGGCGGGCACCGCCTCGCGGCGACGGTCCACCGCCTGCTCTCGCTCCGCATCCGGCGTCGGCTCCGCCGCCTGCTCCGGCGCCGCATTCGGCGTCGGCTCCGCATCCCGCTCCGGCCCGGTCGCCTGCTCTCGCTCCGCCGCCCCCTCCGGCTCGGCCGCCGGCTCCGGCTCGGCCGCCTGCTCTCGCTCGGCCGCCCCCTCCGGCTCGGGAATCGCCGCCCGCAGGCCCGCGCGAAGCGACGCGGAAAGCCCCACCGCCCAATCCTCGGCCCGCACGACGGTCGCGTCCGGCGGCACGAGCGCCGCGACCTCGTCGGCGGCGGCGCCGACCGCCACGAGCACCGTTCCGCATCCGCCGTCCCGCAGGGTCCGCACCGCGCGGGCCACCCACGCTTCGCCTTCGGTGGTGCGCGCGAGGCCTTTGGGTCCGCCGAATCGCGAGCCCGCCCCGGCCGCCAGCACCAACCCGACGACACGGGTGTCGGAGGGCGCCGGATGCATGGTTCGCACAGCGTAGCGCGCAGGAAACACAGGGCGATTAGCGTGTGAGCATGCTCGAACTCGCCCGCGACCTGCTGCCGCTGCTGCGTGCCGGAGAGACCGTCGCCACCGTCACCGTCACCGGAGTGGCCCGAAGCGCGCCCCGCGGCGTCGGCTCGGCGATGGCCGTCACACGGGACGCCCGCGTGATCGGTTCGATCTCGGGCGGATGCGTCGAAGCCGACGCCGTCGCGCTCTCGCTCGCCACGCTCGCCGGGTCCGACGACATCGCTCGGGGCGGTCGCCGCGGCATCGCCCGCAGCGGCGACACTCGCAGCGGCACTGCCGCCAGCTTCGGCTTCAGCGACGATCAAGCCTTCGCGGCGGGACTTGCCTGCGGCGGATCGATCGACGCCGTGATCAGCGTGCTCCGCCCCGACGACCACGTCGCAATCGACGCGCTCGAGCGCGCCGCCGCCGACCGTCGCAGCAGCGTCGGGATCGTCGCCGCGGGCCCCCGGGCCGGCGAGATCGTCGCCCTCCAGAACCCCGCCGTTCCGGACGCTGCTCCGCAGAACACGCCCGCACAGAACCCCACCGTGCAGCTCACCTCCGGCCAGCACACTGCCGCCCCGCACACCTCGGTGCAGAGCACCCGCGGCCAGAGCGCACTCACCGTGGACGCGTCGGGCACCCCGATCCTGGTCGTCGTCTCGGCGCCGCGTCCGCGCCTGCTGCTGATGGGAGCGGGCGAGCACGCCGCCGCCCTCAGCCGGATCGCGACGTCCGCCGGGTTCGCCGTCACCGTGTGCGACGTGTGGGAGCTGCTCGTCACCCCCGAGCGCTTCCCCGACGCCCACGAACTGCACACCGGGATGCCGCACGAGTACCTCGCCGCGCTCGGGCCTGACGACATCGATGAGCGCACCGCGGTCGTCGTCCTCACCCACGATGTGCGCCTCGACATCCCTGCGCTTCAGGCCGCGCTGGCACTGCCGATCGGCTTCGTCGGCGCGCTCGGTGCCCGGTCTACGGTCGCGCGTCGCGCGGACCTGCTGCGAGACGCCGGAGTTCCGGATGCGGACATCGCCCGCCTCCATTCCCCGCTCGGCCTCGACCTTGGCGGCGCCACCCCGGATGAGACCGCTGTCGCCGCCATCGCCGAGATCGTGGCCGCGCGGCACGGCGGCTCGGGTCGTCCGCTCGGCGAACTCCGCGGACCGCTGCACCGGCGCCCCGCGGCGCCCGCGGGCGTGGTGCTGGACGCGGCGTCATCGACCACCGCCCAGGACGCGCCGAGCACCACCGTCGGCTCCGCCGCTGCATTCGGCGCCCCGACCACTGCCGTCGGCTCCGCGTCCTGCTCAGTCGTACCCGCCTAGCGGCGCGGCTCGCACCGGGCCAGCGCGCGTCGAGCCGCGGCGGTTCGCGGCATCCGCGTCGGCGTCCGCGCCCGCAGCATCCGCGCCAGCGCTCGCGGCGCCACACCCCCGCCGATGCTCTCAGCACGGCACCCCCGCAACCGATGCGATAACTCCTCCAAAAGTCACCCGGGGCCCGCCCGCACGCCGCGACCGACGCGATGTGGAGGAGTTAGTCTCCGCCGACCGCACCAGACGACCCGCGACCGCGACCGCGACCCACCGCACCAGACCACCCCGCAGCCGACGGGACAACTCCTCCAAAAGTCACCCCGGACGCACCCACACGCAGCAACCGACGCGATGTGGAGGAGTTAGCTTGCACCGACCGCACCAGACGACCCCGCCACACCGCGCCAGACGACCCCGCGCCACACGACCGCGCCCGACCGCGCCCGCGTCCACACCGCGCCCCACCCCGCCCCACGCCCGCCCAGGACACAGGCGGTGCTAATCTCGCCGGCGAAGCGTGTCCTATCACCATGACCTCGACGGGTCAGGGCGGGGACTGCGACGAATCTGAATCGTCCAGACCCGCAAGGAGAGCGACTATGTCCGCACCCGTCGACAAATCCCAGGCCGGCCTCACGGCCCGTCAGTACCACATCGGCATCGCGCCGGGCGAGGTCTCATCCGTCGCCCTGCTGCCCGGCGATCCGTTCCGCGTTCCGCTCGTCGCCGAGTTCCTGACCGACGTCCGCGAGGTCGCGCACAACCGCGAGCACCGCACGATGACGGGCTACTACAAGGGCCGCCACATCACCGCGACGTCCACCGGCATGGGGTGCCCGTCGACCGCGATCGCGGTGGAGGAGCTGGCCCGCGTCGGAGTCACGAGCTTCATCCGCGTCGGCAGTTCGGCCGCCGTGCAGCCCGGAATCGAGCCGGGCGACTTGCTCGTGAGCGAGGGCAGCTTCCGCAACGACGGCACGACCGACGCGTACCTGCCGAAGGGGTTCCCGGCCGTGCCCGACCTGGGCCTCACGCTCGCGCTCGCGGGACACTCCGCGCGGCTGGCGGATGCGGCCGGCACGCGGTCGCACACCGGCATCAGCGTGAGCGACGACGCCTTCTACGCCGAAACCCCCGAGTGGATCGACCAGCTGCAGCGTATGGGGATCCTCAACGTCGAGATGGAGGCATCCGCCCTCTACATCGTCGCCCGGATGCGCGGCCTGCGCGCCGGCATGGTGTGCGCGTGCTCCAGCAACCTCGTCGACGGATCGTCGCTCTACGACGAGAAGAACACGGCCCTGAAGGACGGGTGGATGCGGTCGATCGAGGCGGCGCTCGAGACGGCTGTCGACCTGGAGCTGTAGACGCTCACGCGGGTCGTCTGCGCAGAAACCGGACGGCTCTGTCGGCGATCCCGGATGGCGGGGTTCTTGGTTCCCTCGCGGTGCGGGCTCGAGTCCCCGCATCGCGAGGGAACCCCCAGAAAAAAGTTGGTCTGCGTCCCCATGCGCGACCATTTCCCCCGGTCAACCCCCCAGTTGTCCCGTTCCAGTACCCCCAGTACTCGTTCGGAACGGAAGCTAACGTAACACCACTCCTGTCCACCAAATGGCGGACAGGGCAATCGTGAGAACACTCTCACGATGCGTTCATGGACTGCGGCCAAGAATGACGGTCGGATGCGGCGCCGAAGCTCCGCATCCGACCGAACACCGGTGCGCGTCAGGGGCGCAGCAGCACCTTGCCCACGCGACCGGCTTCGCCGTTGGCGTTCGCGGCATCCGCGATCTGATCGAACGAGTACGTGGCGGCGACCGGCAGGGTGATCGTGCCGTCGGCGACCCGGGTGACGAGTTCACCGAGGAGCGCGGCGCGGCGAGCCGGCTCCATCGACGAGCTCACCTTGCTGCCCCAGAATCCCTTGACGGTCGCCTGCTTGAAGATGACGTCTCCCGAGGCGATCTCCATGATCGGAGACGACATCGCACCGAACGCGACGAGCGTGCCGTTCTCGGCGAGAAGCGACAGCACTTCGCCGCTGGCGGACCCGCCGACGGAGTCGACACCCGCGCGAATGGGCGCGCCCTGGGTGATCGCCGCCGCCCGCTCGCGCCAGTCGTCGGACTCGGTCGAGACGACGTTGCCGATGCCGAGACCTGCGAGCTCTGCCACACCCGCGTCACGACGGACGAGCCCCAGCACGTTGAGGCCGCGCGCGACCGCGAGCTGCGCGACCAGCCGACCGACGGCACCGTTCGCGGTGTTCTGCGCGATCCAGTCGCCGGGCTCGAGATCGAGGAACTCGATCAGGCTGAGCGCACTGAACGGCATCGAGACGAGTTGCGACGCGGCGGCGTCGTCGATGCCGTCGGGCACCGGGATGAGGCCCGCCGCGGGCGCGACGAAGTACTCGGCCCACACGCCGAACGTGCCGCCGGTGACGACGCGCTGGCCGGGCTGCAGGGTGTCGACGCCCGCACCGACCGCATCCACGACACCGAGCGCTTCGGTACCGGCGCGGGCGGGAAGCTCGGGCTTGTAGCCGTAGGTTCCGCGCACGGTCCAGAGGTCGTGGTTGTGGATGGGAGACAGGAGCGTGCGCACGCGCACGGCGCCGGGGCCGGGCTCGGGCAGCGGAGTCTCCGCGACGTGCAGGACGTCGGCGGGCTTGCCGAAAGCGTCGTGCATGACGGCGCGCATGGTGGTCGAGTTCTCCGAGTTGTTGCTCACCGATCGAGCCTACGCCCGCGGATTGTCGCGGGCGCGGCCCGTTCGCCGACAGCGCGCATACGCTGAGGAAACACAGGCGAAATCCGTGCCTGGTTCACTGAACGCACCCTGTTCATGTGACCAACATCCCGAGGCAGAGCCGTGGACATCACCACCATCACGAGCTTCCGCGCCGCACGCACGCGCGGCGATCTGGCGTTGACGCCGGGCGAGCGCTACATCGCCGGCGGCACCTGGCTGATGAGTGAACCGCAACCCGATACGACGGGTTTCGTGGATCTCACCACCATGGGCTGGGCCGACCTCGAGATCGACGAGCAGGGCCTCCGCATCGGCGCGACCTGCACGATCGCACGCCTGCTCGCCTGGGTCGAAGGCCGCGCGAGCGACCTGCCGTCGCCGCCGCCCGACTGGCACGCCATCGGCATGATTCCGGATGCGGCGAACGCCCTCCTGGCCTCGTTCAAGATCTGGAACACCGCGACCGTCGGCGGCAACCTGTGTCAGACGTTCTCGGCCGGGTCGCTTCTCTCGTTCACCGTGGCGCTCGACGGCGTGGCCGTGATCTGGACGCCCGACGGCGGCGAACGGCGCATGCCCGTGGCGAGCCTCCCCTCGGGCAACGGCACGAACGTCCTCGCCCGCGGCGAGGTACTGCGCGCGATCGAGATCCCCGCCCCCGCTCTCCGCTCACGCGCGCTGCTGCGGAAGATCGCCCTCGCCGAGCTCGGCCGGTCCGGCGCGGTCGTGACCGGCCGCCACGACGAGGATGACACCACGACTTTCGTCGTCACGGCGGCGACGTTGACCCCGACCGTGCTGCGGTTCGAGGGGATTCCGGATGCGGCGACGCTCACCGCATCCGTCCTCGCCGCCGACGGCTACTACACGGATCCGCTGGGCGAGGCCGACTGGCGACGCGCCGTGAGCGCCGAGCTGGCGGAACGCATCCGGCGCAGTCTCGAGGAGGACGCGGCATGAGGTTCGAGGTCAACGGGACGCCCGTCGAGGCCGATCCGGCGCCCGGCCAGTGCCTGCGCACGCTGCTGCGCGAGCACGGCCACACCGAGGTGAAGAAGGGCTGCGACGCCGGCGACTGCGGCGCGTGCTCGGTGATCCTCGACGGCGAACCGGTGCACTCGTGCATCATCCCCGCCGTCCGCATGGAGGGCGCGTCGATCGTCACCGCATCCGGGCTCGCTCCGGGTGACGAGCTGCATCCGGTGCAAGAGGCGATCGTGGAGAACTTCGGGTTCCAGTGCGGCTTCTGCACGCCGGGCATGAGCGTCACCGCCTCGACCCTCTGCGCCGACGACCTCGACGACCTCGACCGCCGGATGAAGGGAAACCTGTGCCGCTGCACGGGGTACCGCCCCATCCGCGCCGCGATCCGCGAGTCGGTGCTCGGCCCGGTGCGCGAGACCGGCCGCGCCGTGTCGGGCCCCCGCGCGTCGGACCCCAGCCTGTCGGACCCCAGCCTGTCGGACCCCGACATGTCCCACTTTTTGCCGCTTTCCGACCCGGATAGCGGCAAAAATGGGGACACGCACCGCGAAAAGTGGGACACGGTCTCGGTAGCAGCCACGGCCACAGCGCCAGCATCCGCACCCGCACCCGCCCCCGCACACACGCCCGGCGGGCAGGGCGTGGGTACCTCAGCCCGCCCTGCGGCGGGCCGGCGGGTCGTGCAGGGCACGGAGCCGTTCACCTTCGACGAACCCGTGCCCGGCGCGCTCGTGCTGCGGGTGCTCGGTTCACCGCACGCGCACGCGCGCATCACCGCGATCGATACGTCCGCGGCCGACGCGATCCCCGGGGTCGTCGTCATCCTCACGCACCATGACGCTCCCGCCACGCGGTTCTCCACCGGGCGCCACGAGCACCGCGAGGACGACCCCGACGACACCCGCATCCTCGACGACACCGTCCGCTTCGTCGGCCAGCGCGTCGCCGCCGTGATCGCCGAGAACGCCGCAGCCGCCGATGCCGCCTGCCGGGCGATCCGGGTGACCTACGACGTGCTTCCGGCGGTGTTCGATCCGGATGCGTCCCGCCGCCCCGGCGCGCCGCTGCTGCATCCGGACCGCACGCCCGAAGACCGCGTCACCGACGCGTCGCGCAACGTCGTCGCGGCGATGCACGAGACGCACGGCGACGTCGATGCGGCGCTCGCGGCGAGCGCGGTCACCGTCTCGGGCACGTGGCAGACCTCGCGCGTCACGCACGCGCAGCTCGAGACGCACGGCGCCGTGGGCTGGCTCGACGACGACGGCCGCCTGGTGATCCGTTCCTCGACCCAGGTGCCGTTCCTCACCCGCGACGAGCTGAGTCGCGTCCTCGAGCTCGACCGCGACCGGGTCCGGGTGCACGCGGCGCGCGTGGGCGGCGGGTTCGGCGGCAAGCAGGAGATCTTCACGGAAGACCTGGTCGCCCTCGCGGTGCTGCGCACCGGACGCCCCGTCGCGTACGAGTTCTCGCGCACCGAGCAGTTCCATCGGGCGTCGGTGCGCCATCCGATGCGCGTCGCCGTCGACCTCGGCGCGACCGCCGACGGGCACCTCACCGCGCTCAGCGTCGATCTTCTCAGCGACACCGGCGCGTACGGCAACCACGCGATCGGCGTGATGTTCCACTCGCTCGCCGAATCGACGACGATCTACCGCGCCCCGACCCGACGACTCGACGCGGAGGCCGTGTACACGAACAACGTGCCCTCGGGCGCGTTCCGCGGCTACGGCCTCGGGCAGGTGATCCTCGGCGTCGAGTCCGCGATGGACATGCTGTCCGAGAAGCTCGGGATCGACCCGTTCGAGCTGCGCCGCATCAACATGGTGCGCGAGGGCGACCCGCTGCATCCCGACGCCGACAAGTACGAAGAAGACCTGGTCTGGGGCAGTTACGGGCTCGACCAGTGCCTCGACCTGACCGAGGCCGCGCTCCGCCGCGGAAACGGTGTGGACGCGCCCGACGGATGGCTCGTGGGCGAGGGGATGGCGGCCTCGATGATCGCGACGATGGCTCCCCGCGGTCACATCGCGCAGACCTCGGCCGCGCTCCGCCCCGACGGCACCTACCTGTTGCGGGTCGGCACGGCCGAGTTCGGCAACGGCACGACGACGGTGCACCGGCAGATCGCCGCATCCGTGTTCCGCGTGCCACACGAGCGGCTCGAGCTCTGGAACGCCGACACCGACGCCGTGGCGCACGACACCGGCGCCTTCGCGTCGGCCGGAATCACGGTCGCGGGCAAGGCGCTGCACGCCGCATGCCTGGCCCTCGAGGGGCGGATGCGGACCGTCGCGGCCGCCCTCACGGAGACGGATGCGACCGATGCCGTCGTCGGCCCCGACGGCGTCGAGACCCCGGCCCGCACGGTCGCGTTCGCGGAGATCGTCGCGGCGGCCCCCGCGGACGAGCGCGAGGGTGACGCACTGGTGGCGGACGGCAGCGAACTCGGCGACCTCCGTTCGCTCGCTTTCAACGTGCACGCCGCCCGCGTCGCGGTCGACCCGACGACGGGCACCGTGCGGATCCTGCAGTCGATCCAGTCGGCGGATGCGGGTTTCGTCATGAACCCCGCGCAGTGTCGCGGACAGGTCGAGGGCGGGGCAGCGCAGGGCATCGGCAGCGCCCTGTACGAGGAGGTGCTCATCGATCCGCAGGGCCGGGTCGTGAACCCCGTCTTCCGCACGTACCGGGTGCCGCAGTTCGCCGACGTGCCCGAGACCGAGGTCTATTTCGCCGAGACGAGCGACGACGTCGGCCCCTTCGGCGCGAAGTCGATGAGCGAGTCGCCGTACAACCCGGTCGCCCCGGCGATCGGCAACGCGATCGCGCGAGCGCTCGGCACCCGGCCCTTCGTGCAGCCGTTCACCCGGCAGCGCGTCTGGCGTCTCACGCAGGGCTGAGCGCGCCCGCCGAGCGCGCCCGCTGAGCGCGCCCTCCGGCTGAGGGCGCCCCGCCGGGCTGAGGACGCTCCGCCGACGCCCGCTCCGCCGACGCCCGCTCACGTGGCGCAAACTGCCACGCGACACGACCGATCGCGACACGTGAGCCGAGCGGTCCGACGCTCACGTGGCGCAAACTGCCGCCGGGGTGGGCCGATTGCGACACGTAAGCACGCGGCGCGCTCGGCCGTCGACGTGGGCGGAGTGCGACGCCCGCCCGCGAGACACCCCGCTCACGTGGCGCAAACTGCCGCGCGACACGACCGATTGCGACACGTAAGCCGAGCGGTCCGACGCTCACGTGGCGCAAACTGCCGCCGGGGCGGGCCGATTGCGACACGTAAGCACGCGGCGCGCTCGACCGTCGACGTGGGCGGAGTGCGACGCCCGCCCACAAGACACCCGCTCACGTGGCGCAAACTGCCGCCGGGGCGGGCGGATTGCGACACGTGAGTGCGGGGGCTGCGCCGGCCAGGATTAGGGTGGGCGCGTGACTCCCTCCGACGCCGCGACCGCATCCGCCGCGACGGGCGAAGCCCAGATCGGCGTCTCGCTCGGCCGGGCCATCCGCGAGGCACGCGCCGCGAAGAAGCTGTCGATGCGCGCGCTCGCGACCGCATCCGACATCAGCCAGCCGTTCCTCAGCCAGATCGAGAGCGGGCAGACCATGCCCTCGCTGGTCACGCTGTACCGACTCGCGAAGGCCCTCGAGCTGTCGCCTTCGGCGCTCTTGCCCACGCTCGAAGAACCCGAGCTCGTGCACGTCTCGCGACACGATGAGGGCGTCTGGGTGCCGATCGCCGACAACCCGGATTCCGCCACGACCCGCGTGCTCTCCTCGGGCACCGCGCGCCACGCGACCGTGCAGGAGTACATCGTCGAGCCCGGTCAGTACATGGGCGACTGGTTCCAGTCCGACGGCGAGCTCACGGTCTACGTGATCGAGGGGGCCATCAACGTCGACATCGAGGGCCACGGCACGTGGACTCTCGCTGCCGGCGACGCGATCGCGCACCCCGGCGCCATCCGCAACCGGTGGTCGGTGCACGGCGAAGGACGCGCGCGGATGCTGCTCTCGTACGCGTTCGGCGGCTGATCGCGCCAGACCCGGTCATCTTCAGCGAGGAGTAACACCGCCGAAACGTGATTGCCATGTGCAATCAATGATTACTCCATACGATCACTCTGACGCGCCCCCCGAGCGCGACCGGCACCGGCCGCACCCGGCGCACCAGAGAGAATCGTCATGGCATCCCGATCCTTCACCCGCATCCGCGCGGCCGTCATCCTCGCCGCGGGAGTCCTCGCCCTGAGCGCCTGCGCCGGCACGAGCTCCGCGACCCCCGCGAGCGACGCGGCAACCGACGCCGGCAACGGCGAACTCAACGTGCAGCTCGCCTGGATCCTCAACGAGGAGTGGTCGGGCGAGTTCATCGCCGAGCACGAGGGCTACTTCGCAGACGCCGGGTTCTCCGCGGTGAACCTGATCCCCGGTCCCTCCAGCGGAATCGCCGAGCTCCTCAGCGGCACCGCCGACGTGTCGCTGACCGACGCCCTGTCGGTGGGCGCTGCGGTCGCGAACGAGTCGGCTCCCCTCAAGGTCATCGGTGCGACGTTCCAGAAGAATCCCTTCACGATCGCCTCCCTGACCGAGGGCGCGAACATCACCACGCCCGAGCAGATGGTCGGCAAGAAGATCGGCGTGCAGGATTCCAACCGAGCCGTCTTCAACGCGTTCCTCGCGGCGAACGACATCGACCAGGCCGACGTCGACATCGTGCCGATCCAGTACGACCCGGCCCCGCTCACGACCGGCGAGGTCGACGGCATGATCGCGTTCGTGACGAGCCAGTCCACCACGATCGAGCTCTCGGGCACGCCCGTCACCGACCTGCTCTTCGCCGACAACAACCTGCCCTTCGTCGGGCACGTCGTGACGGCGACCGACGAGACCATCGCCGCGCACCGCGACGCCCTGAAGGACTTCCTGCACGCGGAGATCCTCGGATGGCAGGATGCGGTCGCCGACCCGTCCGAGGGCGCGACCCTGGCGGTCGACCAGTACGGCGCCGACCTCGGACTCACTCTCGAGGGGTCTCTCGCGAGCGCGACGGCGCAGGCCGAACTGCTCGTGACCTCCGCCGAGACCGCCGAGAACGGCCTCTTCACCATCTCGGACGACCTGCAGCAGCAGACGATCCAGAGCCTCGCCGCCGCCGGCTACGACCTGGACGTCACGGACCTGTTCGACCTCAGCCTGCTGACCGAGCTCTACGACGAGAACCCCGACCTCCTCACCGCACAGAGCTGATCCCCCGCACGGCGGATCCGCTCGGCCGACGCGCACAACGGATCCGCCCGCACCACCGCAACTCCCCCGAGGCACCATGAGTCACACCCAGCTGTTCACCCCCGACATCCTCGTCACGATGGATGACGCCCGCACGGTGCTCACCGACACCGCCGTGCTCGTCATCGGGGACACGATCACCGAGATCGACCCGCGCGCCGACCTGCTCGCCCGCCATCCCGAGGCCGAGCACGTCGACCTGCCGAACCGGGTCCTGATGCCGGGACTGATCAACGCCCACCACCATTCCGGGATGCTGCGCGGCACGGCCGAGCACCTGCCCGTCTGGGAGTGGCTCCGCATCCACATCGACCCGATGCACCGGGTGCTGCGTCCCGACGAGGCCGAGGCCGCCGCGTGGCTCTGCTATGCGGAGGGACTCCTGTCGGGAACGACCACGGTGGTCGACATGTGGCGGTTCATGGATGGCGCGGCACGCGCCGCATCCGCCCTCGGAAACCGACTCGTCAGCGTCAACTACGTCGGCGAGCACCCCGAGTTCGACTACTTCGACACGCTCGACGACAACGAGCGCATGCTGCGGGAGTGGACGGGCGCCGCCGGCGGTCGCATCATGCCGTGGGTGGGGCTCGAGCATCCGTTCTACGCGGATGCGGCCGGCCAGCAGCGGGCGATCGGCATGGCGCGTGAGTACGGCACCGGCCTGTACACGCACTGCAGCGAGTCCGAGATCGAGATCGCCGACTTCCGCGACCGGCACGGCGCGCGGCCGATGGTCGCGCTCGAGCGGCTCGGCTTCTTCGACGTTCCGCGCGCGATGATCGCGCACGCGGTGTGGCTCGACCAGGACGAGATCGACCTGATCGCCGCGCGCGGCGTGGGCGTCTCGCACAACCCGGTCTCGAACATGAAGCTCGCCAGCGGCATGGCCCCGATCGCCGAGATGCTCGCGGCGGGCGTCGCCGTGGGGCTCGGCACCGACGGCGAGAAGGAGAACAACAACCTCGACATGTTCGAGGAGATGAAGGTCGCGTCGCTGCTCGGCAAACTCCGGACGATGGATGCGGCCGCGATGGATTCGTGGCAGGTTCTGCACATGGCGACCCGGGGCGGGGCGGCGGCGATCGGTCGCGGCGATGAACTCGGCGCGATCACGGTGGGGCGGAAGGCCGACTTCGTCGCCGTCCGCACCGACACCCCCCGGATGACACCGCTGCTGCCAGAGGGCGGCCACGCCAACATCCACCACAACCTCGTCCACGCGGTGCGCGGCTCCGACGTCGACATGACGGTCGTGGCGGGTTCGATCGTCGTGCGGGACGGGCAGCTCGTGGGCGCCGATCTGCAGGAGCTGATCGCCCGCGTCCGCCACCTCGTTCCCGGCCTCTTCGCCCGGCGCGCCGACTGGATCGCCGCGCAGGACGAGCTCACCGGGCTCTTCCCCCACTGATCATCCCCACCCTCACGAGAGGCCCACACCATGACGATCGACCTCGATCGCGCACCGCTCGGTGAACGCGCCCAGCGCTTCCTCGACGACGATCCCGGGCGCCTGCTCATCGGCGGGCGCTGGATCGCCGCCGCGAGCGGGGCCGATTTCGCGACGCTCGACCCGGCGACCGGCGAAGAGCTCGCGCGCATCGCCCGCGGTGACGCGACCGACGCCGACCGCGCCGTCGCCGCCGCATCGGAGGCTCTGCCGGCATGGTCCGCGATGCGGCCCGCCGACCGCTCGCGTCTGCTCTGGCGGATCGCCGACGTCATGGAGGAGCACCTCGACGCCCTCGCCGAGCTCGAGACGCTCGACCAGGGCAAGAGCCTGCGCACCTCGCGGTTCGGTGAGATCCCCGCCGCCATCAACCAGTTCCGGTACTACGCCGGGTGGCCGACCAAGATCCTCGGCGAGACGATCCCGACCTCGCTCTCGCGCACGCCCGAGGGCAAAGAGGTGTTCGCGTACACGCGCCGCGAACCGGTCGGTGTGGTCGCGGCGATCGTGCCGTGGAACTCGCCCATGATCATGACGTCGATGAAGCTCGCACCCGCCCTCGCCGCCGGGTGCACGATCGTGCTGAAACCGGCCGAGAACACCTCGCTCACGGCCCTCTACCTCGGGCGCCTGCTGCAGGAAGCGGGTGTTCCGGCCGGCGTCGTCAACATCCTCACCGGGTTCGGCGCGGAGGCGGGTCAGGCGCTCGTCGAGCACCGCGGCGTCGCGAAGATCGCGTTCACGGGGTCGACGGCCGTCGGAAAGCGGCTCGTGCAGTCCGCATCCTCCCGCCTCGCCCGGCTCACCCTCGAGCTCGGCGGCAAGTCGCCGTCGATCATCATGCCGGATGCGGATCTGCCGGCAGCGATCGAGGGCGTCTCCCGCGGCATCTTCGACAACGGCGGCCAGGTCTGCGTCGCGAGCGCCCGCATCTACGCGCACCGCGACGTGTACGACGAGGTCGTCGGCGGCATGGCCGACGCCGGGCGCGGACTGCGTCTCGGCCACGGCCTGGGCGCCGCGACCGATCTCGGCCCGCTGGTCAGTGCCGCGCAGGCCGAACGCGTCGCCGCGTTCGTCGACGAGGGCGTGGCAGAAGGGGTGACCGTCGTGACCGGCGGCGAGCGCGACGGCGCGGCCGGCACGTTCTTCACCCCGACCGTCCTCACCGACGTCACCGCCGACATGCGCCTCATGCGCGAAGAGATCTTCGGCCCGGTCGCCGTCGTCACACCCTTCGATGACCTCGACGAGGTCGTCGGCTGGGCGAACGACAGCGACTACGGCCTCGCCGCCAGCGTCTGGACCGAGGGTCTCAGCAACGGTCACCGGATCGCCGCGCGACTGCAGGCGGGCACGGTGTGGGTGAACTGCCATTCCTTCCTCGGACCCGAGCTGCCCAAGGGCGGCCACAAGGAGTCGGGCTGGGGCTACGAGAACGGCCCGCAGGGGCTGGAGAACTATCTGGAGACGAAATCGGTGGTGATGGTCCTGTGAGCAAACGAATCCGCCTCGGGGTGTTCGAGATGATGAACCCCTCCAACGGGATGCCGACGTGGACGCATCCGGATGGCCGAGGAGACGACTGGGACCGACTCGATTACTGGGTCGACCTCGCGAAAGAGCTCGACGCCGCGGGGTTCGACTTCCTGTTCTTCGCCGACACCTACGGGTACGCGACGCTGGACGGGCGGATGCCCGACGAGGTCGCGGCGCACGGCATCCAGTTCCCCGCGCTCGACCCGATGCTCGCGATCGCCGCACTCGCCCGCGAGACCGAGACCCTCGGGTTCGTCGTGACGTCGCCGACCACGGTGGAGCGCCCGTACGGCACCGCCCGCCGGTTCGCCACGCTCGACCGGTTGACCGGCGGACGCATCGGCTGGAACGTCGTCACGGGCAGCTCGCAGTCGACCACCGACGAGCTGTTCGGTGTGACGGAGCAGCTGTCGCACGACGCGAAGTACGACGCCGCCGACTCGTTCCTCGACACCTGCCTGCGCTACTGGGAGCACAGCTGGGACGACGACGCCGAGGTGCGCGACCGCGACCGCGGCGTGTTCGCCGACCCGGCGAAACTGCACCGGGTCGAGGTGGCCGACGCGCACCAGCGCTCGCGCGGGATCTTCGCGGTGCCCCCCACCCCGCAGCGCACCCCCGTGCTGTTCCAGGCGGGCACGTCCGATCGCGGCCGGGCCTACGCCGCGCGGAACGCGGAGGCCGTCTTCATCCAGGGCCAGACCATCGCATCGGCGGCCGCGCACGTTCGCGACATCCGGGAGCAGGCCGTGCAGGGCGGACGCCATCCGGAGGACGTCGCCGTGGTCACCGGCCTGACGGTGACGGTCGCCCCGACCCGCGCCGAGGCCGAGGCGCTGCGCGCGGAGTACGAGGCGCTGCTGGGCCTGGATGACGCGGCCGTCATGTTCGCCGGCATCACGGGGCTCGACCTCACCGGACTCGACCCCGAGTCGCGGGTCGTCGACCTGAAGACCGACCTCGGGCAGACGCTCGTGCAGCGGTACGCGCGGCAGAACCCCGACATGCGGGTGGGCGAGATCCTCGACCAGTTCCGCACGAAGGCGATCCGCGGGTTCCAGATCACCGGCTCCCCCGAGGAGGTCGCCGATGAGATCGAAGCGATCGTCGACGGCTCGGGCATCGACGGCATCATGCTGGAGCCGACATTCGGTGGGCCGGGGGCGTATCGCGCGTTCATCGAGCTGGTCGTGCCGATCCTCGCGGAGCGCGGTCGGGTGGGCCGCCCCGAGGGCCAGACCCTCCGCGAGCGGTTCTCGGGCTCCCCGCGGCTCGCCCCCACGCACCGCGCCCACCGCCTCGCCGCCCGCGCGGCCGACGACCCGATCATCCCCACGCACACAGAGAGAGATGCCGATGAGAGCTGACGCCGTCGAGGCGGTGATCCGGGGCCTGAAACGGGCCGGGGTCAGCGTCGCCACCTACCTGCCGGATTCGCTCCTTAAGGAGCTCTATCCGGCGCTGGATGCGGACGCCGACATCCGCACCATCCCCGTCACGAACGAGGGCGAAGGTGCCGCGATCGCCGGCGGCGTGTTCCTCTCCGGCAAACGTGCCGTGCTCGTGATGGAGAACTCCGGCCTCCGCGCCGCCACCGAGCACCTCGCCCGGATGGGGTTCGGCGCCGGCATCCCGGTCGTCATGATCATGAGCTACCGGGGCGAGCTCGGCGAGAACAACTGGTGGGCGATCCCGCACGGGATCACGATGGAGCCGCTCCTGCAGACGCTTCGCACGCCGTACCGGATCGTCCGCGAGGTCGACGAGATCGAGCAGGCCGTGGTCGACGCCTACGAGACCGCCTACGCCTCGTACCACCACGCGGCCATCGTCCTCGGCGGAGGTCTGGTCCGATGAACATCCACGCACCCCGCACGCACGGCCCGGAAGGGGCGAACCGATGAGTTACAGCAGATTCGAGGCCATGCGGATGCTGGGCGCCCGGCTCTCCGACGAGCTCGTCATCCTCTCCCTCGGCGGCGCCGTCGACGAGTGGTACAACGCGGCACCGCACATGCGGGACGCGAGCCTCTTCCAGCAGCAGCTCGGCTGCGTGACCCCCGAAGCCTTCGGGCTCGCGGTCGGTCTGCCGCACCGGCGCATCGTGTCGCTCGACACCGACGGCGGACTCCTGTTCAACCTCGGCATCCTCGCGACCCTCGGCAACGAGCGGCCCGCGAACCTGTTCGTGGTGGTCTGGGACAACGAGCAGTACCAGTCGATCGGAGGGCCCGCGACCCACACGGCGAAGGGGCGCGTCGACCTCGCCGCGATCGCTCGCGGCGCGGGAGTCGAGAAGGCGTTCACCGCCGAGACCCTGGACGAGTTCGACGCGCACTGCGCGGCCGGGCTCGCCGCATCCGAGCCCTACATCGTCGTCGCGAAGACCGACGGCATCCTCGAGCCCGGCATCGGGCGCAAGCACTCCGACGGCCGCGAAGACAAGTACATCTTCGTGCGCCACGTCGAGAAGACCGAGGGCATCACCATCATGGGACCGAGCGAGCACAACTGATGCCGATCGTGCACGCGCCCGCCGCCGGCTATGACGTGCTCGTCGTCGGCGGCGGCGCGGCGGGATGCGTTCTCGCCGCCCGCCTCTCCGAGGATCCGGCGCGGCGCGTGCTGCTCGTCGAGGCGGGGCCCGACCATCGCGGCATCCGCGAGGTGCTCGACGCGGCGCACTGGGATGCGATGATCGGCGGCCCGTACGACTACGGGTACCGCTCCACTCCCACGCCGCACGTGCTCGGGCGGGCGCTCGCGATGCCCCGCGGCCGCGTGCTCGGCGGCTCGTCCTCCACGAACGCGATGCTCTGGTACCGCGGCAACCGCGCCGACTACGACGCGTGGGCGGATGCGGGTGCCACCGGCTGGGGCTACGACGACCTGCTGCCCTTCTTCCGCCGCTCCGAGGCGCGGCCGGGCGGCGACCCCGCATACCGGGGGCTCGACGGTCCGATGCGGGTCGGTCCGCTCGCGGACGTGCATCCGATCGCCGACGCGATGATCGCCGCGACGGCCGAACGCGGCCTGCCGGTGCTCGACGACGCCAATGCGGCCGACAACGAGGGCGCCGTGTACGCGGATTACAACGCGATCGTCGGGGAGGACGGGGCATTCGAACGCTGGAGCACCGCCCGCGGATACCTCGAACCGGCCCTCGGCCGAGAGAACCTCGACGTGCTCGTGGGCAGCCCGGTGCACGCCCTCGTGCTCGACGGCGACCGGGTGACCGGCATCCGGCACCTCGTCGACGGCACGCTCCGCGAGACCTCCGCCGCGCAGGTCGTGCTGGCGGCGGGCGCGCTCGACACCCCGCGGCTGCTGCAGCTGTCCGGCATCGGCGACGCGACGCGGCTCGCGGCGGCCGGCATCCGTTCCCGTCATCACCTGCCGGGCGTCGGCGAGAACTTCCAGGACCACCCGCTGATCCTCGGCATGAACTTCCGTGCACGGGCGTCGCTCGGGCCCGTGATCGGCAATGGCGGCGGCGCGATGCTCAACTGGCGGAGCACCCACGCCGACGCCGGACCCGACCTGCACGCGGTCATCGCTCACGGGTCGCGGGGCGATGAGACGCTGCACGCCGCGCACGACCTGACGGGCGACCGCGTGTTCGCGATCGTGCCCGGGCTGTACCGTTCGCGGAGCGTCGGATGGGTGCGGGTGCGGTCAGCGGATCCGGATGCGGCCGCTGACCTGCATCCGAACTACCTCGCCGACCCGACCGACCTCGCCGCGATGGTCGAGGCGGTCGACGCCGTGCACGACCTCGTCGCGACGCAGGCGTACAGCGAGCTCGCGGAGGGCCCGATCACGCCGCCGCACGGGTTGGCGCACGCAGACAAGGTGCGGTTCGTGCGCGAGAACATCGGCACGTTCTTCCACTGCTCGGGCACGGCGCGCATCGGCACCGACGACCTCGCGGTCGTGGATCCTGGCCTGCGGGTGCGGGGACTGTCGGGCCTCTGGGTCGCGGATGCCTCGGTGATGCCGTCGATCCCGACCTGCAACACGCAGGCCCCGACGGTAGCGATCGCCGAGCGCGCCGCCGAGCTCCTCACCGCGCCCTGACCCGCCGCGCGCGGTGTCGCGCGGGCTGCGCTGTCGCTCGGGCTGCGCTGTCGCTCCCGGTGCGCTGCACTGTCGCTCGCGCTGCGCTGTCACTCCCGGTGCGCTGCGCTGTCGCTCCCGGTGCGCTGCGCTGTCGCTCCCGGTGCGCTGCGCTGTCGCTCCCGGTGCACTGTCGCTCGCGCGGTTCGCTGTCGCGCGTGGTTCGCTGTCGCGCGTGGTTCGCTGTCGCGCGTGCGGTCGCGCCCCGCGCTGCCACGCTCACGTGTCGCAATCCGCCGCCCCACCACACCGATTGCGTCACCAGAGTGCGTGGAGATGCTGCTCACGTGTCCCAATCGGCTGGCGCCGCCGACGCATTGCGACACGTGAGCGGGCGGGCGACACGTGAGCGTGCCGGAGCGGGGCGCGGGGCGGGCGGAGCGGGGCGGGCGGGGACGCCGGGCGCGACGCGAGGCGTCAGGCGAGCGCGGCCGGGTGCGAGCCGGTCGCGGTTGCGTCGGCGTCGTCATCCTCCTCGAACGGGTCGTTCAGCGGCGGAAGCGTCGGGTCGTTCGGGGCGGGATGCGGATCTGCGGTACTCATGCCCACACTCCACACCCGCGCACGCGACCGACCGAGGGCTTGACACTTGCCGGGCGCGCGTGGCGAAGATCCGCACGGCAGCCCTCGCTACGCCGCATCGGACCGAAACTCGGCGACTAACGCGCCACCGACCGACATGCCTTCGGGCGGAAATCCGCGCCATCTACAGACCCGCCCGCGAGGTCCACCACCGCACAACACCGCGGGCGGGGGCGCGCCGCATCCGGCGACGCACGATGACCATGGCCGCGCCCGTCAGCAGCAGCCCGGCCGCGAGGAACGGCACCAGCAGGAGCGGCGCGGTGCCACCCGTAGCGGCGAGCGCGGCGATGCCCGGTGCAGCGGCGACGGTGAGCGGAGCGGATGCGGTGACCGCACTCGATGCACCCGTCACCACTATCGTGTGCGACCCGGCCGGGATGTTCACCGGGATCGTGATGCTCACGATGAACGCCCCGGTCGGTCCGACGACGGCCGTTCCGACCTGGACGGGCGTCGATCGCAGCTCGATACCGACGGTCTCGCCGGGCGCGAAGCCCGCTCCCGACACCGTCACGCGGTCGCCCGCGGTGACGCTCGCGTCATCGAGCGTGACGACGGCGGTGGCGATTCCGGATGCGGTCGCCGTCCGGGTCTGCGGCGCATATCCGCTCTTCGACCCGGTCACTTCGACGCTCAGCGTCTGGCCCACGTCGGCGAAGCCGACGGTGTAGTCCGCCGAGGTCGCGCCCGCGATCGCGACGGCGCCGCGGAACCACTGGTACCCGAATGTCACGGGCGTCGGCGTCCAGGCGCCGGGCGTCGCGGTCAGGGTCTGCCCCACGACCGGAGTGCCGCCGATGGCGGGGGTTCCGGCCGTCAGCGACCCGACGGCGGGCGTCGTGTTCACGAGGTGCAGCGCACCATCCGTGATCCGGAGCGCGGGGGTGTACCCGGCCGGCAGGCCGTCGACCTGCACCGCGTCGAAGCTCGTGCCCGCACCCACGCGCCCGAAGGTCGCGATGACGGTGTCGTCGCTCGGTACCATGCCGTTCGCGAACGAGATCTTCGCCGTTCCGTCGACGGATGCGGTGCCCGCCACGACGAGCGCGGGCGCAGGTCCCTCGACCGTCAGCTCGAGCGTGCTGGTCGGGGCGAGCGTCAGGTCGCCGCCGATCTGCACGGGCGCCGTCGCGGATTCCGTGAGCGTGCCGCCCGCGACCGAGACCGAGCCGGTTCCGAGCGCGTCGGCGGATGCGGCGGCCAGCGTGCCGCCGTTCACCGTCGTGCCGCCGGTGAACGTGTTGTCGCCGGTCAGGGTGAGCGCACCGGTGCCGGACTTCGTGAGCGAACCCGCGCCCTCGATGTCGTTCCGCCACGAGTCGGCCGCGCTGAAACCGCCCTGCGCCGCATCCATGTCGACCGAGACGTCGGTGTCGAAGGCGCTGTACCCATCGGCCGCCGCGTACAGGTTCAGGCGTCCCCATCCTTCGGCGTCGTCGAGCAGCGCGTAGCCGGAGCCCAGCCCCGTCGACTGCAGCACCCACCGGCGCTGGTCGGCCGTGAGGTACGGCAGCCGCGACGCGAGCAGCACCTCGGCGCCCTTCGGCACGACGACCGGGCGGGTCGTGTCACCCACCCGCGGCAGGCCGTAGGTGAGCCGATCCGCGTAGAGCTTCTCGTTGCCGGCGTGGTCGGCGTAGGCGTCGGCCCCGACACCGGGGGTCGCCAGCAGCGCCTCGGCGGCGGTCCGCGCGGCCGCCATCTTGTCGGCGTTGGCGGGCTGGTTGAGGGCGGCGGCAGCGACGGCGGTCGCCATGATGCGCCCGCCGATCACGTCCCCCGGCGAGTGCATTCCGGCGACGATGCGGCTGTTGCCGATGTCGGACGCGCTGGTGAGCAGTTCCTGGAACCGCTCGGGCGCCGCATACGCCAGCGCCAGGGTCGCGAGGTACGCCGCGTTCGTGTGGCCGCTGGGGTAGCCGCCGTCGCTCAGCGCGTTGGCGTCGGGCTGCTTCGCCGGAATCAGCGTCGGCAGCACCTGCACGTCGGTGCTCCACCGGAACGGGCGCGCGTAGTTGTAGTACGCCTTGGACGGGTTGGTCGACGCGGACGAGTTGCGGAACTGGTTCACGAGCGCGACCATCGGCCCGTAGGTCGAGGTCTCGTCGGCCCACGCTCCGTTGGCGTTGCCCTTGTCGTCGTATTTGACCGTCGTCGCGTCGGCCGGGATCTCGTCGGGGATGGTCGTGCCCGCGTTCGTGCCGGTGCGGAACGCATCCGCCCAGGGTCCGAGGCCTTGCACCGCGGAGTAGTTCTGGTTGCGCCGGTCGTAGCGGTACGCGGCGGCGGCCTGCTCGGGAGTGCGCGCCGCGGTGATCCGCGCGGCATCGGCGATGTTCGCATCCAGCACGGTGGCGTTCTTCACGGTGCCGACGCTGTCGGGGATGAACCGCCCGCTCGCGTCGAACGCGGCCGTCGGCGGCACCTCGGGCGTCCAGTAGTCGAGCATGGGCGTCAGCAGACCGATCGCCGCGTTCGTCTCGGGCGAGGTGTTCGCGGTGGTGTTCGTGGCCCACGCGTCCACGTAGTACCGTCCCCACGCGTCAGGATGCGGAGCGATCGGGTCGGTCCCGGCGGCGTGCGCCGGCGCGGCGATGCCGAAGGCCAGAGCGCCGGCGAGCGCGGTCGCCGTCACGGCGGCGGCGCGGCGGCGCGCAGAAATGCGGGTCATGTGGCTTGTCTCCTCGGGGGGTTCGCGCGCGCGAAAGCGCACACCCGACCGATTTCACCTCGCCCGGGTGACCGGCGTGCGCCCTCCCGGTGAACGGATGCGGTCCCGCGCCCGGGCGACGATGCTCACGTGTCGCAATCGGCCGGCGCGCGCGACGGATTACGACACGTGAGCGTGCCCGCCCGCCCGGGCCCGCTACCCGGGCGGGTCAACGGGCCCGCTCAGGTGTCGCACTCGGCGGGCGGCGATGCCCGGCGGTCCGAATCATCCCGCGCGAACGCCCGCCTCGCTCCACGCCTCCCGCGCCCGGCGAAGGTGCTCAGGTGTCGCAATCGGCCGGCGCGAGCGACGGATTGCGACACGTGAACGGCCAAGCGGGCCGAACCCGCAGACCGAACCCGCACCCGCACCCCGCACCCGCCACCCGCACCCGCGGCTCACCGCGCGAGCAGGGCGTCCAGCGCGAGAATCTGCGCGCGGAAGTCGGCCCGCAGCGCCGCCTTCTCCGCATCCGAGCAGAACGCCGCGTCGATGCCGTCGATCGCCACGCGCCGCGCGGTCGCCGCATCCACTCCCATCGCGGCCAGTCCCTCGCGGTACTCCCGGCCCAGGTCGGTGCGGAAGAACATCGCGTCGTCCGTCGATACCGCGAGCGTCAGCCCCGCGTCGATCATGGACCGGATGCGGTGCGCCGGATCCAGCGTCCACCCCGAGCAGATCGTGGTCGAGATCGGCGTCACGGTGAACCCGATGCCGCGCTCGCGCGCCACCCGCACGAGCTCCGGGTCGTCGGTGATGAGGTACCCGTGGTCGATGCGGTCGACCCCGAGCACCTCGATCGCGTCCCGGACCGCGGCGGCCGAGGCGGCATCCGTCTCCCCGACATGAGCGGTGAGCCGGAAGCCGTGCGCCCGCGCGAGCGCGAAGGCCTCCGCGAACCGCGTCGGGTCCTCCGTGTTCTCCGGCGTCAGGTCGTCCTGCCCGAGGGCCACGACCTCGGGGCGCGGGTGCGCGATCATCTCCTGCACGAGCGCGACCGCGGATGCGGCGGAGGCACGCCGGTTGACCGCGATCACGATGCGAAAGCCCACCCCGAAATCCCGCTCCGCCGCGCGGAGCCCGGCGATGATCGGGTCGACGACGTCGAGGTATCCGAGGCCGCGCTCCGCGAAATACTGCGGGTTCACGGCGTACTCCCGGTACCGCAGGTTGCCGTCGGCGACCGCGCGCCGCACGCCCTCATAGGCCACGCGCTCGAAATCCGCGGGGTCGCGGAGCACATCGTGCGCGAGCCGGAACGCCACCAGGAAGTCGACGAGATCCGCGAAGTCGAACAGCCGCTCCGGGTCGTCGTGCCAGAGCGTCACGCGGTGCTTGTCGGCCAGTTCGAGGAACAGCGCCGCATCCATCGTCGAGACGAAGTGGCAGTGCAGCTCGGTCTTGGGCAGCAGTTGCAGGTAGTCGGCGAACGAGATCATCGCGCGCGTCCTGCGCTCTTCACGACGAGCAGCCGATAGCGCGTGCCGTCCGGCGACCACCAGCGGTGCGTCGTGCCGCCCGGGTAATAGAGCGAGTCGCCCTCCGCGAGGTCGAAGCTCTGGTCGTCGAGTTCGATCCGGATGCCACCCGACACCACGTAGACGAACTCCTCGTCGTTGTGCGTGTACCGCTCTCCGGGTTCGCAGACGTCGGCCTCGACGACCAGGGGATGAAACGCGCGGGCGCCGTGCGCCAGCATCCGTGCGGCTCCCGCGGCGAACCCCTCGGGCAGCACACCGTCGCCCGCGCGCTGCACCTCGATCGTGCCGGGGGCGTCCGCGGTGGGATCGGATGCGGCGATCAACTCGATCGGACTCGTCTCCAGCGCGACGGCGATGCGCCGCAGCGACGCGAGGCTTGGTTGGGCGAGTCCGCGTTCGAGCTGACTCAGGAACGGATGCGACAGCTCGGTCGCCGCGGCGAGTTGCACGAGGGTGAGCCGCCGTGCCGTGCGGATCTCGCGGATGCGGGCACCCAGGCGGCGGCCCGCGGCATCCTCGTCGACCGATTCGCCCGCCGCCGAGACGGCGACCGGAGCAGGGACGGCGACCGGGGCATCACGCACGGGACCCACGGCGCTCAGACCGGCAGAGCGACGTCGTTCGCGGCGGCGTAGTCCTCGACGCGCGCGATGAACGCGGCCCGCCGCGCCGGCGTCAGCCACGATGCCTCGAACGAGTTGATCGCGAGCTGCACGAGGTCGGTGGTGCTGAGCCCCGCCTGCTCGGCGAGCGCGACGTAGTTGTCGCCGACGTATGCCCCGAAGTACGCAGGGTCGTCGGAGTTCACCATGACCCGCGCACCCTGGCGCAGCAGCCCGACGATCTCGTCAGCCTTCATCTTCTCGGTGACGAACGAGTTCGAGACCGGGCAGGTCGTGAAGCCAATGCCCTTCTCGATCGCCAGCGCGACGAGCTCGGGGTCCTCGACGATGTTGGTGCCGTGGTCGATGCGGTCGACGCCGATCTCGGTCAGCACCGAGCGGATGTTCTCCACCGAACCGATCTGGTCGATGTCGCAGTGCATCGTGAGGAAGAAGCCCTCGGCCTTCGCCCGCGCGAACACGGCGGCGAACTTCGCGGGCGGGTTGTCGCGTTCGTCCGAATCGAGTCCGACGCCGACGATCCACGCCTTGTACGGCAGCGCTTCCATGAGGGTCGCCATCGCGTACTCGGCGGAGAAGTCGCGCAGGAAGCAGAGGATGAGTTCGGCCGACACCCCGAGCTCGTCCTGGGCCCGGACGGCCGCCCGACGGTAGCCGGTGATGACGTCGGCGAACGGCACACCGCGGCTCGTGTGGGCCTGCGGGTCGAAGAACATCTCGACGTGCACGACGCCCTGTGCGTGCGCCCGCTCGAGGTAGGCCCAGGCGAGGTCGTGGAAGTCCGCGGCCGTCTGCAGCACCTGCATCGCGGGGTAGTACACCGCGAGGAAGCTCGTGAGATCGGTGAAGTTGTACGTCGCGCGCACCTCGTCGACGGTCTTCTCGGCGAGCTCGATGCCGTTGCGGGCGGCGAGCGCGAACTTCAGCTCGGGCTCGAGCGTCCCCTCGAGGTGCAGGTGCAGCTCGGCTTTGGGCAGGCCGTGAGCGAAGGTGGTCAGGTCGGTCATGGCGGTCCTTCGGGTCGGGGTGGGTCATCCGCATCCGTTCCCGCGAGACGGGATCGGGGCGCCGAGACCGGGGGGTTACCCCTCTGTCTCGGCGCGAAGATCCCGTCTCGCGGTCGGATGCGGGGTGGTGCAGCGGATGCGGGTGGTGCAGCGGATGCGGGGTGGTGCAGGGGGCGCGGCGCGGGCGGATGCGGGGGCTACGCCCGGTCAGACATTCCCATGCGGGTGAGGACCACCGCTTCGAGCAGCTGCACGACGTTGTAGAGCACGAGGGCGGTCACCGTGACGAGCACGACCGCCGTCCACAACGCGGAGAACTGCGCGGCCGCGGTGTAGCCGCCCACGGCTCCGCCGATCCCGCCACCGACCGCCAGCCACTCGGCGAGGAGCGCACCGGTGATGGCTCCGGGAACCGAGATGCGAACGGCCGCGAGCAGCGACGGCAGCGCCGAAGGCAGCGCGACCTTGCGAAGCGCGGTCCACGACGAACCGCCGTACACCGCGATCAGGTCGTTCATCTGCGGCGAGGCGGACTTCAGACCGAACGCGATGTTCACGAGCGCCGGGAAGAGCACGACGATGCCACCGATGACCGCGACGGTCGAGAAGTCGCGTCCGAAGATGAGGATGATGACGGGCGCCATCGCGACGAGCGGCACCGAGCGCAGCAGCATCGCGAGCGGCATGAGCGCGTGCTCCGCGCCCTTGCTGAGCTGGAAGATCGCGGCGACGATCACCGCGACGACGAGGCCCGCGAAGAATCCGACCGCCGAGTGCCCGATCGTGACCCACAGCTGCGAGAACATCTGCGTGCGGTTCGCTTCGGCGGCCGGCACCGTGAACAGGAAGTTGTAGACGTCGACCGGGCCCTTGCCCACGTACGGCGTGACGTTGAAGGCCCAGAGCGCGCCGACCCAGATCACGCCGACCGCGACGAGCGTCAGCACGAACGTGAGCAGCGAGTTGCTCACCGCACGGAGGGTGGCACGACGTGTCTCGCGCTTGACGGATGCGTTGAGCTGAACGGCGGAGCGAGGTGTGCTCAGCGCCGCAACGGCTGCTTCAGTCATCGGGCTGTTCCCTTCGACCACGGGGCGACGGCGCGAGACAGCAGTCCCAGCAGCGCGTACCCGGCGAGGGCGACGGCCCCCGAGACGAATGCGATGCCCCACACGAGCGGGGCGTTCAGCGCCTGCTGCGCGGCGATCATCGACGGACCGACACCGAGTTCGACCTTGCCGAAGAACTCACCGAGCACCGCGCCGAGGAAGGCGGCAGGAACGGCGATCTGCAGGGCGTTCAGGATGGCGGGCAGTGCCGCGATCAGGCGCACCTTGCGCAGCTGGGTGAACCGCGACCCGCCGTAGACGCTGATCAGGTCGAGGCTCGCCTTGTCGGCGGCTTTGAGCCCGAGGAGCGCCCCGACGACCGTCGTGAAGAACACGCTGAGGGCGGCCAGCACGACCGCGGTCCCGGAGGGTTCGCCGGGCTTCGGTACGGGGATCACGACGACCAGCAGCAGGCCGATCGCGACGATCGGGATGCAGTACGTGATGATCGCGAGCTGCATGACGACGCCCTCGAGCCGCGGCACGATCAGCACGACCGCCGACAGCAGGAGCGCCACGATGTTGCCCCAGAAGTACCCGATGCCGGCTTCGGCGAGCGTCACCTGGAAGTTGCGGACGTAGAACTCCCACCCGCTGTCGAAGAATCCCTGCACGACCTGCAGCGGGGTCGGGATCGCCTGCACGCCACCCGGGCCGACGTTCGAGAACACCGTCGTGGCGAGGATCCACCAGAGCGCGATCACGCCGATCGCGCCGATGGCACCGGTCACCCACGCGGGAAGACGAACGTCCTCCCAGCGGATGGTGCGCCCACCCGGAGTCTCAGTGGTCATCCGCGGCGGCCCCTCCGACACCGAACAGCAGCTCTGATGCGTGGTCGACGTACGCGTGGAACTCGGGCGTTCGCATCATCTCGGGCGTGCGCGGACGCGGCAGGTCGATGTTCATGACCTCCTTGATGCGTCCCGGGCGCGGGCTCATGACCGCCACCTGGTCGGAGAGGAAAATCGCCTCCGAGATGCCGTGCGTGACGAGCAGGGTCGTCGCGGGCTTCTCGGTCCAGATCCGCAGCAGCTCGAGGTTGAGCTTTTGCCGGGTCATGTCGTCGAGGGCGCCGAACGGCTCGTCGAACAGCAGCACCGACGGCTTCATGATCAGCGATCGGGCGATCGAGACGCGCTGCCGCATCCCGCCCGACAGCTGCGCCGGCTTGGCCTTCTCGAAGCCGTTCAGCCCGACGAGCTGGATCATCTCCTTCACGTACGCCTTGTCGACCGGCTTGCCGGCGACTTCGAACGGAAGCTGGATGTTGGACTGCACGCTGCGCCAGGGCAGCAGCGCGGAGTCCTGGAACGCGATGCCGAGTTCGTTGCCCTTACGCAGCTGCTTGGGGCTCTTCCCATCGACACGTGTCGTGCCGCTGGTCGGATCCTCGAGCCCGGCGAGGATGCGGAGAATCGTCGACTTTCCGCATCCGGAGGGCCCGAGCAGGGCAAGGAAGCTGCCCTGCTCGGTGTGAAGGTCGGCGTCCTGCAACGCGACGACGCTCTTGCGTCCCACGGTGAAGACCTTGTTGAGTCCGGTGATCTGCAGGCCGGTGCCCAGGGTCGTCCCCTGGGCACCGGACTGGGTGGCCGCGTCGGTCACAGTGTTCCTTCTGGTTGGTGCAGTTCTGATCAGCCCGCGTAGGCGATCAGGTCGGGGTTCTCCTCGTAGACCTCGGCGAGGAGCGACAGGTCGAACAGGTCGCTCGCGTCGAGAGTGATCCCGGCGCCGGCGAGGCTGTCGATCGTGAGCTTCTGCAGAGCGTCGGAGATGGTGAACAGGCCGTTCTCCTCGGTCTCGTCGGAGACGATGAGCTTGTTCTGCGCCTCGGCGCCGGCGAGCGTCTTGGCGGGGTCGAGGTCGAGGTCTGCACCGTACTCGTTGATGGCGAGGTCGGCACCGGCCTGGGGGTCGGCCAGAGCGTCGGTCCAGCCCTTGATCTCGGCGACCAGGAAAGCCTTCAGCATCTCGCGGTTCGACGCGATGGTGTCGTCGGTGGCGGTAAAGGTCTCGGCGACGAACGGCAGGCCGTTGTCGGCGAAGGGCAGGTTCGTGGTCGACAGGCCCTCCATCTCGACCGAGATGGCCTCGTTGGTCAGGTAGGCGATGAAGCCGTCGACCTCACCGTTGACCAGCGGCGCCGGGTCGTACTGCACGGGAACGATCGTGACCTCGGAGGGGTCGATGTCGTTGGCCGCGAGCAGCGCGTTGAACAGCGTCATGTTCGAGTCCTGCACGCCGATCTTCTTGCCGATCAGGTCCTGGGGGCTCGAGATGTTGCCACCGTCGGCGAGCGAAAGCACCGTGAACGGGTTCGCCTGGAACGTCGCGCCGATGATCTTGAGCGGGGCGCCCTCGTTCGCGACGGCGCTGCCGATCGAGACCGAGTCGCTGAGCGCGATGTCGGCGCTGCCGCTGAGAAGCTCGGCGACGCCGCCGGACGGGCCGGGCACCAGGTTCACCGAGTCGAAGCCGGCCTCGGTGTAGTAGCCCTTGCTGTCGGCGAAGTACTCGCCGGCGAACTCTTCGTTCTTGATCCAGCTGAGCTGGAGCGTGATGTCGCCGAAACCGGCGGACTCGCCGCTCCCGGATGACGCGGACTCGGTCGAACCGCCACCGCCAGCGCAGGCGGAGAGGGCGAGAGCGGATACGGCGATGGCTGCCAGGGATGCGGCGACGCGGGCGCGGCGCGTGGAAAAGCGGGACATATGCTGTGTCTCCCGTTTGTCGGGTGGTGCATTCGGGTGGGTGGTGTGCGTCTCGGGCGTCGTCGCGGTGAGTGTCCGGGTGCCGGGTGTTCTGCCGCGTCGCGAGCTCGAGGGGCGCGACCTGTCTGACGCTAGGCGATGTAGATTTCACGAACACTGGCGCTCGTGTTTCGGCGCAGTTAACACGCGAACGAGTTCTCGCGGTTGTTCACAGGTGCTGTCAATGGCTTTCGCACCGGATTCATCAGAACGCTAGGGTTGGTTCGCGTTCCAGCCTTCCCCAGACATATGCCTCGGATGCCATCCCTCCGCATCCGATGCCCACGAAAGCGAGTCTCTGATGCGTGTGCCCCGTATTGTCCCCGTCACCCTTCTGGTTGCGTCGATCGGCCTGCTGGGCGGATGCGCTCAGATCGCCGACCTCGTCGGGGCGAAGCCCCAGGCGACGCGCGACGCCGAGAGCGGCGAGGTGACCGGCAGCGGCGAGATCAACGTGTTCACCCTCTCGGTCGGCGACTGCATGTCCGACACCACCGACGCCGAAGAGGTCACCGACGTGAACGTCGTGCCGTGCGACCAGCCGCACGACTACGAGGTCTACTACGACTTCTCCATTCCGGATGGGGAATGGGATCAGGAAGCCGTCTACGCGGCCGCCGAAGAGGGCTGCTACAACGAGTTCCCCACGTTCGTCGGCCTGTCCTACGAGGAATCCCTCCTCGACTTCTCGTACTACGCACCCACGCAGCAGAGCTGGGACGAGGGCAACGACCGCATCGTGTCGTGCTTCATCGGCGACCCGTCGACCCAGACCACCGGCTCGCTCGCGGGCGTCGCGCGCTGAGCAGCCGCCGCATCCGTCGCTGAGACGAGGATGATCGGCCGGGACGAGGGCATTTCCGCACGGATCGCCCTCGGCTCGGCCGATCATCCTCTTTTCGCGTGAGAGAGGCATCCTCTCGTCGCGTGAGAGAGGCCGCCTCTTTTCGAGTGAGTGAGGCGTGCCGCGCTCAGTGCGGGTGGTGGCCCAGGCGGGCCGCGACCTTCGGGAGGTCGGCGTGGATGCGCTCGGTCGCCTCGGCGGCGAGCGGGTTGGTCGAGACGCCGCGTTCGTTGACGAGTTCGCCCCCCACGTACACGCCGACGAGGTTTCGCAGACCGCACGCGAGCACGTAGCTGCGCACCGGGTGCCAGAGCGGGCCGACGTCGGGCTGCCGGGGATCGACCACGACGAAGTCCGCGAACTTGCCGACCTCGAGGCTGCCGACGCGGTCGTCGACGCCCATGATCTCGGCGCTGCCGAGCGTGTGCAGCCGCAGCACGCGCTCGGGCATCATCGACAGCGGGTCCTTCGTGCGGGCGCGCTGCATCGAGATGCCCATCCGCATGTTCTGCCAGGGGTCCGACACGTCTGTGCACGCCTGGTCGTCCAGGCCCATGCCGACCTTCATGCCCTCCGCGATCATTTCCGGAACGAGCGCGACCCCCGAGGCGAGGCGCCCGTTGGAAGCCGGCTGCCACGACATCGAGGCGCCGCCGGCGGCGGCCTGCGCGATGATCTCCGGAGTCGTCTGGATGAAGTGCCCGAACATCATGTCGGGGCCGAGGGCGCCCGCATCCGCGTACATCGCGAACTTGGACTGCTGCAGCGGAACCGCCTCCGGCGACTCGAGGAAGTGCGCCTGGTTCGTGACGCCGAAGCGGCGCATCGCGGCGACCTCGACCTCGGCGGCGTCGGGGCGCGGCGACCACTGCACCTGACCCATGATCGATGCGCCGAGCGCGAAGCGCGGGTCCATCGTGCGGGTGTGCGCGACCGAGTCGCCGAAGCGCGCGAAGATCTCGTCGTCCGTGCCGACCGTGGCGTCCATGCCGATCGAGTCGACGAAGCGGATGCCGGCGTCCAGGCATCCGTCGGCCTGACGCGTGTGGTATTCCAGATCGCGCATCCGCGCGTTGCCGACGCGCTTGCCGTCGACCATCGATTCCCACGCCTGCAGCGGATCGGTGAAGTTGTAGGCGCTCGTGACGCCGTTGGAGAGGAAGTCGATCGCGCCGTGCAGCGTCGACCAGTAGATGTCGTCGGGCGTCGCGTGCGCGGTCATGCCGAGCATCGAGTCGCACCATCCGTAGAGCGTCTCGCCGACGCCGAGCCCGCGCAGGCCGCTCGTGAACAGGTGCGAGTGCGATGACACGAAGCCCGGTGCGACGAAGGCGCCGGCGACGTCGAGGACCTCGTCGGCGGATGAGGCGGAGTCACTCGGTGCGTCACCGTCGCCGAGCGCGGCGATGCGTCCGTCATCGACGAGCATCCATCCACGTTCGATGTAGCCGGGGTCGTCGGTGCCGGCGGGCACGGTGATCAGTCGGGCGTTGATGACGAGCAGGCTCATGGGGTCCTCGGGGGTGGTGGTGGAGCGGAGTACGGGGCCGCGCCGGTCGACGTCGCGGCCCCGTGGGTTCAGCGTAGGTCGGGGTTCTCTTCGTACACCTCGGCCAGCAGGCTGAGGTCGAACAGGTCGCTCGCCTCGAGGGTGATGCCGGCGCCCGCGAGGCTCGCGACGGTCTGCGTCTGCAGGTCGTCGGAGATGGTGAACAGGCCGTTCGCGTCGGTCTCGGACGTCTCGATCAGCGCGTTCGTGGCCAGCATTCCGGCGAGCGTCTTCTCGGGGTCGAGGTCGAGGTCGGCGCCGTACTCTTCGATCGCGAGCCGCGCGCCCTCGTCGGGGTCGGCGAGCGCGTCCTGCCAGCCCTTGATCTCGGCGACCAGGAAGGCCTTCAGCTCGTCGCGGCGGCTCTCCAGCACCTCGTCGGTCACGGTGAAGGTCTCGGCCACGAACGGCAGACCGTTGTCGGCGAAGGGCAGGTTCGTCGTCGCGACGCCGGACTGCTCGACCGTGATCGCCTCGTTCGTGAGGTAGGCGACGAATCCGTCGACCTCGCCGTTCACGAGCGGCGCGGGGTCGTACTGCACGGGAACGATCTCGAGCGCGGAGGCGTCGATGTCGTTCGCGGCGAGGAACGCGTTGAACAGCGACAGGTTCGAGTCCTGCACGCCGATCTTCTTGCCCACGAGGTCTTCGGGCGTCGCGATGTCGCCGCCGTCCTTGAGCGAGAGCACCGTGAACGGGTTCTTCTGCAGGGTGGTGCCGATGATCTTGACCGGCGCACCCTCGTTCGCGACGGCCGCGCCGACGGCGACCGCGTTGCTGATCGAGACGTCGGCGGTGCCGCTGAGCAGCTCGGGGATGCCGGTGGAGGGCCCGGCGACGAGGTTCACCGAGTCGAATCCGCCGTCGGTGAAGTAGCCGTTCTGGTCGGCGAAGTACTCGCCGGCGAACTCCTCGTTCTTGATCCAGCTGAGCTGGACGGTGAGGTCGCCGAAGCCGGCCGCCGCATCCGATGATCCGGTCGACGGGGTGTCGGCGGACGATCCCGCGCACGCGCTCAGCGCGAGAGCGGAGACGACGACAGCGGAGAGGGCGAGGGCGGTACGGCGGATGCGGCGTGGTGACACGGGGGCCATGTGGAGTCCGTTCGAGTCGGTGCGATGGGAGGGGTGCGGGGGGAAGCGTGGGGCGTCAGCGCGGCGCGGCGGTGCGGGCTGTCGGCGCGGCGGTGCGGGCCGGGGCCGCCGCATCCGGTGCGGCGAGCGCCGAGATCATCTCGTCGACGCGGCGACCGAGCGCTGTCTTCTCGGTGTCATCGAGCCAGGTCGCCTCGACGGCGTTGCGCGTCAGCGGTGCGAGCTCGTCGAGGCCGTAGCCGAGGGCCAGCGCGAGCGCACGGAAGTCGTTCGTCGGATCGGTGCCGAACATCGGCGGATCGTCGGAGTCGATCGTCACCGCGAGACCCGCGTCGATCATCTGCTTGATCCGCAGGTGCGTGCCGTCGCCGCTGCCCGAGTAGCGGCCGATGTCGGAGCTGACCGGGGTGCAGGTGAACGGGATGCGTTCGTCGACGCACCGCTGGGTCATCGCGGGGTCGTCGACCACGTGGTAGCCGTGATCGATGCGCGAGCAGCCGAGCAGGTCGAGGATCGTCTCGATGTGGTGCGGGGGTCCGGACTCGGAGTGGGCGGTGCGTTCGAGCCCCGCCTCACCGGCACGGCGGAAGGCCTTCCAGAACTTCTCCGGCGGGCCGATCGCCTCCGAGTAGTCGAGCCCGATGCCGAGCACCTCGTCGATGCGATGGTCGATGACCGTTTCCACGAGCTCGAAGGCGGATGCGGCGGTGTCGTTGCGGTTGAGTCCGACGATCATGTTGCTGCGGATGCCCGCATCCGTCTCCGCGTCGCGCATTCCGGCGAGCACCCCGTCGATGATGGTGCGGTAGGGAACGCCCGGGTGGCCCGGCGGGCTCAGGAAGATCTCGCGGTAGAGCACGTTGTGGGCCGCGCCGCCCGCGGTGAGCGACTCGTACGTGACGCGGTGGAAGTCATCGGCATCGCGGATGACGGATCCCGCGACATCGAGCACCCGCAGGAACTCGTCGAGATCCTCGTAGCTCGCGTGATCGAACAGGTTCTCGGCGGTGCGCCCACCGTCGAGGGGAACACCGTGCTTGCGGGCGAGCTCGACGAGGGTCGTCGCCTGCACCGATCCGATGAGGTGGCAGTGCAGACTCACCTTCGGCAGTCCTGCGACGATCCGCTCGAGGGCGTCGCCTGCCGAGGCGGTCGTCGTCATGGATCCTCCGGCTGCGGCTGACGCGGCCGTCGCCGTCTCACGTTGACGCATCCGGACTCGCTCGCCCCAGCGAACCCTGTGCGCATGACGGGACCGTCAGATCGGCGTTTCCGGGGCGTAAATTTCCGCGTTTCCGACCGGTCCGATCGCGCCCGTCCGGCCGGGCGGCTCCGGGCGCTCAGGCCCCCCGGTCGGCGGCCAGCTGCAGCACGGATTCTCCGAGCGCCCGGATGCCGAGCGCGACGTCGGATGCCGATACCGCTTCATCGGGGTGGTGGCTGATGCCGTCGGGGTTGCGGAGGAACAGCATCCCGACGCCCGTGATCGCCCCGATCGACATGCCGTCGTGCCCCGCACGGCTGAAGATGACCGCCGGGTCGTCGGATCCGATCGTGCCGGTCGAGGCGATGCCCTCGCGGACGACGTCCTGGAGGAGCGGCGCGCACATCACGGCGGGGGCGTTGTGCACCTCTCGCGCGCGCCAGCGCAGCCCGCGCCGGCCCATGATCTCGTCGAGGTCCCGCGAGAGCGCGTTCCAGACCCGGTCGCGTTCACCGTCGAATTCGCCGCGGAGATCGAGCGAGAACCGCGCCTCCCCGGGAACGATGTTGACCGCTCCCGGGAACGCCTCGAGCTGCCCGACGGTGCCGATGATGTGATGCTCGCTGCGGCAGATCCGCTCGACGGCGAGCGCCGCCTCGCTCGCGCCGAGCAGCGCGTCGCGGCGCAGGTCGTACGGGGTGCCGCCCGCGTGCCGGGCCTCGCCCTCGACCACCAGCTGGAAGCGTCGCGCGCTCGCGATCGACGAGACGACCGCGAGCGCCTCGCCGCGGCGGTCCAGTTCCGGACCCTGCTCGATGTGCGCCTCGAGGTAGCCGACCAGTTCCTCCGGTCGGCGCGCCGCTTCGCCGATCCGGCCGGGGTCCAGGCCGAACTCGAGGAACGCACGGCGCAGACTCACGCCCGCCGCATCCGTCAACTCCCACCAGTCCGGGTCCCACAGCCCCGCGACGGCCGACGACCCGAGCAGGGCCTTGCCGAAGCGCGTGCCCTCCTCGTCGGAGAAGGCGACGACCTCGATCGCGAACGGGAGCGGGGAGCCGAAGCGGCCGTCGCCGAGCGGCGCGCGCAACAGCCGCACGATCTCGAGCCCCATCAGCACTCCGGCGATGCCGTCGAAGCGTCCCGCGTCGGGCACCGTGTCGAGGTGCGATCCGATGACGAGCGCCGGGGCATCGGGGTCGAACCCGTCGCCCGCGATGCGCTCGAGGCGCCCGATCTGGTTGCCCGCCGCATCCTGGCGCGTCCGCATGCCGAGCTCGCGCATCCACTCCGCCGCGAGCCGGTTCACGCGGGCGTGCTCGGGCGAGAGGTACACGCGCTCGATGGCGTCGGATGCGGCCGAGACCCGCGCGAGCTCGTCGCACCGCGCCATCACCCGCCGCGCGGCCGCCGCCACCCGGTCGGGTCCGGCCTGCAGAAGCGCCGTCATCAGCCTCGACCCGCGAACACGTCCGCGGCGGCCTCGACGCCCGCGCCCGCGGGCACGGGCGCGCCGAATCGGCGGAGGATCGCCTCGAGCGCCGCGAGCGTGGTGAGAACCGCATCCTTCCGCGCGTTGTAGCCCATCGTCCCGATCCGCCATACCCGCCCGTGCAGGGGCCCGAACGACGTGCCGATCTCGATGCCGAAGTCCTCGAGCAGGGCCTGTCGCGCCGCGTCGCCGGGCACACCCGTCGGGATCTCGACGGCGACCACGTTGTTCATCTTGTGCGAGACGTCGCCGAACACCACGAGCCCGAGCGCCTCGACACCGGCGAGCATCGCCGCACCCGCCACGCGGTGGCGCTCGAGCACGGCGTCGCGCCCCTCGAGCAGCAGCACGCGGGCGCACTCGCGGGCGCCGTAGAGCATCGACGTCGCCTCGGTGTGGTGGTTGAGTCGGCGCGGACCCCAATAGTCGAGCACCATGCCGAGATCGAAGTAGTTCGAGCGCACGAAGTCGTCGGCGTTCTCGTCGCCCGCCTCGCGGATGCCGGCCTCGATGCGCTTACGCGACCGCACGACCTCGACGGCACGCTCGCTGAGCGTCAGCGGCGCCGAGCCGCTGGGGCCGCCGAGGCATTTCTGCAGCCCCGCGGTCGCCGCATCCAGGCCCCAGGCATCCGCCTCGAACGCGTTGCCGCCGAGCGAGGCGGTCGCATCCGTGTAGAACAGCACCCCGTGCTTCTGGCAGATCGCCCCGATCTCATCGAGCGGCTGGTTCATGGTCGTCGACGTGTCGCCTTGCACGACCGCCAGGAGCGTGGGCTTCACCCGCACGATCGCCTCTTCCACCACCGACGGCGGGAAGACCTGACCCCACTCGGTCTCGATCGTGTGCACCTCGGCCATCGCCCGCTCGGCGATCTCGGCCAGCAGGTGCCCGAACCGGCCGAACACCGGCACGAGCACGCGATCGCCCGGACGGATGAGCGAGATGAGCGCTGCCTCGATCCCGGCGCGGGACGTGCCGTCGATGAGGATCGTGGCCTCGTTCGACGTTCCCCACACCTGACGGTAGAGCTCCTGCGTCTCGACCATCGTGTTCGTCATGAACGGGTCGTACTGACCGACCAGCGGCGCTGACATCGCCCCCAGCACCGACGGGTAGGCGGAGATCGGGCCGGGGCCCATCAGCAGCCGGGTGGGCGGGACGATCGGGGCGGGAAAGGCGGAGGTCATGAGGTTCTTCTCTCGGGGGAAAGGGTCGCGGCGATCCGGCGGGCCAGGCGCACGAGCGCGATGTCGGTGCCGCTGCGGGAGACCACGCAGACACCGACCGGCGCCGGACCCTGACGGGACGGGACGGTCAGGAGGGGGGCGGAAAGGGCCGGGAGCCCGCCGATCGCGGCCGGCGTCGTCATGCGGAGCGTCGCCTGACGGACGACGTCGATGCGCGCGCTGTCGGCCGTCCGGGTGGGGGCCGGGCCGGGCACGGTCGGAAGGATCAGCACCGCGTCGCGGACGAGCTCCTGCACGTGCTGGCTCAGCTCTTCGAGACGGGCTCGGGCGGCGGCCTCCGCATCCGGGGTCACTTCGCTCGCGATCCGGAAGCGTTCGGCGACGGCGGCCCCGGTGGCACCCGGGTGGGCGCGCAGCCAGTCGGCGTTGTTGCGCCACGCCTCGGCCGCCTGCGCGGTGCGGAACGGCTCGAAGTAGTCGTCGAGCGCACCGATCTCGATGCGGCGCAGCACGGGCGGATCATCGGATGCGGCCAGCCGGGCGAGCAGCGCGTCGAACGCCGCGCGGGTGTCGGGTTCGACCGCGTCCAACACCTCGTCCGGCACCACGAAGCGCCACGGCAGGTCCTCGCCGGATTCGCCGAAGACGCTCTCGGTCGACGCGGACCCGTCGTAGCTGAGGCACCAGTCGACGACCCGCTGCATGGTGTCGCCGTCGCGGGTCAGCCAGCCGACGGTGTCGAACGACTGCGCGAGGGGCAGCAGGCCCTGTCGCGGCACCAGGTCGTGGGTCGTCCGCAGCCCCCACAGGCCCTGGTACGACGCGGGAACGCGCACGGATCCGGCCGTGTCGGTGGCGAGCCCGATCTCGGCCTGGCCGGTGGCGACCGCCGTCGCCGGACCGCTCGACGAACCTCCCGGGAGTGCGCCCGGCAGCGCACCGTTCGGGGGGGTGCCGTAGTGCGCGTTGTCGCCGGCGATCGAGTACGCGAACTCGTCGGTGCGGGCGATGCCGCGAAGCGACGCGCCCCCGCGGAGGAGGTCGGTCACGGCCGGGGCCGTCGTCGTCTCGGCGCGCGCGGATTCGAGGAACGTGGGGTTGCCCGCGCCGATGCGGTAGCCCTTGATCGCGAACAGGTCTTTCACCGCGACGGTGAGGCCCTCGAGCGGCCCCTCCCACGCGCCCTGGAACAGCGGGTCGCCGACCGTGCGCCACACCGAGCGGTCGAGCGCCTGCGCGCGCGGCGTCACGTGCGCCGCGCTGATGCGCCACCCGGCATCGAGCCGCTGCCAGAGCTGCGTCTGCAGTCCGGTTCCGCCGCCGCGGTAGCGCGAGATCGACACGAGGAGCGCGAGGTCGTCGCCGAACGGCCGGTATTCGATGCGCTCGATCGTGCGCGGCGGGACTCCCCCGCGCACTCCGCGGAACGCGCTGATCGAGTCGTGGCCGACCAGGAGTCCGGCGCCGTCGCCGCGGAGCGTGTCTGCTCCGGGCGCGAACATCTCGTCGAGCACCTCGAGGTCGTTGGCGAGCACGGCCCGCTCGTACCGGTCGAACGCGTCGCGCAGCTCCGTCGGGATGTCGGCCAGCGGGGTGCGGGTCTCGTCGGCGCTCATGCGGAGGCCTCCGCATCCGGTACCGCCGCGAAATCCGCCAATCGGATGCGGGCGTGCACACCGCAGACGATGTCGACGACCTGCGAGATGTCGAAGTCGGTGGCCGCCGACAGGTAGGCGTAGGCGAGGTGCTCGTCCATGCCGTAGCGCGCCTGCAGCAGGGTCAACGCGGCACGCACGCAGCGGCGCATGGCCTCGCCGAGATCGAGATCGAGTCCCGTCGGCACGAGGTACTCCGCGGTGCGCACGAGGGGCCCGGCGACCTCGCCGAACGCGGCGAGCGCCTCCGCACGCGGCACGACCTCGAAGCGCAGCGTCGCCCGGAGCGACGCCTCGAGCGCGGTGAGCGCGACCTCGCCGTCGCCCTGCGCGAAGTGCGGGTCGCCGACGTACGCCAGCGCACCCGCGACCTGCACCGGCAGGTACAGCACGGTGCCCTCGACGAGGAGGTTGATGTCGATGTTGCCGCCGTGCGCGCCCGGCGGCACGGAGTGCGGGCGATCGCCGCCGGCGACCGCGACGCCCATCGTGCCGAGGAACGGCGCGAGCGGGAATTCGACGACTCCGGGCCCACCCTCGACGAGCGGGAGCACCCCGACGAGCCCGTTCGCGCGCTCCGCGACGGGGGTGAAGACGCTCACGTTGTGGTCGCCGCGCGGCAGTTCGCCGACGAGCGCGCCCTTGCCGTGCCGGTTCGAGATGACCCCGTAGGGCACGCGCGGCACGAGCCGTTCGACCGTGATCTTCAGCAGATCCCCGACCTCGGCGCCCTCGACGTAGACGGGCCCGGTGACGACGTGCGGACCGTCGGCGCTCACGTCGCGCGCGAGACCGGCGGCGATGTCGATCGCGTCGCGGAGCACCGCATCCGCATCCACCCCGTGGCCGGTGAAGTACGCGAGCGGGTCCTTGCCTTGGTCCTCGAGGACGCCCTCGTGGCTGACCGTGTCGATCGTGACGGTCTCGCCGGGGGCGATCCGCAGCACGGCGGCGTCCGCCGCGCACGGGAGGCGCCCCCACATCACGGTCCCGGTCGTCGCGGCGAGGTAATGATCGCCCGGGCGATCGCCGGTGCCCGGCTGCAGAATCTGGAATGTCACGCGTGGGTCCCCTCGGCGCCGGCGATCAGCTCGTGCCCGACGCGCGCGGCGATGGGCTGGCCCCGACGGTACACGGGCACCCCGTGCACGTAGGTGGACTCCACGATCCCGGTCAGGGTCTGTCCGTGCCACGGCGACATCTTGTTGCGGTACTCGAGGGTCGCCGCGTCTACGACGGTCTCCTCGTCGGGGCGGAAGATCGCGAGATGCGCCGGCTGCCCGGGGGCGATCGTGCCGCGGCCGCCGAGGCCCGCGAGGCGCGCGGGGCCGGTGGTCATCAGCGGAAGGACCTGTTCGAGCCGGATGCCGCGGGCCCGCGCCGCCGTGTGCACCGCAGAGAGGCCCGTCTGCACTCCCGAGATCCCGCCCCAGGACAACCCGAAGTCGGGCTCGCTCTTCAGCTCGGAGGTCGACGGTGAGTGGTCGCTGACGATGGCGTCGATCGTGCCGTCGACGACTCCGGTCCAGAGCAGGTCCTGGTTCGCCCGGTCGCGGATGGGCGGGCAGCACTTGAAAGCCGCCGCACCGTCGGGCACGTCCGCGGCATCCAGGGTCAGGTAGTGCGGGCACGTCTCGATCGTGATGCGCACGCCGTCGGCCTTCGCGGCACGCACGTCGTCGAGCGCCGAACCGTCGGAGACGTGCACGATGTGCACGCGCGCGCCCGTTCGCCGGGCGGTCTCGATGACGAGGCGGATGGCGTCGCGCTCGCTCTCCGGCGGACGCGACGCGAGGAAGTCCCGGTAGTGCACCCCGAGCGGGCCGTCGGCGTGGAGGTGCGCGGGATCCTCGGCGTGCACGATGAGCAGCCCGTCGAACGTCGCGAGCTCGGCGAGGGCGCGGTCGAGCTGGTCGGCGTCGAGGTGCCCGAACTCGTCGATGCCCGACGGTGAGAGGAAGCACTTGAACCCGACCACGCCGGCGCCCGCGAGGTCGCGGAGCGCTCCGAGGTTCTCGGGCACCGCGCCTCCCCAGTAGCCGATGTCGACCGCGAGCTTTCCCTGCGCGGCGGCGCGCTTCGCGGCGAGCGCGTCGGGAGTGGTCGTGACGGGCGAGCTGTTCAACGGCATGTCGAGCAACGTGGTCACCCCGCCCGCGGCGGCGGCCGCGGTGCCGGTCGCGAAGCCTTCCCACTCGGTGCGGCCGGGCTCGTCGAGGTGCACGTGCGTGTCGACGAGGCCCGGCAGCAGCACGGCATCGTCGGGCAGCACGGTGTCGGCATCCGGGTCGAACGCGTCGATCGCGGTGATGATCCCGTCTGCGAACCGCACGGTGGCGGGTACGAAGGTCGTACCGAGGAACACGCGTCGCGCGGCGATGGCCGCCGGCCCGGAAGTCGTCATGGCCGCCACGCTAGGCCGCGCAGGTTTCCTGAATGTAACCAGCACCAACATCCGCGCGGGGCGCCCGAGTTCACCTCTCCGCAACGGTGATCCAGGTCGCCACAGCGACGGCGTCGGTCTCGTTGACGACCCGGTGCGGGAGCGCGGCAGTGAAGGAGATGGAGGCGCCCTCGCCCAGGCGGATCGCGCCGTCCGTGAACTCAAATGTGAGTTCGCCCCGCTCGACCCGTCCGCTCTCCAGCCCGCTGTGCACCAGCATCGCCCCGTCGGGGCTGGAGGATGTGCGAGGCGGGTACGTCGATTCGAACCAGTCGACGCCCGGCAGCAGCATCGGCGAGAGCCGACGGTACGTGACCCCTTCCGCCAGCCGCGCCGCACCGTCGTCTGCGCGCTGCGCGACCCGCACTCCGGGCAACGGCTCGGTGACGCCCGGCGGGCGCTGATCGAGGTCCGGCGCAAAGATCGCGATCTCCTGGAATATCGCCGATACCGGGGCCCCGAGAATCCCCACGAGTTCCACGAGCCTCTTGACCGAGGGCTGCATGGCACCGGTTTCGATCTGCGACAGAGCGCTCGAGGAGATACCGAGTTCCCCGGCCACGGATGCGAGCGACCGCCCGCCCGCCTGCCGGAGTCGCCGGAGGCGCTCTCCGATCTGCACGGGCATAGGCGCATCGGGCAAGGCAGGTTCTCCTCTTCGGAACGAGGACAGTCTTCTGAACGAGGACAGCGTAGCGCCCGTGCCGGCGACCGTTAAGCGATGACTTAACAGGTCCGTTACACGACCTTCACGAGCCGCGAAGTCGTGGTCGTTTGAATGAAGGAGTCTGCACTGCATCTCCCCTGCACCCCGATCACTGAGTCGTCCCGCGCCGAGTACCTACACAGGAGTCCCATGTCGATACGCATCAGAATCACCACCGTCGCCACCCTCGCAACCGTTGCCGCCCTCGCGTTGGCCGGGTGCAGCGGATCCGCTGACGTCGGCTCGTCCGACGTCGGCTCGTCCGACGGCGAAGAGACCGTGACCGTCAAGGTGGGCACCCTCCGCGGCCAGCCGCACTTCTACGCGCCGTTCCTGTACAACGAGCACGCCGTCGATGGCGTGGAGTTCGAGGTCGTCACGCTCGACACCACACCTGCCCTTTCCGACGCCCTCGCGTCGGGCTCGATCGACTTCGCGATCTCCGGAGTGACCCCGACGATCTCCTCGATCGCGCAGGGCCGGGACCTGCGGATCGTGGCGAGCGCCGCGGATGGTGGTTCCGGTTTCATCGGGAATGGGGAGACCTCCCTCGATGAACTCGTCGGCGACCGCATCGGTATCGTGCAAGGTTCCGCGCAGGAGGTCGCCCTGCGCCTCCTGATCGACGACGCGGGCCTGACCCCCGAGGACTTCGACCTCACGGTCATCCCCGTGCCGGAGATGGCCTCCGCTTTCCAGGCCGGCGACATCGACGCGTTCATGGGCGTGGAGATCGGCGTCTCGATCGCCAAGAACGCCGGCGGCACCGAGGTGCTCGACCCGTACTCGACCGACATCGGCCGCGTGAACCTCGGGCTCGTCACCACCTCGGACCTGATCGAGTCCGACCCCGATCTCGTGCAGGCCGTCGTCGACACGCACGCGGCGACGACCGAGTACATGTCGGACAACATCGACGAATGGCTACCCGAGATGGTCGGCGAGTTCGGAGGCGACGAGGCTGTGTTCGCGTCGGCGCTCGAGAACTTCTGGCTCCGCTCCGACCTATCCGAGGAGTACATCGGTCAGCTCGAAGCGCTGGCGACCGCCATGTCGGACATCGGCCTCATCACCGAGGTGCCCACCGCCGACGACCTCGTCGACACCTCGTTCACCTCCTGACCCCGCGGAGGTGCGGCGGCCGACACGTTCCGGTGGCCGCACCTCCCCGAGAGGACAATCCACGTGACTCAGACTCTTCCCACCGCCCCGCCGCGGGAACGCCCGCGCGCCCGCGGTCGAGACCGGCGAGCCCTCCTCTCGCGCGCCCTGCTGGCCCTCCCCGTTCCGATTCTGTTCCTCGCGGTGTGGCAGCTCGGCCGCGAACAGGAATGGGAGATTCCGGTCATCGGCATCCGGATGGGGTTCCTGCCCGCTCCCGGCGACGTCGTCGCGTCGCTGTGGGATTACGGATTCGGTGGTGTCCATGACGACGCATTCTCGGGCGACCTCTGGATCAACCTCGCCTCGTCTTCGCTGCGCGTTCTCGTCGGATTCGCGATCGCGGCGGCATTGGCTGTACCGCTCGGCATCCTCATGGGTCGGTATTACACGATGGACGGGCTTTTCGACCCGTTCATCAATCTCTTCCGCCCGATCCCCGCGACCGCGTGGGTGCCGCTCGTCGGGCTCCTCATCGGCTGGGGCGACCAGGCGACCATTTTCCTCATCGCCCTCTCGGCGTTCTTCCCGATCGTGCTCGGCGCCATCAGCGGCTCGAAGGAAGTGCCGTCCCGACTCATCGAAGCCGGCCAGATGCTGGGCGCCCGGCGCTGGGAGGTGCTCGCGCAGGTCGTGGTGCCCGCATCCGCCCCCGCCGTGATCAACGGGATGCGGGTCGGTCTCGGCATCTCGTGGGTCGTGCTGGTTCTCGGCGAGAGCGTCGGGGTAAGTGTCGGGCTCGGCGCCAACATCATCCTCGCTCGCGATGTCGTCCGCACCGACATGATCGTGGTCGGCATGATCGTGATCGGTCTCGCTGGCTTCCTCTCGGACCGCATCCTCATGACGGCGTTCCGCCTCGTGACTCGCGGTCGCCCCCTCATCAAAGGACAGGAGCGCCGATGACTTCCGCGCACACCGACGCCGACGTCGACATTCGGGGTCTCGGCAAGCGCTACGGATCCGCGACGGATGGCGTGCAGGCCGTCAGCGACGTATCCATTCACATCTCGTCGGGCGAGTTCGTCGCGATCGTCGGCGCCTCTGGATGTGGCAAAAGCACCGTGCTCCGGATCCTCGCGGGATTCGAGAGCGCGACGGAGGGGTCGCTCGCGGTCGGCGGCACGCCGATCACCGGCCCGGGCCCCGATCGCGGGGTCGTATTCCAGGACTATGGTCTGTTCCCCTGGCTGACCGTGCGGGAGAACATCGCGTACGGTCCGCGGCGGCGGCGGCTGAGTCGATCCCGCGTGGCCGAGCTCGCGGACACCTTCACGTCGACGGTCGGACTCGACCGTTTCGCGAGCCGCTACCCCGGGGAGCTTTCCGGCGGCATGCAGCAGCGCGTGGCGATCGCACGGGTTCTCGCGAACGAGCCGAAGGTGCTGCTCATGGATGAGCCTTTCGGTGCGCTCGATGCGCTCACGCGCTCCGACCTGCAGGCCGAGCTCAAACGTATCCATGTCGAGACGCGTACGACTGTCGTGTTCGTGACGCACTCCATCGAGGAGGCCGTCTTCCTGGCCGATCGGGTAGTGGTGATGACCGGCGGAGCCTCCCACGGTGTGCCCGGCCACATCAGCCGTATCGTGGACATCAACCTTCCCGACCAGCGTGACATCACGAGCCCTGCGTTCAACGAGTACAAGCGGGAGATCTCCGACCTCGTGCACGGCATCACCGATCACGTCTGACGCGGTCGGCGACGAGAAAGGACACCCCGTGAACCTCGACGAGTTCAACGCCCTCGATTCGGCCGCTGCGGCGCAGACGGTCGGCGTGTGGGCCGCCGTTCCGGGGTGGGTGGACGCGATCGTCGTCGCCCGCCCGTACCCGTCGCGCGATGCACTGATCGCGTATGCCGGCGGGCTCGCTGAGGTGTGGTCGCGGGCCGATCTCGATGCGGCGCTCGCCCACCATCCGCGGATCGGTGAGAAGCCGAAGGGCACGGGCGCCGAAGCCGCCGCATCGCGCACCGAGCAGGCATCGATGGCCGCCGCGGCCGACGAGGTGACGGCCGCGATCGCCGCGGGAAACCGCGCGTACGAAGAGCGCTTCGGTCGGGTCTTCCTCATCCGTGCCGCCGGTCGCAGCCCGGTCGAGATGCTTGCGGAGCTCCGTCGCCGTCTCGGCAACGACGATTCGACCGAGGCCCGCGAGGCGACCGTGCAGCTGGCCGAGATCGCCTTGCTCCGCCTGCAGACGACGATCGAGTCGGATGCTGCCGAACCGGAGGACGCGGAATGACCCATCTCACGACCCACATCCTCGACGCCGTGCGCGGCGTGCCCGGCACGGGCGTCGCGGTGGCCCTCACCCGGCACCTGCCGGCCGGAGGCACCGAGGCGGTTGCCGATGGCGTGACGGATGCGGACGGCCGTCTCGCCCTCGGACCCGACTTGCTCGAGCCGGGCGTGTACGCGATCTCCTTCGCGACCGGCGCCTTCTTCGCCGATCAGGGGGTCGAGTCGTTCTACCCGCTCGTGACGGTGAACTTCACGGTGAGCGATGAGCGGCATTACCACGTGCCCCTTCTGCTGAGTCCGTTCGCGTACTCCACCTACCGCGGCAGCTGACCCGCGGGATCGCCGCCGCAGGAGCGCCGCCCCGCCGCGACAGCTGACCCGCCGCGCGACGGCACGCCGCTGCCCCCGAGCACACGTCTCGGGGTCGTCGGACACTCGCCGTTCACGCCGCAAGGTCGAACCGTGCACGCCCGCCGAGTCGTGGGGACTGGACGGCGTCGAGCCAGGGCGGTGGAATGAACCAGACCTTCGCGGCGATGCCGGTGCCGTCTATTCGGATCTCCCACCCGTCGTCGTGGATGCGATGGTGGCAGGTCGCGCACAGCAGGATCGCGTTGGAGAGGTCCGTCGTGCCGTGATCGCGTTTCCACCAGGCGATGTGATGGACGACGGTCAGGTGCGGCGGGAGCCCGCAGGAGGAGCATCCGCCGTCGCGTTCGCCGACGGCGAGCTTCTGAGCCGGGGTGAACAGGCGCTTGGCGCGCCCCCAGTCGAGAATCTCACTGTCCCCGCCGAGCACGCATGGGATGATCTGCGCGTCCGCGGCCATGCGCCGGGCGGTCGCTGCGCTGACGGGTGCAGCGGATCCGTCGATCGTCACGGCGCCGACACCGGACTCGAGCTGGTCCAGCGTCATCCGCACGACCACGGTCGTGGTCGGTGCCGTCGGCACGTCGGTGCAGCCGATCGCGTGACGGCAGATGTCTGCGAGGGCATCCGCCCGCATCTGGGCGACCGACCGCCGGTCATCCGCGATCGACGGCTCGCCCTGACCCGCCCTGCCTGCGACGATGGCGTCGTCGCGGCGTCGCATCATGCCGGTCACGATTCCCTCGATCGCGCAGGTGACCGGCGCGGCGGTCTCGGGGTCGAGTCGCCCGGAGAAGACGAACATGCCGTGACGGTCCTGGTGGATCGATAGAGCCCGCTTGCTACGCCGTTCGTCGTCCCGCGGCTGCACGCCGTCGGGGTCGAGGTGTGCCTCGGCGCGCAACAGCAGCTTCTGCAGCTGATCGAGCGGGAGCCCCGGCGCGGCCTCAACCAGACGCTGTTCCATGGCGTCGAGGTCGGCGGCATCTGCACGCACGCCTACCCGATCGAGCAACCCGACGATGGCACCGGCGGCAAGCGTGCCGATCAGTGACGCCCGCAGCGCCTCGGCGACGTGCGGGTGCTTCGCCGGGCGCTCCTCCCCCGTGAGCGCGACCCGCGGCGCTGTCGATTCGCCGATCGTGATGGCGCGCAGTGCTTCGGCCGTGCTGGTTCCGGTGACAGTCGAAATCATCGCTGCCGGGGTACGGAACCCGTTCTTCCGCGCCAGCGAGTCCTTGCCGAGCTCTGCCCTCGACTGCCGCGCGATCTCCGCAGCAACCGGCAGGTACGCCGCATCCACCGCGCGGCGCAGGATCCCGAAGGCTTCGTTGAGTCGCACGAGATCACCCGGCGCCACCGCACCGGCACGGCCGTCACCACAGAGTGCGCGCACTGTAGCGAGCGCGTCTGCTGCCGTGTCGAGTGGGTCGTTCATAGAACAAAGATACCATGCTTACTCTCTCGAGTCTAGTATCTTTGTTCTATGAATCGATCACGTCCCTGACCCGCACCCTGCCTCCCGCTCGGCCCACGGCGCTCGTCTCCTCCCGTGGATCGCACGTCCCTTGCGCTGCGGTGCGCGTGCGAGCCCACCATCCCGCTCGCACGCGACCGCGACTGTGCGACGGCGCGATCCGCCGCGAACGGTATCTCGCACGACCGACGCGACCTCGGTCAGCGGCACTCGATCGCCGGACCCGGCCGCCCTCTCGGGCCGCCCTCCCCATCCCGCCCTCCCCGGCCGCGCTCCCGACCGCCCTGCCGGCCCGGCCCGGCCCGGCCCGGCCCGGCCCGCCCCGCTCAGGCGACGGGCTGCTGCAGGTCGACGACCCAGCGGCGCGACTCGGGCGGGGCTTCGAGGTAGACCTCCCGCGCCGGCCCCGCGATCCGGAGTCCCCGCGCGTCGACCTCGGTCACGAGCGCTTGCCAGGTGCGCTGAATCCCGCCGAGATCGTCGGCCTCGTACCGCACGGTGAGCGCGCGGGCTGCGGCCGCTACCTCGGCGCGCTCGAGCCCATCGGGCACGGGCTGGTCACCGATCTGCTCGGCCGCGGCGGCGATCACCTCGTCGTCCACCGCGGTGTACACGGCAACGCCGGGGCCGCGGCGCTCCACTCCCGCGGCGTCGAGCGCCGCCCCGACCCGTTCGAACATGGGTCCGATCTCCGTCTCGATGTCGGCCATCTCCCGCACTCGCGCCGACAGTTGTACGAGCCGCAATGCGGGCAGGTCGGTCTCGATGAATACGTACACGGTGTGCTCCTTCTCGATCGATCGGAGCCTCGCTTCGACGAGATGCAATCGCCGCCGGTCCGCCTCGATGCTCACCATCAGCTCGTCCCGCCGCGCACGAAGGAGGGCGGCCACTCGCGGCGACGAATCGTCGTCGGCGAGCAGCCGCCCCACCTCATCGAGCGAGAACCCGAGGTCCTTGAGCGCAACGAGGCGGTTGGCCTCGTCGAGCTGAACCGCGGCATACGAGCGGTACCCGGTGAACGGATCGACGCGGTCGGGGCGCAGCAGGCCGAGCTGGTCGTAGTGACGCAGCATCCGCACCGAGACGCCGACCAATCGCGCGAACTCTCCGATACTCAACATGGTGACCCCACTCCACGCCCTCACACCGTGTGAGGGTCAAGTATCCCGGAGCGAGCATGCCGCGTCGGAGACCCGTCCGCCCATCCGCGGCTCAGGGCAGGACGAGCACCGCCTTGACCGCCGCACCGGACTGGGTGTCGGCGATGGCCTTCTCGATCTCCGCGAACGGGTAGGTGGTGACGAGCCGATCGAACGGGAAGTCCCCGGCCTGATACATCGCGAGCAGCTTCGGGATGAACGTCTGCGGCACGGAGTCGCCCTCGATCGCCCCGATGAGAGTGACGCCCGAGCCCGAGAAGAGACCCGCGGGCACGACAGCATCCGGCTTCGGAACGCCGACGGTCGCGACCTTCGCACCGAACCGGGAGGATGCGACGAGGTTGCCGATGACGGCGGGGATGGCGGTCGTGTCGATCGCGAACGGGGCGCCGACTCCGCCGGTGGCGGCCTTGATCTGGTCGACGACATCGTCGGCGCGACCGTCGACGACGTGGGTCGCACCGAGCTCGCGGGCGACCTCGAGACGCTCCGGCAGCACGTCTACCGCGACGATCGTGGTCGCACCCGCCGCCTTCGCCGCCATGATCGCGGAGAGCCCGACCGCGCCGGCGCCACTGACGACGAGGGCATCGCCCGCGCCGACTCCGAGCGAGTTCAACACCGTGCCGGCACCGGTCTGCACGCCGCATCCGAGCGGACCGACGAGTTCGAGCGGGATGCTGGCGTCGATCTTGACGGCGTTCCGGGCGGCGACGAGCGAGTAGCTGGCGAACGAGGACTGGCCGAAGAAACTCCCGGTGACGTCGCCGCCATCCGGGGCCGCCATCGTGCCGGACCCGTCGGCCCGGACGCCCGCCACGTTGAGGGTCATGAAGTCCAGGCAGTAGGCGACCCGTCCTGCGACGCAGTTCTCGCAGTGCCCGCAGGATGCGAACGACAGCGCGACGTGGTCGCCGGGGGCGAAGCCGGTCGTCGCCTCCCCCACGCGCTCGACGATGCCGGCGCCCTCGTGACCGAGCACACGCGGAAATGCGCTCGGGATGTGGCCGTGCTGCACGGCGAGATCGGTGTGACAGAGGCCCGTGGCGACGATGCGCACGAGCAGCTCGTCGGGCTTGGGGTCCTGCAGCTCGATGTCCTGGAAGACGAACGGCGCATCGACGGCGTCGAGGACGGCGGCGTGGGCGAGAGTGGACATTTCAACCTCCAAATTTCATGCGCACGCATCGAACGTGCGCATCCGCCACGCTACGCCCGCATCCGACCCCCTGGCGCGGCCTTGACCTCGAGCGCTTGCGCAGCCCCCGATCCCCCCCCGCAGCCCCGCCCCCTCGTGCAGTCCATGCAACCCACCGCGCGCCACTTTCCTGCCCGCGCGCCTAAGATCGGTGGCGCGTCAGCAGGAAACTGGCGCGCGCGAAAGCTACCGCCCAGCGCATCCGCGCAGGCCCGAGTCTCCTGCTCGGTCATCATCGCGCGCCACTTTCCTGTCCGCGCGCCTCAGATCGGTGGCGCGGACGCAGGAAAGTAGCGCGCGAGCCACTGCGCGCACGAACCCCCCGCCCGCGCGCACCAAAGCCGGCACGCACCAACACCGACCCGAACCGGCACCCGCCCGCGCGGGTCAGCCGCGGAAGATCGTGTGCAGCCGCAGATCGGCGAGCTGCTCGCGACCGCCGAGACCCTCGAGCTCCATGAGCACGGCGGTGCCGGTGACGACGCCGCCGACCCGGGCGACGAGGTCGCGTGCGGCGACCAGCGTGCCGCCGGTGGCGAGCACGTCGTCGAGCAGCAGCACGCGCGTTCCCCGCGGGATGTCGTCGTGCATCTCGATCGTCGCGGTGCCGTACTCGAGGGCGTAGTCGGCGGATGCGGCGGGCCGCGGCAGCTTGCCCGCCTTTCGGATCGGCACGAGCCCCACACCGGCGGCGATCGCGACGGCCCCGGCCAGCAGGAATCCGCGGGCCTCGACTCCCGCGACGACGTCGAACTCGCCCTCGAAGGGGGCGATCAGGGCGTCGGTCACGGCCCGCAACGCCGGCCCGTCCGCGAGGAGCGGAGCGATGTCGCGGAAGAGGATGCCCGGCTTCGGGTAGTCGGGGATGACCGTGATGAGGCTTTCGGCGCGCGTCAGAGCGGCGGGATCGGGATGCGGCACCCCGCTACCTTAGTCGGCGCATCCGCCGGCCTCCCCGCCCTCCGGCCCGGGAGAAGACACCCGGACCCGCCCGCGACCGCTGCCGCACCGCACGTTCTCGAGCTCGCGCACGTGCTGCCCGTACCGCCGCACGACGCCCCCGGAAGCACTCGCATCGAATCGATACGATTCACCCGGTACCCTGGACCCCATGACTTCGACGCAGGATGCCGCGACCGCTGCGGCGGCGCCCGGAACGTTCGCCCCCGCCCCCGGTGACGAGTGGTGGCGCACCGCGGTGATCTATCAGATCTACCCGCGGTCGTTCGCGGACTCCGACGGCGATGGCATCGGCGACCTGCCGGGCATCACGGCCCGCCTCGACTCGCTCGCCGACCTCGGGGTCGACGCCATCTGGTTGAGCCCGTTCATGGTGTCGCCGCAGAAGGACGCCGGGTACGACGTCGCCGACTACTGCGACGTCGATCCGATCTTCGGCACCCTCGCGGACTTCGACGCGATGCTGGCGCGCGCGCACGGACTCGGCATCCGGGTCATCGTCGACCTCGTTCCGAATCACTCCTCCGACCAGCACACCTGGTTCCAGCAGGCCCTCGCCTCCCCTCCCGGCAGCCCCGAGCGCGCGCGCTACATCTTCCGCGACGGCCGCGGAGAGAACGGCGACCTGCCGCCCAACAACTGGGAGTCGGTCTTCGGTGGACCGATGTGGGATCGCGTGACTGAACCGGATGGCACTCCGGGCCAGTGGTACCTGCACATCTTCGACTCGTCGCAGCCCGACTTCGACTGGACGAACCCCGAGGTCCGCGAACAGTTCCGCGGTGTGCTGCGGTTCTGGCTCGACCGCGGAGTCGACGGTTTCCGCATCGACGTCGCGCACGGCCTGATCAAGAAGGACGGCCTGCCCGACTACACGCCTCCCGCCGACGGCGACTCGATGGGCGGCGACGATGACGACGTGCCGTACTGGGGCCAGCCCGGGGTGCACGATGTCTGGCGCGACTGGCACGAGGTCGCGGCCGAGTACGACGGCGACCGTGCGCTGTGCGCCGAGGCGTGGCTGCCGACGCCCGACAAAACGGCGCTGTGGGTGCGCCCCGACGAGCTGCACCAGGCGTTCAACTTCCCGTACCTCACGACCGAGTGGGATGCGGCGCCCCTCCGCACGATCATCACGGAGTCGCTCCGCGCGTTCCCCGCGGTCGGCGCGCCGTCGACCTGGGTGCTGTCGAACCACGACGTGATCCGGCACGCGTCGCGTCTCGCGCTGTCGGGGGAGAGCCCGCAGGGCGAGGGCATCGGGCCGCTGTCGGCGGCGCAGCCGATTCCAGAGCTCGGACTTCGCCGCGCGCGCGCCGCCTCGACGGTCATGCTGGCGCTGCCGGGCTCGGCGTACGTCTACCAGGGCGAGGAGCTGGGTCTTCCGGAGGCCGTCGACATCCCCGACTCCGCGCGCCAGGACCCGACCTGGTTCCGCACGAAGCACGAGAAGTACGGGCGTGACGGATGCCGCGTGCCGATCCCGTGGGAGGCATCCGCCCCCGCCTTCGGGTTCAACGCGACCGGCGCCTCGTGGCTGCCCCAGCCCGCCTCCTGGGCGGAGCACGCGCGCGACGTGGAGAGCCGCGATCCGGAGTCGACGCTGTCGCTCTACCGGCAGCTGCTCGCGGAGCGTCGGGCGCACGGGCTCGGTTCGGCGACCTTCACGTGGCTCGACGGGTTCCCCGCGACGGTCCTCGCGTTCCGCGTCGACGACGTGACGGTGATCGCGAACCTCGGCGATTCCGTCGTCGCGCTGCCGGAGGGCCGCATCCTGATCGCCAGCGAAGGGTTCACCGGGCGAGAACTGCCGGCCGACACAGCCGTCTGGCTCGTCGCCGACTGAGCTCCGGTTTCGACCCGGCCCGCGCCGGCCGACGCGGCGACCCAGCACGAGCCGGCCGAGGCGGCCCTCCAGGCCGAGCCGACGGATGCGGCCTCCCGGGTCGCGCCCGTAGGCTCGGGCGCATGGCAATCGACCTCGAAGCGCTGTACATCGACCTGCACCGGCACCCCGAGCTCTCGTTCCAGGAGACCCGCACCGCCGGCGTCATCACGCGCACGCTGACCGAGCTCGGCATCCCGTTCGACGAGGGCATCGGGCGCACCGGTGTCGTCGCGACCCTCCGCAACGGCGACGGCCCGGTCGTGTGGCTGCGCGCCGACATGGACGGACTCCCCGTCGAGGAGCGCACCGGGCTCGCCTACGCGAGCACGGCGCACGGCCTCGACCCGGCCGGACTCGACGTACCGGTCATGCACGCGTGCGGGCACGACATGCACGTGACGGCGCTCCTCGGCGCGCTCGAGCGACTCGCCGCGACGACGGGCGAATGGTCGGGCACCGTGATCGCGCTCTTCCAGCCCGCCGAGGAGTTCGGCGCGGGAGCCCGCGCGATGATCGACGACGGCGTTCTCGACCGCTACCCGGCCCCCACCGTCGTGCTCGGCCAGCACCTGACTCCGCTCCCGGCGGGGCTGATCGGGGTGCGGCCCGGCACGCAGATGTCGGCATCCGACGGCCTCACCGTGACCCTGCACGGTCGCGGCGGTCACGGGTCGCGCCCGCACTCGACGATCGATCCGATCGTGATGGCCGCGGCGACTGTGATGCGCCTGCAGACGGTGGTCTCGCGCGAGACCGACCCGCGGAACATGGCCGTCGTGACCGTCGGGTCGATCCACGCGGGACTCAAGCACAACATCATCCCGGCCGAGGCGACACTGCAGCTCAGCCTGCGTTACCCCGACGATGCCGCCCGCCTGCGGGTGCTGGCGCAGGTCGAGCGCGTCGTGCGGGCGGAGGCGTCCGCATCCGGTGCCGAGCAGGAACCCACGATCGTCACCGACCACACCCTGCCGCCGACCATCAACGACGCCGAGGCCACGGCCCGGCTCGAGGCGGCGTTCCGGCGCGCGTTCGGCAAGAGCGCCGTGATCGACCCGGGCATGTTCACCGGCAGCGAGGACGTCTCCTGGTTCGCGCGCGACACCGGGGCGCCGCTCGTCTTCTGGTTCTGGGGCGGTGTGGATCCCGAGCTCTACGCCCGGGCCGCCGCAGACGGAACGATCGACCGCGACGTACCGACGAACCACTCGCCGTACTTCGCGCCGGTGCTGCATCCGACGATCGAGCGCGGCGTCGAGACCCTCGTCGTCGCCGCCCGCGAGTGGCTCGACTGACCGCTACGCGACCTTCTCGTTCAGGGTGCCGGTCACGCCGTCGTACACCTCTTTGAGGGACTTCGCGAGGTCCACATACGTTCCCGCCGACTTCACGAGATCCATCACGAAGTCCATCAGCAGCGTCGACCACTTGGTCGCCTTGACGGCCAGCTGTGCGGCGACGAACGGTGTCGCCGCACCGAGGGTCGCCGCCACCTCGGCGAGACTCACCACGACGTAGCCGACGAGATCGCTGATCGCATCGCGTACGAGATCGTGCACGGCCTTGACGATCGTCGAGAGCAGCTCGACGGCGACGCCGACACCGGAGGCGAGTTGCGCAGCGATTCCCAGGCTGTTGGCCATCGTCTCCAGCATCCGCTGCTCGGCGTCGACGGCGAAGCCCCGCATGTCGGCGAGGTCGGCGAGCGTGGCGTTGAGAGCGTCCGCGGAGGCGGACACGCTCGTCGACACGTTCTGCCACGTGGCTGCGTAGCTGCTCACCATGCGGTGGTCGCCGGTCAGCGAGTTGAGCCAGTCGGTGAGCGGCCAGATGTGCTCCAGCATCCATCCGACCCCGAGTGACACCAACGTCGCGATCGGGTTCAGGACCGCATCGACGACGCTCAGCGCGATCGATCCCATGGCGAGGGATGCTGCGACCCAGTCACCGCTCTGCAGCGATGTGCCGAGGGTCATCCCGTCTTCGAACGGCCCGACGCCGTCCATCCAGCCCGGCATCTCGGGCGCGACGATGAGCGAATTGGACTGCGAGGCGATCGTCGAGTTGAGCACCCCGCCGTATCCGACCGGAGTCATACGTACACCGTCCCGTCCAGACGCGACTCGAGTTCGCGGATCTCCGCGCAGTTCTCCTGCTCGCGACGCTCGAAGTCCTCGGCGATCGCTCGCACGATCCCGGCTGTCCGGAGGAGAAGCTCGCGCGTGGCCACGAGCGACGCACCCGCACCAGCACCCATCGCCACCGTCGGGAGGGCCGCGAACCCGCACATCAGGCCATAGGCGTCGCTGCCGATCGTCATGAACCCGATCGCCCCGATCGGGTCGTCGAGACCGCGCGCGGCCGCCTCGACATGCTGCGCGTGCGAGCGGAGTCCCCCGCAGTCGATCGCGATCTCGTGGCTCATCGCAGCAGTCCGTCCTCGGGGCGCTCGATCTGCGGCGCGTACTCGTCGACGTTGTCACGAAGCTTCGTGACGGTCGGCGACTGTTCGCCCAGCGTGTCCGCGGCGAGCGCCACACTCTCCGCGCTCGTGCGCCGGTAGCCCTCTTCCAGCGCATCCAGCAGCAGGGCGGTCAGTTGGGCAGGACGAAGCGCCAACGCGTCCTGCGTGAACACCACGTTCGTGAGCCGGCCGCTCACGTCCACGTGCACCGTGAGCTCACCGCCCGGTGACGTCACCTCGGTCGAGATCGTCCGGATCTGGGCCGCCAGCTCCTGCATCCGTTCGGCGTGCCTGATCGATTGATCGACCTGGCCTTGAATGCGCCGAAGCGCTTCCTGGACTTCCTCGGACTGCTCCGCCATGAGATTCCTCCCCCGTATCGGTGTGGGAACCGCCACGATCGTGCACAGCGGACGCCCCGGGATATGGTCGCATACCGGGGGGAAGCGGAACACTGCAATTGACACGGCGATCCGTGATCTTTTCGGCGAACATCACCGTGAACGAATCCGGAGGCTCGTCGCTGAGCCCGCGGTCGCCACCGTCGTCCGCGACGACATTGCCAGCGACGCCAGTGGACAGCGACGCCGAGCGCGAGAGAATGACGGTGTGCTGCCCTCCGCGGATTATCGCCCCCTTCTCGACCCGCCCTTTCGTGACCCGAATCTGAAGCCCGACGCGCAGGCCATCCAGGCCTTCGCGGTGACGAACGGGTGGGAGTACTACGTCGGATCCGGGCCCCAATCACTGCCCGGCATCGTCTTCCGCGACGCGCGAGGTCGATCCCGCAAACTCCAGCGCGCGGGGAACATCGTCCGCATTCCGGGATCTCCCCTCATCGAGATCGGCAACAGCGCGTACTCGGTGGCCGTGAACCTCAACCTGATGAGCATCACCTGGGGCTACGTGGCCGTTCCCCTCCGCACACCGCTGCCACCGTTCCTTCTCGAGTCCGAACGCGCGCGGACGCGGTCTCCACTCCCGGCCCTTCCGGACGGCGTCACCACGCTTCGCCTCACGGGGGCGGATGCGGCCGTAACCGCCCACGTCGCACCCGCCGCGGCCGACTGGCTCCGCGCCGTCGTCGCGCCCGAGCTCGCCTCCCTCCTCGACGACCCGCACCTGCCGATCGATGTCGAAGTCGCCGAGGACTGGCTCTTCCTCTACGCGCCCGTCGAGCTGTCGACGCCAGACCCCGCTGTCTGGCAACGCGCGTTCGCGGTTCTCGGGGCTGTCGTGTCGGCACTCGGAGTCCATTTCGCACCGTCACCCACGGCACCCGCTGCCACACCGGCACCGGCACCGGCACCGGCAGCGGCCGCTGCAGCGGCAGCGGCAGCGGCAGCACCGTTAACGGCGTCCGCTGCACCCTCGGCGTCGCCGTCGCCGTCACCGTCACGGTCGGCGGCGCCCCCCGTCGCACCCCGCATGCAGGAGAAGAGCTGGCGGGTCAACCGCGGACGGGTGCTCGGCTACTACGGCGCAGCGCTCGGCGTCCTTGCTCTTCTCGCGGCGGGTGTGGCTCTGTTCGTCCCGCGCTGACCCAGCGTCCAGGACCGCGGGTTCGCCTCCCGTGAGCCGGCTGTGAGATCCCGCCTATCCCGCCCGGAACGACACTGAGCGATATATCGTGAAGTATCGTCCAATCATTCCCCTGGAGGTCATCATGAACGGTTCTTTCGACAATCTGTTCGGCAGCGGTTCCCACGCCTTCGGCGGGGGGCGACCGGTGGAGGGCATCATGCAGGCCATGGATCAGTTGCGCTCCGCGTTCGAGCAGCGCACCGCCGCGCCGCGTATGCAGCGCGGTGACGTTCGCGCCGCCGTCCTCTCGCTGCTCGCCGAGCAGCCGATGCACGGCTACCAGATCATCCGCGAGATCGGCGAGCGCAGCGGCGGCACCTGGAAGCCCAGCGCCGGCTCCGTCTACCCGACCCTGCAGCTCCTCGCCGACGAGGCCCTGATCACGGCCGACGAGTCGAACGGTCGCAAGACCTACTCGCTCACCGAGGCGGGCCGCCTCGAAGCCGAAGCCGCGACCGAGAGCCCCGCCCCGTGGGAGACCTCGAGCAGCCGTGACAGCAGCGGTCGCCTGACGGCGCTTCCGAAGGCGGGCGTCGAGCTCGCCCAGGCCGCCGCGCAGGTGGGCCGCTCGGGCAATGCCGAGCAGGTGCAGCAGGCCGTCGATGTGCTGGATGACGCGCGCCGCAAGCTGTACGCCATCCTCGCCCAGGACTGACCCGAGTGACGCCAGGCGGTCGCCGGCGTGGAGGAGATCCAATGCCCTACGCCGGCGACTCTCGCGCGCGCTATCGCCGCATCCTGCGCTTCGCCGCGCGCCACCTCGTGCAGACCTGGTGGTTCGAGCTGTTCCTCCCCCGCATCGGGCTGGGGAGGATCGGCGCGCGCAACCGCGAAGTGCGCCTGCAGCGCACCGCGCGCAGGTTCCACGCGCTCGCCGTCGAGCTCGGCGGTTTGATGATCAAGGTCGGACAGTTCATGTCGTCGCGCCTCGACGTGCTCCCGCCCGCGATCACCCGCGAGCTCGAGGGTCTGCAAGACGAGGTGCCGGCCGTGCCGTTCGCCGAGATCCGCGCGCTCGCGGAAGCCGAGCTCGGCGCCCCCCTCGACCGCGTCTTCGCCGAGATCGACCCGGTCCCCGTCGCCGCCGCGTCTCTCGGCCAGGCGCACCGCGCGCGGCTGGCCCCTCCCGCGGCCGACGACATCGGCTTCGACGCCGTCGTCATGAAGGTGCAGCGCCCGGGCATCGACGAGATCGTCGACGTCGACCTCGCCGCCCTCCGGAAGGTCGGCGGGTGGCTGAGCCGCGTGCGCCTCATCTCCGACCGCGTTGACATGCCGCAGCTCGTCGAAGAGTTCGCGCTCACGAGTCTCGAGGAGATCGACTACCTCCACGAAGCCGCCAACGCCGAGCGATTCGCCGCGAACTTCGCCGGCGACGCGCGTGTCTCGACACCCGAGATCGTGTGGGAACGCACCTCGCGTCGCGTGCTGACCCTCGCCGACGTCACCGCCATCAAGATCACGGATGTGGACGCCCTCCGCGGCGCCGGCATCGAACCGCATGACGTCGCCACCCGGTTCGCCGCGGTCATGTTCGACCAGTTGTTCGCGCACGGCTACTTCCACGCCGACCCGCATCCGGGGAACATCTTCGTCACCCCGGTCGGCACGGATGCGGACGGCGCCACGGACTGGCGGCTCACCTTCATCGACTTCGGCATGATGGGCGAGGTCTCGAGCAGCATCCGCACCGGGCTCCGTCAGGCACTGATCGCCGTCGCCGCCCGCGATGGCAAGCGGCTCGTCGAGGCGATCCAAGAGGTCGGCGTGCTGCTCCCCTCGGCCGACACCGCCGAACTCGAACGGGCCATGACGCAACTGTTCGCACGCTTCGGCGGGATGGGGTTCGCCGAGCTCCGTGACGTCGACCCGCGGGAGTTCCGCGACTTCGCCGTCGAGTTCGGTGACGTCGTGCGATCGCTGCCGTTCCAGCTGCCGGAGAACTTCCTCCTCATCGTGCGGGCCATGTCGCTCGTCTCGGGCGTCTGCAGTTCGCTCGAGCCCTCCTTCAACCTGTGGGACTCGGTCGAGCCGTATGCCGGCCAGCTGGTCCGCGACGAGGGCCGCCACCTCGTCCGCGGCTTCGCGCAGGAGGCCGTCGCCGTCGTCGGCACCGCATGGCGGCTGCCGCAACGGATCGACGGGTTCCTCACCCGCGCCGAGGTGGGCGGCGTGAAGATCGACACCCCGCGGCTCGACCGGCGAGTGGCCTCACTCGAGCGCCTGGCCCGCCGCATCCTCTCCGCCGTGCTGTTCGCCGGGCTCCTCATCGCCGGAGCGCTGCTCCGCGTCGAAGATGCCGTCTTCGGCACGGTCCTGATGAGCGTGTCGGCCCTCCCGCTCCTGCACGCCCTGTTCTCCGGACTCCTCGACCGCCCCGGATCACCGCGTCGCTGAGCGGCGCTGCGCGAGGGCGCCCAGCATCCGGTCGATCGCGAAGAACACGTACGCGACGAGCTGCAGCGCGACGTACAACCCGACGAGCCACAGCGCGACACCGCCCGGCCCGTTCCGATCGAGATCCATGAACGGGTACGGGTAACGCGTGCCGCCGCCGAACACTCCGCCCAGCGCGCCGTACCCGAACGCGAGGGCCACGTACCCGAGCGGAAGGAGCGTCCAGCGCAGCGGGTCAGTGGGGCGGACACGGCCCTTCGGGGTGAACAGCAGCCAGTCCACGATTGTGAAGGCGGGCGTGAAGATGTGCACGACATTGTCGGTCGGCGTGAACGGCTGGTACCCCGTGTTCTGGGTGAACGCCTCGGGCACGAGCACGATCAGGTAGACCAGCATCGTGACGGTGATCGCGAACATCACGGCCGCCGCGAACCGCGGTGATGGCGTCGACCATCCGCATGCGCCGCTCGCGCGGAGGTCCCGGATGGTGCGAACGACCAGCAGCACGAACCACACCAGAACCAGCAGGTTGCTCAGCACCGTGTAGTACAAGAACTGCACGCCGCTCGGGCGTCCCGCGAACAGTCCGCTGACCGAACCGATGCCCCAGCAGACCACGAGAATGGCCGCGAGACGGAAGACGAGGGCGAGCCGGCGATCGTGCAGGAGCATGCGCTCGATGGTAGGTCAGCGCGCACATCCGGTGTCGGGCTGGCGAACTCCCGGCCCGTCACGTTGCGTGCCCCCTCCCACAGGCGTAGTGTCCCCGCTCGTGACTAACGAGAGCGCGGAGCCCGCGCCGGAAACCCCGATAGCGAAACGCCTGCTGATCGGGGACCCTCTGGCATCGGGCGATGCGGACGACCATTTGCTGAAAAAGCGCATGGCGTTGCCGATTTTCGCGTCCGATGCGCTGTCGTCGGTGGCGTACGCGCCGCAGGAGCTCCTCATGATCCTGCTGATCGGCGGGATGTCGTTCCTCGCGTTCAGCCCGTGGATCGCGGTGGCGGTCGTGGTGCTGCTGATCGTGGTCGTGCTGTCGTACCGGCAGCTCATCAAGGCGTATCCTTCGGGCGGTGGCGACTACGAGGTCGCGCGCACGAACCTCGGCGAGATCCCCGGTGTCGTCGTCGCGTCGGCGCTGCTGGTCGACTACATCCTGACGGTCGCGGTGTCGGTCTCGTCCGGCGTCGACAACATCATCTCGGCCGTGCCCGGCCTGAACCCGTGGCGCGTCGAGCTCGCCGTCGGCTTCGTCATCCTGATCATCCTGGTGAACCTCCGCGGCGTCCGCGAGGCGTCGCGCGCCTTCGCGCTCCCGACGTACATCTTCATCGGCTCGGTCGCGATCATGATCGTGGTCGGCATCGTGCGCTGGATACTCGGCGACACCCCGGTCGCCTCGAGCGCGCAGTACGACGTACAGGCCGAGAGCCTGACCCAGGCCGCCGTGATCCTGCTCATCCTCCGCGCCTTCTCCAGCGGCTGCTCCGCCCTCACCGGCGTCGAAGCGGTCTCGAACGGGGTGCCCGCGTTCCGTCGCCCGAAGGTGAAGAACGCCCAGAACACCCTCGTCGCGATGGGCGCCGTCGCCATCCTGCTGTTCTCCGGACTGACCCTGCTCGCGCTCGTCTCGGGCGTGCACTACGCCGAGAACCCCTGCCATCTGATCGGCTTCGACTGCGCGAACCAGCCCCAACCGAGCCTCATGGCCCAGGTCGCGGGGGCGACGTTCGGGGTCGGGTCGATTCCGTTCTTCATCATCCAGGCCGCCACTGCCTGCGTGCTCCTGCTCGCGGCGAACACCGCGTTCAACGGGTTCCCGCTGCTCGGCGCGGTCCTCGCCCGCGACGGATACGCGCCGAAGTCGCTGAACACGCGCGGCGACCGCCTGGTGTTCTCCAACGGCATGATCATCCTGGGACTCGGCGCGATCCTGGTTCTGATCACGTCGGGGGCGAACCTCACGACCCTGATCCAGCTCTACATCATCGGCGTCTTCGTGTCGTTCTCGCTCGGTCAGATCGGGATGGTGCGGCACTGGCGGCGAGCGCTTCGAAACCTGAAGACCCTGACCCCGGAAGCCCTCGCGCAGGACTCCGCCCACTTCCACCGGCGCGAGATCATTTCGGGCCTCATCATCAACTCGATCGGCGCCGGCATGACCGCGGCCGTGCTGATCATCGTGACCATCACCAAGTTCACGCACGGCGCGTGGCTCGTGTTCCTCGCGATCCCGGTGCTGTCGGTGCTGATGATCGGCGTGAGCCGCTACTACCGCGACGTCGAGCACGAGATCCACTTCGATGAGAACACGCACTTCGGCGCCAGTGGCGACCTCGCGATCGTTCTCGTCGGTCGCCTGCAGAAGCCGGTCGCCAAAGCGCTGGACTACGCGGTCGCCGCGCGCCACGAGAAGACCATCGGCCTGCACGTCGCGGTCACGAAGGAGTCCGCGACCGAGGTGCAGAAGGACTGGCAGACGCACCGGATGCCGGTGCCGCTCATCATCCTGGAGTCGCCGTACCGCAGCTACGCGGCGCCGATCACCGCGTTCATCCAGGAGTACCGCGCCAAGCACGGGTCGACGGTCGTGACCGTGTACCTGCCGCAGTACATCGTCGGCCACTGGTGGGAGTCGTTCCTGCACAACCGCCGCGCCCGCCGCATCGCGAACCAGCTGATGCTGGTGCACGGCGTGACGATCACGCTCGTCCCGTGGCTGCTCGATTCGTCGGAGGTCGTCTACGGACGCCGCTCCCGGCCGCTGCTCGGACAGGAGCGCGCGGGCGAGTTCCGCCCCGACTCCACCGGAACGCTCACGATCATCCGTTCCCCCGCGGCCGCCGTCGATGCGGTGGCCGACGGTCCGGTCGCGCCCGCGCCGGGTGGCTCGGGTGGCTCGACGCCCGCGTGATCCGGCCGGTCGGGCTCGCCCAACGGGCCCGACCGCTCTCCCACCGAACTAGCCTGGTGAGGTGAGTACCACCGAGATTCCGCGCCTGGATGCTGCGTCCCTGCGCGCCGACTTCCCGATCCTCGACCAGCTGATCGGCGGCGAGCGTCTCGTGTACCTCGACTCGGGAGCCACCAGCCAGAAACCCCGGTCCGTCATCGACGCCGAGGTCGCCTTCCTCACCCGCGCCAACTCGGCCGTGCACCGCGGTGCCCACACCCTGGCGGCCGAGGCGACCGACCTGTACGAGGACGCGCGCGCGACCGTCGCCGGTTTCGTCGGCGCCGCGCCGGAGAACCTCGTCTGGACGTCCGGGGCGACGGCCGCCCTGAACCTCGTCGCGTACTCGATCGGCAACGCGACCGCGGGTCGCGGAGCACCGGCGAGCGCACCGCTCGCGCTGCATCCGGGTGACGAGATCGTCGTCACCGAGAGCGAACATCACGCGAACCTGATCCCCTGGCAGGAGCTCGCCGCCCGCACCGGCACCGTGCTGCGGCACATCCCCGTGCGCGACGACGGCACGCTCGACCTCGACGCCGCCGCATCCGTCATCGGTGCGCGCACCCGCGTCGTCGCGTTCACGCACGTGTCGAACGTGCTCGGCATCGTGAACCCGGTCGTCGAACTCGTCGCGCTCGCCCGCGCGGTCGGTGCGTTGACGGTCCTCGACGCGTGCCAGTCCGCCCCGCATCTCGCGCTCGACCTGCCCGCGCTCGGCGTGGATCTCGCGGCGTTCTCGGGCCACAAGATGCTCGGGCCGTACGGCGTGGGCGCCCTCTACGGGCGCACCGAGGTACTCGAGGCGCTCCCGACGTTCCTCACGGGCGGATCGATGGTCACGACCGTGACCCTCGACGACGCCGAGTTCCTGCCGCCGCCGCAGAAGTTCGAGGCCGGCACGCAGCCCGTGTCGCAGACGATCGCCCTCGCCGAAGCGGTGCGCTACCTGCAGAACCTCGGGATGGATGCGGTCCAGTCGCACGAGCACACCATCGAGCGCCGGATGATGGCGGGCCTGCGGGGCATCCCCGGCGTGCGCCTGCTCGGCGACGCCGAGGGCGTATCCCGCGTGGGTCTCGCATCATTCGACGTCGACGGAGTGCACGCGCACGACGTCGGGCAGTTCCTCGACGCCCGCGGCATCGCCGTCCGCGTCGGCCACCACTGCGCGAAGCCGCTGCACGCGCGGTTCGGCATCACGGCGTCGGTGCGGGCTTCCGCATCCGTCTTCACGACCGAGGACGACGTCGACGCACTGCTCGAGGGCGTGTCGGGAGTGCGCGCCTACTTCGGAGTCGGCGCATGAGCGGGCTCGACGGGCTGTACCAGGAGCTCATCCTCGACCACTCGAAGCACCCGCACGGCAAGGACCTCGCCGCCGAAGAGGGCCGCACCGCGACCTCGCATCAGCGCAACCCGATCTGCGGCGACGAGGTGACCCTCCGGGTGCGTCTCTCGGACGACGGAGACACCATCCGCGACGTCACCTGGGAGGGTGCGGGCTGCTCGATCTCGCAGGCATCCGCATCCATGCTGTCGGTGCTCGTCGCGGATGCGGCCGAAGAGCGCGGCGGAATGACGCACGCCGAAGCCCGCGAGTTGATCGCCGGCTTCCGCGACGCGCTGCGCTCGCGCGGCACGATCGAGCTCGACGAGGAGGTCTACGCGGATGCGGCGGCCCTCTCCGGAGTGGGCAAGTACACCGCGCGCGTCAAGTGCGCGATGCTCGCCTGGGTCGCCCTCGAGGACGGCCTCATCCGCGCCTGAAGCGTGGGGCTGGTGCCGGAGCGCGTTCCGCGCCGCCCATGTCCCACTTTTCGCGGAGCATGTCCCACTTTTTGCCGCTATCGACCCCTCATAGCGACAAAAAGTGGGACATGGATAGAAGCGCCGCCGCGAGCTGTGGACAGCAGCGCCACCGCGAGCCATGGACAGAAGCACCACCGCGCGCTGTGGACAGCGGCGGATGCGGCACACCGCTCGGGCAGAATGAGCGCTGACACTGTCTGACGAGGGGAACATCCGTGGCCGCTGCGAGCGATCTGTCCGAGTACCTCCGAGGCCTTCCCGAAGAGCGCAGAGCGACGTTCGGCCGCCTCGCCGCCGCCGTCGCCGATATCCCGGTGCCCGCATCCACCAAAAGCTTCGTGTTCCGGGCCGGGCAGAAGGACCACCCGGTGTACGACGACGCGGAGCTCGTGTTCTGGCGGGCCGTGCAGCAGCTGCAGCTCCGCGAAGCGGTGAGCGACGGCGAGCTGCCGCTCACCTACTGGGGGTTCCACTCGATCGATCTGCTCGCGCGTCGCCGGGTGAACGGCATCCTGATCACCGACCGCACCGTCTACGTCGACGATGTCGGGCGCGAATCGGCACAGATCCCGACGGCGACGGTCGACCCCGCCACGATCCGGGTCGCCGACGGACGGCTCGAGATCGCGGGTGTCGGCATCGATCTCGCTCAGGTCGCTCGGCTGCTCGAGTCGACGAGCGCGACGGATGCCGTCGGCTACCTGTCGGCCGTGATCACCGCGGTGCGAGCGGGTGCGAGCGAACAGCCGGACGCGAGCCCCGCATCAGAACCCACCGTCGACGAGCTCGTGCGAGCGAGCCGGTTGAGCGGCGACTTCCTCCTCCCGTCGCGACCGAAGGATGCGAAGGGACTCGCAAAGCTGACCGCCAAATGGAAGGTGCCCGCCGACGAGACCCTGCTGGTGTCGCTCTCGAGCGCAACCTTCGCCGGCGTGTACGGCATCGCGATCACGGATGCCGCCGTCTACTCGCGCGACCTCATGGAGCCGGTGGAGCGGACGCCGCTCGGTGAGGCGGATTCGTTCGCGTGGGATGCCGAGACGAAGACGTTCCGGATCGCGGACGGGCATCTCGCACCGACGCTGCCGGCGATCACCGATGACAATCGCGCCTACGTCGCGGACCTCATGCGGAAGCTCTTCCGCGCGGCGCGCGCGGCGCGCGCGGCGTAGCATCGGGCACGTGGGCGCATGGAGTGGGGAACCGTTCGGGAACGACGCGGCGGCCGATTGGGCGAGTGAGCTCGATTCGCTGACCGACTGGGGCGCGGTGCGCGCGGCGCTGACGGCCGCGGCCGGCGTGCCCGATCTGGACGCGGATGCCGCGAGCTGCGCGATCGCCGCCGCCGAGACCGTCGCGCACGGGATCGGGAAGCCGACCCAGAACGACGCGTACACCGATTCGGTGCACAGTTTCGTGGAGCGGGCCGGTCGCCCCGACGACATGCTCGTCGCGTTGGCCATCAGCGGACTCGCCGCGGCGACCTCGGCGGGCAGCGAACTCACCGAACTGTGGGAAGAGGACGACCCCGAGGAGTGGCGCATCGCGAACGAGGCACTCCGCGACGCGCTCGAGCGCGCCTGAGCGAGCCGCCCGCCCCGCATCCCAATCCGCAGCCGTTCCGCAGCCGTTCCGCATCCGCATCCGCATCCGTGAACGCGGAATGCCCGCCGAGCTCAGGACTCGACGGGCATTCGGATGCAGTGTGCGACTGCGAGAGCGTTACTGCGCGGCAGGACCGCGGCCGCGGCTGCTGCGACGGTTGCGCGGAGCCTCGCGGGGCGCCTCGAACGCGGGAGAACCCGTCGACGAGGAGTAGCGGACGGCCGAGCCGGTCGCAGCCGGGCGAGCGCCGGAGCGACCCGCACCGCTGGAGCGGCCTGCGCTCGCACCGGCGGTGACGCGACCGGCACCTGCGCCGGCACCGGAGCGACCGGCGCCCGCAGCGGAGCGACCCGCACCGGCACCCGCACCCGAGCGACCGGCGCCGCCGGAGCGACCGCCGCCCGCGGGGCGACCGGCGCCACCCGAGCGGCCGGCGCCGCCGGAGCGACCCGATCCACCCGTGTTCTGCTGTGCCGCGACGGGCGAGGGCTTGACGTGCGGGGCAACCTCGCCGACGAGTTCCTGCACGGCGGGGTGACCCGCGGTGACGGGCTCGAACGGAGCCGAGATCGCGGCCTTCTTGAGCAGGTCGGCCAGGTCGCGCTTCTGCGAGAGCAGCACGACGGTCACGACGGTGCCCTCAGCGCCGGCGCGGGCGGTACGGCCCGAGCGGTGCAGGTACGCCTTGTGCTCTGCCGGCGGGTCGACGTGCACGACGAGCTCGACATCATCCACGTGCACACCGCGCGCGGCGACGTCGGTCGCGACGAGCACGCGCACGCCGCCCTGCGACAGCGGGGCACCGAACGCGGCGAGGTTGCGCTCGCGGGCGTTCTGCGACAGGTTGCCGTGCAGGTCGACGGCGGGGATGCCGTCGGCGATCAGCTTCTTGGCGAGCTTCTTCGCCTGGTGCTTGGTGCGGGTGAACATGATGCGGCGGCCGGTGCCGGACGCGAGCGCCTGCACGAGGTCGTTCTTGCCGTCATCGGACACCTGGAACACGCGGTGGGTCATCGCGGCGGCGGGAACGCTCGACTCGTCGACCTCGTGGCGCACCTCGTCTTGCAGGAACTTACGGACGAGACCGTCCACACCGCGGTCGAGGGTGGCGCTGAACAGCATCCGCTGTCCGCCGCGGGGGGTCGCACCGAGGATGCGGGTGACGACCGGCAGGAAGCCGAGGTCGGCCATGTGGTCGGCTTCGTCGAGCACGGTGATCTCGACGCGGTCGAGGTGCACGATCTTCTGCTTCATGAGGTCATCGAGCCGGCCGGGGCACGCGACGATGATGTCGACGCCGTTGCGCAGCGCCTGCTCCTGCGGCTTCTGGCTCACGCCGCCGAAGATGGTCGTGACGGTGAGCCCTGCGGCTTCGGCCAGCGGGGCGAGGGTCGCCGCGATCTGCGTCGCGAGCTCGCGGGTCGGGGCGAGCACGAGGCCACGGGGGTGCCCATGGGTGCGGCGTCCGCCTTCGAGGCGGGTGACCAGCGGCAGCGAGAACGCGAGGGTCTTGCCGCTGCCGGTGCGGCCGCGGCCGAGGACGTCGCGGCCGGCGAGAGAGTCGGGGAGGGTCCCCTCTTGGATGGGGAACGGCTCGGTCTTGCCGGAGTCGGCGAGGATGCGGGCCAGACGTGCGGGCACGCCGAGTTCAAGGAAGGAAGGCATAGGTGCTTTCGATATGACGCGGTCGAATGACCGCTGAGGTGGGGCGACGGCGGGGGGTCCCGCGCCGGTTCGCCGCTCGAGAAATTCCACGGCTACTGGAGAGCCGGAAGCGTATCGACGACGCAGCGCACAAAGGCGCGATCCAACTCTACCATCCACACGCCGCCCGGCTCTCTGCCGGCACTCAGCCGCATCCGCATCCCGCGCGCGCGCCCCTGCCTGGCCGCGCGCCGCCCCCTGCCGCGCGCCGCCCCCGCCCGCTGCCGCGCGCCACAACGCGACGAGACGGGTTCTTCGCGCCGAAACCGTGGGGTTACCCCTACGTCTCGGCGCGAAGATCCCGTCTCGCGGTCGGGTGAAGAGCGCCGGCGAGCACGCAACGCCCGCGCGGGCGCCTCAGACCAGCGGAGCGAGCACCCGCTCGAGGCGGGCGTAGCTCGTCTCCATCCCGTCGGTCATGCCGGTGGCCAGCACCATGTCGCGCACCTCTTTGTCGGGGTACTCGATGAGCGTCGTGACGAGAGTCGCGCCGTCTTCTTCGTACAGCGTCAGGTCGTTCGTCGTCGAGGCGAAGTCGGTGCCGGTCATGCGCTCGGTCGTGACCGTGCGCCGCGCCGGCTCGACGAGAAGCGTCTCGCCGTCGAAACCGAACGGCTCACCCTCGGTTCCCTCCTCGGGCGCCCAGGCGTAGCGGTAGCGTCCGCCGACCGTCGGATCGATCTCGCACACGGTCATCCGCCAGCCGTCGGGGCCGAGCAGCCACTGCTTCATGAGCTCTGGCTCGGTATAGGCGCGCCAAACGAGCTCCCGCGGGCCGTTGATCAGCCGCGTGATGCGCACGTGCTGATCGGTGAGAATCTCGGTGCGCGTGCCCTTGCCCTCGGCGTACGCACGCAGATCCTGCAGCACGATGTCGAGCTGGTTGAGGGCGAGCGTCGAGCCCTCGACGGCGCCCATCGCGAGCGTCTGCTCGAGTCCCTCGAGCGAGCTGAACTGCGTGGTGCTCGTGAATCGGGATCCGGATGCGGTCGCCTCGAACTCGAACCGCATCCGCGACACCGGCATGCCCTCGGCCGGCTGCCAGGACTCGTCAGCGAAGGCGTCGAGCACCTCGAAGCCGGTCTCGGGGTGGATCGCCACGAACTCCCATCGGCCGCGGAACGTCTCCCCCTGAGGACTCGTCATCGTGTAGTGAGCGAACCCGCCGGGCTCGAAATCGAACCGCTCGAACGTGGAGGGGTAGCCCGGAGGCCCCCAGAATCGTTCGAGCTGGCGCGGGTCGGTGAACGCACGCCACAGTCGCTCCACGGGCGATGGAAACTCGCCCACGAGCGTCATGGTCAGGGCGTCGGCGTCGGTGGTGACGGCGGTGACGGGCATGTCGTGCTCCTTGCGGGATGGGGAAAGCGGGGCGGATGCGGCGGCTGCCGCATCCGGATCAGGGTTCTTCGGCGAGCAGGTCGTCGAGTCGGTCGATCCGCGCGCGCCACATCTGCTCGTACTCGGCGAGCAGCCGGCGGGCGCGGGCGAGGGTGGCGGGATTGGCACGCACGAGGCGCTCCCTTCCTTCGGCGCGCTTGATCACCAGCTCCGCCGCCTCGAGCACCGCGACGTGCTTCTGCACGGCGGCGAACGACACGTCGTAGGCGGCGGCGAGGGCCGAGACCGATTGCTCGGCCTCGATGGTGCGCCGCACGATGTCGCGGCGCGTGCGGTCGGCGAGTGCCCGGAAGATCCGGTCCACCGCGTCGTCGCTGAGTTCGAGTTCTACAACCATTTGGTTGTACGTTAGCGCTCCCCCGCCCGCCCCGCAACACCCCTCTTGTCGGGGACGCGTTCTCGTTGCACTTGCGGACCCTTACGTTGCACTAATTCCGTTTGTCATTGCATTGGATGCAGCGAAACGCCGATGCGGCTGCGCCCGCTGTGCTTCTCCAGCGGGAGCATCAGCACCAGGCACGCAGCGTCGCGAGCCCGTAGGGAGGCATCCAGGTGCGACCGGTCGACATCGCGAAACAGATCACGACCAGGCGCCGCTCTGCGGGCACCGAGGCGCGCTGGGTGCCGCGCAAATGAGAACGGCGCCGGCCTCGAGCGCAGCATGCCGTTACCAGCAGAGAGCTCGGCGAACGGGACTGGGCTGCGATTGATCCTGTGCCGGTGCGCACCTCGAAAGGCGTCCGTCACTACTTCACCGGCGCGCTGTACTTCTGGGAGCGCACACGCAGTCATGTGTGGTGCGAGTCTCAAGCAGAGCGCTGGGAAGTCCTGTGGCTGGACTACGCAGAGGTAGAGGCCGAACGCGGATGACGCCGACGCAACTCGGCGAGTAGCCACCAGGCATGACGCATGCACGGCGGAGGGGATTGCCCCGCGGAACGCCAACGGGCCGCGAGCATCAACAGCACGCTATGCGTGGGGTGAATGAGCACAGACCCCTGCGGCGGAGGGCCAGAATGTGAGGGTGAGCTCGTCAGCGCGCCGGAGCAGCTGGGCAAAGCGCTGGGGGCTGCCAGCGGCACTAGTCGGGGCGCTGGTCGCCGTTGTCATCGGTTGGACGGGCATCGGTGACTGGCGCCCGTTCTGCGGACTGACCGGAACATGCACGGTCCCTGGGACGCAAGCACCGTCGCCGCGCGAGCTCTCCCCGGGCAGTCCGGTCTCCATCGTGTGGTCTGGTGCGGGTGACGCCGTGGTGGCGGAATGGGACCCTGTGGAGGACTCGACACTGGATCACTACGTGGTGAACATCGTCGCCCTCTACCCGCAGTCGTTCACCGTGGACGCGGGATACCGGGACGGGGAGCAGTTGTTGACCTCACGGGAACTGAATCCCGCATCCGACTCGGTCCACCGTTTCGAGACCAATGGCGAGCCCCTCACCCTCACCGCCGACCAGACGTGGCAGGTGTGCGTGACCGGCTACCGGCCGATCCCAGAGGGCGAGTACATCGACGAGTACGAGATTCAGGGCAGCGAGCGGTGCTCTGACCCGTTCGCGATCCCTACGGCACCGTGACAGCGTCGGTGGGGACATGGTTCAGTGACGTCATGAGTCGGATGAGGAAGCGTCGAGCGCACCCGAAGCCGCCGACTGCGGTCAGCGGACGGGACACCTTGGAAATGAAGCTGGACCGGCTGGTCGCGGAGATAAACGACTCCGCCGACCCCATCGGCATGCTGAGCATGCGCATCGACAACGAGCTTGCTGAACTCACCAGGGCACTGTCCTCCCACCTACCCGAACGTGTCGTCGAACTCGCCCGTGTCGCGTGCCTGCCGTGGGTGTTCGAGGGGATGGTGAAACCCGACACCGACGGCGGCCCGACGAAGACGGAGCTGCTCACACTGCTCGCGCTCACCGCGTCAACTGGGCCGGACCCCGGTTCCTCCCGGAGAGAGGTGATGAACGGCCTCTACCGCGAAGCGCACGATTGGGCGGAAGCGGCAGGGTCAGTTATCCGCATGGCTCAGGCAATGCAAGCCCTCCAATCCCAGGATGACCCGCTCGCGAGGATCGCGGCATCCGTGCATCGACGGGAAGTGTGGATCCGCAATACCTCCTACCCGGACATGGTCAAACGCACCCACGACCTCCTCTTCGACAGCCAGGAAGTCGCCAACCTGCTCCGCGGGACCGTCGGCTTCGATGCGGAGGACGCCGCTCAAGTGCTCGCCGCGCTCAGTCAGGCACAGTCGGCCGCGACCAACGACCGCTGGGTCGCGCTCGGGGAGACAGCGCACTCCCGCCCCGCGCTCCTGGCGGACGTGGGACTACTGGGGTTGACGTCGGAGGAGCGCGTGGCTTTCAACCGGTTCTGGCAACCCACGGCTGACCTCGTCGCGTTCACCGCAGCTGAGGTCGACAAGCTCGCCGGATGCGGGGTCGATGTGACGGGCGCGGTCTTGAAGCACTTCAGCGTCATCCGGGACGACAGCACACCACGGCAGCTCCTTGACCGGTTCGTGACCGGCGACAACCCGCTCCGCACGAACCCCATCCTGCGCACCAGGGATGACCGGTTCATCCTCATCCACGACGGCCTGATCCGGCCCGCGATCCGGGAGAACCTGGAGCAGACCATGCGGGGCACAACCGTGTGGGAGACGTATCAGGCGCGCCGGGGCACCGTGTTGGAGGAAATCGGGAGAGCGGCCTTCGAGCGGCTCTTGCCCGGCACCGTCACGCACTTCGCCTTCGACTACTTCGTCCCCGGGACCGACGCCGAGGCGAACCTGCCGCCCACGAAATACACGAAGCGAGTCGAGGGAGACATGCTGTTCGTGCTGGACGATGTTGCCGTCATCGTCGAAGCGAAAGCGGTAGCCATCACCCCGGCCGCCCGAGCCGGCGACACCCGCGGCCTAAGACGCAACCTCACCGACCTCATCGCCAAAGCCGCCGACCAGGCCAGCCGAATGCAGCAACGCCTCGCAGAGGATGGCGGCCTGCGACTCAAGGACGGCACCTGGCTCGACCTGTCGCATGTGCGGGAAGTGCACACCGTCGCGCTTACCCTGGAAGATCTCACTCAGGTCGCCACCGCCACTACCGCCCTGGTGGAGGCCGGCCTCTTGGACGAGAACCGGGTGCCCTGGGTGGTGTCCATCCACGACCTGCAGTTAATCGCCAAGCTCATCGACCAACCCGCAGACTTCCTCCTATACCTGCGCAGACGTCGCGATCCGGAGATGCCTACCTACTATCACGCCATCGACGAGCTCGACCTGTTCCTCTACTTCCTTGACGCGGGGCTGTATGTCGCCCCCGATCCGATCGCGATGGCGGCTGAGCTCCCGTACGCGTCGGCAATCGACGAGGATGACTTGCGCCGCCGTGCAGAGCAGCAGACGGTGTTCGTCGGGGTCCGCACCGCCCCGTTGGATGCGTGGCACCAGGCGCAGATCGACACCACCGTTCCCCGCGCTCCGAAACCGCATCGCACCGCCCGCCCGATGGACAAGCTGGTCGGCGAACTGACCGCGCGGCGGGACTACGGCTGGCTAAGCGTCGGGGCCACCCTTCTGGGTGGAGACACAGACACCCAGAAGGGCTGGGCTCGGGTGCCGCGGATGCTGCTGTCTAACCGGCGCAGGGACGGCAACGGCCGCAGCTACTTCTCCGACGCAGGAAACACAAAGGCCGACGCGTGGGCGCTGATCTGGGTCACCCGCCCACCTCGCGCGCACCTAGAAGACATCGTCGACAAGGCGACCACCTACCTGGAGGACAAGAAGTACCAGATCGAGGTGCCCCGCGGCGTGGTGTTCGTCTTCGACGAGCGCACGGCGCAACTGGCTCACGTTATCTATGACAGTGAGTCGCTGCCGCGCAGCCCCGAGATGGACGAACGGTCAAGCCGCCTCGACTCGTTCTGAGGGTTTCACTGAGGCCGAGCGCGACCGCCCCGTTTCGAGAGCCCCCGGCAGATAGGGCCAATGTAAATTCCGCTGACAGTTGTCTCTCCTGACCGCTTCAGCGGGTGCAAATGTCTCAAATGCGATGCCCAGATTCCGGCGATACTTGTACGAACGAGCTCGTGTGGGATTACGGGCTGCTCTCGCCGATCGGTTCACGCACGCCCGGGGGTCGCCGTAGCCGTCGACGGCTGGGTATGAGCACGAGGCCGAATGCGACCGCTACGGGTACCCAAACAAGGAGGCAGGCCATAAGCACGGTGATCACGTCGGGAGCGATCACTGATTGTCCTCGCAGGGCCTGGAAGTAAAGGGTCAGGATCAGACCGACGTATGCGGCTCCGCCTGCCCACACGGCACCCCGCAGCCGGCGTTCGGAGGTTTTGATGATGCCTCGCGCGGCGAGCACGGTGAGTAGCAGTGCGGCCAGGGGGAGGATTTGCAGGACGTGCAGCCCGACGAAGTGCGCCACCCGTAGGTCGCCGTGCACTGTGGACCATCCGAGGAACGGCAGTCCCGGTCCTTGCACCTGTGGGCCGCCGATTGTGTGGCCTCCGACGAAGAGCCGACCGGCTTCTGCCTGGCCCGGTTTGGGCTGCGTCATCGAGGCGCCTTGGATCGCACCGAGGGTCATGATCGGCACCGAGAGGGTGATGGCCAGCCCGATGAGTCCTTCGAGCCGTCGTCGCGCGAGGACGACGCCGACGATCAACGCCGCGATGGCGAAGATGCCGGTGCCCGCTGCCATCGCTCGAAAGACCGCGCCGTCGAACGGGGTTGAGTAGTTGAAGTGCGACATGACCCCGCGGGCGGCTTGCATCGTGATGAGCACGATTTCGAGCACCATGGACCAGCCGACGAGCTCCAAAGCGATCCTGCCGATTCGACCGACTTTCACGCGGGCGTAGATCCAGAGCATGGTCGGCCCGAACGCTAGGAATGCGAGCGAGAACTTGATGGGCTTGGTCCAGGCGGGCACGCCGGCCACCAGTGTTTGGTCCCAGACGCTCATCGGGATGGCGATGAGCAGCACGACGGCGTTGAGGATGGTGAGGACCGTTAGTCCTGTGCTGACCCTCCAGGAGCCGCTCACGAGCTGGCCGATCTTCATCACGAAACTCATGGCGTCGCCGCCGCGACTTCGGTGTGTCTCATTGTGTGGTGCCGCCAAGCGAGGAAGAGCGGGAATGTGAAAGCGAGAGCGATCAGGAACGTGAGCGGGATGAGAACCCAGGTGTTGCGCATGCCCAGTCGGCGGCCCTCGACGACGAAGAACACGCACGATGCCACCGCGACGACGAGTACGTCGGTGGCCGCGGACGAAGAGGCAGCGGTCGCGAACCATGCAGCGAAGTAGTCTTCACCGTTGGCGAAACTGGTGATGTTGAAGTACCAGGTGCCGATCACGCCGACCGCCGCGATCGCCAGGTAGAAGACGATCACGAGGCACTCCCTCGAAGCAGGGATGTCATGTCACGTGAGTCGCGAGCCCACGACGGCGATCCACACGATCACCCCGGTAGCGATGAGGACCGCGCTGATCACAACGGCAGCGATAGCCAGGTTGTTCGACACCCCGGCTCTGCGACTTTGAACGATCGCGATGATCCCGAGGATCAGGGCAATCACCTGTAGGAAGAACGACAGCACGAAGGCAGTGATGCCCAGCGTCCTGCCCGGGTAGTCGGTCGCGGCGGCGTAGGTCCCGTTGGGGCCGATGGTGCGGTTCATGGCTCATCCCTCTCGTGGTGTGCTTGGCACGAAAGCTACTGAGGCGTAGTGGATGACTTGTGGATGAGGGGTGGATTCCGCTCACGGATTCGGGATGGAGTCCAAGCCTTCCTGGATCTCTGCGACCCACCAATCCGGCATGTAGGAGCCCGCCTGCGTCAGTGCGGTCTCAAACGCTTCCCTGGCCTCTTCGTACCGTTCCAACCCGAGGAGCGCGAAACCCCGGTGCCGGAGGCCGCGGATGTGGTTCCCGCCGAGGTCGAGGATGTTGTCGGGCAACATCATCGTTCGTGTGGCGACCGCCAGGGCCTCGTCGAAGCGCTGCACCTCGATGAAGATGCGAGCGGTGGCGTTGAAGAAGTTGTTGAGGGTGTTGGGTTGCGCGTGGCGCTCCGGGTGGGGCCCGAGTCCGTCGATGAGTGCAAGCGTCCTTTCGGCGACGGTGACACCTGCGGTGATGTCGGTGCGTGTGAGGGATCCCACGATCAGCGCTTGGGAAGCGACCTGACCGGTGAAGTCGGAGAGTTCCTCGTATTGTGCTGCGGCTTGTTTGGCTTCTCTTTGCGCGGCTTCGATGTCGCCAGCGACGAAGTAGTACGAGTCGGCGAGACTGTACCTGCAGCAGGCGATCCAATAGGGATCGCCCCACGCCTCGGCGGCCGCGAGTGCCCGGCGTGCAGCGTGCTCACTGTCACTAGGACCGATGTCGTCCGCGGCCGCCGCCGACGCGGCATGCAGTTGGATGACATGCGACTCCATGTCGTTGAGGTGCAGGGCGGAGGCGGCGCCGATCGAGTGCAGCTCAAACCATTCAGGCCATTGCCACCAATCAGCCGAGATATGCGTGAGCGCCATCGCTGTGTCTACTACGAGCTCGTGCTCGCCGCGCTCAGCTGAGTTCTTGAACGCACCAAACCAGTGATCCGATTCTGTGACCAACCAGTCTTTGGCTTGTTGCAGTTCTTCGCGACTCGCTGAGCTGGCGACGGGGACAGATGTGTGAGCCGGGGGGAACAAACGCGCTGCTCGTGCTGCACTGGTTAGGGTCCATCGATTCAAGCGGGCCCGCTGATCGCGCGATTCGACCGCTGAGGCCTCGTCTCGGAACCGATCGGCAGCGTACACGCGGAGGAGGTCGTGCAGCCTGTACCGATCCCCGCTCACGCTTTGGAGCAGCCCGAGATCGGTGAGCGTGTCCAGGTGGTCTCGGCAGACGTCGGGGTCGAGATTGTCGATCGATGCGGCCATTGCCGCGCTGAATGTGCGGCCGTAGAGCAATGACAGGCTCCGGAAGAGGCGCCGCCCATGGGGTGGGAGTGCGTCGTAGGAGAGTGAGAATGCGGTGTTGACGGCCACATCGCCGGCGACGAGTTGCTGAAGCCGATTCCGCTCGTCTGCTAGGCGGAGGATGAAGTCGCTCACCGACCACTCGGGTCGCGACGCCATCCGGGCGCCCGCGATACGTAGCGCGAGGGGCAGGTCTCCGCACAGCTCAGCCAACAGCGAGAGATCCGCATCGGGTCTGCGCGCTTCGGGGATGAGCCGTGCGAGAAGTTCGGTGCTCTCCTTCCGGGCCAGCGGACCCAACTCAATCCGTTCTGTTACCTCAAGACCGGGCAGTGCGCGTCGAGAGGTGATGATCACCATGATTGGACCGTCGACGGCCAGGACCGGACGTACCTGAGCTTCGGCCGACGCATTGTCGAGAACGACCAGCAGGGGCGTTTCTACTGCCGCACGCCAGGCATCAATCGACTCATCGAGAGAACCGGGCGGCTCTTCTCCTCTGTTCACCTGGGCGAGGAGAGCGCGGAGGACCTGCAGCGGGCTGAGTGGGGAGGGATCGAACCCATGAAGGTTCGCGAAGAGTCGCGACTCCCAGCCACTTATGCCGTGGAGTGCTTCCAGGGTTGTGGTCGTCTTGCCGACACCAGGTGGTCCAGTAATCAGCAACGCGGTCGGCGTCTGCTGCTTTTCGATTCCGGCGGTGGCGAAAGACCGAATGGCTGCCAGCTCAGCGTCACGCCCACTGAAGCTGGCAACTCGAGACGGTTCCGCTGCAACGGGTCGATCCTCCGGCGTTGATGGCAATCGGTCCGAGCTCGAGCGCCCCGCGGTGCCATTGGTTGGTTGTGGATCGAGTACTTGCCGGTGCGCAGCAACGAGAGCGTGGCCCGGATCGATCCCGAGTTCCTCGACAAGACGGGTTCGGACCGTCTGAAACACTGCGAGGGCCTCGGCTCGTTGTTCGGCGGCGCCGAGCGCTGTGATGTAGCTCGCTTGGACCGGCTCGTGGAGAGGTGCAATCGCCGCTGCCATATGTAAGTGGGGAATCACCCGGTCGGGCGCGTCGAGTCGGATCGCGAGTGCAGTGGCCGCAATGACCGTGTCTGTGAACTCTGCATTCAGCGACGCGAACATGCTGGCAGATGCAGCCGCGCCATCCAGACCGATACCGACTGGGCCGCGCCAGAGGTTCAGTCCCTCGACATACAGGTCGAGGGCTTTGCCAGAATGCTGCTCGACAAGCGCAAGGCGGGTAGCGGTGAGTAGGGACCGGAACTTGTTGAGGTCCAATGTCGCGTCGTTACTCGTCCACACGTACCCGTTGCCTCGACGTTGGATGTAGGAACCGCTGTGGCGTGGCGGAATATCTGGTTCGAGGAGATGACGCAACGCGCCGACGTATTTGTGTAGAGAGTTCAGCGCGCTCTGCGGAGAAGCGCCTCCCCAGATGATCTCGATGAGGGTCTCGGCGCTCGTCGGGCGGCCGGTCTGGGCAAGAAGGACAGAGAGCAGATGCGCCTGCTGAGGCGGGCCCGCGTCAAGCTCGGTGCCACCCCGCCAGAGCTGCAATGGCCCCAGAACCTGCAGCCGGAGTGGATCAGCCGTCAGGTCGTCGTCGTGCGCACGATCATCGCGGGTGCTCAAAAGTTTCAACTCCCGCATGTCGATGACGGAGGTGCCCGAGGGTATGTCCGGCGCGGCCCGACCACTTCGCCCCGTCGGTCGGAATGTTGCCTCTCATCAGTGTGGACCAAAGCTCCATTCCGGCTCCACTGCAAATCCAGTGGGGCGTCATAGCTTCGCTCCCAAAGGCCAGAGGGGACGAGATGAACGCGAGCTGGTGTTCTGCGGAGTTTCGTCGCTGCGGGCGAGAACAGCGCCGCCGTGTTCCGCTGGCTCGCTTTTCGCGACCGAGGGCCTCGCGTGAGCATTGAGGGTGGGCAGTACAGACATGGCCTGAGGTCCATGCAAGGCCGGGATGCGGCGGGAAGTGGCCGCACGGCATCACCACTCGAACTGTTCTACGACCTCACCTTCGTTGCGGCTTTCGGGGTGGCATCCAGCCAGCTCGCTGATGACATCGTGAGTGGACACATCGGAACCGCCACCGTCGCCTTCATCCTCGCGATGACCACGATCGTGTGGGCGTGGACGAACTTCACCTGGTTCGCGTCGGCGTTCGACAACGACGACTGGCTGTTCCGGCTGCTGACGATGGTGCAGATGGCCGGAGTTCTTGTCCTGGCAATCGGACTTCCCCCCTTGTTCGAGTCAATCGAGAGCGGAGGGGTCGTCGACAACAGCGTCATGGTTGCCGGCTACATCGTCATCCGTGTCGCCGTCGCCACACAGTGGCTGCGAGCTGCTCGGCACGACCCGCGGTACCGGCAGCTCGCCCTCACCTACGCCGCGTTCGTGATCCCTACACAGGTCGGCTGGGTGATCCTCGCGGTCGTACATCTCACAGCCGGCCCGGCCCTGGTGGTGATGGCGCTTCTTATCGGGGTGGAGTCGTTGGCTCCGCTCGTTGCCGAGAGGAGGGGACGCGCGGAGGGTGGCGTCACCCCGTGGAACTCTCATCACTTGGCGGAACGGTACTCACTTCTCACCATCGTCGCTCTCGGGGAGACCATCTTCGGCACCCTCTCGTCCGCGACGCAGATATCAGCATTGGAGGGGTGGAGCTTTGATGCTGGGGCCGCCGTCGCCGCAGGCATCGCAACATCTCTCGCGCTGTGGTGGGTCTACTTCCTCGTTCCGCACGGGCCAGCTCTGAGTGCGCGACGTACCAAGGTGCTCCCCTGGGCGTACGGGCACGTCATCTTGTTCATCGCTATCGCCGCGACGGGGGCTGGACTGCATGTCGTCGGATACGTCTACGACGAGGGCCATCCCGTCTCGGAGCTCGTAGCGGTCGTCGCCGTCGCCGGGCCGGTGTTCGTGTTCATGGTCACTCGCTGCCTCCTCCACGGGTGGCTTGTTTCTGCCGTCCCGCGCCCCACATCCCTGCAGGTGACGGCGCTTGTGTTCCCGGTCCTCGCGATCCTGCTCGCCTTTGCCGGCTGGCCACTCTGGGGGTGCCTCCTGATCACCTTGGCGTCTCCGGTCACCCTGATCGTGGCTTACGAAGCGGGTGGATGGCGCACCCTCGACGGGCAGCTGGCCACCCTCCGCGCCAACCACGAATCGTCCAACGGAAGGGCCTGAAATGACGGACACGACGAAGAGTGACCTCACCGGCAACCTGGCGGATGGGGTCAACCAACGCGGGATCTCGCTCGCGTACGGAGACAAACAAACCTTGAACGGAATCGACTTCGTTCCGGTCGCCTTTGTCACCTACGGGTTCGGAGGAATCCAAGACTCCCCGCAGTTCGGGGACGGCGGTGGCGGTGGCGGCGTGGCCATCCCGCTCGGCGCCTACATCGGTGGCACTGACGGCATCAGATTCCGGGCGAACACGGTCGCGGTACTCGCGGTGAGCATCTGCGCGATCAGCACCCTCGGATTGGCCATCAAGTGGGTGGTCAAGGTCGCGCGGTAACCCTCCCACCCCAACGAGGTCGATCAAGATCCACAACTCAATCTCACTCGCACACGATCAAGGAGCAGCAATGACAACGCACGTCGTATTCATCCACGGACTATGGATCCACTCCAGCGCCTGGAAGCCCTGGCAAGAGCTGTTCACCCAGAAGGGGTACACAACATCGGCTCCAGGCTGGCCCGGCGACCTGGACACCGTCGAAGCAACCCGCGCCAACCCGGACGGTCTGAACAACCAAGGCATCTGGGAGATCTGTAATCACTACGCGGACCTCATCGAGAAGCTCGACGAAAGACCGATCGTGGTCGGCCACTCATTTGGCGGCCTCATCGCACAGGAGCTGCTGGCGAACGACCTCGTCGCCGCGGCCGTCGCCATCGACCCCGCCCCCGTCAAAGGCGTCCACGTCATCCCGTTCGCACAGCTCAAGTCCGGGTTCCCCGTGCTCCGCAGTCCAGGCAACCGGACCAAAACGGTTGCCCTCGACGAGAAGCAGTTCAAGTACGCCTTCGGCAACGCGATCACCGACGAAGAATCCAATGCGCTGCACGCTGCATGGACCATCCCCGGCCCTGGACGACCGCTCTTCGAAGATGCCACCGCGAACTTCACCCGCAACTCGCACGCCACCGTCGACACAGAGACGGCATTGCGTGGGCCGCTCCTACTGACCTCGGGCACCGAGGACCACACCGTCCCGGAAGTCGTGACTCGCGCGGTCGCGAAGCTCTACGCGAAGAATGACTCTTCAGTGACCGAGTACCACACGTACGAAGGCAAGGGACATTCGCTCACCATCGACGCCGGCTGGCAGGAAGTCGCCTCCGACGTTCTCGCCTGGCTCGACCAGAAAGGACACGGGCCCAGACCATGAACGTACGCACCTTCACCCAGAGCACTCGTATCGACATCTCGATCAACGAGATCGATGTGCCCACGTGGCTGTTCCAGATGACCGACGCCGACTATGCAGAAGCATCCATCGCGCACCGTGCCCTCGGCACATGGGAGCGGGGCGATACGCGGGGCATGATCAACGTCGAGTCGATCGGCGGTCACCTCTTCGTCCAGCACTACATCGAAAAGTCGGCGACGCCGTCAAAGGTCGTGATGGTCTCCCCGGCAAGCACGATGTACATGCTTCACGGCCCACCCGTGCACGTCGGTATCACATGGGAAATGTGGGTCGTCCCTGCCGGAACGGATGCCGTCGAGTTCCACTGCTCCGTCCAGACGAGCATGCCCCCGCCACTCGCCGCGGTCGGCAGCATGATCGGAACCTTCCGCGCGGTCCAAAAACACGTTGACGAAGAATGCATCGGATATGCGCGCAACCTCGAACTGTACGCCCGCGGGAGTAAGGCATCGATCTAGACGCAGATCACGCTTCATCAATGACTGCTGCACGAATAGCTCACAGGTTGCTGTGACTCCGAAGCGCGGCGAGAAATGTCCAGAATGCGGGAATTTCAGCCAATGTCCGGCCCTACCGGGGGATGCGAGCGACGTCGATGCAGGGACCGCATGGCTCCCGAAAGTGTCACGACAAGGTTGCACCGATTCGGCGAGAACTGGCGGATGACGTGACATTCAGTGTCATCTCGCCGCGTTCCCGACACCTCTCCCGCTTCACTTGCCGGGAGCGCCCGACAGCGGCACCAGCGCGCGAAACGGACGGGGCGGGAACGGGGCCGGGCTGCGCGAGCGGCTCCCAACTAGACTTGGGCACGTCCGGCATCCCTCGTCCTTGGAGTTCAGCCGCGTGACCACCCCCACTTCCCCTGAGGCGCCCACCCGCCCCGCCGCCGATACCGTCGAGAACGCCACCGCGACTCCCGAGCGCGAGCAGCCGTACGGCGCCCTGGGCCTCAAGCCCGACGAGTACGACAGCATCCGCGAGATCCTCGGTCGCCGTCCCACGAGCGGCGAGCTCGCGATGTACTCGGTGATGTGGAGCGAGCACTGCTCCTACAAGTCGAGCAAGATCTACCTGCGCCAGTTCGGCCAGAAGGTCACCGACGAGATGCGCGAACGCCTCATGGTCGGCATGGGCCAGAACGCGGGTGTCGTCGACGTGGGCGAGGGCTGGGCGGTGACCTTCAAGGTCGAATCGCACAACCACCCGAGCTACATCGAACCCTTCCAGGGTGCCGCGACGGGCGTCGGCGGCATCGTCCGCGACATCATCTCGATGGGCGCGCGCCCGGTCGCGATCATGGACCAGCTGCGCTTCGGGGCGATCGATCACCCCGACACGGCACGCGTCGTGCACGGTGTGACGAGCGGCATTTCCTTCTACGGCAACTGCCTGGGCCTGCCCAACATCGGCGGCGAGACCGTGTTCGACTCGGTGTACCAGGGCAACCCGCTGGTGAACGCCCTCGCGGTCGGCGTGCTCCGCCACGAAGACCTGAAGCTCGCGGATGCCACGGGCCCCGGCAACAAGGTCGTGCTGTTCGGGGCCCGCACCGGTGGCGACGGCATCGGCGGCGCGTCGATCCTCGCCTCCGACACTTTCGCCGACGGCGGCCCCACCAAGCGTCCGGCCGTGCAGGTCGGCGACCCGTTCGCCGAGAAGGTGCTCATCGAGTGCTGCCTCGAGCTCTACCGCGACGAACTCGTCGAGGCGATTCAGGACCTCGGCGCCGCCGGCATCTCGTGCGCCACCAGCGAGCTCGCCGCGAACGGCGGCAGCGGAATGCGCGTCGACCTCGAGAAGGTGCTGCTGCGCGACCCCACTCTGACGCCCGAAGAGATCCTGATGTCGGAGTCCCAGGAGCGGATGATGGCGATCGTCGCGCCCGAGAAGCTCGACGCGTTCCTCGCCGTCGTCGGCAAGTGGGAGGTCGAGACGAGCGTGCTCGGCGAGGTCACCGGTGACGGTCGCCTGCAGATCTTCTGGCACGGCGAGCAGATCGTCGACGTCGACCCCTCGACGGTCGCGGTCGACGGTCCGGTCTACGAGCGCCCCGTCGCGTACCCGTCGTGGATCGACGCACTGAACGAGAACTCGGCCGCCGCGCTCCCCCGCCCAACGGACGGCGACACCCTCCGCACGCAGTTCCTGCAGCTGCTCGGCAGCCCGAACCTCGCCGATACCTCGTGGATCACGAACCAGTACGACTACTACGTGCTCGGAAACACGGCCCTCAGCTTCCCCGACGACGCGGGCATGATCCGGGTCGATGAGACGTCGGGGCTCGGCTTCGCGATCGCGACCGATGCGAACGGCCGGTTCTGCCAGCTCGACCCGTACCAGGGCGCGAAGCTCGCCCTCGCCGAGGCCTACCGGAACGTCGCCGTCACCGGCGCCACCCCGACCGCGGTGACCGACTGCCTGAACTTCGGCAGCCCCGAGAACCCCGAGGTCATGTGGCAGTTCTCGCAGGCCGTTGAAGGACTGTCGGACGGATGCCTCGAACTCAGCATCCCCGTCACCGGCGGCAACGTCAGCTTCTACAACCAGACCGGCGACACCCCCATCCACCCGACGCCCGTCGTCGGCGTGCTGGGCATCATCGACGACGTCGCGCGCCGCATCCCCAGCGGCTGGCAGGACTCGGGCGAGAACATCTACCTGCTCGGCGTCACCGCCAACGAGCTGAGCGGCTCGGCCTGGGCCGACGTCATCCACGACCACCTCGGCGGACGCCCGCCGGCGGTCGACCTCGGCGCCGAGAAGCGACTCGGCCAGCTGCTGCGCGCGGCCTCCGATCAGGGACTCATCTCCAGCGCCCACGACCTCTCCGAGGGCGGCCTCGGCCAGTCGCTCGCCGAGGGCGTCATGCGCTTCGGCGTGGGCGCCCGCGTGTGGCTGACGGAGCTGTCGGAGCGCGATGGGGTGGATGCAGCATCCGCCCTCTTCTCCGAGTCCACCGGGCGCGTGCTCGTGACCGTCCCGCGCGAGGAGGACGTCAAGTTCCGCGGCCTCTGCGACGGCCGCGGCTACCCGGTGCTCCGCATCGGCGTGACCGACTCGGCGGCCGACGGCGACGAGCCTGCCCTCGAGGTGCAGGGCGTGTTCACGGTCTCACTCAGCGAGCTGCGCGAAACGTCGGCGGCCACCCTGCCCGCCGTCTTCGGCCCGACAGTGAGCGAGTTCCCCGCATGACTCTCAGCACCGGCGGTCAGCCCGGCGACCCAGGCGACGGCGAATACGACCTCTACACCGAGAAGCGTCGGATGCGGATGAAGATCGTCGCGTGGACGGTCATCGTCGCTCTCGTGCTCGTCGGTGGCGGTTCGACGGTCATCGCCCTGCTCTTCGGGTGACCCCGCGCGTAGCATGACAGCGTGGAGCCCCTCTTCGAGTTCCTCGCCGCCTGGTGGTGGACCGGCCCGACGACCGTCGGCTTGGCCGCCGCCGGCTACGCGGGCGTGACCACCGGCCGACGCCGTGCGCGGCGGCTGGCTCTCGACGCCGCCCGCCACGAAGAGGGCGCCGCCGCGCGTGCGCTGATGTCGGCCCGCGCCCAGACGCGCGCAGCGCAAGCGCAGGTCTTCACCGCGCAGGCGCAGCGCGCCGCTCCCGCGCCGGGTGTGCCGAGCGTGTCTGAGGCCCGCCGCGCGCTCCAGCAGGCGAAACTGCAGCAGAAGGCCGCGGCTCTGGCGCTGAAGGCCAGCCGCACCCGCGTGCGTGCCGAGCGCGCCCAGCTGAGCGGAACCGCCGACGCACTGCCGCTCGAGCGACTCATGCAGGAGCACGATGCGATCACCGCACGGTGGCTCGAGTACGAGACGGATGTCGAAACGGCGATCGCCTTCCCGCAGATGACCGATGCGCGGCATCCGGCGACGGCGGCGTTCCTGCAGGCGCAGCGCGAGACCTATGAACTGCGGCCGGCGTCGGCATCCACGCGCATCAGCGCCGAGCGCTTCGCCGCGTACCGGCAGTCGATCCGTGCCCTCGAGGTCGCCTTCACCGCGGCGGAGGATGCGGCGATGCGCACGTCGGCACGTCGGATCTCGGCCGCGCCCGACGCACGCGCCGAGTCGCGCCCGCCCCACACCGTCTCGACACCTCGGGCGGGCGCCGGTGAATCCGCTCCCCCGACCGGGGGCACCGCGGAGCCGACTTCCGCTCCGCGCCCCGCATCCGGCACTCGACCCGACCGCCCGCGCCCGGTATGGCCGGTACCGGGACGGTCGCCTCGTCCGCCGGCGGAGCACTGACAGACGAGGCCGGGGGTCTGCGGACCTACGATGAAGCCGTGGAGCATGTTTTCCAGTTCATCGGGAGCTACTGGTGGCTCGTCTTCCCGCTCATGGGCGTGGCCGGCGGCGCTGGGCGCGCCATCGAGCAGGCCGGACGGCGCCGACACAAGCGCCGACTCGAGATCATCCGGGCGAAGGGCGAGCTGAAAGCCGCCCAGGTGGCGGCCGCAGCGCAGGCCGCCCTCCCGCCGGTTCCGACGGCGACCCCGAGCGCTGGGCTCGCTCGCACGATGGCCTCGCACGACGAGGTCACCTCGCGCTGGCTGGAGTACGAACTCGACGTGGCGAAGACCATCGACTTCCCGGCGATGAGCGACGGCCGCCAACCGCTCACCGCCGCGTTCCTCCGGGCGAAGAAGGTCGCCGACCGCCTGCGCCCCGCGTCGGCCGACGCGACCCTCACGGCCGACGAGCGCCGCGAGTACCAGGATGCGGTCACCGACTACGAGGTCGCGTTCGATGTCGCGGAGCGGGATGCCCGCCGCCTCAAGGATTCGTCGTTCACCGCGCCCGAGCGCAAACGCCTCGACGTCGCCAAGCAACTGCTGACCGTCGCCGTCGACCAGGCGGCGACCCCCGCCGAGCGTCAGTTGGCCTACAAGCGCGTCCGCGAGGAGCTCGATGGGCTCATCTCGCTCTCCGACGGTGCCGTCGACGTACTCGAGCAACGCGTGGCGTTGGAGATCGACGCGCCGCCGCGACCGAACACCACTCCGCCGTCGGCCTGATCGTGCCCTGAAGCGACGGATGCCGCCGCCCATCACTCGGGCGACGGCATCGCGTGCACGTCCGGAGGATTCACTCGCCCGTCACTCGGTCAGCGCGTCCGACCACTCCTGGTTCTCGGCCATCCAGTCGGCGACGATCGGACCGTAGTCGTCGCCCCGGTACTGGTTGAACATCGCGTCCTGCAGCGAGTAGAGCAGGTCGTTGTCCATCCGGAAGTCCGAGAGCCACGCGTTCACCTCGGGGAATTCGTCGGCGAAGGTCGTCGAGGTCAGCGTGTGCAGCCCCTCCGCGTCGCCGAGCAGTCCCTGCGGGTCCTCGAGGTCCTTCACCGGGAAGGCGTTGTAGGCCCAGTGCGGGCGCCACAGCGTCACGGCGATGTTCTGCCCCGCATCCGTCGCCGACTTCAGCTCGGTGAGCATGGCCGGCGTCGACGAGGTGACGAAGTCCATCCCCTCGAGGCCGTAGCCGGGGATCACATCCTCCGACGTGATGCGCGTGTGGCCGGCACCCGCCTCGATGCCGACGATGCGATTGCCGAACAGGTCGGCGTTGGCCGCCAGTTCGTCGAGCGAGGTGATCGGGGCGTCCTCGTTGACCGCGATGGTCAGTTTCGCCTCGTCGTTCCACGCACCGAGGTCGACGAGGTCGTCGCCGTACGTCTCCATGAACGACGCGTGCGTGATCGGCAGCCAGCCGTTCAGCACGAGGTCGTACTGGCCGCCGGCGACGCCCGTGAAGACAGCGGCGGGGTCGGCGTAGACGAGTTCGACCGAGTAGTCCTTCTCCTCGAGCGCGTGCTTCCAGAGCTCGGCCGCGGCGATCCCCTCGTCCCAGCCGTTGAAGACCGCGATCGTGAGCTCGCCCTTACTGTCGGCGCTGGGCAGGGCGGAGATCCCGCCACCCACCAGGAGCGCACCGCTCCCGGCGAGCGCGACGACCGCGGCGATGGTGCGACTGCTTCGCAGATTCATGTCGTGTCCTCTCAGGCCTTGGCCGTCGCCGGCCTGCGGGTCAGTGCAGGGGTGCCCGCGGCGCGGTCGGAGGGCTCGGATGCCGGGGGCGCCGCGTCCGTCGCCTTCTTCGTCGTACCGGCCGCGGCCAGCTGCTTCTTCCGTCCCGGGGCGGCGAACCCGGCGGTCACGCGGTCGAGGATCATCGCGAGGATGACGACCGACAGGCCCGCTTCGACGCCGAGTCCGATGTCGATGCGGCTGAGGCTCTGCACGACCTGGCCCCCGAGTCCGCCCGCGCCGACCATGCCGGAGATGACGACCATCGACAGGCTCAGCATGATGACCTGGTTGACGCCGGCCATGATGCTCGGCAGGGCGAGCGGCAGCTGGATCTGGCGCAGGATGCGGCCGGGCGTCGCACCGAAAGCGTGTCCGGCTTCGATGATCTCGCCGTCGACTCCGCGGATGCCGAGCTCGGTGAGGCGCACTCCGGGCGCCATCGCGAAGATGATCGTGGCGACCATACCGGGAACGGGTCCGACGCCGAAGATCAGCATGGCGGGGATGAGGTAGACGAACGCGGGCATCGTCTGCAGGAAGTCGAGCACGGGGCGGATGACGGCCGAGACCCGGTCGCTCCGCGCGGCCCAGATACCGAGCGGAACACTGATCGCGATCGCCACGACCGCGGCGAGGATCACGAGGGCGAGGGAGTCCATCGCGTTCTCCCACTGCGCCACCGAGACGATGACGAGGAGTCCGACGGCGCTGCCGATCGCGAGCCACAGGCCCTTCGACCAGTACGCGAACGCGGCGACCACGATGAGCACGGCCCAGAACGGCGGCGACGAGAGCGACGCGTCGAGCCAGTCGTAGATCGTGCCGAGCAGGGCGGATGCGGCGTCGAAAAGCCACCCGAAGGTCGCGATGATCCAGGTGACAGCGGCCTCGACCACGTCGCCGAGGGGAAGACGGAAGAGATCGCTCATCGCAGGGCTCCGTTCGTCGCGGCGGACGCGTGGTCGGCGGATGCGCCCGCTTCGGCCACCTGCAGGGTCTGCACGATCTCGCTCGCGGGCACCGTCGCGGGCACCTGGATGATGGGGGTCTCGCGCGTCACGGCGGGCACGTTCCCGAGCGCGGCGAGCAGCGTGACGCGCGGGATCACGCCGACCAAGCGGTCACGGTCGTCGACGACGGCCACGGGCACGGGGCTCTCGACCGAGCGCTCCACCACATCCGTCAGCGGATCCTCCGGGCGGACCGCGGGCTGCACGTTCTGGACGATGGCGCGGAGATCGGTGTCGCCCGCTTTGACCGCACGGATCACGGCGCGGTCGGTGACCGAACCCAGGTAGCGACGGTTCTCGAGCACGGCCACGGCGCCGACCTGCTGGTCGCGCATGACGCGGAGCGCGCCGCGCATGCCGGCTGTTACGGGCGAGGTCGCCTGCGGCGGCTCCATCACGGAGGATGCGGTCAGGACGCGGGCACGGTCGACGTCCTGCACGAACTGCGCGACGTAGTCGTTTGCCGGGTCGGTGAGGATCTCCTCCGGTGTGCCGTTCTGCACGATGCGTCCGTCGCGCATGACCGCGATGCGGTCGCCGAGGAACATCGCCTCGTTGAGATCGTGGGTGATGAAGACGATCGTGCGCCCGAGCTCCTGCTGCAGCTCGATGAGCTGCTCCTGCATCTCGCGGCGGATGAGAGGGTCGAGCGCCGAGAACGCCTCGTCCATCAGCATGATCTCGGTGCCGGAGGTCAGCGAGCGGGCGATGCCCACGCGCTGGCGCATGCCGCCGGACAGCTCGTCGGGCATCGCGTCGATGCGATCACCGAGACCGACCTTTTCGAGGATCTCGCGCGCGCGCTCGCGGCGCTCGTCGCGCCCGACGCCCTGGATCTCGAGGGCGTAGGCCGCGTTGTCGAGCACCGTGCGATGGGGCAGCAGCGCGAAGTGCTGGAACACCATCGAGATGGACGAGCGGCGGATGCGGCGCAGCTCCGCCGCAGACGCGTGGGTGACGCTCCGGCCCTGAACCAGGACCTCCCCGGACGTCGGTGGCAGCAGGCCGTTCAGCATCCGGATGATGGTGGACTTGCCGGAACCGGACAGCCCCATGATGACGAAGATCTCGCCCGGATCGACCGTGAAGCTCGCGTCGATGACGGCGGCCGTACCTCGGTCGGCAAGCTCGGCCCGGCTGCGACCGGCGTTCAGCCCGTCGACGACCTGCTTCGGGTTCTTCCCGAAGACCTTGAACAGATTCTTCGCTTCGATCGCGTGCGCGATGGTCACTGTGGATTACCTCGGCAGCCGGTGCAGGGCCGCATCGGTTACGCCCGGGTGGCGACCGCGGGCGGCCACGCAGAAGGCGTGGCTCGCGCTGGCGCCGAGCATCGGACTCGGGCATGGCCGCCGACCGTACGCTCGCCGACTCGCATCCTCGGGCGGATGGGCGACGATCGCGGACTGGTCGTAGGCCCAGCAGCGGGCCGGAGCCAATTTTTCACGCCTGGCAGATGTCCGCAAGTCGGCTGTGCGCGTTGACTCCCGCCGTCCAGTCGCTATCGCGCCCGTGATATCAAAGCGCACGGATCGACGCAAACTGACTCCTGATCAGGGATCGATGGGAAGTCCGACGCAGATCACGGACGGGGTGTTGACAACCGGCGGACTCCCGTTGCATGGTTAGTTACCTGAGTAACGAACCAACGAACGGGGACCACAGTGATCGAAGAAGGCAAGCCGCTCTTCTTGCAGATCGCCGAGAACGTCGAGGACTCGATCATCGACGGGAGCCTCGCGATCGAGGCGCAAGCGCCATCCACGAACGAACTCGCGGCGTTCTACCGAATCAATCCCGCCACCGCGGCCAAAGGAGTGAACATGCTCGTTGACAAGGGCGTCCTGTACAAGCGGCGCGGCGTCGGCATGTTCGTGGCGCCCGGCGCGCGCGACCTGCTGCTCGCCGAACGCCGCACGGTCTTCGCCGATCGCTTCGTCGAGCCGCTGCTCGCCGAAGCCCGCAAACTCGGGCTGGGATCCGACGATCTCGCCCGCCTCATCGCCGACCGCGCGTCCGCGGCCGACTCGTCCACCACCGAAGGGAACACGCTGTGACTTCCGTGATCGAGGTGACCGGCCTCACCAAGCGCTACGGCGACACCGTGGCCGTCGACGACGTGAGCTTCACGATCGAGAAAGACACCATCTACGGGCTGCTCGGCCGAAACGGTGCCGGCAAGACCACCATCATGTCGATCCTCACCGCGCAGAACTTCGCCACCTCGGGCGACGTCCGCATCTTCGGCGAGCAGCCGTATGAGAACAGCCGCGTGCTGTCACGGATGTGCTTCGTCCGGGAGAGCCAGAAGTACCCGGATGACGCCCTACCGAAGCACGCGTTCGCGATGGCGCGTCTCTTCTTCCCGAACTGGAACCAGGAGCTCGCCGACCGACTGATCCAGGACTTCCAACTGCCGATAAAGACCCGCATCAAGAAGCTCTCGCGCGGTCAGCTGTCGGCCGTGGGCGTCATCATCGGCCTCGCCGCGCGCGCAGAAGTGACGTTCTTCGACGAGCCGTACCTCGGTCTCGACGCGGTCGCCCGGCAGATCTTCTACGACCGGCTGCTCGAGGACTACGCGGAGCATCCGCGCACGGTCATTCTCTCCAGCCACCTCATCGACGAGGTCGCGAACCTCATCGAGCGCGTGCTGGTCGTCGACCGCGGCCGAATCCTGATGGATGAGGAGACGGATGCGGTCCGCGACCGCGCCGCCACTATCGTCGGCGATACGGCGACCGTGGAGGAGTTCGTCGCCGGTCGTGAGGTGATCCACCGGGAGGCGCTCGGACGCGTGTCGTCGGTGACCGTGCTCGGGACCCTCACCCCGGGCGACCGCGAGCGCCTCACCGCCGAGGGCCTCGACGTCACTCCGGTCTCGCTCCAGCAACTCATCGTCCGCACGACGCAGCACGCGGCCGATGCCGCGGCCGCGCACCAGGAAGGAGCACGTCGATGAACCGCACGTTCAACGTCGTCCGGATGCAGCTCGTCAACCGGCAGACGTACATCTGGATCCCGCTGATCATCCTCGCGGGCTCCTTCGTCATCACGCTCGCCATCTACGGCATCCTGCAGACGGCGGGCGTGGAAGGCGCCAAGGTCGGGGGCGGCGCCCAGGCCCCGCTCTGGTACTTCCTCGCGGTCGGCGTGCAGGCACTGACCCTCACCTTCCCGTTCTCGCAGGCCATGAGCGTGACGCGCCGGGAGTTCTACCTCGGGTCGCTGCTCACGGCGGTGCTCACCTCCGCGCTGCTCGCCGTGATCTTCGTTCTCGGCGGCTTCGTCGAGACCCTGACCGACGGGTGGGGGATGAACGGCTACTTCTTCTCGATCCCGTGGCTCTGGGAATCGGGACCGCTGCTGGCCGGGCTCTTCTACTTCGTGCTCGCGATGCTGTTCTTCGTCGTGGGCTTCGGTGCGGCGACCATCTACAAGCGGTTCGGGGCGTTCGGTCTGACGCTGTCGCTTATCGGCCTCGGCGTGCTCCTTGTCGCCGCACTCTGGCTGGTCGGCTGGGCGGATGCGTGGGCGCCCGTCTTCGAGTGGTTCGTGCAGATCGGCGCCGGTGGGCTCATGCTCCTGCTCGCCGGCCTCGCCGCCCTGCTGGCGGTCGGCGCCTTCCCGATCCTGCGGCGCGCGGTGCCCTGAGCACCGCGTGCACACAGCGATGGCCCGGGTGCAGCATCCGGGCCATCGCTGTCTGTGCGTTCGGGAGTCGCGCTACTCGGCGGGGGCAGCGTCGTCGGTGCCCTCGGTGCCCGCAGCCGCGATCCGGTGGTGCTGGATCACCTCGGCGACGACGAAGTTGAACCACTTCTCGGCGAAGGCGGGGTCGAGATCGGCGTCCTCTGCGAGACGCTTGAGACGGGCGATCTGGTTCTCTTCGCGGGAGGGATCGGACGCCGGCATCCCATGCTCCGCCTTGAGGCGGCCGACCTGTTTGGTGCAACGGAACCGCTCGGCCAGCAGGTAGGTGAGCGCCGCATCGATGTTGTCGATACTCGCGCGAAGATCACGAAGGGTCGTGGTCGGGTCGATGGGCTCGGTCATGGCGTCCTCCGCCCACGAGACTACCGGCCGCTGTGCTCCTAGAGTGATGACCATGACCGACCCCTTGCAGGTTCCCCGGCCCGCGCGCGGACGCCGCGCCCGAGCCGCGTCCGCCGACAGCGGCGCCCCCCAGTCGGGCGAGACCGGAGTGAGCCGGCGAGCGGTGCACCATCCGTTCGCCCTCGGGTTCTTCATCACCCTGGGCGGGCTCGTCGCTCTGCTCCTCGGGTTCGCGTTCTCGAACCTGTCCACGGTCATCATCTACATCGTGTTCGCGATGTTCGCGGCCCTCGGCCTCGACCCGGTGGTGCGGCTCCTCGAGCGGCGAGGACTGTCGCGCACCTGGTCGATCGTGATCGTCTACGCCGCCTTCGCGATCGTTCTCGCGGCCGTGCTCATGCTCATCATCCCGACCGTCGTGCGGCAGATCGTGCAGTTCGCGAACGACGTGCCCGGGCTGATCACGACCTTCCAGCAGGGCGACACCTACGCCTGGCTCGAGAACCAGTTCGGCGACGTCTTCAACGACCTGCTCAGCCAGGTGCAGACGTTCCTGGTCGATCCCGGACACATCGCGGCCATCGGCGGCGGCGTGTTCCAGGTCGGCGTCACGATCGTGTCCGGAATCTCGGGCGGCATCATCATCCTGGTCCTGAGCCTCTACTTCCTCGCATCGCTGCCGACGATCAAGCGCTCGTTCTACCGACTCGTTCCCGCCCACGGACGGTCGCGCGTCGCCGACCTGACCGAGCAGATCACCGACTCGATCGGCGGATACCTCATGGGCATGGTGATCCTGGCGCTGTGCAACGCGACGTTCGTCTTCCTGATGTTCGTCGTGCTGGGGCTGCCGTTCCCGCTCCTGCTGGCGGTGGTGACGTTCTGCATCACGCTCATCCCGCTCGTCGGCACCGTCCTGATGTGGGTCATCGCATCCGTCATCGCGCTCTTCGCGGATCCGTTCGGAGCGCTGATCTTCGCGATCGCCTACCTCGTCTACATGCAGGTCGAGGCATACGTTCTCACCCCGCGCATCATGAACCGCACCATCAGCATTCCCGGCGCGCTCGTGGTCATCGGCGCGCTCGTCGGCGGCACGCTGCTCGGACTCCTCGGCGCGCTCGTCGCGATCCCGGTGACCGCATCCGTTCTGCTGGTGCTCAAGCAGGTCGTGATCCCGAGGCAGGACGCGAAGGCGACGCCCGACGCCTGACGCCGCGCCTGACGCTCCTGACGCGAGCCGCTCAGCGGGCGGGGAGCAGGCAGGTCGGCGACGGCGCTTCGGTGCGCCGCACCGGACGCGAGAGCCCGCCGTTCCGGATGTCGAGGGTCAGGGCGACGACATCATTCGAGTGCTGGCCGGCGACGAGCAGCGTGTCGCGCACGACGAGGTGGTGCCGCGGCCACGTGACGCCCGCGTCCGCCAGGGCGACCGGCACCAGGTCGTCGCCGGCACCCCGCACCCGCACCGACGCGATCGTGTCGAGCCCGCGAATGCTCGCGTAGATGAACTGCCCGTCGGTGGATGCGGCGAGCTCCGCCGCCGCATCGACACCCGCCCGGGTCTCAGGCGAGAGCGGGGTGCCTCCCAGAACGCGCCACGCTCCGGCGCGGTCGGGCCCGAGCACGAAGATCTCGCAGGAGAGCTCGGTGAGCACGTAGAGGTGCCCGCTCGGGTGGCGGACCATGTGCCGGGGGCCACTGCCGAGGGGAAGGCGCACGACGCCGACCAGGCGCAGACCGTCCGCCCCCGAACGCCAGAACCGCACGAGATCGAAGCCCAGGTCGGTCGTCGCGATCAGGCCGCCCCCGAGGAACACGGACTGGTGCGCCCGCGACACCCGCTCCGGCGCCGCGACAGATCTCGTGTCGGATGCCGCGTCCGACCCGTCACCCTCACCGGACGCGCGGCGCGGCAGCTCGAGCCCACCCGCCGAAAGGCCGAGCGCGGCGAGCGAATCCTCCGGCGCCGACAGGTCGGGCACGAGGTGGGCGAACTCCGGACCCGCTGCCTCGCGGAGCGCGCGTGCCGCGTCCGCGAGGTCGATCCCGCCGCCCGGCAGGTCGAACGCGCCATCCGTCGCCGTGGATCCCGGGTCGACCGGCGGGGCGAACGGGTCCGATGGCACGTACGGGTCGATGGCGGATGCGGCGATCGTCGCCGCCCCGGGGCGACCGACGGCGTCGAGCGCCACGCGCACGACGCGCCCATCTCCCCAGCAGGTGGCGAGGAGGTAGGTGGCATCGGGACTGACCGCGACGTGGCAGACCGACTCGCCGATCCGCACGGCCGGTCCGAGCCGGGCGAACGAGGAATCTCCGGTGCGGCGGAACGCCTGCACGGCGCCGGCGCCCTCGAGTGCCGCGTAGACGACAGCGAGCGACGGGTGCGCCGCCAGCCACGTCGGCGACCCGCCGATCTCGGCGGCCGTGCCCGCGAACGCCAACGCACCACCGGCGGATCCGGCATCCGCGTCACCCGCGAGCAACTCTCCGATGCCGACGGCCGTGCCGCCCTGATCGGCGCCGTAGCCTCCGATCCAGAGGCGCATCAGTCGACGAGATCGTGGCGCACGATCACCGCGTCGCGGGAGGCCCCGACACCGATGACCGAGATGCGCGTGCCGCTCATCTTCTCGAGAGCCAGCACGTACTCCTGCGCTTCGACCGGCAGGTCCTCGAAGGTGCGCGCACCCGAGATGTCTTGCGACCATCCGGGCATGTACTCGAGGATCGGCTTGGCGTGGTGGAACTCGGTCTGGTTGACCGGAACCTCCTCGAACCGCACACCGTCGACGTCGTACGCGACGCACACGGGGATCTCGTCGAGTCCCGTGAGGATGTCGAGCTTGGTCAGCACGAGGTCGGTGATGCCGTTGACCCGGGTCGCGTAGCGGGTGATCGGAGCGTCGTACCAGCCGACGCGGCGAGGCCGCCCGGTCGTCGTGCCGAACTCGAAGCCGCGCGAGCGCAGCCACTCACCGGTCTCATCGAACAGCTCGGTCGGGAACGGACCCGAACCCACGCGGGTCGTGTACGCCTTCACGATTCCGACGATGCGATCGAGACGGTTCGGACCGACGCCCGACCCGGTCGCCGCCCCGCCCGCCGTCGCCGACGACGACGTGACGAACGGGTACGTGCCGTGATCGACGTCGAGCATGGTCGCCTGGCCGCCCTCGAAGACGACGACATCGCCCGCGTTCAGCGCGTCGTTCAGCAGCAGGCCGGTGTCGCACACCATCGGCCGCAGCCGCTCGGCGTACGACAACAGGTCTTCGACGATCTCGTCGACGGCGATCGCCCGCCGGTTGAAGACCTTCACGAGCATGTGGTTCTTCTGATCGAGCGCGCCTTCGACCTTCTGCCGCAGGATGTTCTCGTCGAAGAGGTCTTGGATGCGGATGCCGACGCGGTTGATCTTGTCGGCGTACGCCGGGCCGATGCCGCGACCGGTCGTGCCGATCTGGCGCTTGCCGAGGAAGCGTTCGGTGACCTTGTCGAGCGTGCGGTGGTACTGCGTGATGACGTGCGCGTTCGCGCTCACCCGCAGGCGCGACGTGTCGACGCCACGGGCGGTGAGAGCCTCGAGCTCGTAGAAGAGCACCTCGAGGTCGATCACGACACCGTTGCCGATCACGGCGTTCACACCGGGAGACAGGATGCCGCTGGGCAGCAGGTGCAGCGCATACTTCTCATCGCCGATGACGACGGTGTGGCCGGCGTTGTTGCCGCCGTTGAACTTCACCACCCAGTCCGTGCGCTCACCGAGAAGGTCGGTGGCCTTGCCTTTGCCCTCGTCGCCCCACTGGACTCCGACGATCACGATGCCTGGCATGGAAGCTCCTCGCTCTGGCCGACCGGTACACCCCATCCTATCGAGCCGTCCCGACGCCCCCGATCCGCGCGAATCCGGAATATCCTCGCCCGACCGGGCATTGCGTCCTGTGACGGACAATTCGTCCGCGTCCCCCGCCTTTCCGAGAATGGATGAGCCATGCCCGCATCCGACGATCACGCCCGCTGGCGGAACGAGCGCTTCGCCGCCGTGGCCGCCCCCACGGGCAACCTCGCTCTCGTGGAGACCCGCTGGACCGGGGAACTTCCCGACCTGGATGCCGCACGCGTCGGGCTGCCCGCATCCGCGCAGGTGACGCGCGTGCGCCGCACCGGGATCGACAGCGGCGAGACCGAGCACGGCCTTCGCGTCTGGGATGCCGACTCCCCCGCGATCCGGGCGTTCGAGCGCATCGACGTGTACGAGTACGACCCCGCGTGGGTCATCGAGGCGCAGTTCGTGCCGGTCGCCGGAGACCGCACCGTGCCCTTCGAGCACATCCGCGACAACGGCGGCACGCGGGATCTCGTCGTTCCCGGAGACATCCTCTTCACTCTCGACGGCCGGGAGTACTCGCTGTCGGCCTTCGACGACGGCGGCACCCTGCTCCTCGTGTTCGGCGACGAGACGAACGGCACCGAGACCTACGGGTCGGGCCGCTTCCTGTTCGTGCAGCGCACCGCGGATGCCGATCCGAACGAGCCCGGCACCGTCATCCTCGACTTCAACCGCGCCTTCGTCCCGCCCTGCGGGTTCTCGGCGCAGTACAACTGCCCCCTGCCTCCCGTCTCGAATCGGTTCCCGTTGCCGATCCGTGCCGGGGAGAAGAACGTCGTGTTCAACGACGGCTTCGACATCTACGCGGCCTGACCCGCCGCATCCACCGCACCCTGGAGTACCCCTCATGAAGAGATCCCTCGTAGCCGCGTCCGCGGCAGTCGCCGCAGCCCTCGTGCTGTCGGGCTGCGCCGCGGGTTCCGGTTCGTCCGATGCCGGCGATGCCGGTGCCGACGCCACGATCGCCATCGGCTCGCTGTACGAGCCCCAGAACCTGAGCAACACCCAGGGCGGCGGCCAAGGTGTCACCGAGGCGTTCAACGGCAACGTCTACGAAGGCCTCTATAAGCTGACGGATGACGGCGAGGTCGAGCCCCTGCTCGCCGCGAGCGAGGAGACCAGCGAAGACGGTCTCACCTACACGATCACGCTGCGCGACGACGTTACCTTCCACTCCGGCAAGGCACTGACGTCGGCCGACGTGAAGGCGAGCGTCGAGGCCGTGACGGCCGAAGACTCCCAGTCGGCGCGCAAGTCGAGCTTCGGCGTCATCAGCGACATCGCGACCCCCGACGACCAGACCGTCGTGTTCACCCTGTCGCAGCGCTCGATCTCGTTCCTCTACAACCTCAGCTACATCTGGATCGTGAATTCCGAGGCCGGCGACCTCACGCAGACCGAGGACGGCACCGGACCGTACACGCTCGACGAGTGGCGCCAGGGCAGCACCCTGACGCTCACCCGCTGGGACGACTACTGGGGCGAGCAGGCCAAGAACGCCGAGGTCGTGTTCACGTACTTCACCGACGCGACCGCGGAGGACAACGCGCTCCTCACCGGCGAGATCGACCTCATCACGAGCGTGCAGAGCCCGGATTCGCTCGCGCAGTTCGACGGCAGCGACGACTACGTCGTGAGCGAGGGCACGTCGACCACCAAGGAGCTGCTCGCGTTCAACGACCGCGTCGCCCCGTTCGACAACGCCCTGGTGCGCAAGGCCGTCTACTCGGCGATCGACACCGAGAAGCTCCTCACCTCGATCTGGGGCGACTACGGCACCCTGATCGGCTCGATGGTTCCCCCGACCGACCCCTGGTACGAGGACCTCACCTCCGTGAACCCGTACGACCTCGACCTGGCGCGTCAGCAGCTGACCGAGGCGGGCTACCCGGACGGCTTCACCTTCACGCTCGACACCCCGAGCTACGACCCGCATCCGGCCGTCGCGGAGTTCCTGCAGTCGCAGCTGGCCGAGGTCGGCATCACGGTCGAGATCAACACGATCAGCGCCGACGAGTGGTACACGAAGGTCTTCAAGGACCGCGACTTCACCGCGACCCTGCAGGAGCACGTGAACGACCGCGACGTGGTCTGGTACGGAAACCCCGACTTCTACTGGGGCTACGACAACGCCGACGTGCAGCAGTGGGTGTCCGAGGCCGAGCAGGCCACGACCACGGATGAGCAGACCACTCTGCTGCGTCAGGTCAACGAGCAGATCGCACAGGACGCAGCGAGCGTGTGGCTGTACCTTTACCCGCAGATCGTCGTCGCCTCCAGCGACGTCAGCGGATACCCGGTGAACGGACTGAACTCGCAGTTCTTCGCTTACGACATCGTCAAGTCCTGACAGCAGACGGATGCCGGGAACGCAGGTCGTTCCCGGCATCCGCCATGTAAACCCACTGGATCCCATGCTCCCCTACCTGCTCCGCCGGCTCGCGTTCCTCGCGGTGTCGCTCGTGGTCGCCATGGTGGTCATCTTCGTGCTCCTGAGGCTGCTTCCGGGGGATCCCGCGAACGCGCTCCTGTCGATCGACGCAACGCCCGAGCAGATCGCCGCGGCACGCGCGCAGGTCGGCTCCGACCAGCCGCTGCTGCAGCAGTTCGCGACGTGGGCGGGGCAGCTGCTGAGCTTCGACCTGGGCGATTCGTACATCAGCTCGCGGCCCGTCGGCGCCGAGATCGCGGCCCGCCTGGTGGTCACCCTGCCGCTCACCCTGCTCGCCTTCGCGCTCGCGCTCATCGTCTCGCTCGCCGTCGGCATCGTCGCCGCCGTGAAGTCCGATCGCTGGTACGGCATCGTGTTGAGCGGTTTCGCGCAGCTCGGCGTCGCCGTTCCGGTGTTCTGGGTCGGCGTCATCCTCGTATGGATCTTCGCCCTGCAGCTCGGGCTCCTCCCCTCGGGAGGATTTCCGCGCGACGACTGGGAGGACCCGGCCGACGCCCTCCGCTCGCTCACTCTGCCGGTCATCACGATCGCGATCGTCATGAGTGCGTCGCTGAGCCGCTACGTGCGCTCGGCGACACTCGATGTGCTCGGCAGCGACTATCTGCGGACGGCCCGCGCGGGCGGTGCGGCTCTGCCGGAGGCACTGCTCCGGCACGGCGTGCGAAACGGCGCGGTGCCGGTCATCGCGATCCTCGGCATCGAGCTGTCCACCGCCCTGCTCGGAGCCGTCGTCGTGGAGAGCGTCTTCACCCTGCCGGGCCTCGGCAGCATGCTGCTCACGGGCATTCAGCAGCACGACTACGCGAACATCCAGGGCGTGCTGGTGGTGAGCACCCTGTTCGTGCTGCTCGTCGGTTTCGCCGCCGACGTCGTGCAGCGCCTCGTCGACCCGCGCCTGCGCACCAGCGTCTCGGGGAACCGATGAGCGCGGGCGAGTCGGGCGCTCCGGTGTCGGGCGCTCCGGTGTCGGGCGCTCCGGTGTCGGGCGCTCCGGTGTCGGGCGCTGTCGGGCTGGGGGTTGGGGTGGATGCGGGTGTGGGGCCGGATGCGGGTCTGGGTGCGGGTGGGCGGCCGGATGCGGTTGGGCGGCGCGATGCGGGTGGGCGGCGCCGTCGCGGCGGACACCCGACGCTGGTCATCGGGCTGATCCTCACCGGCATCGTGGTGCTCGTGGCGCTCGTCTCGCTCGTCTGGCTGCCGTATCCGCTGTCCGACACGAGCGGCGGCCGCCTGGACAGCCCGAATCCGGCCCACCTCCTCGGCACCGACCGGCTCGGCCGCGATCTGCTGTCGCAGCTCATGGTCGGTGCGCGCATCGCTCTGGCCGTCGGCGCCGGTTCCGTGCTGCTCGCGGCCGTCCTCGGCACGCTCCTCGGCCTCGCGGCCGCCTTCGCCCGGCCCTGGATCGACGACACCCTGTCGGCTGCGCTCGATGTGGTCATCGCGTTCCCCGTGCTGCTGCTGGCGATGCTCGTCGTCGCCGTGCAGGGTGCCTCGCTGTGGTCGGCGATCCTCGCGATCGGACTCGCGATGTCGGCCGTCGTCGCCCGGCTCACCCGCATCCTCGCCCGTCGCGTGCTGCAGGAGCAGTTCGTGACCGCCGCGCGCACGAGCGGCACGGGCACCGCGGGCCTCATCGTCCGCCACGTGCTGCCCAACATCGCGCCCACCCTGCTCGTGAGCCTCGCTCTCCAGTTCGGTATCGCGGTGCTCGCCGAGGCGAGCCTGTCGTACCTCGGCCTCGGCGCCCCGCCGCCGAACGCCTCCTGGGGACGGATGCTGCAAGAGGCGCAGGGCACGGTGCTCGTCGCGCCGGTCGGCGCGATCGCGCCCGGCATCGCGATCGTCGCCCTCGTGCTCGGGGTCAACTTCCTCGCCGACGGCCTGCGCGAATTCGCCGACCCGACGAGACGGAGGTCGCGATGACTCTGCTGCAGGTATTGGAACTCTCGGTGCGAGCGGGAGAGGCCCGGCTCGTCCGCGACGTCTCCTTCGCGGTGGCCGCCGGCGAGCGCGTCGGCATCATCGGCGAGTCCGGGTCGGGCAAATCCGTGACGTCGCTGGCGGTGACGGGTCTGCTCGCGCGCGGGCTGACCGCATCCGGGTCCATCGAACTCGACGGGCACGAGGTGGTCGGCGCGGCCGAGAAGTCGCTGCTTCCGCTTCGCGGACCCGTCGCGCAGATCGTCTTCCAGGAGCCGTTGACCGCGCTCGATCCGCTGATGCGCGTCGGCCGCCAGGTCGCCGAGCCGCTGCGGCGACACCTCGGACTGCGGGGGTCTGCGCTGCGAGACGCCGTCGCTGCCGCGTTCGCGGAGGTGGCGCTCGAGGATCCTCGCATCGCCCGCGCGTACCCGCACGAGCTCTCGGGTGGGCAGCGCCAGCGCGTCGCGATCGCGATCGCCCTCGCCGCCCGGCCGAAGCTGCTGATCGCCGACGAACCGACGACCGCGCTCGACGTGACGGTGCAGGACGGCGTGCTCGCGCTGCTCGAGCGGCTCGTCGCCGAGCGCGGCATGGCCCTGCTGTTCATCAGCCACGACCTCGCGGTCGTCTCGCGCATGACGGAGCGCATCGTCGTGCTGCGCCACGGTGCGGTGGTCGAGGAGGGCCCGGTCGATCGGGTACTGCGGACGCCGCAGCATCCGTACACAACCGCCCTCGTCGCGAGCGCCCGGGCCCTCGACTCGGCGCTGGATGCGGAGGGCGCCGCGTGAGCCGTCCTCGATCCCTCCGCCGTAGCGTGCCCGTGACACGTGCCGCGCGCCACTTTTCTGCTCCCGCGCTTCCGATCGGTGGCGCGGGAACAGGAATCTGGCGCGCTCCGGGCGGAGAGGTGGGGTCATGAGCGAGGCTCGCGAGGGGACGGGTGCGGGGCCGGTGCTGGAGCTGCGCGGGGCGGGATTCTCGTACGGCTCGCGGGCGGTGCTCGAGGGCGTCTCGCTTGCGGTCTCCGAGGGCGACGCCGTGGGGCTCGTGGGCGAGTCGGGTGCCGGCAAGTCCACGATTCTCGCGCTCATGCTGGGCCTCTCGTCGCCGCGCGCCGGTGAGGTGCGCTTCGACGGGGCGCCGCTCGATCGGCGGGATCGCCGGCTGATGCGCCGGTTCCGCGCGAGCGTGCAGCCGGTGTTCCAGGACCCGTATTCCTCGCTCGATCCGCGCCAGCGCATCGACCGCATCGTGACCGAGCCGCTGCAGTCGCTCGGCCTCGCCCGGGGTGACGACGCGCGGGAGCGCGCGGTCGAGGCGGTGACCTCGGTCGGTCTCGACGCCGACGTGCTCACGCGGTATCCGCACGAGTTCTCCGGCGGTCAGCGCCAGCGGATCGCGATCGCGCGCGCGATCGTGTCGCGGCCGCGCGTGCTGCTGGCCGACGAGCCGGTCAGCGCGCTGGATGTGACCACCCGGGTGCAGGTCATCGACCTGCTCGCGCGCCTCCGCCGTGAGCAGGGTCTCGCCCTCGTCATGGTCTCGCACGATCTCGGCGCCGTCGCCGCCGTCTGCGACCACACGGTCGTGCTGCAGGGCGGTCGCGTGGTGGAGCAGGGTCCGACCCGCCGCATCCTGTCGCATCCCGACACGGACTACGCCCGCGCGCTCGTCGCCGCGGTACCCCGCCTGCCGCGCTGACCCGGCGGCGCGGCGCGGGGAGTGCCGGGGTGGCATCCGCACCCGTGCCTGCGCATCCGCCCCGTGCGTGCGCATCCGCCCCGTGCGTGCGCATCCCGCATCAGCTCCGTGCGTGCTCCTCCCGCACCCACCGTGCTTCCGCATCCCGCATCCGCCCTGCGCCTGCGCATCCCGCATCCCGCATCCCGCCCCGTGCATCCGCATCCGCATCGCTGAGATGAGGATGATCGCTCGAGATGAGGGCTTTCGCGCCCGAGATGCCCTCCGCTCGGCCGATCGTGCTCGTCTCGACGACGGTGACGCCGGGCGCTGCGAGCAGACAGGGCCGCGGATGCGGAATGCCGCGCAGACAGCCTCCCTCGCGCCGCGCGGGCCGGCGTCGGCTCTCGACCCCGGCGGAAGACGCCGCGAACGCAGGAGATCTCGCTCCCACAGGAGAATCTCGCCGCATCCGTCCTGTCCGGGGGATTTCTCCTGCGGAGCGGATGCGGTGCGCGGAGGCCCCCGGACAGAAGCCGAGCAGGCAACTCCCCCACCCACGCGCAGTAAGGCCTAGTCCCCGGGAAGTAGCCGGGCGAGCAACTCGGCGAGCCGCACGCGGTCGTCGGGCGAAAGGTCAGCGAGGAGTTCTTCCTCCGCCGCGAGATGCTCGGGCAGCACCTCATCGACGAGGCGGCGGCCGTCGTCGGTGAGTCGGACGAGCTTCCCGCGACCGTCATCGGGGTTGGCCGCGCGCGCGATGAATCCCCGCGACTCCAGGCGATTCAACCTCTGGGCCACCGCGCTCGACGTGACCATGCTCTCGGCGGCAAGCGCGGCGGGGGTGATCTCGTAGGGAGGGCCCTGGCGGAGCAGCGTGGCGAGCACATCGAAGGTGCCGGCGTCGATCCCATGGCGATCGAACGTCGCCGCCAGCCTGTTCTCCACCACCGCCGCCGTGCGGGCTAAGCGTCCGATGACCGCCATCGGCGACACGTCGAGACCGGGCTTCTCGGCATTCCACTGCGACAGGATGCGGTCGACGTGATCCATACCTCCACGCTATCGCTAAGCGCTGAGCCATATTGCTAAGCGCTGAGGTATATTCGCTAAGTGCTTAGCAATCGACTCACGGTGATCCTGGCCACCGCACTCGCCCCGATGCTGTGGGGAACGACGTACTTCACCTCCACTACCTTCCTGATCGGCGGCCACCCGCTGCTGACGGCGACGATTCGCGCTCTTCCGGCAGGCCTGGTTCTGCTGCTGATTGCGCGCCGACGTCCCCGCGGCCAGTGGTGGTTGCGCTCGGCGGTCCTCGGGGTGCTCAACATCGGCGCCTTCTTCGCGCTCCTCTTCGTCGCGGCAGACCGGCTTCCCGGCGGTGTCGCGGCTGTGGTCGGCGGCATCCAACCGCTGCTCGTCGCCGTGCTGGCGTCGCGACTGCTCGCCGAGCGACTCAGCGGGGCGGTGATCGCCGCGGGCGCGGGCGGAGTCACGGGCGTGGCGCTGATCGTGCTGCAGTCCGCATCCGGGCTCGACCCGATCGGAATCGCCGCCGCGCTCCTCGGCGCGGTGTCGATGTCGGCGGGCGTGGTGCTCACCAAACGTTGGTCGGTCGATCAGCCGGCCGTGGCCCTCACCGCGTGGCAGCTGTTGGCGGGCGGACTCGTCCTCGCGGCGCTGACCGCGGTGTTCGAACCCCTCCCGAGCGTTGCCCCCACACCCGTCAACATCGCGGGGTACCTGTATCTGACGTTGATCGGCACCGCGCTCGCCTACCTGCTCTGGTTCCGCGGACTCGCGGCGCTGCCCACCCGCATCCCCGCGTTCCTCGGCCTTCTCAGCCCACTCGTCGCGCTCGCCATCGGCGTCACCCTCGCGTACGAGACCCTCACCTGGACCCAGGCCGCCGGCGTCGCACTCGTCCTGATCTCCATCGGCGCGGTCATCGCGAGTTCGGGGCGCACTGCGCGCGTCCCGTGAGCCGGTGGCGCGCTGCTGCAGGAGATGTCGCCCCCACAGGAGAAATCCGCCGCCGGGCAGGGGAAATCCCCCGAATCGGTCCTGTGGAAGAGATATCTCCTGCCCAACGGATGCGGTGCGCCACCGCCGCCGCATCCGAGCTCCCGCGTCGCCTCGGTAGGGTCGCGGTATGCCTCTCGCCCTGATCACCGGCGCCGGCCGGGCCAACAGCATCGCGGCGGGTGTCGTTCCGCGTCTTCGCGCCGACGGCTGGCACGTCCTCACGAGCGATCTCGCGGATGCCGACTATCCGTGCGACCTTTCGACGCCCACCGGCCCGGATGACCTCATCGACGCCGTGCACCGCGAGCACGGACCGGTGACCGCGCTCATCCTCAGCCACGCGCACGATGTGGAAAGCGGCATCCTCGACACGACAGCGGCAAGCTTCGACGCGCACGTCGCCGTCAACGCACGCGCCAGCCTCCTACTGATCGCCGCTTTCGCTCGTCAGGTTCCCGCGGATGGCGGCGCCATCGTGGCATTCACCAGCGATCACACCACCGGCAACCTGCCGTACGGCGCCTCCAAGGGGGCGCTCGATCGCATCGTGATCTCGGCCGCACGCGAGCTCGGCCCGCGGGGGATCTCGGCGAACACCGTGAACCCCGGCCCGATCGACACCGGCTGGATGGACGGGGACCTTCGCGAACATCTCATCCCCGCTCACCCCCTCGGGCGACTCGGTACCCCGCGCGACATCGCCGCGGTCGTGTCGTTCCTGGTCTCGAACGAGGGCCGCTGGGTGTCCGGGCAACTCCTCCACACCGACGGCGGGTTCTCCGCGCGCTTCTGACCGTCGCGCAGCAAGGGTGGCCGCGAGCGTGGTCCCGAGCGCCCCGCTTCAGGAGAACTCTGTCCCACAGGAGGGTTCCGCCGCATACGTCCTGTCAGGCGGATTTCTCCGGCAGAGCGAATCCGCCCTGGGGGTACGGATGCCGCAGCGCATCGGCCGCGAGTCGACCCTCCCCGTGCCGGTCGTTACGCTGATTCCATGCGCTCCCGTCTGCTTGCCGCTCCTTTTGCCGCGCTCGCCCTCGTGCTTCTCAGCGCGTGCGCGCCGAGTGCTCCCGCGACCGATGCGCCCGCCGCATCCGGCACCTGCGAGTACACCTCCGGCGGCACGGCCGCCCGCGACGTCGACGCGCCGCCGGCCGAACCCGCGCAGAGCGGAACGGTGTCGGCGACGCTGCAGACGAGCGCCGGCGACATCCCCCTCACGCTCGACGCCGACCGCACCCCGTGCACCGTCGGCAGCTTCGTGTCGCTCGCGAACCAGGACTACTTCAGCGACACCACCTGCCACCGCCTCACGACCGAGGGCATCTACGTGCTGCAGTGCGGCGACCCGAGCGCGACCGGAATGGGCGGACCCGGATACCGATTCGCCGACGAGCTCGACGGCAGCGAGACCTACCCGGCCGGCACGGTCGCGATGGCGAACGCCGGCGCGAACACCAATGGCTCCCAGTTCTTCCTCGTGTACGAAGACAGCCAGTTGCCGCCGTCGTACACCGTTTTCGGAACGATGGATGCGGACGGCCTCGCCGTCGTGCAAGAAATCGCGGCCGCGGGAGCCGAGGGCGGAGAGCCCGACGGCCCGCCGGCGACGCCCGTCACCATCACCGGCGTGACCATCGGCTGACAGCCCGGCGCTGGCGCTCGGGGCGCGGGTTCGCGCTCGGCGCGACCGCTGGGGCGCGGGTTCGCGCGCGGAGTGGGTTTGCGCTCGGGCGAGGTTCGCGCTCGGGCGCAGCCGCTCGGGCGTGGATTCACGCGCGGGTACATCCGCGGTCGTCCCCGCCGGGCCGCCGACCCGTGCCCCGAGCCACCGAGCCGCCCGAGCGCCCGAGCGCCCGAGCGCGGGATCATCCGTCGAGACGAGGGGATTCACGGACGATTCATCCTCATCTCGGCTGATCGCCCTCGTCTGGCCACTGGGGCCCGGCCGCCCGACTGCCCCCCAACCTCCCGCCACTCCTGATGCCGCGCACCCGCGCCCGCCCGCTCCGAGCCACCAAGCGCCCGAGCCACCGAGCCACGAGCCACCGAGCGCTCGAGCCGAGGATCATCCGTCGAGACGAGGGGGTTTGCGGACGATTCATCCTCATCTCGGCTGATGGCCCTCATCTGACAGCAGAGGCTCGGCCACGCGACCGCCAGCCAGCCACCCACCCGCCTCTCGCCCCCGCCCCACGCCACCCCGAATCGCGCCGTCACGCACGGACGCGCGACGCGCCGGTCCTGGACCGTACCGACACCAGGCGATAGCGTGCGGACCAACAACGGCGTTCGCTCACCACGACGAGATTCGTGGGCAGGAGCCTTCGTCATCCTGGGCTAACGAAGGAGTGTCCCATGAGCACCGATCCGCATCCGGAACCGAAGATCGCGGCGACCGCGCTCGATCACACTCCTCCCGCGGCCGGGCCGACGCGCACCGCGACCTGGCTCGCCGAGCTCCTCGGCACGTACGTCCTCGTGCTCGGTGGCGTCGGGGCGGCCCTGTTCGCCGCCGACTTCGGCTCCAGCGCCAACGGCACGTCCCTCGGGATCGGGTTCGTCGGGGTCTCGCTGGCGTTCGGACTCACCGTTGTCGCGGGGGCGTACGCGTGGGGCCCGATCTCGGGCGGACACTTCAACCCCGCCGTCACCCTCGGCCTCGCCGCGGCCGGCCGGATCTCGTGGGCGACGACTCCCGGCTACATCGCCTCCCAACTGGTCGGCGGCGTGCTCGCGACGTCGACGATCGTCGCGATCGGTGCGGCTGGCAACGCTCCCTGGTTGAGCGCGGCCACCGAGGGCGGGTTCGCCAGCAACGGATACGGCGAGCTCTCGCCGGGCGGATTCGGGATCGGCGCCGCGATCATCGCGGAGATCGTGCTGACCGCCCTGTTCGTCCTCATCATCCTGGGTGTCACCCACCGCACCCGCGGCACCGGATTCGCGGGGCTCGTGATCGGCCTGACACTCACCCTCATCCACCTGATCTCGATCCCGATCGACAACACGTCGGTGAACCCCGCGCGGTCGATCGCGGCCGCGGTTTTCGGCGGCTCCGAACCCTTCGGGCAGCTTTGGGTGTTCATCATGTTCCCGATCGTCGGCGGTCTCGCCGCGGGCCTCCTGCACCGACTGCTGTTCGACGGCCGCGACTGATCAGCATCCGTCCTCGCCACGATCGGCCGGATGGGGCAGCACGAGATGAGGGCATCTGCCCGAGACGAGGGCATTCGGGCGCGATTCCCCCTCATCTCGGCAGCCCGAGCCCGCTCAGCACCGCAGCTCGGCGCCGGATGCAGGCTCCCACCGCGCATGGTCGCCGCGCCCGGTCCCCATCACACCCCGCCCCGGGATGAGGACACCTGCCCGAGACGAGGGCATTCGGGCGCGATTCCCCCTCATCTCGGCCATCCGCCCGCGCCTCGGCAGCCCGCCCTCGATACCGCAGCTCGGCACCGCATGCAGCCAGCCGCCCGCGCCAGGTCGCAGCGCCAGGTCGCAGCGCCCGGTCCCTCACGCCCCGCCCCGCCCCCGAGATGAGGACACCTGGCCGAGATGAGGGCATTCCGGCGCGAATCACCCTCGCTTCGGCAGCCCGAGCCCGCTCGGCACCGCAGCTCGGCACCGGATGCAGGCATCCACCCGCGCCAGTCACGCCCCGCCCCGAGATGAGGACTTCTGCCCGAGATGAGGACTTTCGGGCGCGATTCCCCCTCATCTCGACCATCCGCCCTCGCCTCAGCATCCCTCTCGGCACCGCAGCTCGGCGCCGGATGCAGCTGGGCACCGGATGCGGGCACCCACCCGCCTAGCCCCCCGGCCCACACCCCACACCCCCGACCCGCACCCACAACCCCCGCACCCCACCGACGGCGCAGCCCGCATCCGCGCCCTCAGTAGGATTGAGGGCATGTCCAAGGTCCTGCAGTCCCTTCCCGTCGGCGAGCGCGTCGGCATCGCGTTCTCCGGAGGCCTCGACACCTCCGTCGCCGTTGCGTGGATGCGCGACAAGGGCGCCGTGCCCTGCACCTACACGGGCGACCTGGGTCAGCCCGACGAAGACGACATCGAGGCGATCCCCGGCCGCGCCGCGCAGTACGGCGCCGAGGTCTCGCGCCTGGTCGACTGCAAGACCGCCCTCGTCGAGGAGGGCTTCGTCGCCCTCGCGTGCGGCGCGTTCCACATCCGTTCCGGCGGACGCACCTACTTCAACACCACGCCGCTCGGCCGCGCGGTCACCGGCACGCTCCTCGTGCGGGCGATGAAGGAGGACGGCGTCGACATCTGGGGCGACGGGTCCACCTACAAGGGCAACGACATCGAGCGGTTCTACCGCTACGGCCTGCTCGCGAACCCGGCTCTGCGCATCTACAAGCCGTGGCTGGATGCGGACTTCGTCACCGAACTCGGCGGCCGCAAGGAGATGAGCGAGTGGCTCGTCGAGCACGGTTTCCCGTACCGCGACAGCGTGGAGAAGGCCTACTCGACCGACGCGAACATCTGGGGCGCGACGCACGAGGCGAAGACCCTCGAGCACCTCGACGTGTCGCTCGAGACCGTCGAGCCGATCATGGGTGTGCGGTTCTGGGACCCGGCCGTCGAGATCGAGACCGAAGACGTGTCGGTGCGGTTCGAGGCGGGCCGCCCGGTCGCTCTCAACGGCGTCGAGTTCACCGACCCGGTCGAGCTGGTCTTCGAGGCGAACCGCATCGGCGGACGCCACGGACTCGGCATGAGCGATCAGATCGAGAACCGCATCATCGAGGCGAAGTCCCGCGGCATCTACGAGGCCCCGGGCCTCGCGCTGCTGTTCATCGCGTACGAGCGTCTCGTCAACGCGATCCTCAACGAAGACACCCTCGCGACGTACCACGAGCAGGGCCGCCGCCTCGGTCGCCTCATGTACGAGGGCCGCTGGCTCGAGCCGCAGTCGCTCATGCTGCGCGAGTCGATCCAGAAGTGGGTCGGTTCCACGATCACGGGTGAAGTGACGCTGCGTCTGCGGCGCGGCGAGGACTACACGATCCTCGACACGACCGCACCGACCATGTCGTACGGCCCCGAGAAGCTCTCCATGGAGCGCGTGGGCGACGCGGCATTCGGTCCCGTCGACCGCATCGGACAGCTCACGATGCGCAACCTCGACATCGCCGACTCGCGCACCCGCCTCGAGCAGTACGCCGAGCTCGGCCTCATCGGCGGCGCGACCGGCGCACTCGTCGGACAGCTGCGACGTGGCGAAGGCGCCGAGATCACCGAGCATGCGGCGCCGTATGACGCCGACCGCGAGGGTCTCGCCGGCGCGACGGATGCGGCGAGCGAAGCCGCCGCGTTCGACTCCGGCACCGACTGACCGCGGCGGGGCACTCGGCGCGACCAGGCCACCCACCCGCAGCCGCCGCACGAACGCCGCAGCCGCCACCCCACCCCGCACCCCTACAAAGTGCACACGACTGTGCAAGTTCGGCGTACACTAGCCGGATGACCACCGTCACCGAACGCGCCCCCCGCCGGGACGCGACGCTCAACCGCGCCGCGCTCGTCGAGGCCGCTCAGACTCTTCTCGCGCGCGATCCGCACGCGTCGCTCGATGCGATCGCCCGCGCGGCGGGCCTCACCCGCCGCGCCGTGTACGGGCACTTCACCGACCGCGACGCGCTCGTGCGCGAACTTGTCAGCACGGGCGCCGACCGCTTCAACGCGATTGCCGAACAGGTCGACGTCGGCGACGATGTTCCCCTCGCCCTCGCCCAGCTCACGGCGCGGCTCTGGAGCGAGGCGTCCCACGTGCAGGTTGCGGCCGCCCTCGCGCTGGACGATGCCCACGTCGAGCACACCGCCGCCGCCCTCGCGCCGCTCCGCCGCCGCCTCGTGCACCTCGTACGGGAGGGGCAGGATGCGGGCACGCTCCGCACCGACATCTCCGCACCGACCCTCGCGCGCCTGGTCGAAGAGATCGCGCGCATGGTCGTCGCCCGCCTCGATGCGTCGTCCGGCGAAGCGAGCTCTCTCGCCGTTCGCACCGTGCTCGGCACCGTCGGGCTGTCGTGGCGCGAAGCCGACGCGCTGATGTCGGCGCATCCGTCGCTGCTGACCGAGGGAGTCTGATGCAGATCGTGGCCACCGGCGTCTCCAAGGGGCGCCGCGGCGAGGCGCTCCCCGAGACCTCGCTCACCTATCGCACCGCCGAGGCGCGACTCGTCACGGCCGAGACCGAACAGCGGCCGACGGTCCTGGGGCTGATCGCCAGCGGTCGCATGCACCCCGACACCGGAACCGTCACGATCGACGGCCGCGCGGATGCGGGTGCGATCCGCCGCCGCGTCGCCCTCGTCGACGCGCCCGGGGTCTCCGATCCGGCGTCCAACGTCACCGTCTTCACCGTCATCTCCGAGGAGCTGATGTTCGCCGGGCGCCCCGCCGGCCCGCTCGCGGCGAGCGCGTGGCTGCACGAGAACGGCTTCGGCGGCCGCTCGCGGGTGCCGATCGCCGATATCGCCCCGGGTGACCGGCTCCGGATGCTGCTCGAACTCACCGTGCTCCGCCGCGGCGTCGAGGGCATCGTGCTGGTGTCCCCCGACCGTCACGGTGGTGACCCGCATTCGTGGTGGTCGCTCGCCGAGGAGTTCGCGGGGCGCGGGCTCGCGGTGCTCGTGATCGCGGGCGAAGCATCCGCCACCGTCCTCGACGGACGCGCAGACCGCGCGAGCCACGACACTCCCACCGACGAAGACGACCCCGCCGTCACGAACACAAACGCCGACGATGCGGACTCCGCCGGCACAGACCCCGCCGCCACCCCCGCAGACGCGAGCGAGCCCGAGCCCACGGACCCCGCCGCATCCCCCCTCACCCCCGACCTCCCGGAAGACGCGCGATGAAGATCCCCGCCATGATCGTCGCCGAGCTGCGACGGCTCACCTCGACCCGCATGTCGGTCATCGCCCTCATCGCGCTGATGTGTGTGCCCGTGCTCTACGGCGGCCTCTACCTGTGGGCGAACCAGGATCCATACGGTCGCCTCGACCAGGTTCCGGTCGCGCTGGTCGTGGCCGACGAGGGCGAGACCGCCACCGATGGCACCGTCACGAACTACGGCGACCAGGTCGCCGACAAGCTCGTCGAGGACGGCGCATTCGACTGGCAGCGGATGTCGGCATCCGGTGCGGCCGATGCCCTCGCGCACGGTGCGGTCGACTTCACGGTCACGATCCCCACCGACTTCTCCGACGCGCTCGCGTCGGCGTCGGGCACGAGTCCGCGCCAGGCCACCCTGTCGCTCGCCACGAACGATGCGAACAACTACCTCGCCTCGACGATCGGCTCGCAGGCGATCGAGAAGATCCGCTCCTCCGTCGCCACACTGGTCGGCGATCAGGCGGCGTTGCAGCTGCTGACCGCGATCTCCGACATCCGCGGCAATCTCGTGACCGCCGCCGACGGCGCGGCCACCCTCGCCGACGGCACGCACACCGCGCTCGACGGCGCGAACACCCTCGGCGCGGGAGCAACCCAGCTCGCCGACGGGACGGCGACCCTCGCGTCGGGCGCGGGATCGGTGTCTTCCGGCGCCGCGCAGGTGTCTTCCGGCGCGCAGCAGGTGGCCGCCGGCACGGCGACCCTCGATGGCTACGCGGATCGAGCGGGAGCGGCCGCGCAGTCCGCGGCCGATGCGCTGCCCGAGATCCGCACGGCGTTGTCCGACGAGATGGCGGCGCAGGGACTCACTCCCGACGAGATCGCCGCGGTGCTCGCGCGCCTCGACCCGCTCGCCAGCCGCATCCAGTCCGCCAACGGCACCGTGCAGGGAGCCGTTGCGCGGGTGGATCAGCTCGCGTCGGGTGCCGCGCAGGTGGCCTCCGGTGCCGCGCAGGTGGCGGATGGCGCCGCCCAGGTCGCGAGCGGTGCCGAGTCGGCCGCATCCGGTGCCGCGCAGCTCCGCGACGGCACGGGCACGCTGGCGTCCGGGCTCAGCCAGCTCGACGACGGAGCGGGCACCCTCCGCGACGGCCTGACGGACGGGGTGGCGCAGATCCCCGACTCCGACGAGACGCTCCGCACCGACCAGGCCTCGACGATCTCCGACCCCGTGCAGATCGAGTCGAGCAAGGTCGCGGCGGCCGCCGACTACGGCGCAGGGCTCGCCCCGTTCTTCGCGTCGCTGGCCGGATGGATCGGCATCTACGCGCTGTTCCTTATCGTGAAGCCGATCTCGCGTCGCGCGATCACGGCACTCCACTCCCCCATCCGGATCACGCTCGCCGGATGGCTGACCCCGGGACTCCTCGGCGGCGTCCAGATGATCGCACTGTTCGGCATCCTCGCCGTCACGCTCGGTTTCACGTTCGCGAACCCGCTGGCGACGCTCGGCATCATGGTGCTCGCCTCTCTCACCTACGCGGCGATCATTCTCGCGCTGAACGTCTGGCTCGGGTCGGTCGGTCAGTTCCTCGGACTGGTTCTGATGGTGCTGCAACTCGTGACGGCCGGCGGCACTTTCCCCTGGCAGACGCTGCCCGTGCCGTTGACAAACCTCCACCACGTGCTGCCGATGGGGTTCGTCGTCGACGCGATGCGCCAACTCATGTACGGCGGCGATATCAGCCGCATCGGCGGCGACATCTTCGTGCTCATGGCGTGGATGCTGGGCGCCCTGGCGTTCGCCGCGATCGGCGTCACCCGGATGACCCACCACCGCACCCTCCGCGACCTCGCGCCCAGCCTGATCGGCTGAGGCGAGGACCCGTGGCGCGGGGCGGAGCGGCGCGGCATCGCGCCCGGCGCGGCGCGGGGGGAGCCGGCGCGGCGCGGGCGCGGAAACACCACGGCGGATGCGGGGCGATCGGGTATCGCCATCCGCATCCGCCGTTGTGCCCGGCCGCGCGCGTCGTCTGTCGGGTTCAGCGCATCGCGCGGGGCCGAGTCCGGGGGTCAGAGCGAGGAGCGCAGGCCCTCGACCAGGGGAGTCGTCGGGCGACCGATGAGCTCCGACAGAGTGCGCTCGGTGGCTTCGAGACCGCCCTGTGCGATGCCGGCGTCGAGCGCGGTGACGAAGCCGACGGTGCCGGCGTCGAGGCCGAACGACTCGAGAAGGGCCGCGTGCGCCTCGGTGTTCAGGCGGCGGTAGGCGACCTCGCGGCCGGTCACTTCGGAAGCCGCGGCAGCGAGCTCGTCGAACGTCCACGCCACGTCACCCGCGAGCTCGTAGGTCTGTCCGACGTGCCCCTCGCCGAGCAGCACGACAGCGGCCGCGTCCGCGAAGTCCACGCGGCTCGCGCTCGAGATGCGACCGTCGCCGACGCTGGCGACGAGCTCGCCGCTCTCGGCCGAGCGCGCCACATCGGCGGCGTAGTTCTCGGTGTACCAGTTGTTGCGCAGCAGCACGGCCGGCAGGCCCGACGCGGCGATCGCCTTCTCGGTCTCAATGTGCTCGCCGGCGAGCGGAAGCGTGCTCTCGGTCGCGTGGTACAGGCTCGTGTACACGAACTGCTCGACGCCGGATGCGGCATCGATCACGGCCTGGTGCTGCGCCGCACGCTTACCGACCTCGGAGCCCGAGACGAGCAGCACGCGGTCGACGCCCTCGAGAGCGGCGGTGATGGTGTCGGGACGGTCGTAGTCGAGTTCGACGACGCGCACGCCGAGATCGGCGAGGTCGGCGATCTTCGCGGGAGTGCGGGCGCCGGCGACGATGTCGGATGCGGCGGCTCCGCGGGCGAGCAAACGCTCGACGACGAGGTGGCCGAGGTGGCCGCTGGCTCCGGTGACGAGAATGGTCATGAGTGTGTCCTTTCGACGGTGACGTCCAGGTCAGCGATCGGACGAGTCGATACATTCCGCCCTCGGGGTACCCACCTTTCGGTAAGGTACTGACATGGCGGTCAGTTATGCGGGAATCCAGCAGCAGCATCCGGGATCTTTTGCGGCCGCGTGCCCCACGCGCACGGTGCTCGACCACGTGATGAGCCGCTGGGGCGTCCTGATCCTCTCGGCGCTGTCCGAGGGCACACGCCGGTGGGGCGAGCTGCGCCGCGAGGTCGACGGCATCAGCGAGAAGATGCTCGCCTCGACGCTGCGGACTCTGGTCGCCGACGGGGTCGTGGCGCGCGAGTCGTTCCCGTCCGTGCCCCCGCACGTCGAGTACCGGCTCACCGATCGCGGCCGCGAACTCATGGAACGGATGCTGCCGCTGCTCGAGTGGATCGCCGACAACGCCGACGACATCGTCGCCTCCGACTGACGAGCACGGCCCGATCGGCCGGTCGCCCACGCCGCCCGTTCGGGCGATGATCAGGGTTTTCTGACGCTTCGCCCAGGTGGCCCGCCTACCGTGTCCGAGTCGCGCACCTCCCGTCCCGAGGGAGGCGCGCATCCCCGAACACCCGGCTGCAGCCCCCACGCGGGCTCCCGAGGCACCCGCTTTCGTGGTGCCCGTTCGGGTTCAGCCTGCCCGGCTCGCCCGCACCTTGTGCGGCGGCGCGGGCAGGGAAGCCCGACCCCTGGAGTCCCGTGCCCGTACGTTCTCGCCGTTTCCTCATCCGCGTCACCGTGACCGCTGCCGCCGTCGCGCTGGGCGTTTCGCTCGCCGTCCCGATGGCCGCGGCCGCCGCCGTCCCGACCGCGGCGAAGAGTGTCGCCGCTCTCTCCGTCTCCGACCGCGCGACCCCGCAGCCGGTGGTGGATGCGGATGCGGCCGCCCCCCGCGCCGTCGACCTCGACGCCCAGTTCTTCCTCACGATCGCGCGCACGACGCTGGCATCCGCCGCGGGCAAAGTCGATGTCACCGATCTGCAGGGACGCATCGACCGCCTCGCGGATCCGCAATCGCTGAGCGTCGCGGGCGCCACCGCATCCCTCACGGCGCTTCGCGCGGAGACCGCCGCGGTCGCCGAGGAGCGGAACGCGTACGACGCTGCCGCCGCGCGTGCCGCCGCCGCGGCTGCCAAGGCGGCACAGCAGGCCGCCGATGCGCTCGCGCAGGCCAACACCCCGGATGGCGCCCGCGCGACCGCGCGACAGATGGCCGCCGACCGCTACGGCTGGGGCGACGGACAGTTCCAGTGCCTGAACTCGCTGTGGCAGAAGGAGTCCGGCTGGAACTACCAGGCCTACAACCCGAGCGGCGCGACGGGAATCCCGCAGGCGCTCCCCGGCTCCAAGATGGCCTCCGCCGGCAGCGACTGGCAGACGGTCGCGGCGACGCAGATCTCGTGGGGCCTCGACTACATCTCGCGCGCCTACGGCACGCCGTGCGGCGCGTGGTCGCACTCGCAAGCGACGAACTGGTACTGAGATGCTCGCGGCCGGGCCGTCCCGCGGTCGCTTCCCCGTCTTGTATCCCCGTCTCGCTGCCACCCCTCCGCCCGCGCGCCACTTTCCTGCTCGCGCGCCACAGATCTGAAGCGCGGGAGCAGGAAACTAGCGCGCGACAGCATCAGGCCAGCAGCACGCACCCATGCCGCAGCGAAAACCCCCGGGTCAGCCGCCGGATGCGGGGGGTGTCTCGCGCGACTCCGCGAGCTCGTCGACGTACAGTCCGGCTTCGTCGACCGTGCCGTTGCGGTACGACTGGCGTCCGACCATGTGCGCCGAGAGGGGCGCGGTCGCGAGCTGGATGAGCACGATCGGCACGAGGAACGCGATCGCGGCCCACGACCGGACCGACAGGGCGATCGCGAGTGCGATCAGGATGAGGCCGAGCACCTGCGGCTTCGTGGCCGCGTGCAGCCGCGTGGGCACGTCGTGGAACCGCAGCAGGCCGAGCGCCGCGGTAAGGCAGAGCAGCGCACCGATCAGGATCAGCACGACCGACACGGTGTCGAAGATCGCGTTCCACGTCGACTCGGCGGCATCCGTCACGATCTGCGTGCTCACCATCCGCGCCACGAGGTTCATTGGTTCGTCCCGTCGCGTCGCGCCACGAAACGGGCGATCGAGATCGACCCGAACACCCCGACCGCGGCGATGATGAGCAGCACCGGCAGAGTGCGGGTGTGCTGGTTGATGGCCATCTCCGCGCCGAGCACGCACATGAGCTCGGTGAGCAGCACGTCGGAGGCGATGGCGCGGTCGAGAATCGACGGACCGCGGACGATGCGCCACATCGTGAGGATCGCGGCGACCGCGAAGATGACGTAGATGAGGATCAGCACGACGCTCACGCGTTCTCCTCCTGCCGGATGGCGGCGACCTGCGCGCGCGAACCCAGAGCTCGGACGATGCGTCGCTCCCAGAGCTGCACGCTCCGCCGCTGCGCCTCGACGTCGTCGTCGGAGTCGACGCCGATCACGTGCAGGTAAAGGATGCGCTGATCGCGGTCGATGTCGATGATGAGCGAGCCGGGGATCAGCGACGCGGTCACCGCGGTGTGGGCGAGGATCAGGTCGTCGTCGATCCGGAGGGGAACCGCGATGATCGCCGTTCCCGGGTACCGCCGCGGATTCACGACCTGCCACGCGACGAGCAGCGAGCCGCGCACCAAAGCGACGACGAACGTCGCGATGAAGACGAAGAGGTGCCCGAAGTGCACGCGGCCGGACAGCTCCACGGGCGGCAGTCGGAACACCCGCGTGACGAGGATCGCGGCGATCAGCCCGGTGAGGAACGCCACGACGGTGAACTGGCCCCAGAGCAGCATCCACAGGGCGATCAGCCAGATGAAGAACGGCAGCTGCCGCCAGATCTGCGCGATCAGGCTCTTCTTGCCGGCCGGGCTCACGAGTCCGCTCCCGTGATGGCGGCCCCGTCATCGACCTGCACGAGCTGAACGGGCTGCAGCAGGGCGTCGCCGATGCGCGCGCAGTAGTCGTAGAGCGGTCCGGCGAAGATCGTGAGCGCGACCGTCACCGCGACCATTCCAGCGGTCGCGGCGGTCATCACGCGCGGGATGACGCGGCGCTCGGTCTGGATGCCGGCGGCGGGAGCGTCGCCGAGGTACTCGACGCGCGCCTCGACCTCGGGCTCGTCATGCCCTGCCTCGCGCCAGAACCCGAGGTTCCACGACCGCATCAGGGCGTACAGGGTCAGCAGCGAGGTGACGATACCGCCGACGATCAGCACGATCATGAGGGGCGTGCCCACCTCGGCGGCGGCGTCGAACAGCGCGTACTTGCCGATGAAGCCGGAGAACGGCGGCAGCCCGCCGAGGTTCACGGCCGGAATGAAGTACAGCACCGCGATCACCGGCGCCGCTTTCATGAGACCCCGCAGCTTCAGGATCGACGTGGTGCCCGCGCGGCGTTCGATCAGACCGACCGCGAGGAACAGCGTCGTCTGCACCACGATGTGGTGGACCATGTAGTAGATCGTCGCCCCGATAGCCGCGGGCGTCGCGATCGCGAGACCGAACACCATGTAACCCACGTGGCTCACGAGCGTGAACGACAGGATGCGCTTCATCTCGGCCTGCGCAACAGCGCCGAGCACACCGACGATCATGGTCGCGAGCGCGACGATCAGCAGCAGAGTGTTCACGTTGCTGTCGGCGAACAGCTGCGTCTCGGTGCGGATCATGGCGTACACGCCGACCTTGGTCAGTAGGCCCGCGAACACCGCCGTGACCGGTGCCGGAGCGGTCGGGTACGAGTCGGGCAGCCAGAACGACAGCGGGAAGACGGCCGCCTTGATGCTGAATGCCAGCAGCAGCATGAGGTGCAGCACGAGTTGCACGTCCTGCGGAAGCTCCACCATCCGCTCGGCGATCTGGGCCATGTTCACCGTGCCGAGCGCGCCGTAGATCATGGCTATGGCCGCGAGGAAAAGGATCGACGACACCAGTGAGACGACGATGTAGACGACACCGGCGCGGATGCGAGATTCGGTGCCACCGAGCGTGATCAACACGTAGGAGGCCACGAGCAGGATCTCGAACCCGACGTAGAGGTTGAACAGGTCGCCCGCGATGAAGGCGTTGAAGATGCCGGCCGACAGAATCAGGTACGAGGGGTGGAAGATCGAGACCGGGGTCTCGTCGTCGCCATCCGCCGCGCCCTGCCCGACGGAGAAGAGCAGCACCGCCAGGAGCACGACGCTCGAGACGAGCACGAGAAGAGCAGCGAGCCGGTCGACGTAGAGCACGATGCCGAAGGGGATGGGCCATCCGCCGACCGCGACGGCGAGCGGCGTACCGGAGTCGACGACCACCAGCAGCACGGCCGCGATGATCATGACGGTCGTCAGCGTGGTGATCGACACGGCGACCTGGATGCGGCGGCGGCGGCCGAAGACGAGCGTGAAGGCTGCGCCGATCAGCGGAAGCGTCACCAGCAGCGGGACGAGGGCGCTCATCGGTCGTCTCCGTCAGTGGGGGAAGGCGGCGGGGCGAGGGTGCCGAGGTCGGTCCCGCCCTCCGGGCGTGGCGTGCGGCGCGCGTCGCCGCGATCCGTGGGGGCGTCGTCGCGGAGCCCGGGCACGTCGCGGCTTCCGAGCACGGTGATGGGCGTGCTCGCCGCATCCACGAAGTCGGTCGTCGCGTCGTCGTCCTCGTCGTCGATCGCCTGGTCCATTCCTTCGTCGTCGTCGCCGGTCCGCACACGCAGCGCCACGTCGACGGCGTCGTCCTCGACCGTGTCGGCCTGACCGAGCTGCCACGAGCGGTAGATCAGCGCGAGGAGGAAGGCAGACACCGCGAACGTGATCACGATCGCGGTCAGCGTGAGCGCCTGCGGCAGCGGGTCGGAGTACTCGCTCGAGTCGGTGCCCTCGCTGTAGAAGGGAGCCTGGCCCGGCGCCCCCATCACGATCAGCAGCAGCAGGTTGGCCGCGTTGCCGAGCAGCATGAATCCGATGAGCACGCGCGTGAGGCTGCGCTCGAGCATGGCGTAGACGCCGCAGGAGAAGAGCACCGCCATGATGACGATGAGCACAAGGGAGACGTTCATCGCACCGTCCCCGTCCGCTCGCGCAGCTCCTGCGTCTGGCGGTCGACCTCGGCACCGAGGCTCCGGAGCACGTCGAGCACGAGACCGATCACGACGAGGTACACACCGATGTCGAAGATCGTCGAGGTCACGAACTCGATGTGGCCGAGCACGGGGATGTCGAGCTCGAAGAACGTGCTCGTCAGCGGCGCGGCCCCGAAGAACAGCGGCACGACGGCGGTGCCCACGGCGATCAGCATTCCGGCGCCGAGCAGGCGGCCCGCATCCGTCGGTGCGGCGGCGCCGAGTTCGTAGCGTCCGCCGGCGACGTAACGCATCACGAGCGCCATGCCCGCGATGAGGCCCCCGGCGAAACCGCCGCCGGGCAGGTTGTGTCCCGCCAGCAGCACGTACAGCGACACGATGATGATCGTGTGGAACAGGATCCGCACGACGACCTCGAGCAGGATCGATCGGTCCTCGGCGCGCACCTTAGGCCCCCCGACGAGCCACGCGCGGCGCCCGGTGGCACCGGAGTTCTGCGGGCGCAGGCCGTCTTCGGTCTCGAGCAGCGGCCGACGGCGCGGCAGTCGGTCGAGCGGACTCGTGAGATCCGAGAGCGTGTCGGCGCGGTGCGTCACGAACACGAGCGAGGCGACGCCCGTCGCGGCGAGGATCAGCACCGAGAGCTCGCCCATCGTGTCCCAGCCACGCAGGTCGACGAGGGCGACGTTGACGACGTTGCGGCCGTGGCCGAGGTCGTACGCCAGCTCGGGGAACTGCAGCGAGATCGGCAGGGCCTGACGCGCACCCGTCGCGACGAGCGCGATGAAGGCCATCGTGAGGCCGACGGCGCCGGCCAGCACCGCGCGGGCGACGGGGGCGACGGATGCGTTGTGGTCACCCATCCGGGCCGGGATGCGGCGCAGCACGAGCGCGAAGGCGACCAGCGTGACCGTCTCGACCAGGATCTGCGTGAGCGCGAGGTCGGGGGCACCGCTCGTGGCGAAGAGCACGACCATGCCGAGGCCGGTCACCGACACGAGCACCACTCCGCTGTAGCGCTTTCGCGCACGGACGGCGATGAGGCCGGCGATGATCATCACGGGGGCGACGAAGAGCTGGGTCGGCGACTGCCAGATCTCGAGCGCGACGCGCCAGTCCGATCCGGCGAGCAGCGCGGTTCCCTGCGCCGCGACGAAGACGACGAAGATCGTGCCGACGTAGACGGGAAGCGAGCCGCGCTGGGTGAAACCGGTGACCTTCACCGACAGCCACGCGATCCCGCGGAGCGTGGCGTTGTAGGCGTCGGGAGCCGTGAACGGCAGCACACGGCGGTGCGTCGCGAACTTCAGGCGGAGCGCCAGCCAGAAGATCAGCGCCCCCGCCGCGAGCGTTCCCAACGAGAGGAAGAGCGCCGGCTCCCAGCCGTGCCAGAGCGCCAGGTGGGTCGTGTACTCGCCGGCGGCCGGTGCCGTGTCGGCGTAGAGCGAGAACGCGGTGTCGAGCGGCCCGGCGGCGAGCCCTGCGCCGAGCGTGAGCGCCGCGAGAATCAGGGGCGAGGCGAGGAAGCCGACCGGCGGGTCGGGCCACTCGGTGCGGGCCCGGGGCGCGCCATCCGCATCCTTCTTCGTCCAGAACGCACCCCAGACGAACCGGATGCCGTAGGCCGCCGTGAGCGCCGACCCGATCAGCACGCCGATGAGCGCGACGAGCGCCCAGGGCGAACCGTCGTCGAGGAATGCCGCGAGGATCGACTCCTTCGCGACGAAACCGATCGTGGGTGCGACGCCGGCCATCGAACACACCGCGATGATCGACACGACGGCGAGCGTCGGGGCTTGTCTGCCCACCCCCGACAGCTCGGAGATGTCACGTGTCGAGAGTTGCCGGTCGATCACGCCGACGACGAGGAAGAGCGCCGACTTGAAGAGGGCGTGGCTGAGCAGGAGCGCGATTCCGCCGAGCGCTGCCTCGCGAGTGCCGAAGCCGAGCACCACCGTCAGGAAGCCGAGCTGGCTGACCGTGCCGAACGCCAGGATGCGCTTCAGGTCGCTCTCGCGGAGCGCCTGGATGCCGCCGAGCAGCATCGTGAACACACCGAGCGAGACGACGATCGGGCGCCACGGCTCGGCGATCGCGTAGATGGGGGCGAAGCGGGCGATCAGGTAGATGCCGGCCTTCACCATCGCGGCGGCGTGCAGATACGCACTGACCGGGGTCGGCGCGGCCATGGCGCCGGGGAGCCAGAAGTGGAACGGGAAGATCGCGGACTTGCTGAGCGCGCCGACGAGCAGCAGCACGAGCGCCGCGTTGACGACGGGGCCGGTCGGGGCCGCTGCGAGGATCGCCGACATGCTCGAGGTGCCGGCCTCGACGACCAGCAGCACGACGCCGATCAGCATCACGAGTCCGCCGAGCGTGGTGACCAGAAGCGCCTGGAGGGCAGCCCTCCGGCTCGCGCCGCGGGCGTTGTAGTAGCCGATGAGCAGGTACGACAGGATGCTCGTGATCTCCCAGAACATCACGAGCACGACGAGGTCGTCGGTGAGGACGAGCCCGTACATCGCGCCGGCGAATGCGAGCAGCACCGACGAGAACTGGGCGAGCCCGTTCGTCTTGCCCTGGAAGTACCAGCGGCAGTAGAGCATGACGAGCGCGCCGACACCGGTGACGACGAGGGTCAGCGCCCAGCCGAGCAGGTCCATCCGCATCGACAGAGCGATGCCGAGCCGAGGAATCCAGTCGTATGACTCGAACGGAATGCGGCCGCTGAGCACATCGGGCGTGCGCCAGAGCGTGTCGACGAACGCGATCGCCGGAAGGACGGCGGCGACGTAGAACGCGCGGGGTCCGATGCGGCGAACGAGCAGCGGAAGAAGAAGAGGCACCAGGGCGAACGCAGCGAGAAGCACCAGCATTGCGGCCTCCTCGGGGTCGTCGGCCTCCGCAGTGACGGGAGGACTCAGGCGATCGGGGTGTCTGCAGCCATTCTACGGGGCGATGAGCCCCTCGGGCGCCGTCGGATTCTTGACGGCGCCGATGGTATTACCCGCGCGGAACGTAGAAGACAGGTGCACGGTGGCCGGCGGCTCGCCCGCGAGCATCGCCGAGATCGCGGCCCCGGCTGCCCGTCCTTTGTCGGCCGCCGGCTGCACCATCGTGGTCAGTTCGAGGGGCGCGACCCCATCGACCCACACCCCGTCGAACCCCGTCACGCTGATGTCGTCGGGCACCACGAGTCCCGCATCCTGCACCGCCCGAATGACACCCGCGGCGATCAGATCGCTCTGCGCGAGGATCGCCGTCGGCCGCGCACCGGGGGTGGCGAGTACCGCGACGGCGGCCGCGTAGCCGTCGTCGATCGAGCTGCGGCTCGCGGAGTACACCCGGGCATCCGGGAACACATCGCGCGCGCCCCGGAGGCGATCGGCCGTGACGTCGACGGTGATCGGCGCGTCCGGATCGACCCAGCCGGGTGCGGATGCGGCCGCCACCGCGAGCGAGACGACCACGACGTCCTCGTGCCCGAGATCGCGCACGTGCCGGGCGATCTCGGCCTGTGCCTCGCGGTTGTCGAGCAGGATCTGCGGCACACCCTCGCCCGCATCCCCCTCGATGACGACCACCGGGATGCCGCGACCGCGGATCGCGTCGAGCGACTCGCGCATGCGACCGTTGCAGCCGACCAGCACGAAGGCGTCGGCGGGCGCCGTCCGCAGGCTCGGACCGCCGCCTTCGGCATCCTCGCGCAGCAGCAGCAGGCCCGCGCCCTGGGCGGCGACTCCCTCGGCCAGGCCGTCGAGCATGACGGTCGTCACCGGGTCGCGGAACGCGGTGCGCAGGCGATCACCCATGACGACGCCGACGATGCCCGAGCGCCCGCGTCGAAGCGATGCGGCCCGGGGGTCGGGGCCGGTGTACCCCAGGTTTTCTGCGGCGGAGAGCACGCGCTGCCGCGTCGATTCCGACACCGGCGTCTTGCCGCTGAACACGACGGACGCCGTCGAGGCGGCGACACCGGCGACCCGGGCGACGTCCGCGATCGTTGCCCGACGCGCGTTCATGGTGCTCCGATGGTAACCGACGCGGTCATGGTCATCGAATCGATTCGGTACGCTGACGACATGGAACTCGTCCTCTCCCGTTCCCAGTTCGTCCGATGGCGCACGGCGATCTTCGCGATCTTCCTCGCGAGCGGTCTGAGCGTGGCGACATGGGCGTCGCGCGTTCCCGCGATCAAGCAGACCCTCGATATCGACAACGTGCAGGTCGGCATCATGCTCCTGATCGGCGGGATCGCCTCGATCGTGGGGCTTTCGCTCTCGTCGCTGATCACGGCGAGGTTCGGCGCACGCGGCGGCATGCTCGGCGCCATCCTGGTCTTCGCGACCGGCATCGCGTTGATCGGTGTGGGAACGGATGTGGCGGGCTCGGTGCCGCTGGTGACCGCCGGTCTCGTGCTGTGGGGCTTCGGCAACGGATCCGTTGACGTCATGATGAACGTCGAGGGCGCGGCGATCGAGGCGCAGTCGAGTCGCACGCTCCTCCCCCTGTTCCACGCGTTCTTCAGCGCCGGCACGGTCGTGGGTGCGGGGCTCGGTGTCGTCTTCATCGGCGCCGGATGGAACGTGGTCACCCATCTGGGCGTCATCGCCGTCGTGCTCGCCCTGGTCGCTGTCGTCAGCTTCGCGAACGTGCCGAAGCGGAACGAGACCGGCGACTCCGCGCAGAGTCCTGCGCATTCGAGCTGGCGGGAACGCATCGACGTCGCCCTTTCGGCGTGGCGGGAGCCCCGCACCTACGCGCTCGGTGTGGTCATGCTCGGCATGTCGTTCGCCGAGGGCGGCGCGAACGACTGGCTGGCGCTGGGCGTCGTGGAGGGTCACGAGGCCCAGCAGGAGCTCGGGGCGCTCGGTCTCGCGGTCTTCTCGGTGAGCATGACGGTCGTGCGCGTGTTCGGCGGGCCCCTGGTCGACCGATTCGGCCGGGTTCTGGTGCTCCGGGTGCTCTCGCTCGCGGCGGTCGCCGGGCTCCTCCTCTTCATCCTCGCGCCGAACCTGCCGCTCGTCTTCGTGGGCGCGGCGCTCTGGGGAATCGGAGCGTCGCTCGGGTTCCCCCTCGGTATGTCGGCCGCCGGAGACGATCCCGCCCGGGCCGCGGCCCGGGTGAGCGCGGCGGCGACGATCGGCTACGTCGCGTTCCTCGCCGGTCCCCCGCTCCTCGGCCTTGTCAGCGAGCACATCGGGTTGCTGAACACGCTGTTCATCCTCGTCGTGCTGGTTGCCGCATCCGGTTTCGCCTCGGGTGCCGCGAAGCCCCTTCCCGGCGCGAACGTCGGGGCCGGGCGCCACTGAGCGCGGCCGGGACGCCCGGGCCACAAGGGCCTCGCGCCGCGTAAGCGATACTGGCGGCACAGCGCGCGAAAGGAACCGCATGGCCGGCCGCAGTGAATCCTCCAACTTCGTCGAAGCCCTCGCGCGCGGCTTCGACATCATCGGAGCGTTCTCCGACGGCCGCCCCCGCATGTCGCTGGCCGAGATCGCCGCCGAGACGAACCTCGCGCGGCCCACGACACATCGGCTCCTCGCCACCCTGATCGAGCTCGGCTACGTGCGCCAAGACGCGTCGCTATTCGAGCTCACCCCCCGCGTACTCGACCTGGGCTACGCGTTCGTCAGCTCACAGGGGCTCTGGACGGTGGCGAAGCCTCATCTCGAGGGCCTCGTGCACCTCACCGGCGAGTCGTCGTCGATGGCTCAACTGAGTGGCAGTGACATCGTCTACACGGCCAGGGTCGCGGTGCCGAAGATCATTGCGCTGCGCGTCGAGATCGGCACTCGGTTTCCCGCGGTTGTCACCTCGCAGGGCAAGGTGCTGCTGGCATGGCTGGCCCCGGATGCGCTCGAGTTCGCCCTCGACCAGCCCAGCCTGTCGCGGGTGGTCATCGCACCCCGAGACCGCGCCGACCTCGACCGTGAGCTGTCCCTCGTGCGCGAACGCGGCTGGGCGCTGGCCGACGAGGAGCTCGCGCCCGGCGTGCGCTCCATCGCCGCCCCGGTGCGCGACGGATCGGGCACGGTTCGAGCAGCCGCCAACGTGACGGTGCATGCGGCAGAGACGCCGACAGCAGACTTGATCGAGCGGCACCTCGCCCCCCTTCTCGAGACGGCTGCGCACATCTCGGCTGACTGGGCGAGGCTCGAGGGTCGGCCGTTCAGCGAGATCGTCGGCCGGTGAGCCGGAGGTCCGTCCTGCACCATTGACGACCGTCACCTCGCGGCGCATACTGAGCACATGTCCGCATGGCGGACGTTTGTCCGCAAATGCAGATATGGTGACGATGACGACTCCATTCCCCCACACGAACCCACGACCCGGCCCGTTAGCGGGGCTCGTGGTCGCCGACTTCTCCCGCGTACTCGCCGGCCCGTATGCGACGCAGCTGATGGCCGACCTCGGCGCCAACGTCATCAAGGTGGAGAGTCCCAAGGGCGACGAGACCCGCGACTGGGTGCCACCCGAGCGCGACGGTGTCTCCACCTACTTCCTCGGCATCAACCGCAACAAGCGTGATGTGGTGCTCGACTTCGGCGACCACGCCGACCGCGCACTCGCGCAAGAGCTCGCCGCGCGTGCCGACATCGTGATCGAGAACTTCCGGCCCGGCGGCCTGAGCAAGTTCGGGCTCGATTACGACTCCGTCGCGGCTCTCAATCCCGCCGTCATCTACGCGTCGATCAGTGGATTCGGCTCGAAAGGCGGGGCGTCGCTGCCGGGATACGACCTGATCGTGCAGGCCGCATCCGGGTTGATGAGCCTCACCGGCGAATCCGACGGACCCGCCTACCGCAGCGGCGTCTCGGTGTTCGACATCATGACCGGGATGCAGGCCACGATCGGCATCCTCGCCGCCCTGAACCACCGCAACAACACGGGCGAGGGCCAGCACGTCGAGGTGAATCTGCTGTCGACGGCGCTCTCGGCGATGGCCAACCACAGCTCAACCTTCGTCGCCGGCGGGCAGGTTCCGTTTCGCATGGGCAACGCGCATCCGAGTCTGTTCCCCTACGAACCGCTCGCCGCGGCCGACGGTGAGATCGTCATCGTCGCCGCCAACGACGCCCAGTTCGTGAAGCTCGCCACCGCATTGGGGCTCGCAGAACTGGCCGACGACCACCGCTTCGCGAAGACCGAACTGCGCAACCGCAACCGCGAGGCGCTGCGCCCCCTGCTCCTCGAGGCCCTGGCGACCGCATCCGTCGCCGAGTGGTTCGAGACGTTGACCCGGGCGGGGGTCGCCTGCGGGCCGATCAACACCATCGACGGAGGCGTGGCCCTCGCCGAGAGCCTCGGCCTCGATCCCGTGGTGCTCGTGGGAGAGGGAGAGAGCGCAGTGCCGATGATCAGAAATCCCATCGACTTCTCACTCACTCCACCCGCCTACCGCAGTGCCCCACCCGCGTTGGGCGCCGACGACACCGAGATCAAGGACTGGCTCAGATCATGACCGACTACCCCACCGGAATCGGAACCAGCGACCTGTCGAGCATTTCACTGCTGGGCCAGGATCTGAGCGCAGATCTTCTCGGCAAGGTCACTTTCGGCGAGCTTGCGTTCTGGCTCGTCGCCAAGAGACCGCCGACCGCGGCCGAGGGTCGGGTGTTCGAAGCCGTGCTCGTGTCGCTCGCGGACCATGGCTTCACGCCCACCGCGATCGCCGCGCGGCTCACCTATTACAGCGCACCGGACTCGCTGCAGGGGGCCGTCGCGGCCGGCCTGCTCGGCGGCGGCTCGCGCTTTCTGGGGGTCACCGAAGACACCGGCCTCTACCTCGACGCGATCGTGCAGTCCCTCACTGGCGACACCGCGGCCTTCAGCGATGCCGAATGGGATCAGGTGGCGCGCACTGCACTGCTGTCCGCGAAGGCCGAAAAGCGGCGCATCCCCGGACTCGGCCATCCGGTGCACAAGGACGGCGATCCGCGCACCCCCGTGATCATGCGCATCGCCGCGAAGGAAGGCACCCTGGGCCCGCACCTGAGGCTGTTCGCCGCCATCGGGCGGGTGCAACACGAGGTGCTCGGCAAGAACCTGCCCCTGAACGGCGCGGGAGTCGCCGGCGCAGCCCTCGCAGACCTCGGACTGCCGGTCACGATGCTGCGCGGCTTCGCGCTGCTCGCCCGCACGGCAGGGTTGCTCGGTCACATCCGAGAGGAGCAGGTCAGCCCGATCGGCCCCGACGTCTACTATTCGGTCGATCGGAACGCGGTCTACGTGCCACCCGCCCCCGCATCGGGCGAAACCGACGCATCCGGCGAAGGAGCCTGACGATGGCAGAACTGAGCGCCGTTCTAGCGACCACGCACCACCCCTTCTATCTCAAGGCCACCACCGCGCCGCCCGAAAGCCGGATGCCCCAGGCCGACGAATGGAAGCGCAAGGTCGAGGCCTACCGCGAGACGCTGACCGTCGCGAAGCCCGACATCCTCGTGATGGTCGGAGCCGACCACTTCCACCAGTTCTTCTCCGACAACTACCCCGCCTTCCTCATCGGCAAGCAGCCCACCTACGACGCGATCTTCTACAACGAGGAACGTGAGTTCGGCATCCCGCCCTACGTGCTCGACGGCCACGAGGAACTCTCGGGCTACATGCTGCAGGGCCTGCTCGACCGGGGATTCGACTTCTCCGTCAGCCACGAACTGAAGCTCGACCACTCGATCATCTGCCCGATCATCACGACACGGCCGGACGCAGATCTGCCCGTCGTGCCGATCTACACGAACATCTTCGCCCCGCCCCTGCCCAGCCCGAAGCGTTTCTGGCAGTTGGGCCGGGCCATCCGCAGCATCATCGACGAGTATCCCAGCGACCTGCGCATCGCCGCCGTCGGCAGCGGGCACCTGTCGCTCGAGCTCGGAGGACCGAGGCAGTTCGGCGAGACCGGCCCCGACCCCGAGTTCGACCGCAAGGCGATCGATTGGCTGGCCGCCGGCGACATCGACGCGATCCTCGAGAATGTCACGCACGAGTCGATGGCGGGCGCGGGCAACGCCACGCACGGCTTCATGGACCTCATTCTCATGATGGGCATCGCGGGCGCCATTCCCGCCTCCTACGTCGATGAGCTCGACCTCTTCCACACCCGCGAGATGTACATGACCTGGTACCCGGGCGGTGACCCGCGATGAGCAAGTACTACGTGAACAAGTTCCTGTACCAGGTCGACCGCGACCCCGAGCTTCTGGCGGCATACAAGGCCGATCCGGATGGCCTGGTCACGAGATGGGAGGCCGAGTACGGCCAGTGGCTCGGCACAGGGAACCGAGTCGAGAAGACCAGCTGGCTCTCATTCACCGAGGAGGAGCGCCGCGCGCTCGTGGAGCACGACTACACGCGACTCTTCGAGCTCGGCGCGCACTTCTTCCTGACGCTCACGATCTTCATCGCCCTTTACAACGACGAGTACGAGACCGCGTCCGGTCCGCTGGCGTTCCAGCGGGAGTACGCAGTCAGGCTCGCCCACTGGATCGGCAAGGACTACCCGACGGTCGCCCTCTGAGCCCTCCCGCACCACCATCCAGCGTCCCGAACAGACATCGCCGAAGGAGTCGAATCATGTCGCAGAACCCGAAGATCCCCGAGCCGCCCACAGACGGCAGGCCGGTCGTCTTCCGAAACGGAACGGTCGTGACGGTCGACGATCGGCGACGGGTTCTGAACAACTCCGATGTGCTCGTCATCGGCAACAGCGTCGCAGCCATCGGCGAGCGGCTGGCCGTGCCGGACGGCACCTTCGAGATCGACGCGACCGACGGCATCCTGATGCCGGGCATGATCGACACCCACCGGCACATGTGGCAGACCGCCATGCGCGGGTACGGCGCCGACTGGACCCTCACCCAGTACTTCGTCTGGTACTACCTCGAGCACGGCAAGAGCTTCCGCCCCGAAGACGTGCACGCGGGCAACCGCCTGTCGGCGCTCGACGCGATCGATGCGGGTGTCACGACGACCGTCGACTGGTCGCACGGACTCCGCACCATCGACCATGGCGAGGCCGCCCTCGACGCCCTCCGCGCCTCCACCGGGCGATTCGTGCTCGCCTACGGCAACATCTTTGCCGGCCCGTGGGAGTGGTCCGCCGACCCCGACGTCCTCGCCTTCCTCGCGAAGAACAACACGGGCGCCGACGACCTGAGATTCCAGCTGGCGTTCGACGTGACCGGCGACCCTGCGTTTCCCGAGCGCGCGGCGTTCGAGGCGGCCCGCGAGCTCGGGCTGCCCGTCACGACCCACGCCGGGGTCTGGGGGGCGACCAACGACGACGGCGTCCGACTCATGCACGAGAACGGGTTCATGGCACCCGAGACGGTCTACGTGCACGCCGCCACGCTCAGCGACGACTCATACCAGCGCATCGCCGCCACCGGCGGATCGGTCTCCCTCTCGACGGAGAGCGAGCTGAGCTGCGGCCAGGGGTATCCACCGTCGTGGATCCTGCGTCAGCACGGTATCCCGGTCTCTCTGTCGGTCGACACCAGCGTGTGGTTCTCGAGCGACCTGTTCTCGGCCATGCGGTCGACACTCGGCGCGGATCGCGGATGGGAGCACATCAAGGCCCACGAGCACGGCGACACCGTCACCCATTCGCATCTGCGCGCCGAGCACGTCGTCGACTGGGCGACGCGGGGCGGGGCCGAGGGCCTCGGCATGCAGAACCTGGTCGGTTCGCTCGAGGTGGGCAAACGTGCCGACATCGTTCTCATCAAGAACGACCACTCGCCGACCATGTACCCGATCCTCAATCCGAACGGGCACATCGCGCTGCAAGCCGGCCGTGGCGACGTGCACACGGTGATGGTCGACGGCGTGATCGCCAAGTACGACGGCAGGCTACTGGGCGACGACCTCGCCTCGGTGAAGAGAGACGTCGAGTCGACCGTCGACTACCTGCAGAGTGAACTCGGCGAACCTGCCTGGACGCAGGGCATGAACCCCGACGCCCCCGAGGCCAAGATGCTCGACAACCCCTACACGTACACCGAGTACAAGGATGCCTCGACTCATCAGAAGGAGTCGGAGCGGGCAGACGTGGCGCTGTGAGCCTCCTCGTGCTCGTCGCGAGCATCCGCGAGACGCGGGTGGGCCGCGCCGTCGGCGACTGGGTGGTCGCGGCGGCCCAAGCGCACGCGCCGAATCCGGAGGCGGAGGCGTTCGACATCGATCTCGTCGACCTGCGTGAACTGCGGCTCCCGCTGCACGACGAGCCGCACCATCCGAAGCTGGGGCACTACATCGGCGAACCGGCAAAGCGATGGAGCGCACAAGTGGCGGCGGCCGACGCGATGATCTTCGTGATGCCCGAGTACAACCACAGCTTCTCGGCGCCGCTGAAGAACGCCATCGACTACCTGCATGCGGAGTGGTCAGGGAAACCCGTAGGAGTCGTGAGCTACGGCGGACTTTCGGGCGGCACTCGCGCGGTCGTCGCCCTGCAGCCTGTCATGGTGAACCTCGGCATGCGGTGCCTGAGCACGAACGTCGAGATCGCCTGGGTGTCGGAGCACGTCGCCGACGGCGTGTTCACCGCAACGGATCGGCACGACAGGGCGCTGGCAGTCCTGCTCGACGAGCTGGTCGCTCTGCGGGGTGCACGCGGGCCCGCGTAAACGCGGTGCCGTGTCGCGCCAGCGACGGCCGGTGATGGGTTGACCGCCGCCGACGACAACACAACGTGCGCCTTGAGACAATGAGTACGTGCGCCTCATCATTGCCCGCTGCTCCGTCGACTACTCCGGTCGACTGAACACACATCTCCCCCTCGCGACCCGTCTCATCATGATCAAGGCGGACGGCACGGTGGCGTTCCACCGAGACATCCAACACGCGCCGCTGAACTGGATGAGCCCGCCGTGCCGCCTGGTTCTCGAGGAGCCCGAACCGGATGCGGCGAGCGTCGGCGTCATCGAACAGTGGCGCGTGACGCACGCCAAGACGGGTGACGCCCTGGTCGTGAAGATCTACGAGGTTCTGCACGATTCCTCGCATGAGCTCGGTGTCGACCCCGGGCTCCAGAAGGACGGCGTCGAGGCCGACCTGCAGCGTCTGCTCGCCGAGCAGGTCGAGGTGATCGGCGACGATCTGACCCTCGTTCGCCGCGAGTTCCCCACCGCGATCGGGCCGGTCGATCTGCTGCTGCGCGATCCCGCCGGCGGCACGATCGCCGTCGAGGTGAAGAGGCGCGGTGACATCGACGGCGTCGAGCAGCTGACGCGCTATCTCGAGCTGCTCGGCCGAGACCCTCATCTCGCGCCGGTGAAGGGCGTGTTCGCCGCGCAAGAGATCAAGCCGCAGGCGCGCGTTCTGGCGACCGACCGCGGCATCCGCTGCGTGACGCTCGACTACGAGGGCATGAAGGGCATCCAGTCGGGTGCTCCTCGCCTGTTCTGAGCGCGGCTAGCGTAGAGACATGACCGCCCGCTCCCCGTTCTCCTGCATCCTCTGGGATGTGGACGGCACGCTCGTCGACGCATCCGACGGCATCCTGCGCCGTCTGTCGATCACCCTCGAGCACTTCGGCAAGCCCGCGCCGACGCGTCCGGAACTCGTGCACTGGATCGGTCCGCCGCTGTACGACTCCTTCCAGGAGCAGGGCGGAATGACGCCGGAGGGTGCGATGGATGCGGTCACGTTCTACCGCACGCTCGGTCGCGCCGACGGCTACACGACCGGCGCGAAGCTCTACCCCGGGGTCGGCGAGCTCGTCGCAGATATCGCGGCGGCCGGTATTCCGCAGGGAACCGCGAGCTCGAAGCCCGAGATTCAGGTCGTCGCGCTGATGGAGCACTTCGGCCTCGCCGAGCACCTCGCCACGATCACGGGCGCCACGCTCGACGAGAAGACCCTCGCCAAGAAGGCCGACATCGTCGCCGAGGCGCTTCGGCGGCTGCAGGCCGCGGGCGTCGACACGTCACGGCCGGTGTTGATCGGCGACCGCCATCACGATGTCGAGGGCGGCAACGCTCAGGGCGTGCCCGTCATCTTCGTGCGCTGGGGATTCAGCTGGCCGCACGAGTCGGAGGGCGCGCAGGCCGCCGTCGACACCGTGGACGAACTGCGCACGCTGCTGCTGGTCGACGACTGACCCGCGTCTGCGCAGAGAAGAAGGGGCGGGATGCTGATGCATCCCGCCCCTTCTCGCAGATCAGAGAGCCCGAATGCTCGCTGCCTGCAAACCCTTGGGACCCTGCTCGACCTCGAACTCCACCCGCTGGTTCTCTTCCAGCGACCGGTAGCCGTTGCCCTCGATCGCGCTGAAGTGGGCGAAGACGTCGGCGCCGCCCTCATCCGGGGCGATGAAGCCGAAGCCCTTCTCCGAGTTGAACCACTTGACCGTACCCTGCGTGCTCATGCAATGCCTTCTGTGCTGTCCGGCACCCTGTGCGCCGGTGTGCTGCTTACCGTAGCGGGGTGTTGTCGCGCCTGCGAGAGGGTGACAGAAGGTGACGAAAACGTTGCATGCACGACTCGGGCCGTTAACCATACGACGCCCGGGCCGAGCAAAGCTCTCAGGCCCGGGCGTCGACGGATCCCCCCGGATATGCCGCGCTGAGCGCGACAGTTCACTCTACTGATTCAGGAGTATGAAAGATACGCGTTTACGACCGGAACACCGAGATCCACCGCGATGTGGTCACGTGCACAAAGAGATGCCCCCTCCAGCTGGGGGGAGCGGAGGGGGCGGCACGCTCCGCGATTGGGGGAATCGTGGGGAGCGGCACGGACGAGTTTACCCGCCACTTCGTATGGTGACGGCCGGGGATGGCCCTGCATACCGAATCCCCAGGTTCTCCCCATCCGACAGCGGCGCTGGCGAGCCCGGGCAGCCCGGTGTTACGTTCCCACCCATGGTCAAGCGCATCGGTATTGCACTCACGAGCACACTCACCGCCCTCGTCCTGGTCTTCTCCGTCGCCACACCCGCGAACGCCGCGGCGACGCGTTCGTACAAGTTCGACAACTACAACACCTGCGTCGCACGGATGAACAGCTACGCGTCGAGCGGCTACATCATCTACAAGCGCTGCCAGACAACATGGGTCTATCCGCAGCTCACGAAGCACTACACGCTGCAGACGTCGGCCCGCCCGGTCGGCGCCGTCTGAGCCTGGTGTCCGCTGCGGCACCGGACACGGTGCGCACGAAGCGGTCGGCACTGCCCCGCGTGGGGTTCTGGGTGGCGGGCGTGCTGTCCGATCCCACCCTGGCCGTCGCGTGGGTCTGGTACGGGATGGCGCAATCCGAGGCTCAGTCGGATCAGGGCAAGGCGCTGGCCGCCGGGACGACCATGGCCGGTTTAGCCGAACTTCGGGAACTACGTGCCCTGACACCGCGGGTATCACCGGGAACGCGAAAGCCGGTCGGGCTTCTCAGCTCCGACCGGCTCGTATCGCACATTCGGCATGTCGACTCTCTAAAACGAGAGGGCCTGCCTGTGCGCGAGGGGGGACTCGAACCCCCACGCCCTTGCGGGCACTGGCACCTGAAGCCAGCGCGTCTACCATTCCGCCACTCGCGCGAATGACGGTCCGAGAACCGCCAATTCAACCTCCAGAGCGTATCACGGCGGATGTATCGCGGCTGAATCGGCCGCGAAAACCCGGGTCGGCGCCCCGCTCGCAGCACATCACCATGTGCAGCACACCCCGGGCCTCTACGATGGTTGGACCCGTCTGCCCTGCCTGAGGAGTCGTGTGGGACTACTAGACAGCTTCGAGAAAGGTCTCGAACGCGCCGTTAATGGTGCGTTCGCCAAGACCTTCCGCAGCGGCATCCAGCCCGTCGACATCGCGTCGGCGCTCCGCAGCGAGCTCGACACGAAGGCCGCGATCGTCTCCCGCGAGCGCATCCTCGTGCCGAACACGTTCACGGTCTACCTCTCGCCGACCGACTCGGAGAAGATGCGCGCCATCGGCCGCACGCTGACCGACGAGCTCGACACTCTGGTGCAGAAGCACGCCCGCGCGCAGGGCTACTCGCTCGCCGGCGCTCTCTCGATCACGCTGGCGCGCGACGAGCGCCTGTCCACCGGGCAACTGCGGGTCGAATCGACCACCGCCGCCGGCCGGGTGAGCTGGACCGCGGTCGTCGACGTCGAGGGCAAACGGCATCCGCTCACTGCCGCGCGCACCGTCATCGGTCGCGGCAGCGACGCCGACATCACGATCTCGGATGCGGGAACCAGCCGCAAGCACGTCGAGATCCTGTGGGACGGCGAGCGCGCCATGGTGCGCGACCTCGGATCCACGAATGGCACCAAGCTCAACGGCTCGAAGGTCTCCGAAGCCCCGCTCCCCCCCGACGCGACCGTGACGATCGGCCGCACCGACATCGTCTTCCGGGTCGTCGCACAGGCCTCCGGGCCCTCTCGTCCGTCGCGCCACGATGACGCGACCCGGGCGTTCTCCCTCGGTGAGGCCGAAAAATGGGGAGAATCTCACTCGTGAGTCCCCTGACCCTCCTTCTGATCCAGATCGGGTTCCTCGTCCTGCTCTGGTTCTTCGTGTTCGCGGTCGTCTATTCGCTCCGCGCCGATCTGTTCGGCGTGCGCGTGCGCAAGATGCCGGAGGCCGTCGCCGCATCCGTTCCCGCGCCCGTCTCCTCGCCGGCCGCCGCGACCGCTGCCGTCTCGAAGCCCCCCGTCGCACGCGCCAAGGGTGGCAAGGCCACGACCGAGACCGTGTCGCGGATCATCATCACGAGCGGCCCGAAGACCGGCCTGGAACTTCCCCTCGGCACCGAGCCGCTCACGATCGGACGCTCGAGCGAATCCGGGCTCGTCGTTCGCGACGACTACACGTCGAGCCACCACGCGCGCCTCATGCTGTGGGGCGACCAGTGGATGATCCAGGACCTCGACTCGACCAACGGCACCTGGCACAACGGCGAGCGCGTCGCGAACCCCGTTCCGGTCATCATCGGCGCGCCCATCAAGGTCGGCGCGACGACATTCGAGCTGCAGGGCTGACCCCGAGACATGGTCTTCCAAGGGTCGAGCGCGGCGCTCTCGCACACCGGCAAGGTGCGTTCGAACAACCAGGACTCCGGGTACGCGGGCTCCAACCTGTTCGTCGTCGCCGACGGCATGGGCGGTCACGCCGGCGGTGACGTCGCGTCGAGCCTCGCGGTGAATCGCATCGCCCGACTCGACCACGGTTTCGACACGACGACGGATGCGGAACACGCCCTCCAGCAGGCGATCACCGAGACCGCGACCGACATCATCGACACGGTCGAGGTACGCCCCGAACTCTCCGGCATGGGCACGACGGTCAGCGCCCTGCTCATGGTCGACGACTACGCGGTGATCGCGCACATCGGCGACTCGCGCATCTACCTCTTCCGCGACGGCGCCCTCACCCAGATCACGACCGACCACACGTTCGTGCAGCGCCTCGTCGACTCCGGTCGGATCACCCTCGAAGAAGCCCGCTACCACCCGCGCCGATCGGTGCTGATGCGCGTGCTCGGCGACATGGACCCCGACCCCGAGGTCGACACGTTCATCATGCCGACGCGGCCGGGCGACCGCTGGCTGCTGTGCTCCGACGGACTCTCAGGTGTCGTCGACGACGCGCACACCCAGAAGGCCCTCGCGAGCGGCCAGGCCCCGGCCCGCACGGCCGACCTGCTTCTGAAGCAGGCCCTCGACGGCGGCGCCCCCGACAACGTGACGGTCGTCATCGTCGACATCGGCGGCGCGCATCCGGTGTTCTCCGGCACCCCGGCGATCGTCGGCTCCGCCTCGAACCCGACCGGCATCGAGGTGCCCGCGGCCCGGCCCGGGCGCCCGTCCTGGCTGCATCCCGGGCGCCAGGCGGCCAACGAGCCCACGCACTTCGAACCCGCACCGGAGTTCCTCGAGGAGCTCATCGAAGAGGACCGCCGGCGCGCGCGCCGGCGCCGTGCCGGATGGCTCGTCGGGTTCATCCTCGTTCTCATCGTCATCGCCGGCGCTCTCTTCATCGGCTACAACTGGACGCAGACCCGTTACTACGTCGGCGCCGACGACGATTCGGTCGTCATCTTCCAGGGTGTTCAGCAGAGCATCGGCCCCATCCCGCTCTCGAGCGCCTACGAAGACACCGGCATCGCCCTCGCCAACCTCAGCGACTTCGATCGCGAGAAGGTCGAGAGCACCATCTCCGCGCGCTCCCTCTCCGACGCCATGCAGATCGTGGCGCGCCTCGCCCCGACGGAGGACGCCGGATGACCGCCGAACCTCAGGTCTCCGCCGACACGTCGGTGATGAAGGCGCTTCGCCGCATCCGGATGCCGCAGAAGCAGCGTAACCGCGAACTGGGTCTGCTGCTCTTCGCGTTCGTCGTGAACGGCGCCGCCGTCGCCGCCGTGCAGCTCGGCGCGCTCGGCGCGATCGACCCGAGCTTCCTGTACTTCTGCGGAGGGCTCGCCGCGCTCGCCCTCGCGCTGCACATCGTGCTGCGCTTCGTGGCCCGCGACGCCGACCCGTTCGTCGTGCCGATCGCGACGATCCTGACCGGGCTCGGCATCGCGATGATCTACCGCATCGACATCGAGATCGACAGCGTGGGGTGGGATGCCGCATCCACCCGCCAGCTGGCCTGGGCGGGCATCGCGATCGCCGCGGGCGTCGCGGTCGTGCTGTTCCTCCGCAACTACCGGGTGCTCTTCCGCTACACCTACGTCTCGGGCTTCATCGGCATCGCCCTGCTGCTCCTGCCGTTCGTTCCGGGTCTCGGCACAAACCAGAACGCGGATGTCTGGGTGTCGCTCGGGTTCTTCTCGTTCCAGCCGGGCGAGCTCGCAAAGATCGCCCTCGCGATCTTCTTCGCCGGGTACCTCGTTCGCACCCGCGAGAGCCTCACGTCGGTCGGCACCCGCTTCCTCGGCATCACGTGGCCCCGCGCGCGCGACCTCGGCCCGATCCTGATCGTCTGGCTCGTGTCGCTCGGCATCATCGTGCTCCAGCGCGACCTCGGTACCGGAACCCTCATCTTCGGGATGTTCGTCGCGATGCTGTACGTCGCGACCGGCAAGACCGGATGGGTGCTCCTCGGCGTCGGGCTGGCGGTCGCCGGCGCGGTGGCCGCATCCCAGGCGCTCACGTACGTCGGCTGGCGGTTCGCCAACTGGCTGGATGCCTTCAACCCCGCGATCATCGACCGTGACGGCGGCAGTTTCCAGCTCGTGCAGGGTGTGTTCGGGCTCGCGCACGGCGGTCTGCTCGGCACCGGCCTCGGCCAGGGACGCCCGTCGCTCACGCCCCTCGCGCAGAGCGACTACATCTTCCCGAGTCTCGGCGAAGAGCTCGGGCTGATCGGCGTCTTCGCGATCCTCTGCCTGTACATGGTGTTCACGAGCCGCGGTTTGCGCGTCGGTGTCGCCGGTCAAGACGACTTCGGCAAGCTGCTCGCGACCGGCCTGTCGTTCACGATCGCGCTGCAGGTGTTCATCATGGTCGGCGGCGTGACCCGGGTGATCCCGCTCACGGGTCTGACCACCCCGTTCCTCGCCGCCGGCGGATCCTCGCTCGTGGCGAACTGGATCATCGTCGCGTTGATCCTGCGGATCTCGGATGCGGTCCGCAACCAGCCCCGGGTGGTGATCGGCTGACATGACTAAAGAACTCCGACGCTTGAGCTTCGTGATGCTCGCGATGTTCCTCGTGCTCTTCGGCTCGACGAGCTGGATCCAGGTCGTGCAGGCCGGCGAGCTGGCCGAGAACGGGTACAACAAGCGCGCGCTGTACGACTCCTACGAGGTGCAGCGCGGCTCGATCATCGCCAGCGGCACCGCGATCGCCTCCTCGGTACCGTCGAACGACGTCTACAGCTGGCAGCGCGTGTACACGGATGCGGCCATGTGGGCTCCGGTCACCGGTTACATCAACGCGGCACTCGGATCGGCGACCGGCATCGAGCAGGCGATGAACCAGGACCTCAGCGGCACCGGCAGCGCCCAGTTCTTCAGTCGCATCGAGCAGACCTTCACCGGCCAATCGCCGCAGGGATCGAACGTCGTGCTCTCGCTCGATGCGAACGTGCAGAAGGCGGCCTTCGACGCCCTCGGCGACCTGCAGGGCGCGGTCGTCGCGATCGAACCGTCCACGGGCCGGATCCTCGCGATGGTGACGAGCCCGAGCTACGACACGAACCTGCTCGCGGCGCACGACACGAACGCGGTGCAGTCGTCGTACGACGAGCTCAACAACAATGCGCTGCATCCGCTGTCGAACCGCGCGATCGCCGGCAACCTGAATCCGCCCGGATCGACCTTCAAGCTCGTGGTCGTGTCGGCCGCCCTCGCGTCGGGCCAGTTCACGCCCGACTCGACCATGCCGAACGTCGCCTCGTACACCCTTCCCGGCACGAGCACGTCGATCAGCAACGCCGGCGGCGGCACCTGCGGCGACGGCGAGACGGTCACGATCGCCGACGCGCTGCGACTCAGCTGCAACATCCCGATGGCCGAACTCGCCGTGCAGCTCGGAGATGAGGCCATCCGCGCCGAGGCGGAGAAGTACGGGTTCAACAGCACGTTCGACATGCCCCTCACCTCGACGGCGTCGAGCTACCCCGAGGGCCTCAACGAACCGCAGACCGCCCTGACCGGCTTCGGCCAGGGCCAGGTCATCGCCACACCGCTGCAGATGGCGATGGTCTCGGCCGGGATCGCCAACGACGGAGTCGTGATGAACCCGCGCATGGTCGATCAGGTGATCGGACCGGATCTCTCGGTGCAGAGCGCACCGGAGGATTCCGAGTACGGCCGGGCGCTCGAGTCCGATCTGGCAGCAGAACTCAACCGCATGATGGTGGCCAACGTCAGTTCCGGCGTGGCGTCGAATGCAAGAATAGATGGAGTAGAAGTGGCGGGTAAGACCGGTACTGCGGAGAACGGTGACACACAGCCGTATTCGCTCTGGTTCACCGGGTTCGCGCCCGCGGACGATCCGCAGGTCGCTGTCGCGGTCGTCGTCGAGGACGGCGGCGGGCGAGGACAGTCGGGCAGCGGTGGCTCCATCGCGGCTCCCATTGCAAAACAGGTCATGGAGGCGGTGCTGGGCAGATGAGACCGACGCAGGGTGCGACTTTCGGTGGCCGGTATGAATTGGATTCTCGGGTCGCCATCGGCGGCATGGGCGAGGTGTGGGAGGCGACCGACCACGTCATCGGCCGGACCGTCGCCATCAAGATCCTCAAGGACGAGTACATGGGGGACCCCGGGTTCCTCGAGCGCTTCCGCGCGGAGGCCCGGCACGCGGCTCTCGTGAACCACGAGGGCATCGCGAGCGTCTTCGACTACGGTGAGGAGAACGGCTCCGCCTTCCTCGTCATGGAGCTCGTTCCGGGCGAAGCCCTCTCGACCATCCTCGAGCGCGAGGGGTCGCTGTCGACCGACAAGACCCTCGACATCGTGGCGCAGACCGCATCCGCTCTGCAGGCCGCGCACGCCGCGGGTCTCGTGCACCGCGACATCAAGCCCGGAAACCTGCTCATCACGCCCGATGGTCGCGTCAAGATCACGGACTTCGGCATCGCCCGCATCGCCGACCAGGTTCCGCTCACCGCGACCGGGCAGGTCATGGGAACGGTGCAGTACCTCTCGCCCGAACAGGCGTCGGGTCACTCCGCATCCCCCGCGACCGATACCTACTCGCTGGGCATCGTCGCGTACGAGTCGCTCGCCGGAAAGCGTCCCTTCACGGGCGAATCGCAGGTCGCGATCGCCATGGCGCAAATCAACGAGCAGCCGCCGCCCTTGCCGCCGACGGTGGCCGAGCCGGTGCAGAACCTCGTGATGGCGATGATCGCCAAGAAGCCCGAAGAGCGCCCCGCGTCGTCGGCCGCGGTCGCCCGTGCGGCCAGCGCCCTTCGTCGCGGTGACGTGGCCGCCGCCGCGGCTGCCGTTCCCGCGGTCGCCTCCGGGCTGAACGGCGACGACGCGACGCAGCTGCTCGGCGTCGGCAACACCTCCGCCGCGACGCAGATGCTGCCCGCCGGGACGTCGATCAACTCGACGACGACCGACGAGCCCGAGAAGCGCAAGCGCAGCCCCTGGACGTGGCCGCTCATCGCGCTGATCGCTCTTCTCGTGATCGTGCTTGTCGGCACCGTCTGGGCGCTGTTCGGCAATCAGAGCGCGGAGCCCGCGCCGACAACGTCCCAGTCGACGCCCGCAGCCACCCCGTCGCGGAGCGCAACGCCCTCACCGAGCGCCACCACCGTCGATGTCAGCACGCTCGGACTCGTCGGCAGAACCTGCGACGAGGCGCGCGGGATCGCAGAGGCTGCCGGGCTCACGAGTGTCACGTGCAACACCGGTACGCCGGCGTCGTCGAGCGAACAGGTGGGCACCGTCTACGAGGTCGACCCGTCCGGAAACGTCCCCAAGGGCGACCCGGTCACCCTGTCGGTGTACGGCGAGCAGACCGCCGTCGGCGCACCGACCGTGCCCCGCATCCAGGAGAACGGAACGACCGTGCAGACGGTGCGCCCGGGCTCGACGGTGCAGATCAACTGGGACGGGTTCTCCTGCCCCTCGGGCACCGGGTCTGTCGTGAGCTACAACTTCACGGCGGTGAACGGCATCTTCACCAGCACCGGGCAGTCCACCGCGCAAGCCGGACCGAACCAGCGCCCGATCGAGCTCGAGGTCGGGTCGAACACCAGCCAGGCCCTCATCGTGAGCTACACGGTCACCTGCTCGGGTTCGGGTAACGGAACGACGCGGGACTCGGATGCGTCGCCGCAGGCTCAGGCCACGGTGCAGGCCGCCGCCAGCCCGAGCCCGAGTGCCAGCACCGGCACCGGCAACGGCATCACCGCGCCCGTCGCCCCCTGACGCCACGCCTGACCGACCCGCCCACGGTTTCGCCAGGGCGGGTCGGTTAGGCTGATAGTTGCTGCATCCAGGGAGTCGCCGTGTCAGATGAACCACCTGTGCTCGCGGGCCGGTACCGGGTCGATGAGCTCATCGGTCGCGGCGGCATGGCCAGCGTGTACCGCGGGTACGACGTCACCCTCGGCCGCGAGGTGGCCCTCAAGATCCTGAAGGGCGAACTCGCCGAAGATGCAGCGTTCCGCACTCGCTTCCGTCTGGAGGCGCAGGCGGCGTCGCGGATGGCGCATCCCGCGATCGTCCGCGTCTTCGACGCCGGCGAGGGCACCGAAACCGCGCCCGACGGCTCGGTGCATCCGGTTCCGTTCATCGTCATGGAACTCGTGCACGGCGCACTGCTGAAAGACGTCATCGCCGAGGGCCCCATGTCTCCCGCGGATGCCGTGCGCTACACCGATGGCATCCTCGAGGCTCTCGAGTACTCGCACCGCGCCGGCGTCGTGCACCGCGACATCAAGCCCGGCAACGTGATGGTGACCCCGACCGGCCAGGTCAAGGTCATGGACTTCGGTATCGCGCGCGCCGTGTCGGATTCCTCCTCCACCGTCGCCGAGACCACCACGATCCTCGGCACCGCCGCATACTTCTCGCCCGAGCAGGCCAAGGGCGAGCCGGTCGACGCACGCGCCGACCTCTACTCGACCGGCGTCGTGCTGTACGAGATGCTGACCGGGCGCCAGCCGTTCCGCGGCGAGACTCCGGTCGCGGTCGCGTACCAGCACGTCAGCGAGACGCCGACGCCGCCGAGCGAGATCGTCGACGACCTCCCCCGCGGCCTCGACGCCGTGGTGCTGCGCGCCCTCGCCAAGGACCCGTACCAGCGGTATCAGGACGCACCGACGTTCCGTGCCGCGGTCGAAGAGGGGCTCACCGGACGGGCGCCGAGCAAGCGCAAGGTCGGCGCGCTGACGAGCGAGCTGTACGGGGCGAACCCCCGCCAGGCCGCCGAGACGGCGCGATCGCTGCGCCAGCTCTCCACCGACACGACGATGCGCCGCACGCAGGCGGGCCCGCCGGTCGCGTGGATCTGGTCGGGCGTCGCGGTGCTCGCGGTACTCCTGATCTCCGTGCTCTTCTGGGTGCTCACCATCCGACCGAACGACAACGTGCCCGACAGTGCCCGGATCGTGCCGGACGTGTCGACCATGACGTACGAACGCGCGGTCGACGTACTCGAAGGCGACGACCTCGTCGCTGTTCGCCAGGCTGTCCCCGACGAGCAGATCGCCGAGGGCAATGTCGTGCGCACCGACCCGGCGTCAGGAACCTCGGTGCAGCCGGGTCAAACCGTCACGGTCTACGTCTCGACGGGGAGGGAGACCGCGGCGTTGCCACCGGTCACCGGGCTCAACGAGCAGGCCGCGCGGGATGCTCTGGTCGGCTCCGGCCTCGCCGTCGGCATCATCACGTCGGTCAACGACCCGCAAACCGCTGGCGGAATCGTCTTGACCGCACTCACGGCAGACGGCGAAGTCGCGGCGGGCACCGAGCTTCCCGTGGGCACCACCGTCAACCTGCGGGTCGCGAGCGGACGCGTCGTGCTGAACGACGTCACCGGTTACACGTTGGACGCGGCCACCCGCGACATCGAAGCTCTCGGACTCGTCGTCGTTCAGGCAGAAGACCCGGAGTGCCCGGCGACGAGCCCGAACACGGTTAAGGTCATGTCGCTCGCGCCCGGCGAGGTACCGATCCAGTCGGAGATCACGCTCACGCACTGCTCGGGCTGAGCGCCGCGCGCCCCCGGTGCGGAGACATCTCCGCTCCACGGGCCGCCGCATCCGTCAGCCCGGTCGACTCGAGCCAGCCGCCCAACAGGCGGTATCCGTGCTCGGTCAGCACGCTCTCGGGGTGGAACTGCACGCCCACGAGCGGCAGCGTCCGATGCGCGAGCGCCATCACCGTGCCCTCGGCGGTGCGCGCCGTGACGACCAGATCGGCGGGGATCGTCTCGGGGCGCACCGAGAGCGAGTGGTAACGCCCGCCCGTGAACGGCGACGGGATGCCGGCGAACAGCCCGGTGCCGCCGTGCTCCACCGCCGACGTCATGCCGTGCATGAGTTCGGGTGCCTGCGCCACGCTCGCGCCGTAGGCGACGGCCAGCGCCTGGTGGCCGAGGCAGACACCGAGAAGCGGTAGCGCGCGCTCCGCTGCGGCCCGCACCACCGCAATCGAGGCGCCTGCGTCCTCGGGGGCACCCGGCCCGGGAGAGATCACCACACCGGCGAACCCCTTTAGGGCGGCCGCGGCCGCATCCGGATCGATCTCGTCGGCTTCACGCACCGACAACGTCGCACCGAGCTCTTCGAAGTAGCCGATCAACGTGTGCACGAAGCTGTCGTGGTTGTCGACGACGAGGATCGGATGCGGCGCCACCGGCGCGCTCACTCGACGGTGACCTCTTGCGGGTTGAGAAATGGGGCGGCCCACGGGAAGACGAAGAAGAACAGTCCGTAGAGCACCGCGGCGACGAGAATCAGCACGATGAACAGCCGCACCCACCACGGGCCGGGAAGAACACGCCAGAGCGCTGCGTACATCAGGTGACCGCCTCGGTGAGAGATGCCGGTGCGCCCGCCGAGCGCGGCGTGAAGGAATCGAACACGCTGTAGCCGATGATGCGCTCCGCGAGCGAATACATGGGGCTGCAGCTCGTCATGGTCAGGTAGCGGCCGTTCGCGGCGAGCCCCGGCTGCTGCGGCACGGGCGCGGTCACCTCGATCTGATCGGGCGTGACGTATTCGAGCGTCCGGAAGCGGTAGGTGTACCAGCCGTCCTGCGTCTCGATGACGATCGCGTCGCCGACGTGCAGATCCGCCAGCCGGTTGAACGGTTTGCCGAACGTCGTGCGGTGCGCCGCGAGCGCGACGTTCCCCTCGGCTCCCGGCATGGGCGTGCTCGGGTAGTGACCGATGCCGATCGGGTCGAGGGTGCGAGCGCGGGACGTGCCTCCCGCGATCTTCATCGCGTAGTCCGGACCCCATCGCGGTACCCACATCGTGCCGAAGGTCTCTCCGTCGGCGGCTTCCGGAGCCACGACCGGTTCGACCTCGGTTGGCACAGACGAGGAGGGCTCTGTCGTGGAGCTCTCGGTGGGCGCCGGGGATGCCGCGGCCTGTTCCTCGTACTCCTGCTGCCACTGCTGCGACAGCGCCTGCGCTTCATCCGCCCGCTCGGCGCCGTAGATGATGTCTCCGATCCACATCTGCCACGAGACGTAGAGCAGAGCGACGACACCCGCGGTGATCAGCAGTTCGCCGATGACACCGATCACACTCACCCGGCGGCGCGGGCGGCGCGATGTCGATCGGCGGTCGCGGCGGCTGGTCGCGGCTGGCTGGTCGGTCACACCGGGATTCTAACCGTCGCGTATGTCGATCAGCCCCGGGCGTTCACGGATCCATAGGGACCCTCCGGTTAAGATGTCCTCATGGCACGCCCGGAGAACGACGAGGACCTCACGCCCGCCCAGTCCGGCGAGCCCGCACCTAATCCCGTCTGGTTCAAACCCATCATGCTCGGCCTGATGATCATCGGCCTCATCTGGGTGCTGGTGTTCTACCTGAGCGGAATGCAGTTCCCGATCCCGGGTATCGATGCGTGGAACCTCGTCATCGGCTTCGGGATCGCCTTCGTCGGCTTCCTGATGACCACGCGCTGGCGCTGACCCGCCCGACCGAATGACACCGGTGTGATTCATCCCCATGTGTGGATGAATCTGTGGATAACTCCACTCAGCCGTACAGCACCGGCGGCACGAGCAGCAGCAGAACCAGCACGACGGTCCACGCGACGAGCAGGCCGATCTGCAGTCCGCGCTGACGCTGCTGTCGGGTACGAGCGAAGATCATTCCGATCACGGCGCCCGTGATCAGCCCACCGACGTGGGCCTGCCAGGAGATCCCCATTCCGGGGATGAACCCGATCACAAGGTTGATCCCGAGCACGATCAGGATGCCGCCGATCTCCGCGCCGAGATGCCGGGCTACCACGACAAAAGCCCCGAACAGAGCGAAGATCGCGCCCGACGCCCCGACTACGAACTGGTTCGGTGCGATGAGGGCGACCGCGACGGAGCCGCCGAGCGCTCCGATCACGTAGAGCGCGAAGAAGCGCGCGCGGCCGAGCGCGGGCTCGAGGCTCCGACCGATCATGAGAAGCGCGAGCATGTTCAGGCCGAAATGCCAGAACGACGAATGCACGAGCGCCGCCGTGAGCAAGCGCCACGGCTCGAAGGGTCCGCCGGTGAGCTGTGGATAGAGCGAGCCCGCGTAGAACGCGAGCAGACTCTGCAACCCCGGAACGAGGAGCTGCAGAACGTAGATGGCCGCCGTTACGCCGATGATGGCGTATGTGACGACGGGCTTGTCTCCTGAGAGGGCGACGGACCCCGAGCCGCGGCTCCACCGGCGCTGCGCCTTCTTCTGCGCGGGCGTCTGATCGCGACGCTGTTCCGCGAGGCACTCGGGGCAGATGACCCCGACCGCCGCCTGCGTCTGACACTCAGGGCAGATCGTTCGCAGGCAGCGCTGGCAGAGCACGAAGCTCTGCCGATCCGGATGCCGATAGCAGAAGTTGTCGCGGTTCGCCGCGAACCCGGGGTTCGTCACGGATGAAGGGTGATCAGACCGTGGCGATGTCGATCGTGGAGATGACGACGGGCTCGACCGGGCGGTCGCCGGCACCGGTCGGCACCGCGGCGATCGCGTCGACGACGGCGCGGGACGCGTCATCCGCGACCTCGCCGAAAATCGAGTGCTTGCCCTGCAGCCACGGGGTCGGGTCGGTCGTGATGAAGAACTGCGAACCGTTGGTGCCCTCGGCCTTGCCCGTGATCGCGTTGCGGCGCAGACCCGCGTTCGCCATCGCGAGGATGTAGGGCTGCTGGAAGGTGAGCTCGGGGTGGATCTCGTCGTTGAAGTTGTAGCCGGGTCCGCCCGTGCCCTGACCGAGCGGGTCGCCGCCCTGGATCATGAAGTTCGGGATGATGCGGTGGAACACGACGTCGGAGTAGAGCGCTCCTTCACCGGGCTTGCCGGTGGCCGGGTCGGTCCAGGACTGGGACCCGTCGGAGAGTCCGACGAAGTTCTGGACGGTGCGCGGCGCGTGATCGCCGAACAGGTTGACGACGATATCGCCGTGGTTGGTGTGGATCGTTGCAACGGCAGTGTGCTGGGCCATGGGTACATTCTCTCAGAGTTCCCTGCAAGCCCCGCCTTCTCGGGCCGGTTCCTCTGGCAGGATGAGCAGACGACAACCCATGAATAGGGGGATCTCACGTGAGCCTCAGCCGCAAGCGGAAGAAGGAGCTTCGAAAGCTCCAGAACCACGCCACGAAGGTGTGGGAAACCCAGCAGGTGCTCGTCGGTGAAGCCGCGGACGTCGCGCGCGAAGCCGGGCGACAGATCGGCCACTACAACCGCGAGCAGATCGTGCCTGCCGTGCACGACGGGTACGACCGCTACGCGGCTCCGTACGTCGACCGCGGCGTGAAGGTGTCTCGCAAGGTGCTCTCCGAGAACGTGGTGCCGGCTGCCGGCGCGCTCGTCGGTGGCGCACTGTCGGTGTGGGACGCCGCCAACGACACGCGGTCGCGCATCGCGTCGGGTCGGGGCATCTCGGTCGACACGGCCAAGTACCAGAAGAAGGCCGCCAAGTACTCGAAGAAGGCGACGCGGGCTCTCTCGGGCAAGCTGTCGGCGCTCGAGCCGCAGAAGAAGGGCATCGGAGCGGGCGGCGTCATCGCCATCCTCCTCGGTGTCGTGGCCGCCGGTGGCGTGCTGTACGCCGCCTGGCAGACGCTGCGCGCCGACGACGAGCTCTGGGTCGCCGACGACCCGCTGCGCGCGCCTGACGCGTGAGTGGAGATCCGACGGGGCGGGTGCGGCAGGCCGCATCCGCCCTCGGTCTTTCCGTCGAGCTCGTCGAACGCCCGGCAGCGGGCAGCCTCGCCGAAGCCGCGGCGCTTCTCGGCCTCGAGCCCGACGACATCGTGAAGACGCTGGTCGTCAGCAGAAGCGACGGCAGCTACCTTTTCGCCCTGGTTCCCGGTGACCGGGCGATCTCGTGGCCGAAGCTTCGCGCGGTGGTCGGGGTGAACAAGCTCCACATGCCGGATGCGGACCGCGCCCTGGCAGCGACCGGCTACGAGCGGGGCACGATCGTGCCGCTCGGGAGCACGCATCCGTGGCCTGTTTTCGCGGACGAGCGCATTCGGGGTCGCCGCATCGCGCTGGGGGCGGGCGCCCACGGGTACAGCCTGTTCACAGATGCAGACGAGCTCATCGCTGCGCTGTCGGCGACGGTTGCCGACATCACGGCGCCTCTTCCCGACGCGTCGTAGACCACTCGCGCCGCGAGGTCAGTCGAGCAGCCCGGCCATCCGCAGGCCGATGTCGACGAGCTTTCCGCGCTGCAACGCCGATACCTCAGCCACGGGGAACCACCGTGCCTCGTCGGTCGATCCATCGAGCTCATCGCGGAGCTCGCCGCCGGTGATCCGCCCCCGGTAGACGATCCGCAGCGTGTGCAACGGCTCTTCGGACTCGGCGATGCGCCGGCCCGCCGGGATCACTCGCGAATGGATGCCGAGAAGCGGTCCGACCATCGCGCGGTATCCGGTCTCTTCCAGGATCTCGCGGCGTGCCGCGTGCTCGGGGTCCTCGCCCGCTTCGAGGCCGCCGCCGGGGAGCGTCCAGGCGCTGTGGCGGCCCTCCATCCAGTGGGCGAGCAGGATGCGGTCATCCTCATCCGTGATGACCGCATAAGCCGCGACGCGCAGATCCATGCGGGCGACTCTATAACCGTCTCCGTGTGACCTGTGGATAACTCTCCGCGCTGTTCACGGGTCTGGTTTACGGTGACGACGTGTCTTTTGATGACGTGTACGCGGACCCCGATGAGGTTCTCGCCCGGGTCGAGGCCGACGCCCGCCGCAGTGAGGAGCGCGCCGCGAAGATGCCCGCGTTCGAAGCAGCCCTCGCGCAGGTACGCGGCGAGGCCGTTTCGCCGCGTCGCGATATCCGGCTCGAGGTCGACTCGACCGGGCGCGTCACGGCGCTGCGCATCTCGGAGCCCGCACTGGGGCGAGGCGCCCAGCGCTTGTCGCACGAGATCCTGGGCCTCATCCGCGCGGCCGAAGCTGATTCCCGTCGCGCGACCCTCGAATCCGTCGAGCAGCTTCTCGGACCCGACGACCCGATCACCCGCCAACTCCGCTCTGCGGGCCCGACCGCATAGAAACCAATCAGGAGACCTCCATGGCTGAAGACATCGCCCTCGATTTCGACCGGCTCCGCCAGCACGCCGCGTTCGTGGATTCACTGGCGAACGACGTGACATCCGCGTTGTCGGTGCTGAAGGGCGGCGACCTGGCGTCCGGTGCGTTCGGCATCCTGTGCGCGTTCCTCGTGCCGCCGAGTCTGGCCATGTCGGCGGCCGCATCCGGGCTTCTCGGCGCCGACGAGTCGCTGCTTCTGCGGACGGCGGGGGAGCTCCGCGGCACCGCGGCGCAGTGGGAGCAGTTCGAAGACGACACCGTGACGACACTGCGTGACCTCGAGAACGGACTCGGCCTGTGAGCACCGGCGCCGCCTTCATCTCGCCGTACTCGGGCAGCCGGCTCCTCGACGACGGACGCACGCTGTCGTCCGCCGTCCGCGAGGGCAACTGGCTCGACGGGGGGATCGCGTTCCTCGACACGCTCGGTAATGCCGGAGCGGCGCTCAGCGATCCGATCGGCACGATCGCCAGTTGCGGCCTCGGGTGGGTCATGAACCACATCAAGCCGCTCAGCACCTGGCTCGAGCAGCTGGCCGGCAGCGAGTCCAATGTCGCGTCGGTCGCGCGGCAGTGGACGTCCGCCGGCGCGACGATGCGCGAGACGGGCTCGGTGCTCACATCGCGACTCCGCGATCTCGAGGGCCTTTCGGGCGACACGGTGACGACGTACATCCGGTTCGCGCAAGACACCTCGCGGCACCTCGCCGCATCCGGCGAGTGGGCGGAATCCGCGGCGACCGGTCTTCTCAGCGCCTCGACGCTCGTCACGAGGATGCAGGGGATCGTGAAGCAGGCGATCTCGCAGGTGATCTCGGTGGCGATCGAAGCGATGGCGGTCGTGGCCGCCTCCATGGGACTGGGGATGGGGTACGCGATCGCGCGGGTCGTGACCAAGGTCAACCAGCTCGTGAACAAGGTCGTGCGACCACTCACGCAGGTGCTGAAGTCGGTAAAGGCCCTCACCGGGCTCGTCGGCCAGCTCCGTTCGCTCTTCGGCAACACGGGGGCGATGATGTCGACCCTCCTCGGCGGAAGCGCACAGGCGGCGTCGATCACGGCCGGAACGGTCACAGATGCCTCCGGCGCGACGCGACTCGGCGCCTCGGGCTACGCCGACCTGGTTCGGGCGAACTCGACGGCGGATGCCTGGCACTACAGCCCGTCCGGCGTCACCCGCATCGACGGCATCGGTGCGGATCTGACCGCGGATGCCCCGATGTCGGGAGGAACCGTCTCCGGCACCGGGGGAACGCCCGGGTCCATCAACGCCGGCGGCGGGGGTTCGATCACCGCCTTGGGCGGACAGGGTTCGGTCGCGGGGACCGGTATGCACACGTCCGGAATCACCGGAATGGCGACCGCGGCCGCGGTCTCGACGACCGCCAGTGCTGCGTCCGGAGCCGGAGCGAGCAACCGGATGATGATGCCGCCCGGAGCGATGTCGGGCGCCCGCGAAGGCGGCCAGCGCAGCGGCGGTCTCGGTATGCGGCGCCCGCGCCTGGAAATCGTGCTCGAAGCCTTTGACGACGACGAGACCGACTGATCGCGCAACCCACACGCGCGGGGGCCCATCGACCGTTCGCTAGGCTCACGGTTCCAATCACAGAACCCGAATAATGCGAGAAGGACCGACCCTGACGGGCCGGTCCTTCTCGCATCTGTGGAGCCTAGGAGATTCGAACTCCTGACATCCTGCTTGCAAAGCAGGCGCTCTACCAACTGAGCTAAGGCCCCGGGGCTGGATGGTGGGGCTACCAGGATTTGAACCTGGGACCTCTTCATTATCAGTGAAGCGCTCTAACCAACTGAGCTATAGCCCCGAATCGCTGCCGACTCGCGCCGCCAACCTCCAAGACTTTACCGGACGCGACGGGATTTCACGAATCGCGGGTCAGTTCGAGGTGAACCCGACGAGCAGTCCGCCGGTCACCTTCACCGCGAGGTTGTAGATGCCGGCCACCACCGCACCGAGCACGGTGATGACGACCAGGTTCAAGATCGCGACGACCGCCGCGAATGCCATCACCTGGGGCAGGCCCACGAACTGGCTGAGCGAGAGCGAGCCGTCGGAGAACGAAGCGAAGAACTCGTCGGCCTTGCCGATCAGGCCCGTGGTCTGCACGATCATGTAGACCAGGAAGAACGAGACCACCGTCACGATCGCGAGCGACACCGCCGCGAGGAACGACAGCTTCACGGCCGACCAGAAGTCGACGTAGACGAGACGAAGGCGAACCTGCTTGGCGCTGGTCTTGCTGCTCGATTTCTTGGCGAGCTTGTCGGCTACCGTGCTCATGCCTCAGTACTTTCGTCGGGGACGGGGGAGGACGCATCCGCTGCATCCGCGGCTTCGTCGATGACTGCGGCCAGTCGTCGCTCGGAGTTCCGAGCGATCGCGATGATCCGGTCATCGTCGTCGGGACGAGCGAAGACCACACCCATCGTGTCGCGACCCTTGGCAGGCACCTCGGCCACGGCAGAGCGTACCACCTTGCCGCTGGCAAGAACCACGAGGACCTCGTCGTCGTCACCGACGATCAGAGCGCCCGCGAGGACCCCTCGATCGTCGTTCAACTTGGCCACCTTGATGCCCAGGCCGCCGCGGCTCTGCACCCGGTACTGGTCGACATCTGTGCGCTTCGCGTACCCGCCCTCGGTCACCACGAAGACGTCGCCGTCATGGCTTGCGACGGATGCGGACAGCAGGCTGTCGACGTCGCGGAACGACATGCCCTTCACGCCCTCGGTCGAGCGGCCCATCGGGCGCAGCGACGAATCGGTGGCGGTGAAGCGCAGCGACATGCCGTGACGGCTGACCAGCAGGATGTCGTCGGTCTCGTCGACGAGCAGCGCACTGACGAGCTCGTCGTCCTCGCGCAGCTTGATCGCGATGACGCCGCCCTGGCGGTTCGTGTCGTACTCGGTGAGGCGCGTCTTCTTCACGAGGCCGCCGCGAGTGGCCAGCACGAGATAGGAGGCAGCCGCGTAGTCGCGGATGTCGAGGATCTGCGCGATCTCTTCGTCCGGCTGCAGGGCGAGCAGGTTCGCGACGTGCTGGCCCTTCGCGTCGCGGCCGGCCTCCGGCACCTCGTACGCCTTGGCGCGGTACACGCGGCCCTTGGTCGTGAAGAACAGCAACCAGTGGTGCGTGGTCGTGACGAAGAAGTGCTCCACGACGTCGTCCGCGCGCAGCTGCGCACCCTTGACGCCCTTGCCGCCGCGGTGCTGCGAGCGGTAGTTGTCGCTACGGGTGCGCTTGATGTACCCGGCGCGCGTGATCGTGACGACCATTTCCTCTTCGGGAATCAGGTCTTCGACCGACATGTCGCCGTCGAAACCGAAGAGGATCTGCGTGCGCCGCTCGTCGCCGTACTTCGCGACGATCTCGGTGAGTTCGGCACGGACGATCGCATTCTGACGTTCGCGGCTCTGCAGGATGTCCTGGTAGTCGGCGATCTGCGTCTGAAGCTCGGTGGCCTCGTCGATGATCTTCTGGCGCTCGAGAGCCGCCAGGCGACGCAGCTGCATCGCGAGGATCGCGTCCGCCTGCACGTCATCGATCTCGAGCAGTCTCTTCAGTCCGCCGCGCGCGTCGTCGACCGTCGCCGACGCGCGGATGAGCGCGATGACCTCGTCGAGCGCGTCGAGCGCCTTGAGGTACCCGCGCAGGATGTGCATGCGCTCTTCGGCTTTGCGCAGGCGGTACGCCGTGCGGCGCACGATGACGTCGATCTGGTGAGCGATCCAGTACGTCACGAACCCGTCGAGCGAGAGCGTGCGGGGCACGCCGTCGACGATCGCGAGCATGTTCGCGCCGAAGTTGTCTTGCAGCTGCGTGTGCTTGTACAGGTTGTTCAGCACGACCTTCGCGACGGCGTCGCGCTTGAGCACGACGACCAGGCGCTGACCCGTGCGATCGCTCGACTCGTCGCGGATGTCGGCGATTCCGGTGATCTTGCCGTCGCGGGCGAGATCGCGGATCTTCACCGCCACGTTGTCGGGGTTCACCTGGTACGGCAACTCGGTGACCACGAGGCACGTGCGGCCCTGGATCTCTTCGATGTTGACGACGGCGCGCATCGTGATCGAGCCGCGGCCCGTGCGGTACGCCTCCTGGATTCCCCGGGTACCGAGGATCTGCGCGGAGGTCGGAAAGTCCGGTCCCTTGATCCGCTGCATGAGGGCCTCGAGGAGCTCCTCGTGCGTGGCCTCGGGGTGATCGAGGGCCCACAGCACACCGTCGGACACCTCGCGGAGGTTGTGCGGCGGGATGTTGGTGGCCATACCGACCGCGATGCCGACCGAGCCGTTGACCAGCAGGTTCGGGAATCGGGCCGGCAGAACGACCGGCTCCTGCGTCTGACCGTCATAGTTGTCGACGAAATCGACGGTGTCCTCTTCGATGTCGCGCACCATCTCGAGCGCGAGCGGAGCCATCTTCGTCTCGGTGTACCGCGGGGCGGCGGCGCCCTGGTTGCCCGGCGAACCGAAGTTTCCTTGACCGAGGGCCAGCGGGTAGCGCAGCGACCACGGCTGCACGAGACGCACGAGGGCGTCGTAGATCGGCGAGTCACCGTGCGGGTGGTACTGACCCATCACCTCGCCGACGACGCGCGCGCACTTCGAGAACGACTTGTCGGGGCGGAATCCGCCGTCGTACATGCCGTAGATCACGCGACGGTGAACGGGCTTCAGTCCGTCTTCGACGCGCGGCAGCGCGCGTCCGACGATGACGCTCATCGCGTAGTCGAGGTAGCTGCGCTGCATCTCCGACTGTAGGTCGACCTGGTCGATCCTGCCGTGGTCGTGCTCGGGTGCCTCGTTGGGGCGCTCTTCGTCAGTCATGTACCTGTCTATTCTCCCGTGGGCCCTTCGTCTCGCTTCGCTCGTTCAGGGACCGGATGCTGAACGAGGCGCACAGCGCCGAGACGAAGTATCAGATGTCGAGGAAGCGGACGTCCTTGGCGTTGCGCTGGATGAAGGTGCGACGGGACTCGACGTCCTCGCCCATCAGGGTCGAGAAGATCTCGTCCGCGGCGGCCGCATCGTCGATCGTGACCTGCAGAAGCGTGCGGGTGGCGGGGTTCATCGTCGTCTCCCACAGCTCCTTCGCGTTCATCTCACCGAGACCCTTGTAACGCTGGATGCCGTTGTCTTTCGGGATGCGCTTGTTCCCCGCGACACCGGCGGCGAGCAGCGCGTCGCGCTCGGCATCGCTGTAGACGTACTCGTGGGGCGAGTTCGACCACTTGAGTCGGTACAGCGGCGGCTGCGCGAGGTAGACGTAACCGGCCTCGATGAGACCGCGCATGTAGCGGAACAGGAGAGTCAGCAGAAGCGTCGTGATGTGCTGGCCGTCGACGTCGGCATCCGCCATCAGGACGATCTTGTGATAGCGCGCCTTCTCGATCGAGAAGTCCTCGCCGATGCCGGTTCCGAAGGCCTGGATCATGGCCTGCACCTCGTTGTTGCCGAGGGCACGGTCGAGGCGTGCGCGCTCGACGTTCAGGATCTTGCCGCGAAGGGCCAGGATCGCCTGCGTGTGCGGGTCGCGACCCTGCACCGCCGAGCCACCGGCCGAGTCACCCTCGACGAGGAAGATCTCACTGATCGACGCGTCCTTGCTCGTGCAGTCCTTCAGCTTGTCGGGCATGGATGCCGACTCGAAGACGCTCTTGCGTCGCGCGGTCTCGCGGGCTTTACGGGCCGCGAGACGTGCGGTGTTCGCATCCATCGCCTTGCGGACGATGTTCTTCGCCTGCTGCGGGTTGCGATCGAACCAGTCACCGAGCTGATCGCCGACGACCTTCTGGACGAAGGCCTTCGCCTCGGTGTTACCGAGCTTGGTCTTCGTCTGGCCCTCGAACTGCGGCTCCGACAGCTTCACCGAGATGACCGCGGTCAGCCCCTCGCGCACATCGTCGCCGGAGAGGTTGTCATCCTTCTCCTTGAGCATGTTCTGCGCGCGCGCGTACTTGTTCACGAGCGTGGTCAGCGCGGCACGGAAGCCCTCTTCGTGCGTACCGCCCTCGTGCGTGTTGATCGTGTTCGCGTAGGTGAAGACGTTCTCCGTGTACGACGTCGTCCACTGCATCGCGAGCTCCAGCGCGATCTTGCGCTCGGTGTCTTCGGTCTCGAAGTCGATGATCTGGTCGTTGACCGGCTCGGACTTGCGCACACGGTTCAGGTACTCGACGTAGTCCACGAGGCCCCGCTCGTAGAGGAACTCGTCGTGCGGCTGCGTGGCCACGCGCTGGCCGTCGACCTCGTCATCGACCGAGTGCTCGGTGCGCTCGTCGCGCAGCGAGATCGCGAGGCCCTTGTTCAGGAACGCCATCTGCTGGAAGCGGGTGCGGAGGGTGTCGTAGTCGAACTCGACCGACTCGAAGATCTCCGGGTCGGGCCAGAACGTGATCGTCGTGCCGGTGTCGACGCTGTCTTCTTCTTGCGCGAGCGGTGCCTGCGGCACGCCGCCCCCGGCGTACGACTGACGCCAGACGGATCCCTGACGACGCACCTCGACATCGAGGCGCGTGGACAGCGCGTTCACAACGGAGGAACCGACGCCGTGCAGTCCGCCCGAGACCGCGTATCCGCCGCCGCCGAACTTGCCGCCGGCGTGCAGAACCGTGAGCACGACCTCGACGGTCGACTTTCCCTCGGCCTTGTGGATGTCGACGGGGATGCCGCGGCCGTTGTCGACGACACGCACTGCACCGTCGGCGAGGATCGTTACCTCGATGCGGTCGCAGTACCCGGCGAGGGCCTCATCGACCGAGTTGTCGACGATCTCGTAGACCAGGTGATGGAGTCCGCGCGGCCCGGTCGAGCCGATGTACATGCCCGGGCGCTTGCGAACCGCCTCGAGCCCCTCCAGCACCTGAATGTTGTCGGCGCCGTACTCATCACCGCTTTGTTCGCGCTTTTTCGCTTCGCTGTCGGAAACGCTGGGGGGTGTAGGGGACGTCATATGTGTCGAGCGCTCCGGTTCAGTAGAGGGGGCCTCTTGATTCTATCAAGTCGGCTCGGATCGCGGGGCGTGTACGCCCGTGTAGCGTCACGAAACGCGAAGAGGTACGTCCGTACGTGGGTTATCCGTAGGTATCCCGAGGGCCCCGGCCTGGAACGGCTCTGGGACCCCATTTCCAGGACGGGACGTCCGGTCCGACAAAGCGCACGTTCTCGACCCCCGCTTCGGGGAACCGCAGCGCGATCTGCGTGACGATGTGCGTGCGCATGAGTCGAAGCTGCTGCGCCCAGGCCGTGGAGTCGCACTGCACCGTGAGAACACCGGCATCCAGACCCACCGGCCGGGTGTGCTGAGCGGTCTCATCTCCTGCGACGTCGCGCCACTGCAGCACGAGATCTTCTCGCGCGAGCAGCGGATCCCAGCCGGCCTGCTTGGTCCACTTCGCGAGCACATCGCCGAGTCCGTGCGGATCGCGACCGGGGGTGAAGGGTGCGTTGTCGTCTCCCGGCAGGCGACGCTTGCGCCGCGCACCCTTCCGGCTCGTCGGTTCGAGTCCACGCAGCCGCAGGTAGGTCGCCATCGTCTCGGGGATGTCATCGTCCGTCATCGTCGACCTCCCGAATCTGTCCGGCGTCGATCCGTACGGTGCGGCCGCGGAGACCGGCCGGCACGTCTGCTTCGACCGCCGCCGTCACGATCACCTGTTGGAAGTCGCCGACCAGCGTCGCAAGGCGCATCCGCCGATCGGCGTCGAGCTCGGCGAACACGTCATCGAGGATCACGATCGGGTCGCCCAGCGAGCTCTCGGCGCGAAGAAGCTGCGCGGAGGCGAGGCGCAAGCCCAACGCGACCGACCACGATTCGCCGTGCGACGCGTATCCCTTCACCGGAAGCGAGCGGATGCGGAGCACGAGATCGTCGCGGTGGGGTCCGACGAGCGTGACGCCGCGCTCGATCTCGGCCGACCGCTTCGCCGTCAGCGCGGCACGGAAGGCCTCCGCCGTGTCACCGGACGCGACAATGGTCGTCGCGGCCGTGTCTTCTTCGGGATCGGCACCGGCGATGGACGTCGCCCACTCGATCTCGGGGGAGTGGTCGGCGCCGGCGATGGCGGCGTACGCCTCGACCAGCGGCGGATGCAGTTCCCGAGCGAGGCGCGCCCGCGCCTCGATGATCTCGGTACCGAGCGCGATGAGCTTGTCGTCCCACACGTCGAGGGTCGGCAGCGCCTCGGCGCGGAGCCCGCGGGCGCGAGCCGATTTGAGCAGGGCGGTGCGTTGCCGGAGCACCCGGTCGTAGTCGCCGAGCACCCCCGACATGCGCGGGGCGCGCTGCACGAGCAGCTGATCCGCGAAACGGCGGCGGGCCGAGGGATCACCACGAACGATCTGCAGGTCTTCCGGAGCGAAGAGCACGACCTGCGCGTAACGGGGGAGTTCGGAACTGCGCACCGGAGCGCCGCCGACGCGCGCCTTGTTCGACCCCTGCTTGTTGATCTGGATCTCGAGGATCACACGACGCTCTCCGTGTGCGAGTCGCGTGCGAACGATCGCCGCATCCGCCCCCGAACGCACGAGCGGGGCGTCGGCCGAGACCCGGTGCGACCCGAGAGTCGCGAGGTAGGTGATGGCCTCGACGAGGTTCGTCTTTCCTTGACCGTTGCGGCCGACCAGCAGGTTGGCACCCGGCGCCAGAGCGAGTTCAGCGTGTGCGTAGTTGCGGAAGTCGACAAGACTCAGCTGCTCCACGATCACCGGGTCAGACTACCCGGGGCCGCCGACTCCGGCCTGGCCCGATCGATCAGCGGAGCAACAGGTTCGGCTGGAGCAGGTACTTGAACGAGCCCTCGCCGCCCTTGTCGACCGAGGTCTGGGGGGTGACGAGGATCGGGCTCAACTTGTTGGCGTTGTCGCTCGACGTGAAAGTCACGCGGGTGAACTCGCTGCGCACGGCTGCCAGAGCCTCGAGCAGGTACTGCGGGTTGAGGCCCAACGTGACGTCTTCGCCGGTCAGCGTCGAGTCGACCGACTCAGAGGCGCGGGCCTGCTCGGTGCCGGATGCCTCCATGGCCACGCCCTCGGCGCCGAACGTGAAACGCAATGGCGCGGAACGGTCGAGCACGAGAGCCACACGACGCACGGCTTCGGCGAGTTCGGCGGTGTTGACCACGGCGTGGTGGTCGGTCTGCTCGGGGAACAAGCGGCGCACGGGCGGGAAATTGCCCTTAATCAGCAGCGAGGTGACGGTCTTGTTGCCGGAGGTGAACGCGATGATCTCGCGATCTCCGGACCCCGAGAAGGCGATCGAGATGTTCTCGCCGTGCGAGAAGGTCTTTCCGACCTCCTGCAGGGTGCGCGCCGGCACGAGGGCCGTCGTGGTCTCGCCCTCGGCGACGGCCGGGCCGTCCCACGGAATCTGGCGGAGCGCCACGCGGTAGCGGTCGGTGGCGACGAGGCTGAGCTGGTTGCCACTGACCTCGAGCTGAACACCCGTGAGCACCGGGGTGACGTCATCTCGGGACGCTGCGAAGGCGACCTGAGCGATCGCGGTGGCGAAGTCATCGGCCGGAACCAGGCCGGACTCGCCGCTGACCTCGGGAATCGCGGGATATTCCTGCACCGGCATGGACGCAAGAGTGAATCGCGCGGAACCGCAGGTCAGCAGAATCCCGTCATCGTCGACCGTTATCTGAATCGGCGCGTTCGGAAGGCGGCTCGCGATGTCGGAGAGCAATCGGCCGTGCACCAGGATCGTGCCGGGTTCGTCGACCGTGGCATCGATCGTCGTTCGGGCGGATGCCTCGTAGTCGAAGGCCGAGAGCGAAAGCCCCTCGGCCGATGCCTCGATCAGAACACCGGCCAGGATCGGCTGCGGGTTCCGCTGGGGCAGGAGCTTGACCACGAAGGACACAGCTTCGCTGAATACATCGCGATTGACGTGGAACTTCACGGACGCTCCCTCGGTGACGGGCTGGGCCTTCCCATGCTAGTGCCGCCGTTGAGGGGCGCGAAGACCGGCGATCGATCCGCTGTAAAGGTGATCGAAGGGTTTTCAATGAGAAAGGGATATTCATCTTGTTAACAGCTGTGGGAACTGTGGATAACTCGGTGGATGACTGTCGGCGAGCGGGAACTACACGCGTGTGAGTTGTGGAATCCCTGAGGAAACCGCTGTCGAAGTGTCATTCACCGGATACCCCCCTCACGAACGTTGTCCACAGGTCGACCACCTGCAGTTCACATTCCGGGCGGCGTGGCTCACAGTTATCCACAGGTTTTCCACACTGTGTAAAGCGGATTGTCGGCACGACCCGGGGCGCTGTCAAGTCGGGCCGTCACGGCGCGCCGAACGGCCCCCGGTTCGAGGTCGACCGCATCCGCGCGAGGCACGGCGAGGGGCTCAGCGACCGACGCGGCCCAGCTGGGTGGTGATCTCGGAGACCTGGTTGTAGATCGAGCGACGCTCTTTCATGAGGTCGCTGATCTTCTTGTACGCGTACATGACGGTCGTGTGATCACGGTTGCCGAACAGTTGGCCGATCTTCGGCAGCGACAGGTTCGTGCGCTCGCGGCACAGATACATCGCGATCTGGCGTGCCGTTGCAATCGCCTGCGACCGGCTCGACCCGTAGAGGTCGTCGACGGAGAGCTTGAAGTACTGGGCGGTCGCGGTGATGATGTCGGTCGGCGAGATGACGTTGGCGTCGTCCTGGTCGATGATGTCGCGGAGCACCTGCTGCGCGAGGGACATGTCGAGGGTCGAGCGGTTCAAGCTCGCGAATGCGGAGACGCGGATGAGCGCACCCTCGAGTTCGCGGATGTTGCTCGAGACGACCGTTGCGATGTACTCCAGCACCTCGTCGGGGATCTGGAGACGCTCGTTCTGGGCCTTCTTGCGAAGGATCGCGATGCGCGTCTCGAGGTCGGGCGCCTGCACATCGGTGATCAGGCCCCACTCGAAGCGACTCCGCATCCGATCTTCGAAGCCGGTGAGGTGCTTCGGGGGCACATCGCTCGTGATCACGACCTGTTTGTCGTGATCGTGCAGCGTGTTGAAGGTGTGGAAGAAGGCTTCCTGGGTCTCGGCGCGACCCTGCAGGAACTGGATGTCGTCGATCAGCAGGATGTCGACATCGCGGTAACGGGCCTGGAACGCCGACCCGCGGTTGTTGGCGATCGAGTTGATGAAGTCGTTCGTGAACTCTTCGCTGGAGACGTAACGCACCTTGATGCCCGGATACATGGTCAACGCGTAGTCGCCGATCGCATGTAACAGGTGCGTCTTACCGAGCCCGGAGTCGCCGTAGATGAAGAGCGGGTTGTACGCCTTCGCCGGTGCTTCTGCGACGGCGACCGCCGCGGCGTGGGCGAAGCGGTTCGACTGTCCGATGACGAAGCGGTCGAAGGTGTATTTGGGATTCAGTCGCGTGTCGGCGCGTCCGCTCGGGGCGATGTCGACACGTTCCTCTACGGGCGCCGGCGCCGTCTCGATCGGAGACGTCTGCACGGCGAGGGGCGCAGACAGGTGGGCGTCGATGAGTTCGGGGTTCACGACGACGCGGAATGCGCTGACCTCGTCGCCGGTGGATGCCTGGGCGAGAGCCTCGAGGATGACCGACCTTAGCCGCTTGTTGAGCTGGGCGGCGGTCAGGTCGTTCGGGACGTCGAGGTACAGGGTGCCGGCCATGATCCCCTGCGGAACCGCGAGGGCCAGGAACCCGTGCATCTGCGGCGAGACGCGGTCGTCCTTCGAGAGGATGCGTAGTGCGTCCGACCACACGGGGACGTCGGGAGACTCCTGCGCTGACATGGTCTCCTTCTCGGCTTCAGCCCCTGTGGATAAGTGCCGGAGCAACGCTAGCTACGGTGGCGTCGCAGAGCAAACTCCACTGTAGTTCCGGGGGTGTGTCGTGTCGTCGGAGTTGTCCCCAAGCTGTGGATAATGCCCTCTTGCCGAGTTCGGTTTGAGTTCTGGGCTCCGCCGACGTAGCCTTAGTCGGTTGACTTATGCCCTCGAGGCAGTCCCGTCCGTCCCCGGTGAGAGCGTTCCGGTGACAACCCATCCGGAGTGATTCCATGAGCAAGCGCACGTTCCAGCCCAACAACCGCCGCCGCGCCAAGAAGCACGGCTTCCGCGCCCGTATGCGCACCCGCGCCGGTCGTTCGATCCTTTCGGCTCGTCGCGCCAAGGGGCGCACCGAGCTCTCGGCCTGACCCGAGCGTTGCTCTCGCGGCCGAACCGACTGACCGACGGCGCCGAGTACAAGGCTGTCGTCCGTCGCGGCGTGCGATGTTCCGGGCCTCACACCGTCACCTACGTGGTGGCGACCGGTGAGGACCGAGCCGCACGATTCGGTTTCATCGTGAGCAAGAAGGTCGGTTCCGCCGTCGTCCGCAACACGGTCAGACGTCGACTCAAGGCCATCTGCGCGTCCGCGCTCCCGACTCTCGGTCGGGGCGCGGACGTTGTCGTGCGTGCACTTCCGGGGGCCGCCGACGCGAGCTTCCAGGAGCTGGACGCCCACGTGAACAGATGCCTGGCCCGGAGCGCATCGTGAGCACGTCGACGCTGCCGGCCGCATCCGTCGGGACCGCGCATCTGCCGACCGGCGGGTGGCTCGCCAGCATCCCCCTCGTTCCCCGGAACGCCGCGCTCGCCCTTCTGCACGGGTATCGCGCCACGATCTCCCACACGTACGGCGACGTCTGCCGCTACTACCCCTCCTGTTCGGCCTACGCGGTCGGTGCAGTCCAGCAGCACGGCGCAGTCAAGGGCGCGGCGATGGCCGCTGCTCGTATCGCGCGGTGCCATCCGTGGGCCGAGGGCGGCATCGACGACCCTTCGCCGCACCCCCACTTCTCGCACGCTCTCACCCGGCACGGTTTCGTCGTGCCTGTCAGAAAGGACTGATCCCCGTGGATCTGGTACTTGCTTCTGCCGCGCAACAGTCGTCCGGCGGATTCGATCTTCTCGGAACGATCCTCTGGCCACTGAAGTGGCTCGTGGAGCTCGTTCTCGTCGGCTGGCACTCCGTCTGGACGTTCCTGGGCCTCGCCCCGGACTCCGGTATCGCGTGGGTGCTGTCGATCGTCGGCCTCGTCATCGTCGTCCGCGCCGCCCTGATCCCGCTGTTCGTGAAGCAGATCAAGAGCCAGCGAAAGATGATGGAAATCGCTCCTGAACTGCGAAAAGTTCAGGAGAAGTACCGCGGCAAGAAGGATCAGCTCTCCCGCGAGGCGATGAGCCGCGAAACCATGGCCCTGTATAAGAAGCACGGGACGACCCCCATCTCGGGGTGCCTGCCGTTGCTGGTGCAGATGCCGGTCTTCTTCTCGCTGTACAGCGTGCTCAACGACGTCGCAAAGCACGCCACGCAGGGGATCGGTGGCGTCGGCCTCCTGAACGCCGATCTGACCTCGGAGTTCTACGACGCTCGGCTGTTCGGGGTGGCGTCTCTGCACGACACTCTGGTCGGGGCGTGGGGTAAGCCCGACGGCACGACGACGGTCATCATCCTGATCGTGCTCGTGGTGCTGATGATCTCGTCGCAGTTCTTCACGCAGCTGCAGATCATCTCTAAGAACCTCTCCCCCGAGGCCAAGACCGGCCAGGCGTACCAGATGCAGCGCATCATGCTCTTCATCCTGCCGCTCGGTTTCATCTTCTCCGGTGTGTTCTTCCCGCTCGGCGTCGTCGTGTACTGGTTCGTGAGCAACCTGTGGACGATGGTTCAGCAGTTCCTCGTCATCCGTAACCTGCCGACCCCCGGGTCCGAGGCAGCCAAGGCACGTGAAGAGCGACTCGCGCGTCGAGGCAAGGCGCTCGACGCGAAGGGTCGCGTCATCACGATGGAGAAGTACGAGGCCGAGCAGGCGCGTCTTCTCGAGGAAGCAGAGCGCAAGCGCGCCGCTGCCCCGAAGCGTCAGCAGCCCGTGGGCAAGCAGCGCGCGAAGAAGCAGGGTCCGAAGCCGACCACCACGCCTCCGCGCGCGGGTACCGGCGATTCACCCGCGACTCCCCCGTCCGCCTGATCCCCGAGGACTCCGCAGATGACTGAGACTGTGCACACCGCGCCCGAATCCGAGTCGATCGAGCAGCTCGAGCAGGAGGGCGACGCCGCGGCGGACTTCCTGGAAGGCCTGCTCGACATCGTCGACGTCGACGGCGACTTGGCCATGGATGTGCGCAACGGGCGTGCCTACGTGTCCATCGAGTCGGATGGTGACGACGACTCGTTGCGGATCCTGGCTAACCCCGACACGGTTTCGGCGCTCCAGGAGCTCACCCGCCTTGCGGTTCAGAGCAGCACGGGTCGGTTCTCCCGCTTGATCCTGGATGTGAGCGGATCGCGGGATGCGCGTCGCCGCCAGCTGGACGCGCTGGTGGCTCGCGCCGCAGATCGACTGGATGAGGGCGCCTCGCAGGCCTCCCTTCCGGCCATGTCGAGCTACGAGCGAAAGCTGGTGCACGACATCGCGGCCGAGCGCGGCCTCGTTTCCGAGTCGTACGGCGACGGTGCGGACCGGCACACGGTTCTGCGTCGCGCGTGAATGTTTCACGTGAAACATCGGCAATGAGCCTCGAGCAGGAGCCGGCATCTGCGGCGACCATCTTCGGTGACCGCGTCGATCTCGCCCGGCAGTTCACGGCCAATCTCGCAGCCGAGGGTGAGACCCGCGGTCTTATCGGTCCGCTCGAGGTTCCTCGACTGTGGACCCGCCACATTCTGAACAGCGCGGTGATCGCGCCTCTTTTCTCCGCTGGCCGGGTCGGCGACGTGGGATCCGGTGCCGGTCTGCCAGGACTCGTGGCGGCGATCGCGCGACCCGACGTCACCTGGGTGCTCATCGAGCCGATGGAGCGACGCACGACGTGGCTGCAGGAGCAGGCCGATGAGCTCGGGCTGACGAACGTCGAGGTCGTTCGCGGTCGTGCCGAGGACTGGACCGAAGGTGCGTCCCTGGATGCGGTGACGGCCCGCGCCGTGAGCGCTCTTCGTACGCTGCTGCCACTGACCGTGCCCCTCGTGCGCAACGGTGGAGAGATCATCCTCATGAAGGGCGTCTCCGCGGACGCCGAGATCGAGAAGGCCGCGAAGCAGATCCGCCACCTTCGCCTCGCTGACGTCCGCGTCGAGCTGGTCGGCAAGGACCTTCTCGACGAACCGACTCGCGTGGTCCGGGCGGTCGTCCGTCGCTGACATTGTCGATGTTTCACGTGAAACATCTGATCGGGTCGTGTCAGGTCTCCCGGCTAAAGTGGACAGGTCCCCCCGAATGCGAAAGGCCAAGTGTTTCACGTGAAACATTCCGATGACGCCGTGACGACATTCGATCTCGACACCCCGCTCGCTCGTGAGATCGCTGATCTCCGCGCCCGGCGCCGAGCGCTGGAGACCACCGAGGTCGCACTGCCCACACGCACGCGGGTGCTGACGGTCTCCAACCAGAAGGGCGGAGTGGGAAAGACCACGACTGCCGTGAATCTGGCCGCTGCGCTGGCGAGTGTGGGTGCCCGCGTGCTCGTGATCGACCTCGACCCGCAGGGGAACGCATCCACCGCGTTGGGTGTGCCGCACACGGCGGACGTTCCCAGCGTGTACGACGTGCTCATCGATGAATTTCCCCTCGCCGACATCGTGCAGACGAGTCCCGAGTCACCTCTGCTCACCTGCGCGCCGAGTACTATCCATCTCGCCGGCGCGGAGATCGAACTGGTTTCGCAGGTCGCGCGCGAGCATCGGCTCCGTCGGTCTCTCGACGAGTACCTCGCCAGCGTCGCGGAAGCACCGCACGTCGTGATCATCGACTGCCCGCCTTCGCTCGGACTACTGACCATCAACGCCTTCACGGCCGCGAACGAGGTACTCATCCCCATCCAGTGCGAGTATTACGCGCTCGAGGGCCTGAGCCAGCTGCTCGGGAGTGTGCAGATGATCCAGAAGCACCTGAATCCACCCCTGCACGTCTCGACGATCCTGCTGACGATGTACGACGGACGCACGCGACTCGCGCAGCAGGTCGCTGATGAAGTGCGGGAGCACTTTCCCGAAGAGGTCATGCGCACCGTGATCCCGCGCTCCGTGCGCGTCTCCGAGGCCCCGAGCTTCGGACAGACCGTCATCGCTTACGACGGCCAGTCCGCGGGCGCCGTCGCCTACCGCGAAGCCGCGGTGGAGTTGCTGGCGCGCGGCACGAAGAATCAGGCCGGCACCGCCGAGCCGACGATCGAAGGAGAATCCTGATGGCGAAGCGAACCGGTCTCGGAAGAGGCATCGGCGCACTCATCCCGACGAGTGAGCCGTCGGAGGCGCGTCCGGTGGACGTCTTCTTCCCCGGGGCGCCCGGATCGGCGGCGGCCCAGGCCGCCGAGGCCGCTCAGCAGGCGGCCGCGCCGCAGCTGCTCGAGGTGCCGGGCGCGCGTCTGGTGCAGATCGACCCCCACAGCATCGTCCCCAACCCTCGTCAGCCGCGCACGCACTTCGATGCCGACGACCTGGCCGAACTGGTACACAGTGTGCGGGAGTTCGGTGTTCTTCAGCCGGTCGTCGTCCGCGACACCGGCGAAGGCACCTACGAGCTCATCATGGGGGAGCGCCGTACGCGCGCCGCACGCGAAGCTGGCCTGAAGACCATGCCCGCGATCGTCCGAGAGACCGCGGACGAAGATCTCCTGCGTGACGCTCTGCTGGAGAACCTCCATCGTTCACAGCTGAACCCACTCGAAGAGGCATCCGCCTATCAGCAGCTTCTCGAAGACTTCGGCATCACGCAGGAGCAGCTCGCCGGCCGCATCGGACGATCCCGCCCGCAGATCTCCAACACCATCCGCCTGCTCCGTCTGCCGGTGCCCGTGCAGCAGCGCGTCGCCGCGGGTGTGCTTACCGCCGGCCACGCCCGCGCCATTCTCGCGCTCGACGATGTCGAGGCGATGCAGCGGCTGTCCGACAAGATCGTGAACGAGGATCTCTCCGTCCGCGCTGCCGAGGCGGTCGTGAAGACGGGCGTCTCGTCCGCGCGGACCGCGCCGAAGGCAGGGGCACGACGGGGTCACCTCGACGAGGTCGCGGAACGCCTCGGAGACCGGTTGAACACCCGGGTCAAGATCTCGCTCACTGCGCGAAAAGGCCAGATCATGATCGATTTCGCCACCATCCAGGATCTCAACCGGATCCTCGCGGAACTGGGCGAAGACACCCTCGGATCGCGCTGATCGAAGCGAGGGCGGGGGCCCGTCCGGCGCATTCACCGCATAAACTTGTGGGGTGAATCCCGAGTCCCTCCGTCGCCGCGCCAGCCTCGAGCTGCTTCGCGCGGAGGCGGCGGATGAGCTCTCGGTCCTCGTGGAGGAGCGACTGCGCGGCGGCGAAGACCCGTGGGATTTCATGGAGGATCTGCCATCGGTCGACGAATTGGTCGTGTTCATCCTTCGCGCCGACAACATCGCGGAGTCGGGGTCGGGTCGCCCGAGTCCTGCCCGCCACTATCGGGTGCTCCGCCAGATCGCCCTGGACTACCCCGATCTCACGGAGGCGGTGTGGCGCCTGCTCGGAGACACGAATACGTCTCGGCGATGGGACCCGATGGTTCGTGGAGAAGCATCCTAAGCATCGGTTGTCGCACAACGAACACGAAGAAGGCCCGCAGCGAGTGCTGCGGGCCTTCTCACGTCGGGGGAACTCAGCCGATGTAGGGCGCGAGGTCCTTCTCGAGGGCGAACTTCGGCTTGGCGCCGATGATCGTCGTCTTCACTTCGCCGCCCTGGAACACCTTCATGGCCGGGATCGAGGTGATCTGGTACTTCATCGCGAGATCGGGGTTCTCGTCGACGTTCAACTTGAGAACCGTGATCTTCTCCGGGTGCTCGGCCTGGATCTCATCGAGAACCGGCGCGACCATGCGACACGGTCCGCACCAGGCTGCCCAGAAGTCGACCAGAACGGGGCCTTCGGCCTCGAGAACGTCCTGGTCCCACGTGTTCGAGCTCGTCGCCTTCGCAGTCATTGTCTTCTCCTTGGATAAAAGTCTTACTCGTGCGAACGCACACCGTGCGTCCGATGTTCCCGTCAGACGACGGGCAGGCCCTCGATCTGGTCGGCGTCGGCCGCCGGAGCGCCCGCTTCGTCGAGTGCGGCGAGGAAGTGCTCGGCGTCGAGAGCCGCGACGGTGCCACTGGCAGCCGCGGTGACCGCCTGGCGGTAGGTGGGGTCGATGACGTCGCCGGCCGCGAACACACCCGGCACCGACGTCCGCGAGGAGCGGCCGTCGACCCAGATCGTGCCCTCGGGGGTGAGATCGAGCTGATCGTGCACCAGGTGCGTGCGCGGGTCGTTGCCGATCGCGACGAACAGGCCCTGCACGGGCAGCTGTCGGGTGGACCCGTCGATGGTCGAGGTCAGTTCGAGGCCGTTGACCGCATCCTCACCGAGGACGTCGGTGACCGCACTGTTCCAGATGAACTCGATCTTCTCGTTCGCGAACGCGCGCTCCTGCATGATCTTCGACGCGCGCAGCTCATCGCGACGGTGGATGACGTGCACCTTCGATGCGAAACGGGTGAGGAAGGTGGCTTCCTCCATGGCGGAATCCCCACCGCCGACGACGGCGATCTCGCGCTCGCGGAAGAAGAAGCCATCGCACGTGGCGCACCAGGACACCCCGCGGCCCGACAGGCGCTCTTCGCCCTCGATGCCGATCTTCCGGTACGCAGAACCGGTGGCGAAGATCAGCGCGCTGGCTTCTTCGCTCCGTCCGCTGCCGAGGGTGACCTTCTTCACGGTTCCGGAGAGGTCGAGCGAGGTGACGTCGTCGTAGACGACCTCCGCACCGAACTTCTCGGCCTGTTCCTGCATCTTGGTCATCAGGTCGGGGCCCTGAATGGCCTCCGGGAACCCGGGGAAGTTCTCCACCTCGGTGGTGTTCATGAGCTCACCGCCCGCCTCGACGGAACTCGCGATCACGAGAGGCTTCAGGTTGGCACGCGCGGCGTAGATGGCGGCCGTGTATCCGGCCGGGCCGGAGCCGATGATGATGAGCTGGCGCACGTGCGTGTTCTCCTTGGGGATCGAGACTTGCGTGACGTTCGGTGTCGTCAACACATGGTAGCCGCGGGACATTCCCGCGAGCGGGGGGATGCGGGCGCCTCAGCGACCGGGCAGGATGCGGCGCAGCATCCCGAGCGCGGGGGCGAGCTCGGGCGTGCGCAGTGCGGCGAGCACCGCGAAATACGCGACGAGACTCGTGAGTCCGATGATGCCGGTGCCCAACGCGCCGAAGATCTTGTCGGTCGTCGTCCACCCGTCGTCTCCGCCGAGCAGCAGATACACGCCCCACCCGGCCGCCGCGGCGGGAACGGCAGCGATGACGTATCGCACGATCGCCGTGATCCACGAGGCGATGCCGAGGCGCCCGAGCTGGCGGCGGAGCAGCCACGTCGCCAGCAGCACCTGCACCGTGATCGCGAGCGATTGTCCGAGCGCGACACCCGCGGCGAGCCAGGTGTTCGGAAGGATCCACCCGGCGACGACCGCCGTGACGACCACGAGTACGCCCTGGATGGCGGTGAAGACGAACGGGGTACGGGTGTCGTCGTAGGCGTAGAACGTGCGCTGCACGATGAACAGCACCGACAGCGGCAGCAGGCTCACGAGATAGGCGAGGAGCACGGGCGCGGCGGCCACCGCATCCGCTTCGCTGTTCGTGAAGATGCGGGATGCCGGCACCGCGGCGACCGCGATGGCCGCTGCGGCGATGACGATGAACAGGCTGATGATGCGGATGCTGCGCGCCACGTCCGTTCGCACGTCGCTGTCGCGGCCCGCGCTCGCGTGCTCGCTGATCTGCGTGAAGTACGGGGTGCCGATGGAGAGCACGATGACGGAGTACGGGAGCATGAAGATCAGCCACGCGTTGCCGGTGGCGGCCACGGAGGCCCCGACGCCGGACGCGTCCGCGACGACGCGCGTCTGCACGAGGCCGGCGATCTGACCGACGACGACCATCGCTGCCGTCCAGCCGGCGAGCCGGCCCATGTTCCGGAAGCCGAGGCCCCGCCACCGGAAGTCGGGGCGGAGATGCAGCCCGGTGCGCCGCCAGAACATCAGCAGGATCAGCGCCTGTACAGCGATGCCGATCGTGGCGGTACCGCCGAGGAGGGCGACCATACCGGGCGTCCAGTCGTCGACGCGGGTGAGGTCGGAGCCGAACACGAAGGCGATCGCGAGGAATCCCGCGATCGACACGACATTATTGACCACCGGTGCCCAGGTGAACGGGCCGAAGATGCGCCGGGCGTTCAGTGTCTCGCCGAGCAGAGAGTACAGACCGTAGAAGAAGATCTGCGGCAGGCACCAGTAGGCGAACGCCGTCGCGAGGGCCTGCTGTTCCGGGGTGAAGTTGTCGGCGTAGAGCGAGATCAGGAGCGGAGCGGCGAGCGTGACGACCGCCGTGACCGCGAGAAGCACGACCACTCCGGCCGTGAAGAGTGCGGAGATGAATCTCTGTCCGCCGTCCGACCGTGCGCTCTCGCGCACGATCTGCGGCACGATGACCGCCGTGAGAACGCCCGCGGAGATGATCGCGTAGACGTTGTTCGGCAGCTGGTTGGCCAGCGCGAACGCGTCGGCCGCGGGGGAGGCGATCGACCCGATCACCCCGACCAGGACGATCGTGCGGATGAGTCCGCTCACCCGCGAGACCATGGTTCCCGCGCCGAGCAGCACGCTCGCCCGTCCGAGTCCGCTCACGATCGATCCTCCGGAGGCTCGGGGACGGATGCGGCATCGTCGGTGACCGCATCCGGCGCGTCAGCCGCGGGTGCATCCGCGGCACCATCGGTCGCGTCGATGCCCGTGCCGGTCGCCCTCGCGCGACGTCTACGGCGCACCGTGCGAACGACACCGAGCACGAGGAAGCCGACGATGAGCGTGGCCAGAATGGCGGTGCCGTAGGCCTCCCAGTCGGCGCGAACGTTCACATCGACCGTCTGTGGGGAGCCGATCGGCTCGGACGACGGGCTGCGCAGGCTCAGCACGATCTTCACGTCGCCGTTTCCGATTCGCGCGCGCACGGGGATGGCGACCGGGGTGTTCGAGGACGCCGCGGCGAGCACCACGGTCTGGCGGTCGATCTCGAGCCGGAGGTCGTTGGGATCGGCGTCGAGGACGACGTTCACGGGGTAAGGCAGGTCGTTGTGCACCCAGAAGCGCAGGTCGGTGCCGGCGGTGAGCAGGTTGAGAGGGCTCGAGGGCAGGATGCCGACGGCGGCGAGGGTCTCCTCGGTCGCTGCGCGGTGGTTCGCGTAGGCGGTCGCCCAGTCCGCGCCGCCGCTCTGCCATCCCGCCCCGAGCAGCTGCAGGATGCTGGCGCGTTCGGGACCGGTGAGCAGGTTCGGGTCGTCGAGGATGGTGGCGAACCGCGCGATGCGGTCGGCGCCATCCGACAGCGGACCGATCGCGGACACACGGTCGGCATCGCTCGGAGCGTCGGCGACCGTGACGGCACGCGCCTCGGCGCCGAGGATGCCGTCGAGGCCGGTGACCGTGAGGCCCGGGACGCTCGCGGCGTCGATCGCGCCCCGGAGGCCGGCACGGGTGCGGTCGTTCGCCCGGTCGACGGTCACCAGGAGCGCGGAACCCCCGGAGGCGGCGGCCGCGAGCGTGAGGTCGGCGGATGCGGCGGCCAGCAGCGCCTGTCGGGTGGCCCCGTCGCCTTCGACCGAGGCCGAGAGGAGGGTGCTCGACACGGCGTGGTCGGTGAGGAGCAGCCCGGCGTCGCCCGCCGTGGCTCGGCCGGACGATGCGCCCGAATCGGCGGGGGTGACGGCGGCGGAATCGAGCACGGTGACGGCACCGGGAACGCTCGCGGCGAGCGTCGACACGACTGACGGGCCGGCGCTGCCCGATACGGGCCAGTAGATCCTCGGGGCGGCCGGGTTACCGATGTCGAGGAGCGTCGCCAGATCGGGAAGCACGGGTGCGTCGGCGTCGCCCTCCGTCTGGCCGGGGGCGGGCGTCGTGGGCGTGGCCGTCGGGTCGGGCACCGAGCTCGCGTCGACGTAGGCGGTCAGCGAGGTCGGTTGCCACGGCGACGCCAGCCCCGCATCGATCTGCGTGGCCACATCCGCGTCGCCGAACTGCAGGGCGAACCGCGAGTTCGGCAGCTGCAGGAGGCGCGTGAGCCACTCCTGCGCCGACGCGGGGGCGGACGTGCCGAGCACCCGGATGGCGGCGGGCACGGCGGGATCGATCGCGAGGATCGCGGCGGTTCCTTCGACCGCATCCAGAATCGCGGTCAGGGAGCCGTCGGTGCCGGTGAGGGTCTCGAGCTGCGCCCGGGTGAGGAGTCCGCGCTCGAGGGGACCCGCGGTGACGGGCACGATCACGCCCACGGGGGCCGCGGCCGACCCGGGAACCACGATGACCGACCGGGCCTCCCGGCCGCCGAACACGAGCCGGAGCGGGTAGACACCGGGCTGCCGCCCCACGAGGGCCTCGTCGTCGGCGGGCACCTGCAGGCTGCCGGTCGCGGTGTCGCCCGCGATCACGGTTTCGATGCGGGTGGCGCCGACCTGGCGCCCCGTATCGGCCGTGGCGGTGCCGTCGAGCCACGCCGCAAGAGCCGCGCGATCGCCGAGTGGAGCATCTCCGAGCTGGAGGGTGGCGTCATCCGCCGGCACTCGCAGTGCGGTGCCGTTCTGCACGGAGAACTGCACCGTCAGTGCAGCGCCGGAGGTGAGCACGCCGTTGCTGGCCGGCGCGACCGCGAACTCGACCTCGCCGCTCGCCGTGGGCGAGGGGGTCGGCGTCGTCTGCGCGTGCGCCGGCGCGGCCACGACGATGCCGATCAGCACGAGGACGGCAAGCAGGGCCGAGAGTATGCGCGAGCGTCGTCGCGTCGCGGTGATGCCCGCGTGGGCCGAAGTCGGGATCATGCGTCAGAGGGGTCCGGTGCGATGAAAGGACCGCACGGTCGAGTGCGATTCTACGGGGGCGGACCCTTCGGATCGGGTGTGCATCCGCGGTGCGTTGCCCGACCCGTTTGAATAGAGCACATGGATCAGTCGCTCGTCCGGACGCTCGCTGCCGACCTCGCGAACGCGGGTCTGACCGATGACGGGCTGCGCGTTCGGCTGGGGGCACCCGCCGCGGACGCCCTCGACCGGGGCGACGGAACCCCCGCGCGGCGCGCGCTGAGGGGCGCCACCGATCCGCTCGCGCTGCTCGCGCGCCTGTTCGTGCTGGGGGATGCGGTGCCCCTCGGCACGGCGGCATCGAGCCTCGGTCGCCCGACCATCGACGCGGCCGTCGGTCTCCGCGTGCTGCGGGTCGAGGGCGAACGCGCCGTGCCGCTCGTCGCCATCCGTCCGCACGCCTTCGCACCGGGCGAGGCCGGCTGGATCGCGAGCGACCTCGATGAGCTGGCGGGCGTCTTCCCGCTGCGGCCCGATCACGTGCTCGGCGTCGGCGGCGCGGGGCGCACGCTGGCGGCACTGCTGCCCCCGGAGGGCACCGGCCGTGCCCTCGATCTCGGCTGCGGATGCGGGATCATCGCGCTGCATCTGCGGCGGCGGGGGTTCGATGTCGTCGCGACCGACATCTCCGAGCGGGCGCTGTGGTTCACGCGGCTGAACGCCGCGCTGAACGGACTCGACGGAATCGAGGTGCGGCTCGGGAGCCTCTACGAGCCGGTGGCGGGCGAGCGATTCGCACTGATCGCCTCGAATCCGCCGTTCGTCATCACTCCGCGCACCGATGCCGTGCCCCACTACGAGTACCGCGACGGCGGGGCGCGCGGCGACGACCTGATGGCGCAGGTGGTGACCGGTGCCCGCGCTCACCTCGAGCCGGACGGTTCGGTGCGGCTCCTCGGCAACTGGGAGGACGCACCGGATGCGGACGGCCTCGACCGCGTGCGCACCTGGACGACCGGGCTCGGTGCATGGGTGATCGAACGAGAGCACCTCGACCCGGTCCGCTACGCACAGCTTTGGGTGCGCGACGGGGGCACCCGGCCGGGAACACCCGAGTACGAGACGCTGCTCGACGCGTGGCTCGACGACTTCGCCGCGCGCGATGTCAACGGCGTCGGCATGGGCTGGGTCATCCTGCAGAACGCGCCCGGGCTCGACCGGTTCGAGCGCATCGGACGGCAGGTCGACCCGACCGGGCTCGGCGCGCACGTCGCCGGCGCGCTGACCGTAGCGGGCGCCCTGAGCGAGATCGACGATGCGGCGCTCGCCGCATCCGTTCTCCAGGTGACCGGCGATGTGACCGAGGCCCGCCATCACGTACCCGGGTCGGACGCCCCGAGCGTCATCGAGCTGCGTCAGGGCGGGGCGTTCGGTCGCACGGTGGATGCCGACCCGTCCCTCGCGGCGCTGGTCGGAGCGTGCGACGGCGAACTGCCGGTCGGCGTACTGATCGACGCGATCGCCCAGCTGCTCGAGGTCGATGCCGCGGACCTGCGCGCCGACCTGTTGCCGCAGGTGCGCGAGCTGCTGTTCACGGGCTTCCTCGTGGCGGCCGGATAGGCTCGAAGTCATGCTCAATATGGCCGAGGGGATGGCGCGTCTCGCTGCGCTGGCGGAGTCTCGGGTCGTGTCGACCGTCGCACGCGCGTTCGCCGACGCGGGTCACGAGCTGGCGATCGTGGGCGGTCCGGTGCGCGATGCGATCCTCGGCCGACCGACCCACGACCTCGATTTCACGACGGATGCGCGGCCCGACGACATCCTGCGGATCGTCACGCCGATCTCCACCGCGCAGTGGGACATCGGCCGCGCATTCGGCACGATCGGCGCACGGATCGCCGGCGAGCAGGTCGAGATCACGACCTATCGCGCCGACAGCTACGACGGCGTCACCCGCAAGCCGACGGTCGCCTTCGGCGACACCCTCGCGGACGACCTCGTGCGACGCGACTTCACGGTGAACGCCATGGCGCTGCGGGTACCCGGGCCGACGCTCGTCGACCCGAACGGCGGCGTCGAGGACCTGCTCCGCGGGCTGCTCCGCACCCCGACCGACCCGCGCATCAGCTTCGGCGACGATCCGCTCCGGATGCTGCGCGCCGCGCGCTTCTCCTCCCAACTCGGGTTCGAGGTCGACCCCGCGACCGTCAAGGCGATCGAGCAGCTGCGCGAGACGCTGCGGATCGTGAGTCCGGAACGCATCCAGGGCGAACTCGTGCGGCTCCTGCAGACGGACGACCCGGTGCGTGGACTGCGGCTGCTGGTGGAAACCGAGCTGATCGAGGAGTTCCTGCCCGAGATTCCCGCGCTGCGCCTCGAGGTCGACGAGCACCATCATCACAAGGATGTCTACGAGCACTCGCTGACGGTGCTCCGGCAGGCCATCGAGCTCGAGGGCGTGCGGCATCCGGATGCAGCCCCGGACGTCGCGCTCCGCCTCGCGGCACTGCTGCACGACATCGGCAAGCCGGCGACCCGCAAGCTCGAGCCGGGCGGTGGGGTGACCTTCCACCACCACGATGTGAAGGGGTCACGGATGGCGCGGAAGCGCCTGAAGGACCTGCGCTTCGACGCGGCGACGATCGAGAGCGTGAGCCGGCTGATCGAGCTGCACCTGCGGTTCTTCGGCTACGCCGAGGGTGCGTGGACGGATGCCGCCGTGCGCCGCTACGTGCGCGACGCCGGCCCGGAGCTCGATCGACTCCACATCCTGACCCGCGCCGACGTGACCACCCGCAACAAGCGGAAGGCCGCGCGGCTCGCGAGCGCGTACGACGACATCGAGTCGCGCATCGACACTCTGCGCGAGCAGGAGGAGATCGACGCGATCCGGCCCGACCTGGACGGGAACGACATCCAGCGGATCCTCGGGATCACGCCCGGCCGCGAGGTCGGCGAGGCGTACCGGTTCTTGATGGAGCTGCGCCTCGACGAGGGCGTGCTCGGACCGGATGCCGCCGAGCAGCGCCTGCGCGCCTGGTGGGCCGCCCGCAGCTGAGGCCGCGGTGGTGCCCGCGCTGGCCGGGGGTGTGCCCGGGCTGAGGTTCGATGCGTTCCCGGGTGGCGTTCGGCGGCGCTGTGTGCGCCCGAAGCGAGGAGATCTGCCCGGGCGAGGACCGCATCCGGGGTTTTGGTCCTCTGTTCGGCAGATCTCCTCGCTTCAGGCCGACTCGGAGTGGGCAGAGCGGAGCGGATGCGGGTTGAGCCGAGCCGAGCGGATGCGGGCCGAGCCGAGCGGATGCGGGCTGAGCCGAGCGGATGCGGGGGCTCGGGCCGACTCGGCCCTACCGCCTCGGCCCTACCCCGACCCGGCCTGGCTCAGCCCCCGCCGGGGATCAGACCCGGGTGGCGGCGACCGCGGCGGCGATCGAGCGGCCCGCGTCGCGGGCGGAGCGCTCGGCCTCTTCGCGCAGCTCGGTGGCCAGGTCCGTGAAGGCGTCGAGGGCGGGGTTCACGCCCACGAGGGTGAACGGACGCTCCACCACGTGCAGGTCGAGGCCCCAGACGTCTTCGAACACGCGACGCAGCCACTGGGTCGAGTGGTCCCAGCCGGCCTTCGGGGTGCCCTCGGCGTAGTTGCCGCCGAGAACGGTCACCAGCACGGCGGGCTTGCCGCGGAGCGCGGTGCCCTGCGGGTCGATGCGAGAGTCGGTGTACGCGAGGTCGAACCAGGTCTTCACGTGCTGCGAGACGCCGTAGTTGTAGAGCGGAACGGTGAGGAGCAGGGCGTCGGCGTCGATGAGCTCGTCGGCCAGGTGGCTCGCGTGGGCGACCGCCGCACGCTGCAGCTCGGAACGATCGGCCTCGGGGGTGAAGCCGGCGGTGGCCGCCGCGGCCCAGTAGGTCGCGGGCACGGGGTCGGCCGCGGCATCCCGGCGGACCACCGGGGAGTCGGGGTACTCGGCGAGCCACTCGCTCTCGACGATGTCTCCGAGCGCGCGGCTGGCGGAGGTGGCGGGCAGGATGCTGGCGTCCAGACGGAACAGGGTCATGGGGAACTCTCCGATCATCGAAATCGCTATGTAAAGATTAGCGACTCTGGGAAAGGTAGCACGAGTAGACTGGGGGGATGGATGGGGGACGACACGAACTGCCGCAGTGCGACGCGGCGATCACGCGTGCGTTCTCGGTGCTCGGCAAACGCTGGAACGGCATGATCCTCGCGGTCCTCGGCGAAGACGACGACGCCTCCTTCGCCGCTCTCCGCCGCGCGGTGCTCGGCATCAGCGACGCCGTGCTGTCGGACCGCCTCGCGGAGCTCGCCGACGCCGGACTCATCGTGCGGATCGTGGATGCCGGACCCCCGGTCTCCGTCCGCTACCACCTCACCGACGCGGGCGAGCGGCTGATCCCGCTCCTGCGTCAGCTCGGCGAATGGGCCGACGGAAGCCTCACGCCCGCCGACTGAGCGGCGCGCCGCACCGCGGCACTCGGTCTCGGCCCTCGCGGGTTTCGGTCTCGTTACGGCTGCCCGCACTGCTTGTGAGAAAGCTGTGAACGGGTGAGGATGAACGGCATGCGCCGCGCGGCTCTCGCGCGGCGATCACCGTGGACACCGAAGGTACTCACACATGTCACTGCACCACAGCACGCGCGGCCGTCTCGGTCTCGCCGTCGGAGCCCTCGGGGCCTCGGCGATCCTCCTGGCCGGCTGCGCGGGAGGCGGAGGCGACTCCGCATCCGGCGGCTCGTCGGATGAGCCGCTCATCATCGGCACGACCGACAAGATCACCTCGATCGACCCGGCCGGTTCGTACGACAACGGCTCCTTCGCCGTGATGAACCAGGTCTACCCGTTCCTCTTCAACAGCGCTTACGGCACCTCCGACGTCACACCCGACATCGCCGAGTCGGGCGAATTCACGTCGCCGACGGAGTACACCGTCACCCTCAAGCCCGGCCTCACGTTCGCCAACGGCAACGAGTTGACCGCATCCGACGTCAAGTTCTCGTTCGATCGCCAGCTCGCGATCGCCGATGAGAACGGCCCGTCGTCGCTGCTCGGAAATCTCGACAGCGTTGCGGCACCGGATGACACGACCGTCGTCTTCACGCTGAAGAACGGCAACGACCAGACCTGGGAGCAGATCCTCTCGAGCCCCGCGGCTCCGATCGTCGACGAGGACGTGTTCTCCGCCGACGCAGTGACCTCCGACGACGACATCGTGGCGGGGAACGCGTTCGCCGGCCAGTACGTGATCGACTCGTACAGCCCGAACGAGCTCATCTCCTACGTACCGAACCCGGACTACGGCGGATCCCTGCCGGCGGCCGCGAACGGCGGCGTGACGGTCAGCTACTACACCGACGCCTCGAACCTGAAGCTCGATGTGTCCAGCGGCGAGGTCGATGTCGCATTCCGCAGCCTCTCGGCCACCGACATCGACGACCTCTCGAGCGACGATGCGGTCAAGATCGTCGAGGGCCCGGGTGGCGAGACGCGCTACATCGTCTTCAACTTCGACACGATGCCCTTCGGCGCCGGAACAGCCGAGGCCGACGCGGCCAAGTCCCTCGCCGTCCGCCAGGCCATGGCCGACCTGATCGACCGAGAGGCCATCGCCGAAGACGTGTATAAGGGCACCTACACCCCCCTGTACTCCTTCGTTCCGCAGGGCCTGTCGGGCGCGACCGAGCCGCTCAAGGAGCTCTACGGCGACGGCGACGGCGGTCCGGATGCCGACAAGGCGGCGTCGACTCTCGAGGCCGCGGGCATCACCGAGCCGGTGCAGCTGAACCTGCAGTACAACGGCGACCACTACGGCCCCTCGTCGGGTGACGAGTACGCCGCGGTGAAGTCGCAGCTCGAGGAGGGTGGCCTGTTCACCGTCAACCTCGCGCAGACCGAGTGGGTGCAGTACTCCAAGGACCGCACCTCCGACGTCTACCCGATGTACCAGCTGGGTTGGTTCCCGGACTACTCGGATGCCGACAACTACCTGACTCCCTTCTTCTCGGCAGACAACTTCCTCGTGAACCACTACGAGAACGCCGAGGTGCAGGAGCTCATCACGACGCAGGCGTCGCAGACCGACGAGGCGACCCGCGCCGATGAGATCGGACAGATCCAGCAGCTCGTGGCCGAAGACCTCTCGACGCTGCCGCTGCTGCAGGGCACGCAGGTCGCGGTCGTCGGCGCGGACGTGGAGGGCACCACCCTCGACGGTTCGTTCAAGTTCCGCTACGCACCGCTGCACAAGTAATCCACGACCCGGGGCCGGGCGGTGTTCGCACCGTCCGGCCCTCTCGGTCGTCCGACGAAAGTTCCCCCCATGGTCACAGCGGTCGACGCCGCCGCCGTCGCAAAACCCGTCGCGCCGCAGCGCGGGGGATTGTGGCGCTACATCCTCATCCGACTCATCCTCATCATTCCGACCGTCTTCATCCTGGTGACGGTCGTCTTCCTTCTGATGCGGGTCACGGGCGACCCCATCACGGCGGCTCTCGGCGGGAGACTTCCCCCCGACCAGCTCGCGGAGCGCATCGCGCAAGCCGGGTACGACCGGCCGCTGTACGTGCAGTACTTCGAGTACATCGGCGGCGTCTTCCGCGGTGACTTCGGCAACACCCTGACCGACGGCCGCCCGGTCGTCGACATCCTGCTGCAGTACGGCGCGGCGACGCTCGAGCTGGCGTTCTACGCACTGATCGTCGCGTTCGTGCTCGGCATCCCGCTCGGACTCCTCGCGGCGTACAAGCGCGACCGCTGGCAGGATGCGGCACTCCGGATCGCCGCGATCCTCGGCTACGCCACCCCGATCTTCTTCCTCGGGATGGTGCTGAAGCTCATCTTCTCGGTCGGCCTCGGCATCCTCCCGGTCGCGGGCCGCGCGGGCACGCGCACGCAGCTCAAGCTGCAGTCGCTCGATGATCCGACCGGCATCTACCTCATCGACGCCTTCCGGATCGGTGACCCCGGGGCGGTCGGCGACGTGCTGCTGCACGCGATCCTGCCGGCGCTGGCCCTCGGCATCCTGACCGCCGGCATCTTCCTGCGCCTCGTGCGCACGAACGTGATCGGCACCCTCGGCGCGCAGTACGTCACCTCGGCGCGCTCGCGCGGCGTCGGCGAGTACCGACTCGTCACGAAGAACGCCTACCGCCCGGCGCTCATCCCGATCGTCACGGTCATCGGCCTGCAGATCGCGATGCTGCTCGCGGGAGCCGTGCTGACCGAGACCACCTTCGAATGGAACGGCATCGGCTTCATGCTCTCCGAGTACCTGAAGGCGCGCGACTTCGTCGCCGTGCAGGGCATCGTCGTGATGATCGCCGTCGTCGTGGCGATCACGAACTTCATCGTCGATGTCGTGGCCGCCCTCATCGACCCCCGAGTGAGGTACTGATGTCTCCGGACACCTCTTCCGGCCCGTCCGGGATTCCGGATGCGGCGCCCGCGCTCGCCGCGGTGACCACGCGCAAGAAGCCGCTCGCGGACCGCATCCCGGTGCTCTCGCACCTGCGTCGGAGCGTCGGTCTGCAGCGCGGGATGCTGCTGATCGGCGTCGTGCTGACGACGCTGTTCGTTCTGGTCGCGCTCCTTGCGCAGTGGATCGCGCCGTACGGGTTCGCGCAGCGTTCGGTCGACGGCACCGACTTCGGAACACTGCAGGCACCGAACGCGACCAACGTGCTCGGCACGACCGTCAGCGGGTTCGATGTGCTCTCACGCACGATCTGGGGCGCGCAGACGGCGCTTCTCGCGATCATCTGCGCGATCGCGTTCTCGATCTTCATCGGTGTGTTCCTCGGGCTCGTCGGCGGCTACTTCGGCGGGTGGCTCGACCGGCTGCTCGTGGTTCTCGCCGACGCGATCTACTCGTTCCCCTCGCTGCTGCTCGCGATCGTCATGTCGATCGTCATCAGCCGTGGCCAGTCGACGCTCGAGGGTGGAATCCTCGCCTCCGCGATCGCGATCACGGTCGTGTTCGTGCCGCAGTACTTCCGCGTCATCCGCGCCGAGGTCGTGCGGGTGAAGACCGAGCCGTTCGTGGAGTCGGCGCGAGTCACGGGGGTACCGATCGGCCGCATCCTGGTGCGTCACGTGCTCCGCAACTCGACGCGGTCGCTGCCGGTCGTGGTGACCCTCAACGCGTCGGAAGCGCTGCTGACGCTGGCCGGTCTCGGGTTCCTCGGCTTCGGCATCGAGGCGACGGCGGCCGCGGAATGGGGGTACGACCTGAACCGCGCGGTGTCGGATGTCACGAGCGGTATCTGGTGGACCGCCATGCCGCCCGGCATCGCGATCGTGCTGGTCGTGCTCGGCATCACCCTCGTCGGCGAAAGCCTGAACGACCTGAGCGACCCGCGGCTGCGGACCCGTCGCCGGGCGGGAGGAAAGTCATGACCGACATCGCACGCATCGACGCGCTGACCGTCACGTTCGCCACGGATGCCGAACCCGTCGTCGCGGTCGACGGCATCTCGCTGGCGGCGCACGCCCGTGAGGTGCTGGCGATCGTCGGCGAATCCGGATCGGGCAAGACCGTGACGGCGAATGCCCTGCTGGGGCTTCTGCCGGAGACGGCGACGCTCTCGGGGGCCATCGTCATCCAGGGCCGGGATGGCGGTGAGACGGATGTGGTGCACGCGTCGTCGGGGCAGCTCCGGACGATGCGGGGTCGCGACGCCGCCATGGTGTTCCAGGAGCCGTCGACCGCGCTGAACCCGGTGTTCACGGTGGGGTGGCAGATCGCCCAGGGTCTTCGCGCGCACGAGAAGCTGTCGAAGGCCGAGGCGAAGAAGCGGGCCGTCGAGATCCTCCGCAAGGTGGGGATCCCCGATCCGGAGCAGCGCGTCGACCACTACCCGCACCAGTTCTCGGGCGGGCAGAAGCAGCGCGTCGTGATCGCGATGGCGCTCGTGCTGAACGCGGGCCTCATCATCGCGGACGAGCCGACGACCGCGCTCGATGTGACCGTGCAGGCCGAGATCCTCGAGTTGCTGCGGGCGTGCCGCGACGAGTTCGGGGCGACGATCGTGCTGATCACGCACAACATGGGCGTGGTCGCCGACCTCGCCGACCGGGTGATTGTGATGAACAAGGGCGAGATCGTCGAGCAGGCACCCGTGCGCGAACTGTTCGCCGCCCCGCGCGAGCCGTACACGCGAGAACTGCTCGCGGCCGTGCCGCACGTCGGTCGGGGCAAGAGCGCGGTGCAGGATGCGGCCGCGCCCGCGCCGACCGAACCCCCGGTGAACAGCGTCATCGTGGCGCGCGACATGCACATCGCGTACCCGGGTCGGTTCGGGCGCACGGGTGTTGTGGCGGTCCGCGGGGTCGACTTCTGGATCGGACCGGGTGAGGTCGTGGGCCTCGTCGGAGAGTCGGGATCGGGGAAGACGACGATCAGTCGGGCGATCGTCGGGCTCACGGATGTGGTCGAGGGATCGCTCGAGGTGCTCGGCACGCAGATGCGCGGCGCGAAGCCGGCGGCGCTCAAGGCGCTCCGACCCGAGGTCGGGTTCGTGTTCCAGGATCCGGCGACGAGCTTCAACCCGCTGCTGACGATCGCCGAGTGCATCGCCGAGCCGCTCATCGTGCACAAGCGCGCCTCGAGCGCGCGTGCGGCACGCGCCCGGGTGGATGAGCTGCTGGATGCGGTGCGGCTGCCGGCGGCGTTCGGTGACCGCTACCCGCACGAGTTGAGCGGCGGTCAGCGTCAGCGCGCGTCGCTCGCGCGTGCGCTCGCGCTCGATCCGAAGCTGCTGATCGCCGACGAACCTACGAGTGCGCTGGATGTGTCGGTGCAGGCGCGGGTGCTGGAGCTGTTCGCCGATCTGCAGCGTGATCTCGGGTTCGCGTCGCTGTTCGTCAGCCATGACCTGGCGGTCATCGACGCGGTCGCCGACCGGGTGATCGTGCTCCGCGAGGGCACGATCCGCGAGCAGGGCACCACGGCCCAGGTGCTGCTGCATCCGCACGACGACTACACCCGCCGGCTGCTCACGTCTCTGCCTGTGCCCGACCCGGTGCTGCAGGCCGAGCGCCGGGCGGAATGGCAGCGCACGCGCTGAGTCGAGACGCAGAACGAACGGCCCCGGAATCCTCGATACCGGGGCCCTTCGTCACATCGTCACGGGGCGCTCGACCCCGCAGTCAGCTCAGGCGCAGAGTTCCTGGAGCTCGGCCGACGACGCCTGCAGGCGGCTGCTGGTCTCGGTCATCTGGTCGGAGAGATCGGTCAGCTCGGCGATCTTGGCCGGGTCGCTGCCCGCCTCGGCGAGCTGCTCGAGTGCGGCACCGATCTCCTTGTAGTCCGCGGCGATCGAGGTCAGGGGCTCCTCGACCTCGGCGTTGGTGATCTCTTCGAGCGCCTCGTCGAAGCCGGCCGAGAACGATGAGATGACGTCGGTGAGGCCCGAGTAGTCGCCGCTGGAGACGCCGGTGAGCGACTCGTTGAGACCCTCCTGCGCGGCGGTGAGCTTCTCGTTGGCGATGGCGCACGCCTCGGCGACGGTCTGGTCGCTGGCCGCCGCGTCGCCGCCGGAGTCGGAGGATCCGCCGCCGGCACAACCGGCGAGGGCGAGAAGAGCGATGGCGGAGACAGCGATCGTGGCGAGTTTGCGCATGGTCGTTCCTTAGGTAGCTGTGAATCGGGCGCGATCCACGCCCCCTCCACCCACGCTAGAGGGGGCGGGCGGATGCATCCGACACCATTGACATGAGAGTGTTCTCACCCGTAGCAGCCCGGTCGACGCGGCGGCGGGGTCGGGCCGCGTTGGCGTCTAACGCAGGAGCGCCCCGATTATCCCGCTCTGGAAGAACACCCACATCAGACCGACGATCACGAGCAGAACGATCGCCGACCACGGCACCTTCCGCTTCAGCCGCCGGCCTCCGGCGGCGACCCCGGGCGGCGGACGGAGCGACCCGGCGGGCGGGTCGAAGGGCACGGATGCGGCAACCGATCCCGACGCCGCGGTGGCGGCATCCGGGGTCGCATCCGTCGCCGCGGCCAGGTGGTCGTCACGCCAGCGTGACCACTGCGTGAGCTTGTCGAGGAGCGCGCCGACGACCGAGAAGAGCCACGCCCACGTGGCGGCGTCGAGCGTGGAGAAGTCCCGCTTTCCGTAGAGGAACAGCCAGTCGTCGACGATCTCGACGTCGAGGGCGGCGGCGTTGTCGATGAAGCGCGCCATGATGTCGGGGGTGAAGAGGTAGAGCGCATCGCGTTCGTAGCCTTCCGGGCACGACAGCGCGAAGTACCTGTCGAAGTCGCCCTCGAGGCTGAGGCGTTGATCGGCGTCGAAGTTCGTCGGCAGGTTCGATGACCCGAAGAGGCCGTTGTTGCCGAGCGCGTCGAGCACGATGTGCGGCAGCGGCACGTCGAGCTTGATCGCGACATACCCCCAGCGATGCGTCGTGCGGTTCTTGCCCGACCCGGTCGTGTACCGGTAGTTCGCGAACTCGACGAAACGGGGAACCTCGCCGCGCACGGCATCACGGGCCTCACGACTCGAGCCGAGCGAGAAGATCATGCCGGGAAGTTTCGGGTTCGGGATGGTGCCCGCGTACGACATGCCGTTCGCGCGTGCGAACATCGCGAGGCGGTACGCGCGAACACCGACGTTGCGAAACGCCCGGACGGCGAGCACCACCCCGAGGGCGACGAGTCCGAACGTCAGAACGGCCGGCACGAGGGCAGCGGCCGAGTCGCTGCCGCCGATCATCGAGATGACGGCGGTGGCGAGCAGCGGCATCGAGATGAGGAGGAACGCGCCGATGACCATGACGAGGAACACGATCCCGAGGACTCTGCCGACGGAGCCGCCCGCATCCGGTCGTGACGCGCGAAACGCGCGCACGGCGGCCTTGTCGACGGGAGCGGTGAGGGCGCTCGCGTCGAACGAGGGCGGGGTCACGCGTTGATCCGATCCGCGTCCCACTGCAGCGAGGAGTTCTGCTCGATCGGGACCGCCTCGAGAGCGGGGTGCGCGCAGAGCGCGGAGACGAGCGCGGTGCTCCCCGCGACGATCGTCGAGTCCCAGTCGATCTCCGAGACGAGCGCCCAGGCCCGGTCGGCCGGCCACACGAGGTTCGGGGAATGCGCGGTCGGCCCGAATCCGGCGGCTTCCGCGTCACGGTCGCGCCACGGCATCCGCTCCACCCACCCCTCTGCCGCGAACTCCGCGATGCCGCCGCGGAACACGACGTAGTCCCGACCGAGCGTGCTGAGCCTTCCCCCGCGCGAGATCTCGTCCGACAGAATGCCCGGCTGCCAGCGGGGCTTGCGGAACGCGTCGTTCAGCGGATCCCGGATGCTGCGAGCGAGGAGTTCGTCGTGCCGGTCCGAGCCGTCGTCGGCCGTGGTGAGGGAGAGGAACGAGCGGGACGGAGTGACGCCGAGGTGGCCGACCAGGTCGCCCCACCCTTCCCACAGCGCGACCACGCCGTCGTCCGGGGTCGTGGTGTGCGCGGCGAGCACACCCGCGAGCGCGGCGAGAACGTCGGCGTCCAACTCGCCGATCGCGGGAGCGCCGTACCGCCAGCCCGAGGCATCCCGGGGTCCGTCCTCGTGCTCGACGGCGACGCCCGGCGCGACGACCCGCTGCCACTGGGCCAGCGGATGGAAGGTGGTGCCGAAGGCGGCGGCGGTCTCGGCCCAGCCGACGCGTTCGACGTCGATCTCGGGGGCCGCATCATGGAATGCGTCCCACTCGCGGCGGTGCGCGGCGTAGGGCAGGCCCGGCCACGGGCGTCCGACGGGCCGGTCCCGGGTCGCGGGATGGAAGATGCGGGCGTAGGCGGGAAAGTATCGCGGAACCGCGTCGTGCATCGTGCCGCGCCACGGTTCGTCCAGGCTCGCGCGCAGCCAGTCGGCGTTCGGTACCTCGGGGGTCCACTGCATGCGGCACACGCTACCGGCCGTGCGCACGGATGCATCCCGCCACCCGACTCGTGGTTAGCTGAGGTCGACGCCAGACGTCGCGAGAGTTTCCACGGTCGCGCGCAATGCCCACCTGAGGAGATCTCCATCGAGTTCGACGTTCAACCCCACATCCGCACCCTTGCCCTCATCGACTACCTGGTGGAGAACCCCCGGGTGTGCCGCGGCCGGGTCGGCGACGAGTCGGTGCAGCACGCGGCGGTTCGCGATCTCTGCGAGATCGTGGCCGAGGAGATTTCGGGGGTGACGACGGCCCTCACCCTCGAACACGTGGATCTGGCGCTCGCCGATCCGGCGCTCGAGCAGCGGGTATGGGTGCGGGTGCTGGACGAAGGACCCGCGACGAAGACCAATCTGATCAAGGCCTTTCTGCACAAGATCGACTACCGGCGCTGACCGGCTCGGCCCCAGTTACACGGGCGAGTTCGGACCCCTCCCGATCTAGGCTGTGTGCGTGAGCGACATGCAGACCGCCGAGCGGATCGTCCGTCGGTTCGCCCGCGGCACGAACCTGCTGATCGCCGGGCGACCCGCCCGCATCCGCCGCCCGCTCGACGCCGGGATCGCACCCCTCGCGGAGGAGCTCGAGCGGATGCTGCGCGCCCTGGGCGCCGTGATCGTGACGGATTCCGCGGGGGCGGGAACCGTCGAGTACGCGTTCGACCTGCTCCCGGCCGGTGCGGATCCCGTCGACGTTCCCCTCCTGCTGGACGGCGCCCCGCTCCCCGATCGCGGCGACGCCGCGGGGCGGATCGCGTTCGCCGGGGCGCACATGCCCGTGTCGCGCCGGGTCGCCGCGGGACTCGATCTCCGCGGGCTCCGGGTGGGCGTGGCGATGGTGCTCGAACCGAAGACGGCTCAGCTCGCGCTCCTTCTGCGCGCGGCCGGTGCCGAGGTCGCGGTCTACGCGCACCCGGACGAGACGGATGCGGACGTCGCCGCCGCGCTCCGCGCCGACGGCATGCCCGTCGATGCGGATGCGGCGCTGTCGGGCGAACGCGAGCGGCAGAGCGCGCTCGGGTTTTTGCGACGCGGCTTCGACGTGCTGATCGATGACGGCTCGCACCTGATCCGGCTCGCGCACGAGGTGGACCCCGCGATCGTCGACGGCTGGATCGGCGCGAACGAGGAGACCACGAGCGGGCTGACGCCGCTGCGGGCGATGGAACGCGCCGGCGCCCTCCGCATCCCCGTGCTCGCGGTCAACGACGCGCTCACCAAGACCCGGTTCGACAACCGGTACGGCACCGGGCAGTCCTGCGTCTTCGCGATCGCCGACCTGCTCGACGAGGTCGGAATCTCGCTCCGCGACCAGCCGGCACTCGTGATCGGGTACGGCCCGGTCGGCGAAGGGGTCGCCGCGCAGCTCGCCGCGTTCGGCGCCGAGGTGCGGGTCGCCGAGACCGACCCGGTGCGCGCGCTCGTCGCGCGCCACGACGGTTTCGTCGTCGAGCCCGCGCTCGTCGCCGCGCCGGATGCGCTGGTGGTGTCGGCGACGGGCGTTCCGGAGACCGTGACCGTCGGCATCCGGACGGCCGCACGCATCGTCGCGGTCGCGGGCGGGGTGCCGGGCGAGGTCGACCTGGCAGGAGCCGAGTTGTCGCCGGTCTCCCGGCTCGACGGTGCGGTATCGCGGCACGTGGAGCGCGTGTCGCCGGGCGGCGCACTGCTCATCGATCGCGGCGGCGGGGTGAACATCACCGGCGCAGAGGGCAACCCGATCGAGATCATGGACCTCTCGTTCGCCGTGCAGCTCGCCGCGCTCGATCACCTCGTGCGCACGCGCCCCCCGATCGGGGTGCACGCCCTTCCCGCCGAGATCGACGATGTCGTCGCCCGTGCGGCGCTCGACGCTCGAGGCGTCGCCATCGACCTCCGCGCCGACCCGCTCGCAGCCGGGTCAGGGGCGCCGTCCGACTGGTACTCCCCGCGCTACGACCGCCCGGGCGCCCCCGACCCGTCGGGCGCCCTAGACGGTGCGACCACCCCTGATCCCGGCGCGCCCGCTGTCCGTGCCCCTGCGACGGAAAGACCCGCATGAACCCGATCGTGCTGTACTCGGCTGCCCTCGTGGTGCCGATCACCGCGCCCCCCATCCCCTCCGGCGCCATCGCCGTCCGGGGCGACCGCATCCTGCACGTCGGCGACGGCGCGTGGGTGCGCCGCGAACTGCGCGAGCGCGGCCTCGATTTCGACGAGGTGCACTGGCCGGGCGTGCTCATGCCCGGACTCGTCAACGCGCACACGCACCTGCAGTACTCGGGCATGGGGTCGGTCGGCGAGGGGCGGTATCAGGGCTTCGACGACTGGGCGCGTTCGTTCACGCCGGTCTACGACGCCGGCCGGGACTGGGCAGCGGATGCGGCGGCGGGAGCGGCGGCGATGATCACGGCCGGCACGACCGCGGTGGCAGACATCGCCACCGACGCGTCGGCCAGCGGCGCGCTCCACGATGCGCGGCTGCACGGCATCACCTACTGGGAGGTGATGAGCTGGACGAACGCCGCGTGGGCGACCCGCGGGCGCGCCGAAGTCGAGGCCGCGCTCGATGCGCTCCCGGCCCCGCCCGGCACGGGACTCTCGCCGCATGCGCCGTACTCCCTCGACATCGAACCCCTCCTCGAGATCCCCGACATTGTGCGCGAGCGCGGCGGCCGCATCCATCTCCACCTCGGTGAAGCGGCGCTCGAACGCGAGTTCGCGCACACTCACGCGGTCGCCTGGCAGGACCGCAAACCCGAGAGTTTCCGCCAGCTCCGCGACGCCGGGTACGGGGTCGGGGCGACCGAGTTCGTCGACGCGCTCGGGGTGCTCGGCCCCGACTGCCACATCGCGCACGGCGTCTATATGACCGCGCGGGACCGGGCGATCCTCCGGGCTCGCGGCACGACGGTCGCGCTCTGCCCGCGCTCGAACGAGGTCATCGGCCTCGACGAGCCGCCGGTCGCGGCCTACCTCGCCGAGGGCAACCCGATCGCCGTCGGCACCGACTCCCGTGCGTCCAGCCCGTCGCTCGACCTGATGGGCGACGTGGCCGCGCTGCACCGCATCGCCCGCGCGCAGGGGTACGCGAACCGCGACCTTCCCGAGCAGCTGCTGCGGGCGGCGACGCTCGGCGGCGCGCACGCCATGGGGCTCGACACCGGTCCGGAGCGCATCGGCTACCTCGCCGTCGGCGCGGTCGCCGATCTGGCCTTCTTCGACATCGCGGCGAGCGATCCGTTCGACACGCTCGAGGGCCTCGTCACGGATGGCGCCGGGCGTGCCGCGGCGACGGTCGTCGCCGGCGAGCCGCGCTTCGCGAGCCCCGCATTCACACAGCAGACAGGAGTCACCGTATGAGCGACGCGAGCAGCATCCGGCCCCTGACCGCCGATCGACTCGGACTCGACCCGCATCCGGAGGGCGGCTGGTTCCGCCGCACGTGGACGGCGACGGATGCGGTGTCCACCCCGGCGGGCATCCGCCCGGCGGCGACGTGCATCCACTACCTGCTGACCCCCGGTGAGCAGAGCGCCTGGCATGTCGTCTCGAGTGACGAGATCTGGCTGTGGCACGGTCCGGGAACGCTCGAGCTCTCGTTCGGCGGCACCGGCGCCGAGCCCGCCGACGCCACCATCGTGCGGCTCGGCCCCGACCTCGCGGCCGGTGATCTCGCGCAGGCCGTCGTGCCGGCGGGCACCTGGCAGGCCGCCCGCCTCGCGGGCGACGCCGAGGTGCTCGTCAGCTGCATCGTGTCGCCCGGTTTCAGCTTCGACGACTGGCGCCTCGCAGAATGACTAGGCTGAGCGCACTCCGCGACCGCAGCAGTCTCGGAACCCGCCCCCGCACCATCGTCCACGAGGAGACTCCGTGACCGCTTTCGCACGCCTGCGCCGGACGGCGGCGTTCGCCGCCGTGACCGCCGCAACCGCTCTCGCCCTGACCGCCTGCGCCTTCGCCGGCGACGCCCCCGCCGCGTCGGGTGGCGCAGAGGGAGACCTGCCCACGGTCACCGCCGGCAGCCTCACGATCGCCACCGGCGAACCGGCCTTCGAGCCGTGGGTCATCGGTGACGACCCGTCCTCGGGTGAAGGATTCGAGTCGGCCGTCGCGTACGCGGTCGCCGAGAAGCTCGGTTTCGCGAAGGACGACGTCGTCTGGGTGCGCAGCACCTTCGACTCCGCCATCGCACCCGGCGCGAAGGACTGGGATCTCAACATCCAGCAGTTCTCCGTCACCGACGAGCGCAAGCAGGCCCTCGACTTCTCTTCGCCGTACTACACGACGACGCAGGCGGTCGTGACGACGGCGGCCTCGCCCGCCGCATCCGCGACCAGCGTCGCAGAGCTGAAGGACTACACCGTCGGCGTCATGACCGCGACGACGAGCTACACGGTCGCCGAAGAGCAGCTGGGCGCCGACCGCCTCAGCGTCTACAACTCGAACGACGACGCCGTCGCCGCGCTCCAGTCCGGCCAGGTCGACGCGATCGTCGTCGACCTGCCGACCGCGTTCTACCTCGCCGGTGCCGTGCTCGACGACGGCAAGGTCGTCGGTCAGTTCCCGGACTCGTCGGCCGGGGGCGACGAGCTCGCGTTCGTGCTGCCGAAGGGCTCCGAGCTCACGTCCGCCGTGTCGGATGCGGTCGACGCGCTGCGCGAGGACGGCACGCTCGCCGAGCTCGAGCAGACGTGGCTCAGCGACGCGGTCGACGTGCCGGTGCTCTCCTGATCCGATGACGTTGCCCAGGGCGGACGCCGCGTGGCGCCCGAGCGACCTCGAAGTCGCTCGGCGCGCCACGCGGCGTCGTCAATCCACGAAGTCGGTGCTGATCGCGCTGGTGAGCACGGTCGTGTTCGTCGGCGTCATCGGTTTCGCGATCCTCTCCAGCCCCGGGTGGGAGAGCGTCCGGGCGAGCTTCTTCGACCTCGACGTCGCGATCGCGAGCTTCCCCGCGATCCTCGCGGGGTTGTGGGTCAACATCCAGGTGCTGTTCGTCGCCGCGATCGCCGTCGCGCTGCTCGGCACCCTGCTGGCGGTGCTGCGTTCGCTGCGCGGGCCCGTGTTCTTCCCGCTCCGGGCGCTCGCGACGGTATACACCGACCTGTTCCGCGGCATCCCGCTGCTGATCGTGCTCTACCTGGTCGGCTTCGGCATCCCGGCACTCGGAATCTTCGGCCGCGTTCCGGTCGTGCTCTGGGGAACCATCGCGATCGTTCTCACCTACTCGGCGTACGTCGCCGAGGTGCTGCGCGCGGGAATGGAAGCCGTGCACCCCTCGCAGCGCATCGCCGCCCGGTCGCTCGGGCTCTCGCACGCGCAGACCCTCCGGATCGTCGTCATCCCGCAGGGCGTGCGTAAGGTCGTTCCCGCCCTCATGAACGACTTCGTGTCGATGCAGAAGGACGTGGGTCTGATCTCCGTTCTCGGCGCGGTCGACGCGGTGCGCGCGGCACAGATCGCGGTCGCACAGAGCTACAACTTCACGCCCTACATCGTCGCGGGGCTCCTCTTCGTGATCCTGAGCCTTCCGATGATCCGACTGACGGATGCGGTGGCCGCGCGCCTGGCCCGTCGTGAGCAGATGGGCGGTGTCGTGTGAGCGTGCTCGAGGTGACCGGCGTCCGCAAGAGCTTCGGCGATCACGTGGTGCTGGACGGCATCGACCTGTCGCTCGACAAGCACGAAGTCGTGGTTCTGATCGGTGCGTCCGGATCGGGCAAGTCGACGCTGCTGCGCACGATCAACCTGATCGAGCAGGTGGACGACGGGCAGATCCTGCTCGGCGGCGACGACATCACCGATCCGCTCGCGGATCCGGATGCGGTGCGCGCTCGGATCGGCGTCGTGTTCCAGCACTTCAACCTGTTCCCCCACCTTCGCGTCATCGAGAACATCACCCTCGCCGCGCGGCGCGTCCATGGCATCCCGAAGGATGCGGCGCGGGCCCGCGCGATGGAGCTCCTCGAGACGCTCGGGCTCGCGGCGAAGGCGCGCGAGTACCCCGACCGGTTGTCGGGCGGGCAGCAGCAGCGCGTCGCGATCGTGCGGGCGATCATGACCGACCCGGAACTCCTCCTCCTCGACGAGATCACGAGCGCCCTCGACCCGCAGCTCGTCGGCGAGGTGCTGGATCTCGTTCGCACGCTGAAGGTGCGGGGCTCGACGATGCTGATGGCGACGCACGAGATGTCGTTCGCCCGCGAGGTCGCCGACCGCATCGTGTTCATGCAGGGCGGGCGGATCGTCGAACAGGGCGCGCCCCGTGAGCTGCTCGATCACCCCCAGCATCCGGAGACCATCCGCTTCCTCGAACGCGAGCGCCGCGGCGGCGAGGTCGTCTGACGCGTCGCCCGCGCGACCGACCTCGCGCCGGGTCTGACCCTTCCCGCCCGCGCGTCGCGGCCGCGCCGGCTCCGGCTATGCCGGACCTTTCCTGCAATGGCGCCACTTTCCTGTTGTCGCGCCAGAAATTACTGGCGCGCGAGCAGGAAACTGGCGCCCTCCCGGAGCGAGCGAGCGAGCGAGCGCCTGAGCCCGCGCAAGCCCGCGACCGCGAGCCCGCGACCGGCAGTGCGCAGGCGTGAACCGGCTCAGCTCATGCGCGAGGAGCAGGCGCCGTCGGGGCCGGCGGCGGCGGTGATGGATTCCGCCGCCTCGGCGAGTCCACGGATCTGCTCCGGCGTCAGCGCCGCGAACACGAGCCGCTGCACGAACTCGACGTGATCCGGGGTGGCTGCGGCGACCTTCCGGTAGCCGTCGCGGGTGAGCACGGCGCGGGTCGCGCGGCGGTCGTCGGGGTCGGCTTCCCGGCGCACCCAGCCCTGCTCCTCGAACCGGCTGACCATCTTCGAGATGCGCGAGAGCGCGCTGTTGGCCATCCGCGCGAGCTCGGTGAGCCGCATCGACCTCGTCTCGGCGAGAGCGAGGGCCGACAGGGCGCCGTACTCGGCGTTGCTGATGCCGGCGTCTCGCTGCAGCTGGATGTCGAGGGCCGCGGGGAGCCAGGTGGTCATGCCCATCAGTGCCCGCCAGGCGCGCGTCTGCTCGGTAGTCATCCCGGGGATCAGTGCATCGGCCACGCTCTGAGCGTATCGGAAAACTTGACCAGGCAAGTATTCTGGGCCAGAATTCACGTGACGAGGAAAGTATTCACGAGGAGAACGACATGACCACCGGTGTCCGAACGGCATCATCCACCCCGCACCCGGCGTCCGACGCGCACCTGCTGCACGCGGCCACCGAGATGGGCGCGGTGACGCTGCGCGTCGCCGACCTCGACCGTATGCGCACCTACTTCGCCGCGGGTGTCGGCCTCGATGTGCTCTCCGACTCCGGCGCGGTCGTGACCCTCGGTCGCGGCGGGATGCCGATCGTCGTGCTCGAGCACTCGCCGCTGCTGCGGCTCGCCTCCCCCGCCGACGCAGGTCTGTACCACACGGCGATCGTCTTCGACTCGGAGCGAGACCTCGCCCGCGCGCTGCTCTCGGTGGCGCAGAAGTTCCCCGGCAGTTTCACCGGGTCGGCCGACCACATCGTGAGCAAGGCCTTCTACTTCGACGACCCGGAAGGAAACGGCGTCGAGCTCTACTGGGATCGCCCCCGCAGCACCTACCGGTGGGTCGACGGCACGCTGCAGATGGGCACGCTCCCCCTCGATCCGAACCGCTACCTCGCCGAGCACCTGGGGACGGATCCGGATGCGGAGGCGCCCGCATCCGGCGCGAAGGTCGGGCACATCCACCTCCAGGTGGGCGACGTCGACACGGCGCGCGAGTTCTACGTCACACGCCTCGGGTTCGATTCGGTGATCGAGATGCCGGGTTCTGCGCTCTTCGTGAGCGCCGGTGGCTACCACCACCACATGGCCATGAACGTGTGGCGTTCGCGCGGAGCCGGACCCCGGGTTCCTTCGCTCGGGCTCGGTTCGGTGCGGATCGAAGTGCCCGGCGCCGACGATCTGACCGCCGTGCGCGAGCGGCTGACGCACTACGGGCATGCGGTCCGCGACGACGGGCAGTCGATTCGCGTGTCGGACCCCTGGAACAACGAGATCGAGATCGCCGCCGCCGCGCGGCGCGCAGGAGAGGACGGTGCCGCATGATTCCGGCAGCCCAGGTACGCACGACGGTTCGAGTGCCCGTCACCCTGCCGCTCGGCGGGGGCACGGTCGACGCCGACGTCTTCACGTTCGACGGACTGGTCGACGGGAAGGAGCACCTGCTCCTCGCCCTCGGCCCGTGGCGAGGACTCGTCGGTGCGGAGACGGATGCGGCCGCGCCGCTCGTGCGTCTGCACAGCGAGTGCCTCACCGGGGACGTCTTCGGATCCGAGCGCTGCGACTGCGGCCCGCAACTGCACGAGGCGCTCGAGCGGCTGTCCCGCGAGGGCGGGTTCCTCCTCTACCTCCGCCAGGAGGGTCGAGGCATCGGACTCTACGAGAAGCTCGACGCCTACGCGCTGCAGGACAGCGGCCTCGACACCTACGAGGCGAATGTGGCGCTCGGTCACGGCGAGGACGAGCGCGACTACACGGTGGCCGCCCAGATGCTGGCGGCGCAGAACATCCCGCGCGTGCGCCTGCTCACCAACAACCCCGAGAAGGCGTTGCAGCTGCAGGCCGACGGCATCCGCATCGACGAGGTCATCCCGACCGGCGTGCACCTGACGAGCGGCAACGCGCGGTACCTCGCGGCCAAGCGCGACCACACCGCTCACACGCTGCAGCTTCCGGCCGCGTGAGCCGCCGACACGCCGACAGTCGGCATCCGCTAGACTGTGGAGGTTGTCTGGTCGCAGCCATGCCTGCGTAAGCCCCGACGACGTGCATCAACCCTCCTGCTGCCGGGAAATGCCCGGTAGCCGTTCTAGTCCGAAGGAGGTGGGTTAGTGACGCACTCACACCAGTACGAACTCATGGTCATCCTCGACCCCGAGGTAGACGAGCGTCAGGTCACCCCGAACCTCGACAAGTTCCTGAAGGTCATCACGAATGATGGTGGCTCGATCGACGGTGTCGAGGTATGGGGTCGTCGTCGGCTCGCATACGAGATCCAGAAGAAGACCGAGGGCATCTACGCCGTCGTCAACTTCACCGCCACGAGCGAGGCCACGCAGGAGCTCGACCGCCAGCTGAAGCTGAGCGAGCTCATCATGCGTACGAAGGTCCTCCGCGCAGAAGAGGCCATCGCACTGGTCGCCTCCGAAGCGAAGCGTGCCGAGGAGAAGGCTGCCCGCAAGGCTGCTGCTCCCGCGAAGGCTGCAAAGGCGTAAGCCTCATGGCTGGCGAAACTGTCATCACCGTCGTGGGAAACCTCACGGCCGACCCCGAACTGCGTTACACGCAGAACGGGCTGCCCGTCGCGAACTTCACGATCGCCTCGACTCCGCGCAACTTCGACCGTGCGTCGGGGGAGTGGAAGGACGGCGACGCGCTGTTCCTCCGCGCGAGTGTCTGGCGTGAATTCGCTGAGCACGTGGCGGGATCGCTGACGAAGGGAAGCCGTGTCATCGCGACCGGTCGCCTGAAGCAGCGCTCCTACCAGGACCGCGAGGGCCAGAACCGCACGTCCATCGAACTCGAGGTCGACGAAATCGGCCCGAGCCTGCGTTACGCCACCGCACAGGTGACGCGCGCAGCCGGTGGAAGCGGCGGCGGCAACGGCGGCGGCGGCGGCGGACAGTCTCGCGGCCAGGTCGCGGATGAGCCGTGGGCCACCCCCGGCTCCGCAGGTGGCAACACCAACGCGAACGCGAACAACAGCTCGAACAGCGGCGGCGGAGCCGACGCCTGGGGTGCTCCTGGCACCTACGGCGACGACACCCCGTTCTGATCTCACGATTCCGGATGCAGCATCGCTGCATCCGACACAACTTCTAAGGAACCAACATGGCTGGAAAGTCGAGCGGCGACCGCCGCAAGCCGCGGAAGGGCGCGAAGAACGCTGCTCCCGCGAAGGCGATCCGCGTTGGCGTCATTGATTACAAGGACGTCAGCACGCTTCGCAAGTTCATCTCGGAGCGTGGCAAGATCCGCGCCCGTCGTATCACCGGAGTCTCGGTGCAGGAGCAGCGTCTGATCGCCCGTGCGATCAAGAACGCGCGCGAAATGGCGCTCCTGCCCTACGCCGGCGCTGGCCGCTAAGGGGTATCGAGATGGCAAAGCTGATTCTCACGAACGAAGTCACCGGGCTCGGTAGCGCCGGTGACGTGGTCGAGGTCAAGAGCGGGTACGCCCGCAACTACCTCATTCCCCAGGGCTTCGCTGTGACCTGGTCCCGCGGTGGCGAGAAGCAGGTGGCGTCGATTCGCGCCGCTCGCGACGCCCGCGCGATCCACGCACACGAAGACGCTGTGGCTCTCAAGAACGCGCTCGAGTCGAGCAAGGTCACGCTGACCGTCAAGGCGGGTGCCGAAGGGCGTCTGTTCGGTTCGGTCAAGACCGGCGACGTCGCTGACGCTGTCAAGTCCGCCGGCATCGGCGAGATCGACAAGCGCAAGGTTCAGATCACCTCCCCGATCAAGTCGGTGGGCTCGCACGAGGCGACTGTTCGTCTGCGTGACGACGTCACCGCCGTGATCACCCTCCAGGTGGTCGCCGCGAAGTAATACCTCGCCCTCACGGGCACACCGGATGGCGCGGAGTCCGATCGACTCCGCGCCATCCGTTTTTTGCTCCCTGCGCAGACCCACCCCCTTATCGCCGAGCGGCCCCGTTATGGGCGGCTCGTAAAGGGGTGGTTCGGGCGCAGAGGGGTGGGTCGGCGTGTGCTCAGGCGCGGCGGCGAGCGGCGGTGAGCAGCAGACCGGCGGCGATCAGCAGTCCGGCGACGAGGGGCAGGAGACCTGCGTCCGTGCCTCCGGTCTCGGCGAGCGTCGCGCCGTTGCCTGCCGACACGGCCGTTGCGGCGACGACCGCGATACCGCGTGCGGTCGGGGCCAGTGCGTCACCGTCGCCCGTGGTGGGGACGGTCGGCGTCACCGGCGTCACCGGCGTGACCGGCGTGACCGGGGTGACCGGCGTAACCGGCGTAACCGGCGTAACCGGCGTGACCGGGATGACCGGCGTCACCGGGGTGACCGGGGTGGTCGGGACGGTGGGCCCGGTGGTCGTCGTGTCACCGATGACCGCCACGGCGTTGCCGCCGATCGTCACGGGCAGCGTCACCGGAACGGCGACCTGCGTGCCGCCCAGGATGCTGTCGCCACCCGCGGTGACCGGTCCGTCGGTCGTGCCCGTGGCGGGGACCGCCGTCGTCGAGTCGGTCGACTCGCTGTCGCCGACGACGGAGATGGCGTTCCCGCCTACGGTGACGGGTGCGGTCACGGGGACGATGGCCTGCGTGCCGCCGAGAATGCTCTCGGTGCCGTCCGTGGTGGCGTCGTCACCGGATGCTGCGGCTCCGCCGCTCGTACCCGCATTCGAGTCGGTCGACTGGCTGTCGCCGATGACCGAGATGGCGTTGCCGCCCACGGTCACGGGTGCCGTCACGGGCGCAACGACCTGGGTACCGCCAGCGACGCCGTCGGTACCGTCGGTCGACGACGTGCCCGTCGTGGCACCGGTTCCGCCGGCCGTACCCGCACCGGACCCCGTCGACTGGCTGTCGCCGAGGACGGAGATGGCGTTCCCGCCCACCGTCACGGGAGCCGTCACGGGGATGATCGCCTGCGTGCCGCCGAGAACGCTCTTGGTGCCGTCCGTGGTGGCGTCGGCACCGGATGCTGCGGCTCCGCCGCTCGTACCCGCATCCGATCCCGTCGACTCGCTGTCGCCGAGCACGGAGATGGCGTTGCCGCCGACCGTGATCGGTGCCTGGACGGGCGCGACGACCTGCGTGCCGGAGACGATGCCGTCCTCCCCCGACGTCTCGGCCGACGCGGCGGGCGCCGGTGCAGCCGGCGCAGCCGCGGCAGGCGCCGGTGCGGCCGTTTCGGCATCCGTCGACTCGCTGTCGCCGAGTATCGAGATGCCGTTTCCGGCGACGGTCACCGGCACGACGACCTCGATGAGGGCCTGGGTGCCCGAGCCGATCGCGTGGGCGCCGTCCGTCGTCGTGACGGGGGCGGGCGCCGGCGCCGGTGCGGTGGTGGCCGCATCCGACGACGCACTGTCGCCCAGCACCGAGATCGCGTTACCGCCGATGGTGACGGGCACGTCGACGCCGATGAGGGCCTGAGTACCGGAGAGGATGCCGTCCTGCCCGTCGGTCTCGGCCGCGGTGGCGACCGTTGCTCCGCAGACGGCGAGGCCGCCTCCGATGAGTGCTCCGAGGAGCGCTCGCTTCACGAATGTACGCATGATTGTTCTCCTGATTGATCGTTGGGGTGCGCGCGAGAGCGCGCGATGACCATGTGCCGTGCGCGAGGCGCGGCCGGTCGGCGATCAGTCGGGAGAGGTGTCGGTCTCAGCGACCGGGCACGCGGGGAGGCGATCGCTCGCGACATGCGAGCGGAAGGACGAGTCGGGGACGACGAGGTGATGCGCCGAGGGGTGCAGCGCCGCCGCTGCCTGGCCGCCCGACGAGTAGGCGCCGCTGTTCGCGGGCGGAGCTGTGCTGCCCGGAGACGGTGGTTCGGGTGCACCAGCGGGCGGAGCGGTGTCCGCCGCGCTGCGCTCGCCGACGACCGTACCCGGGAGGGCGAGGGAGCTGAGCCCCGTGGTCTTCCCGAACGGGGCGAAGGTGCCGGAGAAGATGGCGGCGGTGTCGAGACCAGCCGTGGCTTCGGCGTCGACCCCGGCCGCGGAGGAATCACCCGCGGCGCTCGGGAGGCCGATGGTCGTGGGGAGCCCCGGAAGGCCCGGCAGGCCGGGCGACGTCGACCCGCTCACCGGTCCGGTGAGGATGGCCGTGACGACGCCGTCGATTGCCTCTGCGATGCCCGGCACGGTCGCCACTGCGCCGGGAAGATCGACCGCGGCGACGATGCCGTCGACGAGTTCGCCAACGACGGGGACGGGCGCGGTGACCGTGACGGCGGTATCGACGACCGGCTGCACGACCTCGGTGACAGCCTCGCTGACGACGGGCTGCACGACCTCGGTGACGATGGGTTCGACGACCGCGGCCACCGGCGGCACGACCTCGGGCACGGCCTGCACGGTGTGATCCGCCGCATCCGTGACGTGAGTGACCGTCTGGGAGACCGCGTCCACGACGGGCGCGAGCGGGGGAACAGCGACGGCCACGGTCTCGGTGACCGATCCGACGAGCCCCGAGGCGCCGTTCGTGACGCCGGAGACCAGGCCCACCAGACCACCGGGGTCGTCCTGCGGTGCGTCGGCGTGCGCGTCGGTCGGCGAGAACAGAGCGACCGCGGCCCAGAGCACGCCGGCGCCCGTCGCGAGCAGCGTTAGCCGCAGCGCATGTCTCGGTCGCGTCGTTGCGATCTCGCTCACGTGTCACCCCCTGTGCATCCGTGTCGAGGCTCAGCCGGTTCACAGGAACATACTCCTGCGGACGCCGATGCGCGAGGGGGTGCGGCAAAAATTTTGCACGCGGGACGCCGGATGCGGGCGTCTCCAAGCGCGATCGGATGGCGAAGATCGGCGGGTCAGCAGGCGAGGACGGGGCGAGAGTTGCCCACAGCCACCTGTGCACAACTCCGGTCCTGCCGCAACTTTAAAGGTGGACTTTAATCACAGCGAAACTCACCGGATGTGGAAACAGAAACACCAGGTCCAGAGCAGAAAATTGGCTGCGCGGAGTCGAGCGAGCGAAGTTCTCCACAGGAGTTGTGCACAGCTCTCGCGGCGTTTCACGCAATCTGTCCACATGGTTATCCACAGGCCGGTTTGCGCCCGGGAACCGGCGAGCTTAGCGTGGGGTGCACCTCAGGGGGAACCCGATCGCACCAGGGCGCCAGTACCGCGCGCGCCCGTGTCGGATGTCCGTGATTGCATCATTTCGACCCGAACGAGAATGCGATTCAGTGCCCGAACCGCATCCGCGGTCGACCACGCTTTGAGAACGACACCGCCTGCGCGCGGAGAAGGGGAGCGGACAACCGTGTCCATCGCCGAGATCCCGCAGGACCGCCTGGGTAAGCCCCGCGAGCACGAGCGCACCCCTCCTCACGACACCCTCGCCGAGCAGAGCACCCTCGGTGGCATGCTGCTTTCGAAGGACGCCGTTGCCGACGTCATCGAGAGCATCCGGGGCACCGATTTCTACGTGCCCAAGCACGAGCTGATCTTCGAAGCGATTCTCACGCTCTACTCGCACGGTGAGCCGACAGACGTCATCGCCGTCACCGATGAGCTCATCAAGACCGGCGATCTGCAGCGTGCCGGCGGTGCCGACTACCTGCACACGCTGACCTCGATCGTGCCGACGGCCGCCAACGCGGGCTACTACGCGACGATCGTTTCGGAGCGCGCGCTGCTGCGCCGTCTGGTCGAGGCCGGCACGCGCATCGTGCAGATGGGGTACGCCGGTCAGGGCGAAGCGACCGAGCTGGTCAACTCCGCGCAGGCCGAGATCTACGCTGTCACGGGCGCCGAGACTGCCGAAGACTACGTGCCCCTCACGATCGCTGTCGACGCGGCCGTCGAGGAGATCGAGGCGGCTCGCGGTCGCGACGGCTCGATGACGGGCATCCCCACCGGCTTCGCGCAGCTCGATGAGCTCACGAACGGTCTGCACGGCGGGCAGATGATCGTCGTCGCCGCGCGTCCGGCGATGGGTAAGTCGACGCTCGCGCTCGACTTCGCCCGTGCCGCAGCCATCAAGCACGACATGCCGACGATCTTCTTCTCGCTCGAAATGGGTCGTAGCGAGATCGCGATGCGTCTGATGAGCGCCGAGGGCGCCATCCCGCTGCAGAACATGCGCAAGGGCACGCTCGACCAGCGCGACTGGACGACGGTCGCCGCGACCCGTGGCCGCATCAACGACGCGCCCCTCTACATCGACGACAGCCCGAACATGACGCTCGTGGAGATCCGGGCGAAGTGCCGACGCCTGAAGCAGCGCGTGGGTCTGAAGATGGTGATCATCGACTACCTCCAGCTCATGACGAGCGGTAAGAAGGTCGAATCGCGCCAACAGGAGGTCAGCGAGTTCTCGCGTGCGCTCAAGCTGCTCGCGAAGGAGCTGCAGGTTCCGGTCATCGCGCTGTCGCAGTTGAATCGTGGTTCCGAGCAGCGCACCGACAAGCGCCCGCAGGTCAGCGACCTGCGTGAGTCTGGCTCGATCGAGCAGGATGCCGACATGGTCATGCTGCTGCACCGCGACTCGGTCTACGACAAAGAGGTGCGCCCGGGCGAGGCCGACCTGATCGTCGCCAAGCACCGTAACGGCCCCACAGCCACGATCGAGATCGCCTTCCAGGGCCACTTCTCCCGCTTCACCGACATGGCCGCGGGGATGTAGCGACGGTTGTAAATTCCCGCTGAACATGTCAAATTCCCATCGCACTTGTCCAGAGATGACAATTTTGACAAGTCCAAAGGCGGCAGCAGACTGACTGCGCGTTCGCCCTCCTTTCGCATCAGCGACAGATGGCTGAAAAGAGCGCTCCGACCTGCAGAACAACACGGCGGGTCAAAGGTGTGCGTGTGAAAGAACTCAAGGGCCACCTACGTTCTTGGAGCGGGTCATGTGTACCGAAAACAAACGCAGCAGGCGGCCAGCGGATTCCTTGCGGAAATGACGTCTGAGGGCCATATGAGCGAAGCTTGGATCATTCCTACCATTCCCCGCAGCAATCTCCGTGTAGGCCATTTGGGGGACATTGTTCGAGAAAATTCGCTCGGCAAGTCGGAGGAACCGGGCTCCAGTGTCGTTTGCAGCAGCCGGTGAGACCTGAAATCGAGTTGCTCCTGCGGAGCGTCCCCTTTGAATGCGTTGACAAAGCAAGAATTTGGACGACCGGTGGGTAGCCTTCAGGGGTGAACGATGCGCTTGGAGCACACCCGCCCGCTCCGTCAGTTCCGCGGACGACGCGACCACGTCTGGCAATGACGCTGTTCTGGGTGTTCGGCACGCTGGGAGCTGTGCTCGTCATGCCGGTGGCGTGGACGTGGTTCGGATGGGCGTTCAGCGAGGAGCGCACTGACGAGTGCCGGGCATTGGCAGCCGGAACGAGTATGGGTGGATACGGGGCTTTGCTCGGCCTGGTGCCACTCATCGTCGTGTACGCCATTGGGGCAGTGGTGCTTTGGTCGACAGCGGCGGCCGGAAAGCGCACCCGGTCATCGGCAGTCGGCCATGTTCTGGTTGTGATGATTGCGGGCACCGCGATTGGAATCGCTGTAGCCCAGTTCCTTCTCGCCGGACAGCTGTTTGTTGGCGGAGCCGCCGCCGCTTCGTGCCTGATTTAGCACCCCACAGCTGAGCACGTTTGTGTGAGTCTGAAGCTCGCGGTAGCCGCCGAGCGTTCAAGAATCGGTCCGCCAACGGCGTGCGAACGGCGACGGTTCGTGCCCGATGCCGGGCGGCCCTTCCCCGGCCGAAGTCTCGCTGCGAGATCTCCGCCTGACTAGAGCCGGCACGGGCGTCGCCCGCGTCGGCTCTAGTCAGGAGGTCTGGTCGCCTAACAGTCAGAGGAGGCCATGCCGGGCGCCGACCATGCTGGCAGAGGCGACTGCTAGAGATCCCAACGCAGACCGATGTTGAAAGACACCTGCTGCGTTCCAGGGCAATCGACGCCAGTGACGCAGAAGGTGTCGAGGTGCGTCGTGAGCCAGAAGTTCCCTCTGGGAATTGCCGAGCTGCCGCTGGGAGTAGTGAACGTCCTCCATACACCCGCACCGACGACGCTCGTGAGGTCTACGCGTGCGATTTGCGTCGCGGACGAGGCACTTCCGTTGCGGGCACCGAGCGTGAAGGCTTCCCAACTTCCTCCCCAGCCGCTTGTCGAGATCGAACGGCCCTGCATGCCGTTCTGCTGGTGACTGTTGTACCGAGGCGTTCCCCAGTAAACGTACGAGACTCCGGATTGGGTGCCGCCGGTATTCAGCTCGGCGGCGGCTGCAGCGCCGGCGCCTCCAGCAGCCAACCCGGTGAGGAGCGCGCCGCACAGCGCGGCGCGCACGAGTGCCATCGTTCGAGTGCGAGTCCTATCCATGATCAGTTCGCCTCTCCCGTGTAGAGCATGCAGTTGTCCGCGTACTCGAGTTCTGCGCTGGAGACGCCCAGCTGCGCTGCCTCGTCAGTCAGGACCTGCTGATACTCCTGGTACTCAGATTGCGAAGTCGCCGGCAGCGCCTCCTCAAACGAGGCCTCGACCTCCGCATACACACCGTCGTCGGCCGGGGCTCGCAGTTGCCCTGCAGGGATCGAGCCAAGCTCTTCCTTCAGCCACGCGCATCGCGAGTACTGCAGCGCCACCTGGTCGAACATGGTGGCCTCGTAGTAGGTGTCCGCCGCCGCATCGTCGGTGGAGAAGATCCATGGCGGCGTGTCTGGAAGCGTCACCCCGACGGGTAGAACTAGCTCGCTGCTCCTGACCGTCTCCGCCCACTTTTCGGACACATCTGCCTGAGAGACGAGATTCGGCGGCACATCAGGGGCGGCCTCGGCGGACGCGACGGACGAGACCCCGACAACGGCAGCTAGGCCGATAATCGCGCCGACGCCCGTCGCGGCGGACGTCGAAAGTGCACGCTTTATTCGTCCTCGGCTTCGGTTCCCGTCGTCGGCAGAAGAATGTGAATCGGACCGTGAAATGCGACGCCGTGCGCCGGAAGTCCGGCTTTCTCTACTCAAGAAGTCCCCCTGTTCGTTGGTCACCATTCGCCGTTGTCACATTGTTTGTCGGCTTCTCAGTGGCGTCTGGATCCACAGCGTCCCACATTCATTCGAACAAGTGAAGGATGCATTGACGATTGTTCTTGTCGCGTCGCGCTGCAGATACCTGCCTTCGTGTCGTATCGTGCTCGTATGACTTTCTCGCAACGACGACCCGCTGGACGGCTACTGGTGCCGTGCATTCTTGCAAGCGGGGCGCTGCTCCTATCCGGTTGCGCCGCACAATCTGCTTCTCCCGCCGTGACAAGCAAACCGAGCGCTGCCCCTGTCGAGGAAGCTCCTGTCAGCCAGGAAAGGCCGGCTGACGGACTGCCGGACGTTGACTGGGAGTGCGGAGAACTCGGTGCGCTTGACGGGATTGTTTTTCGCACTGAATGGCAACACCAGACGGGCGTTATCGACGCGACGGCGTACGAGGCTCGGTTGGACGCTGTACGGGACGCGTGGCTCTATTTCATTCTCGGAGACACAGACGTTTCGTCATCCATGCGTCGAGTCGTCGAAGCGGCGAAGGACGGGGTCGGGGCCGCCCATCCTGCCTTCGGGGCCGCGGTCGCGGAAGCAAAAGGCGCTTGTGATGAAGCGGGATCATTGTCTGCTGTGGCGGCTTTGCCCGGCATGGGGGGATGACCAGGCGTCCGAGCGCCGTGCGGTGCTCCGAACCCGACGAGATCCGAAACTCCGAGTCGTCAGCCGTGAAGTCTCGGACTCTTGGGTGTGACTGACCACGACGGCATGATTGAGCGGGGTTGGCGGCTCCCCGTCGAGCGGACATTTAGCCCGCTCTATTCCGATACTCCAAGAAAGGTCAACGTGAATAGGTGTAGCCACTCGATGCCACCGGACTATCAACTGCCAGAAAATCAATAGACGCACCCCGCGAAAAGCGAGAGCGTGCACCCGGGATGCTCCCATAGCGCCCATCGGTAGATCGCGCCACAGCGGTGACGCGGGATAATGAGGCATGTCGTCCTTTCTTGAACGCCGCTCCAATCCCACGGCCTGGGCCGCGTTCTGGTTCGCACTGATCGGCCTCGTGCTCATGCCGATCCCCTTGTTCATCGGGCTGATCCTCGGCGGTGGCCTCTCTGTCGTGGCCGCTGTTCTCGCCGTGATCGCCCTCCTCAAAGGGCTCGCGCGTAGCGGCAAGGGCATCGCGCCCGTCGTGTTCGCGGCCATCTTCATCGCGCTCACCTGGGGTGGGATCTCCGTCGGCGGCGGCACCATCTGGTAGGTGGCCGGCTGCACAGAGCTCGTGCCGTGCCGCATTCGGCGCTTATGATAGACCTCCGCATCAACGGCCGAATCTGATGGCGCAACCCCGAAGAGCGATGCCCGGGGCCGTCCTTATGAGATAGCGCGGGCCAGAGCCGACGCAGCTCGTGCGTTCGCCGCGTCGGTCTGCGGGTCTGCTGTCACGCACGGCGCACGGTCGCGTGCCCGCATCCGAGCGCCAGTTCACGCTTGTCATAGAGTGGCAAGCAACTGTTGCCTGTTGGAAACACGCTGGAAAAGCCGACATCACATCGCGCCGATATCTTCGGCCTTGAACACGGAGGCATTGCTATGGCTGAGGTTGCAACTCGTTCTGCGGAACGGACACTCGCGCTCCTTGCTGTCGTGTGCGACCGGGGCCGGGTCACGCTCTCGGAAGCCGCCCGTCGCACGGATCTTTCCCCCAGCACTTCGCTGAGATTGTTGCGCACGTTGGAGATGTCGGGGTTCGTCCGCAGAGACGAGTCCGGCGAATACGTGCCCGGCGGACGAATCTTCCAGCTCGGTCTGCGCGCGCTCAGCCAGGATTCTCTCGTCGATCTCGCCTGGCCGGCTATGGGTCGTCTCGTGGACCAGACGGGGGAGTCGGTCTACCTGAGCGTTCGGGGCCAGCCGGGCAGCGCGACCTACATCGCGACACTCGAAGGCACGCGCGCCGTTCGTCACCGCACATGGACGGGAGCGACGATCCCGATGGAGGGGACGGCGGCCGGACTCGTGTTGAGTGGTGCACCTCTTCCGCGAGGGTTCGCCGTCGCGGAGGGTGGCGTGGAGACGGATGCGACGGCGGTGGCCGTTCCGATCCGATCCGAAGGCCGGATCCTCGGAGCCATCAGCATCGTTGCGCCGAGCTTCCGCTGCACGCCTGGCGCGATCGCCGACTGGGGTGCGTTGCTGCAGGCGGAGACAGCGGACCTGTTCTCCGTCGCGACGCCCGAGCTGGATGCTGTCGGATCGGGGCCGGAGTCGGTGACGTGACGCAGGCCGGTGAGCCCACCGGTGCATCGATCGCCGACATCGGTGCCGAAACAGCAACGCGGCGCGAGAGCGCGTTCGTTCGGGGGCTGAAGATCCTCACGTCGGTCACCGACAGCGGCGAGGCGCGTGCCGTCGACATCGCGGACGATCTCGGCCTTCCGCTCAGCACGGTTTACCGCTACCTGCGGACCCTCCGGGAGTTCGCACTCGTCGAAGAACACGACGGCTCGTACGTCGCGGGATGGCGCCTCGCGGAGCTTTCCGGACACGACCGAGCGCGTGCCCGCCTCGTCGAAGTCGGGTTCACGATTCTCGACCAACTCACCCGGGCAACCGGTGAGACGTCGGTGATGACGGCGCGGATCGGCACCAACGCCATGTGCCTGCGTCAGGTGGAGTCGCCCAAACCGGAGCGGATCGCCTTCCGTACCAATCAGCTTCTTCCTCTCCACGCGGGAACGGGTCAGCGGGTCCTGCTGGCGCACGCCCCGGCCAGCGTGATCACTCATGTCGTATCCGGCAGAATCCGCCAGGTCACCGATCGAACGCTGCGTGCTGACGCCCTGGTGCGTGAACTGCAACAGATTCGCGAGCGTGGATGGGCTGTGTCGCGGGGCGAACTCACGGAGGGTGCTGTCGCTGTGGCCGTGCCGGTCTTCGCCCTGGGCGGCGAAGTCGTCTGTTCTCTCGCTGTCGCCGGGGTCGAGTCGCGCTGTGACGACGCGTGGATTGCGAAGACGCGCGCGCGGCTGCTGCGGGCTGCCGCCAGCCTCTCTGCGCTCCTCGATTCGCCGGTCGCCGCCTCGCGGCTCATCGCCAGCTGACCCCGACGGCGAAGCGAAGAGCATCCGGATGGTGTCGAGGGAATCAGAGGTCCAAGACGAGCCGGTCTCCCTTGGCTCGGGAGATGCAGATCATCATGACCTCGTTCGCCGCTCGCTCCTCTTCCGACAGCACCCTGTCTCGATGGTCGGCTTCGCCGGAGATGATCGGCGTCTCGCAGGTTCCGCACTCTCCGCGTTGGCAGGAGCTGAGCGTCCGGATCCCCGCGCCCCCGAGCGCGGTGAGGATGGAGCACCCGCGCGGAACGACAACCTCGGTGCCGTCAGCCAGTTCGACCGTGAACTCCCGGTCGTCGGATTCCACCCGGACGTCGACGGATGCGGCCTCCTCCATCCGACCGATCGAGAAGTCCTCCGAGACCAGAGTGTGGCCACTCACCGCGCACAGCGCACGCAGCTCTGTCAGCATCCGGTCGGGACCGCACGCGTAGATCGTCGTCTCCGCGGAGGTGTGCGCGATGACCTCGCCCAGGTCTACGCGCCCTCGCGTGTCCGCCGGCCACAGGGCGATGTCTCCGCCGGCGCGGACGAGTTCGTCCGCGAACACCATGCTCGCGAGCGAACGCCCGGCATAGACCAGCTTCCAGTCGATGGCGGCTTCTCGTGCCTCCTCGATCATCGGCAGGATGGGTGTGATCCCGATCCCGCCCGCGATGAACAGGGCGGGGCCCGTCGGCGCGTACGTGAACGTGTTGCGCGGCCCACGGGCCATGAGAGTGACGCCGACGTCAGCGTGATCGTGCATCCACGCCGATCCGCCGCGACCGTCCGTTTCCCGCAGCACGGCGATCTGGATGGTGCCCTCTTCCGCCCGGCACACCGAGTAGTGGCGGACTTCACCCCCGACTCCGAGCGGGAGGAAGACCTCGATGTGCGAGCCTGCCGCGGTCGTCGTGCCCGAGTTCGTCGGCACGTCGAGATCGAGCAACACGACGCCGTCGGAGATCTGCCTGCGGCGGACGACTCGTGCGTCCACGAAACCTCGGGGCAACTCCGGCGGGGAATGCCGTTGCGCGTCGTTCGTCATCGCGGGTTCCTCCTGGAGAACGGGGTCGTAGCTGAAGTGAACGACGGAGCAAGAAGGGGCCGCAACGCCCGTTCTTGCAGCGTGGGAATGCCCATGTTGCCGCCCGGGATCGCGCGGATACCGTACGAACGCTCCGCGTCGCGGGGCCCCGATCGAGAGGAATCTTCATGTCCATCGTGAGCAGCCACGCCCCGCGTATGCACGAAGACCCCTACGAGCGGGAGATCCTCGTGGATCCGTATCCCTTCTTCGACCGGCTGCGCGGTGCGGGTCCCGCCGCATGGCTGGAGCAGTACGGCGTCCATGCATTCGGCCGCGACGCGGAGGTACGGGCGATCCTCGAGGACTACCGCACGTTCATCTCCGGGGCGGGGGTGGGGATCGTCAACATCCATCATGCGCCACCGCTGCGACAGCCCGGCATCCTCGAAGTCGACCCCCCGAACCACACCAGCATGCGCGCGGCGATGACCTCGGTCATCAACCCGAAGAACATGCGCTCGCTCCGCGCCGGCTTCCAGGAGTTCGCCGATGAGCTCGTGACTCGGGTCATCGATCTCGGTTCATTCGACGCGGTGTCCGACTTCGCGGAGGTCTACCCGCTGCGCGTCTTCGCCGATGCGGTGGGGATTCCTCGCGAGGGTCGCGCGGAAAACCTCATTCCTCAGGGCGCGGCCAACTTCGCCACGTTCGGTCCCCTGAACGAAATCGCCCTCGAGCACCGCAATGACGCGGAGGGCACCTACGAGTGGGTGCTGCAGAACTGCGCCCGCGAACGCCTCGATCCGACCGGAATGGGCGCCGGCATCTGGGCGGAGGCCGACGCCGGCAACATCCCGCCGGAAGAGGCGACGCTTCTGGTGCGAGCCATGCTCTCCGCCGGACTCGACACCACCGTGATCGCCCTCGGGAACACGCTGCGCGCGCTCGCCGCGCACCCCGATCAATACGCGCGAGTCCACGAGAATCCCCGTCTGATGAAGTTCGCCATCGACGAGGCGTTCCGCTACGACTCTCCCTTCCAATCGTTCTACCGCACCACGAGTGTCGACACCGAGCTCGGGGGTATCGCTCTGCCCGCGGAGTCGAAGGTGCTGCTGTTCATCGGTTCGGCCAATCGCGACGAAGCGAAGTGGGGTCCGACCGCCGCCGATTTCGACATCGACCGCGACTCCTCCGGTCACCTGACGTTCGGCATGGGCATCCACCAGTGCGTCGGACAGCCCATCTCCCGGCTGGAGATGGATGTGCTGCTGACGACCTTCGCCAAACGCGTCAAGCGGATCGAGTTCACCGGCGACGTGAAGCCGTTCGTCCACACCACGCTCAAGGGCTACGCGAGCCTTCCCGTCTCGATTGACGCGGCATAACCGATGTCGGTCACATCGCTCCTCGGGGAGATCGCAGACACCGGGCGTGATCCCGTGCGTGGCGGCTACACCCGTCCGGTCTTCTCTGCCGCCGAGACCGATCTGCGCGACTGGTTCCGCGCGGCCGCGCACGCGCGGGACCTGGACGTGGAGACGGATCGGAACGGGGTCATCTGGGCGTGGTGGGGCGCGCCCCACGATGGCGCTCTCGTGACCGGGTCGCACCTGGACTCCGTTCCCGGCGGCGGCGCATTCGATGGGCCGCTCGGCGTCGCCTCGGCGCTCGCCGCGATCGATCATCTCCGGGACCGTGGGCTGCAGCTCACCCGCAGCATCGCGGCCGTGGTCTTCCCCGAGGAGGAGGGGTCGAGATTCGGCGTCGCCTGTCTCGGATCTCGTCTGATGACCGGCGCGCTCGACCCCGACCGAGCCCGTGCGCTGGTCGATGCCGACGGTCGCACGTTCGCCGAGGCCGCCCGCGACCACGGCATCGATCCGGCGCACATCGGCGCCGACCCTGCCGCGGTGGCGCGGATCGGACAGTTCGTCGAACTCCACGTCGAGCAGGGTCGCGGGCTGGGTCACTGCGGGCCCCCGGTCGCGATCGGTGACGCCGTCCTCGGACACGGTCGGTGGCGATTCCTCCTCACCGGCCAGGGCAACCATGCGGGGACCACGCTGATGGATGATCGCCGTGACCCCATGATCGTCGCGGCCAAGGTGGTGCTCGCCGTGCGGCAGCTCGCTGCATCCGTTCCCCATGCGCGCGCCACGGTCGGTCGAATCCTGCCGGTGCCCGGCGGCGCGAACGTGATCGCCAGCCGCGTCGAAGTATGGCTCGACGTTCGTCACCCGGACGACCTGGTGACGGCCGACCTCGTCGCGCGGATCGCCTCGGCGGCCGAGACTGCCGCGGCCGAGGAGGGCTGTGAGTCGATGCTGATCGAGGAGTCGCTGAGCCCGACCGTGCACCTGAACCCGGGGCTGCGCGCACAGATGGCGCTCGCGCTGCCGGGTGGGCGCGTGCTCGACACCGGGGCCGGCCACGATGCGGCCGTTCTTTCTGCCGTGGTGCCGAGCGGCATGCTCTTCACCCGGAATGCGGAGGGCATCAGTCACTCGCCCGAAGAACACGTGGAGGACTCGGATGCGGAGGCCGGCGCGCGTGCGCTCGCTGATGTCCTGGAGGCGCTGCTGTGACCGCGATCACCGCCGTCGATTCCACGATCGCCCTCGTTCCCGGCCCGGTGAACGCGCACTCCCACGCCTTCCATCGCGTTCTTCGCGGACGCACCCACCGGGAGCAGGGAAGTTTCTGGACGTGGCGCGAACAGATGTACTCCGCGGCATCGGCGCTCACCCCGGCGGGCTACGAGCGGCTCGCGACGGCGGTGTTCGCCGAGATGGTCGTCTCCGGCTGGACCGCGGTCGGCGAATTCCACTACGTGCACCACCGCCCGGACGGGACGCCCTACGCCGATCACGACATGGAGCGCGCGCTGGCACGTGCCGCCGCGGCCGCCGGCATCCGGTTGGTCCTGCTCGACACCTGCTACCTCGCCGGCGGTATCGGTCAGCCGCTCGCCGCCGCCCAGACACGCTTCTCCGACGGGGATGCTGCGGCCTGGGTGCGTCGGGTTCATTCGCTGCGCGCCGCCCTGGCCGAAGAAGCCGGTGCACTCGTGACCGTCGGCACGGCCATTCACTCGGTGCGCGCCGTGCCCGCGGATCAGTTGACCGTGATCGCCTCCGACCTCGATCCGGCGCTGCCGTTGCACGTACACCTGTCGGAGCAACAAGCGGAGAACGTCGCGTGTCTCGATGCCCACGGGGTCACCCCCACGGAGCTTCTCGAACGAAGCGGACTCCTCAGTCCTCGCCTTTCCGCGGTCCACGCCACCCACCTGACCGACGCCGACATCGCGTTGCTCGGTCGACGAGAGGTCACCATCGTCATGTGCCCGACGACCGAAGCCGATCTGGGTGACGGCATCGGGCCGGCGCGGGCACTCCACGACGCCGGCGCGACGATCGCCCTGGGCAGCGACCAGCACGCCGTGCTCGATCCGTTCCTCGAGATGCGCGGGCTCGAGCACCACGAGCGCCTCGGCGCCCAGCTCCGTGGACGTTTCACCCCCGCGGAGATCATCTCGGCGGCGGTCGACGGCGGACGCCGCAGCCTCGGGCTCGGCCTCTCCGACGACGTGCTGCTCGTGCGGCGGAACACCGCACGCACCGCGGGTTCCGACCTCGACCAGCTTCCCTTGACCGCGACCGCTGCCGACATCGCCGAGGTTCGCATCGCCGGCACCGTCGTCGCCCGAGACGGCGAACACACCTCGCTGGGCGACCCCGGCAGGTTGTACGCCGACGCCCTGACCCGCCTCGATCTCTGACCCACTCGCCCCGATCCGAAGGACACCATGAGCATCACGACCACCCCGGCCACGTTCACCCGGCACGACCCCACTCGCACCATCCGCGCGCCGCGGGGCACGGAGCTGACGACTCGCAGCTGGCAGACGGAGGCGCCGCTTCGGATGCTGATGAACAATCTCGATCCCGAGGTCGCCGAACGCCCGGAGGATCTCGTCGTGTACGGCGGCACCGGGCGCGCTGCGCGCAGCTGGGAGGCCTTCGACGCGATCGTCGAAACGCTCAAGACGCTGGAAGACGATGAGACGCTGCTGGTCCAGTCCGGTAAGCCGGTGGGGGTGCTCCGGACGAACGTGTGGGCGCCGCGCGTACTCATCGCGAACTCGAACCTCGTCGGCGACTGGGCGAACTGGCCCGAGTTCCGCCGGCTCGAGGCGGAGGGCCTCATGATGTACGGCCAGATGACCGCAGGGTCATGGATCTACATCGGTACCCAGGGAATCCTGCAGGGGACCTACGAGACCTTCGCCGCGATCGCCGAGAAGCGGTTCGGCGGCACGCTGGCGGGAACGTTCACCCTCACCGGCGGATGCGGCGGCATGGGCGGTGCGCAGCCGCTCTCGGTGACGCTGAACGGGGGCGCTGTCCTCATCGTCGACGTGGACGAGACCCGTTTGCGCCGTCGGCAGGGCAAGCGCTACCTCGATGACGTCGAGACCGACATCGATGCCGCCCTGGCGAAGGTCCTGGCGGCCAAGGCGGAGAAGCGGGCGCTGTCGGTCGGTCTGGTCGGCAACGCCGCGGAGGTGTTCCCCGAGTTGTTGCGCCGCCACCGGGCAGGCGAATTCACGGTCGACATCGTGACCGATCAGACGTCCGCCCACGATCCGCTCTCGTACCTTCCGGTGGGCATTTCCGTGGACCAGTGGGTTGCGGCGTCAGAGGCGGACCCCGTCGCCTTCACCGACCGTGCACGAGCCTCGATGGCAGCGCACGTGGAAGCGATGGTGGGCTTTCTGGATGCGGGTGCCGAAGTGTTCGATTACGGTAACTCGATCCGTGACGAGGCACGGCAGGGCGGATACGACCGGGCCTTCGACTTTCCCGGCTTCGTGCCGGCCTACATCCGTCCGCTGTTCTGCGAGGGCCTCGGCCCGTTCCGCTGGGTCGCGCTGTCGGGAGACCCGCGTGACATCGAGGTGACCGACCAGGCGCTCAAGGAGCTGTTCCCCGAGAACGAGCACCTGCATCGCTGGTTGGATGCCGCGCAGAAGCATGTCGAGTTCGAAGGGCTTCCCGCCCGGATCTGCTGGCTCGGCTACGGAGAGCGTCACCAGGCCGGTCTGCTGTTCAACCGGCTCGTCGCCGAGGGCAAGGTATCCGCGCCCATCGTCATCGGTCGGGATCATCTGGACTCGGGTTCGGTCGCCTCGCCCTACCGGGAGACCGAGGCGATGAAGGACGGCTCGGATGCGATCGCCGACTGGCCCCTCCTGAACGCACTGACGGCCGCATCCTCGGGTGCGTCCTGGGTCTCGATCCACCACGGCGGAGGTGTCGGCATCGGTCGTTCCATCCACGCCGGCCAGGTGGGCCTTGCCGACGGCACCGAGCTCGCCGCGGCGAAGCTCGAACGGCTCCTCACCAACGACCCCGGCATGGGCGTGATCCGGCACGCTGATGCGGGCTACGAGAAGGCGATCGACGTCGCCCGCGATCGTGGCGTGCGAATCCCGATGCTCCCCGAGGACTGATCGTGACCGCAGAACTGATCACGGGCATCAGTGAATTGATGACGCAGGACGACGATCTCGGGACGATCCGAGACGGCGCCGTCGTGGTCGAGGAGGGGCTGATCGCCTGGGTCGGGCATTCGTCCGAGGTTCCGGCGGCCGATCGACGGACGGATGTCGGCGGTCGCGCGATGCTTCCGGGGTGGGTCGACTCGCACACTCACCTCGTCTTCGACGGCGACCGGTCAGCGGAGTTCGAAGCCCGGATGGCGGGTCGGCCCTACGCTGCGGGCGGTATCGCCGTGACGACGTCGGCGACACGTGCGGCCACCGATGAGCGCCTGCGCGCGCTCGTCGGTGGCCGTGTCGCCGAGGCGGTCGCCGGGGGGACGACCTACCTCGAGACGAAGACGGGCTACGGCTTGAACGTCGAGCAGGAAACGAGGTCGGCGGTCGTCGCCGCCGACCTCGTCGATGAGGTGACCTACCTCGGTGCCCACCTGGTTCCCGACGGGATGGATGCTGACGAGTACACCGACCTCGTGTGCGGCGAGATGCTCGACGCGGTCCGCCCGCACGTGCGATGGGCGGATGTCTTCTGCGAGAGCGGAGCGTTCACGCCCGACCAGACCGCGCGCGTGCTGTCGGCGGCGCGCGCGGCCGGGCTCGGGTTGCGCGTGCACGGAAACCAGATGGGTCCCGGGCAGGGCGTTCAGCTCGCGGTGGAGTACGACGCGGCAAGTGTCGACCACTGCAACTTCTTGTCGGCGGGCGATGTCGACGCCCTCGCAGGATCGCAGACCGTGGCGACGGTCCTGCCCGCCTGCGACCTGTCGACGCGGGCACCGCTCGCACCGGCCCGCCGACTGCTGGATGCGGGCGCCGTCCTGGCCCTCGCATCCAACTGCAATCCGGGCACGTCGTACACGACGTCGATGAACTTCTGCGTCGCCACTGCGGTGTTGCAGATGGGACTCACCATCGTCGAAGCCGTCCGCGCGGGTACGCGCGGGGGCGCCCGCGCGCTGGGGCGTGATGTCGCACAAGTGGCCGCCGGAGTTGCCCCCGTCGGGTCGGTCGCGGTGGGGCACCGGGCAGACCTCCACGTGCTGAATGCGCCGGCGGCGATCCACCTGGCTTATCGACCGGGAATGCCGTTGACCTGGGGCGTGTGGCGCCAGGGCGTCCGGATGGTGTGAGGTCTGCCGGCCGGCTCAGTCCCGCGCGAGCGCGGCGAGGACCGGGATCAGTCGCTCGGCCTCCTGCAGGTCGGGTCGCTGGTCACGATCACTGTCGTCGGGGTCGAGCTGCGCGGTGGCGCGGTATGCCGCAGCGAGTGACGGAGACGTCAGGGCTTCCGGTGCGATGCCGCGCTGACGCAACAACCGCGCGGCGATGACGAGTTCGCCGGCGATGACGGCGCGGTAGGCATGCACCGCTCGCTCGAGCTGCACCACGCTTTCGTTCGCGAAGCTCGCATCCTCTTCCGCGCCGCGCGAGAGCACGACGGTGGTGAGGCTGTTCGGCTGCGCGGCGGAGTGGAGGGAACCGTACGCGCCGGCCACGACGTACTCGATCATCATGACCCCCGACGCGCTCGCCGCACCGGTCGCGAGGAACGGGGCGAGTCCGGTGTGTTCGGGTTCGGTCATCATCCGGATGCGGGACACATTCAGCGGCACGGTCTGGGCCAGAGCGACCTTCACCGCATCCACCGTGAGCGAGAGCGGTGCCTGCAGGAAGTTGCTGTTGTGGGCGACGGTGAGACCCTTTCCCTCCTCGTCGAACACGAACAACGGGTTCTCTTGCGCCGCGTGCGAGATCGCGTCGAGCAGGTGATCCAGGCGGTCGAGTGCCTCGACGAGGCCGATGGTCGAGGGGAGGAAGGCGCGGAGTCCGTAGGGGTCCTGGATGCGGCGAGGAGCACCGTCGTGAAGGAGCGCGCGGACGCGCTCGGCCAACCGTTCCGATCCGGCCAATCCCACTCCTCGAGCGGCGGCGGGATGGAACGGTGAGGGGTTGCACTCCAGTCCGGCAGCAGTGAGCGCGTAAACGACGAGCCCCGCATCGACGAGCTCTCGGAGATCGTGTGCGGCGAGGATGGCGCGCCCGATCGTGAGGGCGTTGCTGGAGACGAACGGCAGGGCGCTCTCCTTGCTCCACGGGGCCATCGCTTCCAGCGGCGCCGTGGCGGGGCGCTCACCCATGAGGGTGAGCGCCGTTCCGCACAACGCGGCGAGGTCCGCGGTGCCGATGGAGCCGAATTCCAGGATGCGGGGGAGCGCAGGGGAGCGCATTCTTCGTGAGCATCGCGGCGAGGGCGGGCAGGATGTTCGCGTCGAGGCCGGCGCCGGGGGTGCACAGCTGCACCAGTCGCACGGCGAGCATCGCTCGGACCGCGTCATCGGGGAGAGGCGATCCGGCGTCGACGGCGCTGCTGCGGAGGAGACGGAGACCGTGTTCCGCGTCATCGTCGGCGACGGCCTCGGTCTTGTTCGCGCCGAACCCGGTGGTGCGGCCGTAGGTCGGGATGCGAGCCGAGAGCGCGGCCGATTCGAGGTGCGCGCGGGAGACGGCGGCGACCACGTCGGGTGACACCTCGACGGGGGCGATGTTCCGTGCGATCTCGACGATCTGGGTCACGGGAGTTCGGGCGGTGATGGTGATCATCAGATCCTCGGGGCTCGAAGGGCGAACGCGGAGCGGAGCTTTCATCATCACAGGAGGACGAAAGCTTTTCACGGTACGGCAAGAGTCTTTTACTAAACGGTAACAACCGGCACAACGAGCCGAAATGCACTCTTCATAACCTCAGTAAAGATCGGCAATCCGAGCGAATGGCGGGAGCACCCGAGTGATCACCTTTGAAGACGTGTCGAAGCAGTACCCCGATGGCACGGTCGCGGTGTCCGGCCTGAACTTCGTCGCCCCCAGCGGCAAGCTCACCGTGCTCGTCGGCCCATCCGGATGCGGCAAGACCACGACGATGCGGATGATCAACCGCTTGGTCGATCCCACGGGCGGTCGCGTGCTGGTCGGCGACCAGGACACCCAGACGACCGATCGCGTCGCCCTCCGGCGAAGGATCGGGTACGTGATCCAGGGAGCCGGGCTCTTCCCGCACCGCACGGCACTCGACAACGTCGCCGCATTCCCGCGACTCCTCGGTGCATCGAAGAAAGCGGCGCGCGAGAGCGCGATGGAGCTCCTCACCCGAGTGGGCCTCACCGAACGCCACGCTCGCCGCTACCCCTGGCAGCTCTCGGGCGGGCAACAGCAGCGCGTCGGAGTCGCTCGGGCACTGGCCACCGATCCGCCGTTCCTGCTCATGGACGAGCCCTTCAGCGCGGTCGACCCCATCGTGCGCAATCAGCTCCAGGACGAGTTCCTGCGCCTGCAGCAAGAACTCAGCAAGACGATCGTCATGGTCACTCACGACATCGACGAAGCACTGAAGCTCGGCGACTACGTCGCCGTCATGCGCGAGGGCGGCCACCTGGCTCAGTTCGCGACGCCCGAGGAGCTTCTGACGCGTCCCGCCGACCAGTTCGTCGCGGATTTCATTGGTAACGGGCGCGGCTATCGGTCGCTCCAGTTCCACCGATGGGCCCACGTCATCGACACCGAGTGGGAGGAACCCGTTCCGGTCGGCGGCATTCCCGGGCGCGATGACTCCGTGGTGGTGGATGTCGGCGGCAAGCCGTTGGGATGGGTGCGATCCTCCGGCGGCGCCGGGACGGCTGTCGGCGTCGCCGATATCGATGTCAGCGGCACGGTGGCTCGAGAGTCGTCGAGCTTGCGTGAACTCTTCGATGCCGCGCTCTCCTCCCCTACGGGGCGTGCCCTGATCGCTGGCGACGACGGCCGATACAAGGGAACCGTCCGACTCGCGGCAGTGAGTGCGGCGATGGAAACGCTCAAGGCCCCCGTCGCATGAACCTGGACTGGATCGCGAATAACGCGGCGCGGCTCCTCGAGCTCACGGGATCCCATCTTCTGCTGTCGGTCATCCCGGTCGTCGTCGGCCTGATCGTCGCGCTCCCGCTCGGCTGGGTGGCTCAGCGCAGCAGAGTCGCCTACCCGATCCTCGTCGGTGCCTCGTCTCTGCTGTACACCGTTCCTTCGCTGGCGCTCTTCGTGCTCCTCCCGCAGATCCTGCACACACGGATCCTCGACCCCCTCAACGTCGTGGTCGCGCTCTCCGTGTACACGGTCGCCCTCCTCGTTCGAGTCGTGGCCGACGGCCTGTCATCCGTCCCGTACGAGTCGGTGCAAGCGGCGGAAGCGATGGGCTACCGGAGCTGGCAACGCCTGCTCCTCGTGCAGCTGCCGGCGGCCGTTCCGGTGATCGGCGCGGGCCTGCGCGTCGCCGTCGTCGCCAACGTCAGCATCGTGTCGATGGCGGCGCTCCTGGGGATTCCGCAGCTGGGATCTCTCTTCACCCAAGGCTTCCAACTCCGGTTGATCACGCCCGTGATTCTCGGGATCGTCCTGAGCGTCGTGCTCGCGGTCCTCCTCGACCTGATCGTGATCTGGATCACCAAACGTCTCACCCCCTGGCGTCGGACGGATGTCGCCGCATGAGCGTCGTGGATTGGTTCGCGGACCCTCAGAACTGGACCGGATCCGGAGGGATCCCGGCACAGGTCCTCATCCACCTGATCTACTCGGGCATCGCCCTCGGGATCGCCGTCGTCATCGGTCTGCCGATCGGGCTCTACGTCGGCCACACCGGACGGGGCCGAGTCGTCGTGGCCGGTATGGCGAACGCGTTGCGTGCGCTGCCGTCGCTCGGTCTCCTGATCCTCGCCGTGATGATCATCTCGCCCGTCATCTCCTCCCGTCTCGCGTACGTCATCCCGAGCATCATCGTGCTCGTCCTCCTGGCCGTGCCCCCGATCCTCACCAACACGTACGCCGGAGTGCAGTCCGTCGACGACGGCGCCGTGGACGCGGCGCGCGGAATGGGATACACGCGCTGGCAGATCCTGCTGCACGTGCAGATTCCCGGTGCGCTTCCCCTGATCATGTCCGGCATCCGGTCGTCCACCCTGCAGGTCGTTTCCACCGCGACGATCGCGGCATTCGTGTCGCTCGGTGGCCTGGGGCGATTCATCTTGGATGGCCGGGCGTCGCAGAACTACTCGGAAATGGCAGCCGGCGCGATTCTCGTCGCGCTCCTGGCCATCCTCCTCGAGGTGGCTCTCATCGCTGCCACACGACTGATCGTCTCGCCCGGATTGACGCGGTCCGCGCGCCGCAGCCCCCGCGTCGCCTTGGCCGAAGAGCCCGCGACTCACTGAGTCCACACGAACCGCACCACCCACCCGATGCACCACCCCGATGCTCCACCCGAACATGACAAGGAACACAGCATGAAGAAGAAAGCCCTTCTCCTCGCTACGGGTCTCGCCGTCACGGCCGTCGCCCTCGCAGGTTGCTCCGGAGGCTCGGACCCGCTGGATGCGGGAGACGACTCCAGTGCCTCGAGCTCATCGATCGTCATCGGCTCGGCCGACTTCCCGGAGAGCCAGCTGCTGGCGAGCATCTACTCGCAGGCGCTGAGCGCGGCCGGCGTCGACGTGACCGAGAGGTTCAATGTCGGAAGCCGCGAGATCACGGTCCCGGCCCTGCTCGACGGATCGCTCGACCTCATGCCCGAATACTCCGGAGCCTTCCTCTCCTACCTGGAGCCCGAGACGACCGTGGTCACGCGTGACGAGGTGCTCGACGAGCTCGACGCGAAGCTCCCGGAGGGCCTGGCCATGCTCGAGCCCGCCGATGCGGAAGACAAGGATGTGCTCGCCGTCACACAGGCGACGGCGGACGAATACGGTCTGGCGAACATGTCCGACCTCGAACCGGTCGCCGGCCAGCTCGCGCTCGGTGCCGCTGCCGAATGGCAGACCCGACAGAACGGCGTTCTCGGCCTCCAGTCCGTGTACGGCCTGACCTTCGGAGAGTTCGTGCCGCTGGATGCGGGCGGCCCGCTCACCGTCGACGCGCTCACCAACGGCCAGGTTCAGGTGGCGAACGTGTTCAGCACCGATCCCGCGATCTCCAGTCGAGGGTTCGTCGTCCTGGACGACGACAAGGGACTCTTCCTGGCCGAGAGCGTCGTCCCGGTCATCAACGCCGACAAGGTCACGCCGGAGGTGTCCGACGCGCTGAACGCGGTGTCGGCGATTCTCACGACCCAGGACCTGATCGACCTCAACACCCAGATCGCCGACGGTGAAGACATCGCCGCCGTCGCCCTCGGCTGGCTGCAGGACAACGATCTGGTCTAGAACGACCGATCCTCGATGGCGTCCGGGCGGACGAGACAGACCGCCCGGACGCCATCATCGCCCACGGCGGCAGTTCGCACGCCGCGGCAGTCGGGAAGCCGCCAACGTGAGAACTTCTACTTCGCGACGAGTGTCGTCTCGAAGCTGTACATGTCCGGCCGATAGCAATGGTGCCCGAACTCCACGGCTTTCCCCGAGGCGTCGTAGGCCACACGCTCCATTGTCAGGACAGGGCCGCCCTTATCGATGTCGAGGAGCGCGCCCTCATCTCCGTGCGCTCGGCGCGCCCCGATGCGTTGGTTCGCGACCCGGATGGTGACGCCGCGCTCGCGCAGGAGCTGGTACAGCCCCTTGGACTCCAGTTGTGCGGTGGTCATATCAGCGAATTCCATCGGCAGGTAGTTGATCAGAATCGCGACGGGCACGCCGTCGGTGGATCGCTGCCGCCGAACGTAGATGATGTCGGAGCCGACCTCGACGCTGAGTGCCTCGGCAGTCTGGGCGTCGGCGGGGCGGGTGTCGTGCTCGAGCACGCGAGTGCTGGGTTCGTGGTGGGCGTTCTGCAGGTCTTCGTACAGGCTTGTCAGCTCCACCTGTCGGGTCACCTGCCCCTGCACCACCTGGGTGCCGATCCCTCGACGACGGACGAGAAGCCCCTTGTCCACGAGTTCTTCCATCGCGCGGCGGATCGTCGGGCGCGAGAGTCCCAGCCGCTGTGCGATCGCGATCTCGTTCTCGAGACGGGCCCCCGGGGCGATCACTCCGGAGCGGATCGCTCGTTCCATCGCTGACGAGACCTGAAAATACAGCGGGACTGGGCCGGTGCGGTCCAGCGTCGCTACGAGCCCGTCGAGCACAACGACGTCATCGGACATGTTTCCCCCCGTCCTCGTTCGATTGACGGGACAATCTTACATTCTACGGGCTATGTCCGATCCGTGTGCGCTGCGCACAGTTGCACGATCTGTTCCTTGTGCTATTGTCAGGACAAATAGTCACCGACGCGGATGTCGTGGAATGCCGCAGAGAGTTGTACACCGAAGTATGACCGAGAACACCTCCCCCTTCGACGTGATCGCGCTCGGGCGTCTCGGCGTCGACATCTACCCACTGCAGTCAGGTGTGGGGCTCGAAGATGTCGAGACCTTCGGCAAGTACCTCGGAGGGAGCGCGGCGAACGTCTCGGTCGCTACGGCGCGCTACGGTCGCTCGACCGCCCTTGTTTCCGGCGTGGGTGACGATCCGTTCGGTCGGTATCTGTTGAGGGAGCTCGAACGACTCGGTGTCGACAACCGCTACGTACGGATCGACGGAGTGCTACCGACACCCGTGACGTTCTGTGAGATATTCCCGCCCGATGACTTCCCGTTGTACTTCTATCGGGAGCCGAAGGCTCCAGACCTCACCATCGAGGCGGGAGATCTCGATCTGGATGCGGTGCGTTCCGCACGGATCCTCTGGTTCACGGCGACGGGACTCAGCCAGGAGCCGAGTCGCGCTGCCCACCACGCGGCGATCACCGCACGCAGATCCGGTGACACGATTCTGGACCTCGACTACCGCGCGAAGTTTTGGAGGGATCCCGCGGATGCGACCGTCCAGATCGGGCGCGCGCTCGAATCCGTCACCGTCGCCGTAGGAAACCGTGAGGAGTGCGGCGTCGCCGTCGGTGAAACCGAGCCGCAACGCGCCGCAGATGCGCTCCTGGAACGAGGCGTGCGGCTCGCGATCGTCAAGCAGGGGCCGAAAGGCGTGCTCGCGAAAACGCGGGACGAGAGTGTTGAGGTTCCTCCGCACCTGATCGACGTCGTCAACGGCCTCGGCGCCGGCGACGCGTTCGGCGGCGCGTTGTGCCACGGGCTCCTTGAGGGCTGGGGACTCGAGCGCATCCTGACGTTCGCGAACGCCGCTGGCGCGATCGTCGCCTCTCGCCTCGAATGTTCGACCGCCATGCCGACGCACGATGAGGTCGTCGGCCTGATCGAGACGGGCGAGCGCTGATGACCCTGCAGTACCTCACCCCTGACGCTTTCGATCGTCTCCGTGATCTCCGGGCGTCGGCTCCGCACTCCGTCGCCGAGATCTTCGCCGCGCGGCGCCGACGAGAGGTTCTGCGCGGCGACGGACGGCTGTTCATCATCGCCGCCGACCACCCCGCACGCGGGGCGCTCGCGGTGGGGGCGAACCCGACGGCCATGGCAGACCGTTACGACCTCCTCGATCGTCTTGCCACAGCGCTCGCCCGCCCCGGTGTGGACGGAGTGCTCGGTACCCCCGACATCATCGAAGACCTCGCGGCCCTCGGGCTGCTCGACGACAAGATCATCGTCGGCTCGATGAACCGCGGCGGTCTGCGCGGAGCGTCATTCGAAATGGATGATCGGATGACCGGGTACAGCGTGCCGGGCATGGTCGATGCGGGGATCGACTTCGCGAAGACCTTGATCCGGGTGAACCTCGACGATGCTGGATCCGCTCGCACACTCGTCGCGATGGCCGAAGCCGTGACTCTGGCCTCGGCCGCGAGGCTTCCGATCATGCTGGAGCCATTCCTCAGCCGCTGGGTCGACGGGCGGGTCGTGAACGATCTGTCCACGGATGCGGTCATCCTCTCGATTGCGATCGCCTCCGGGCTGGGTTCGTCCAGCGCCTACACCTGGATGAAACTGCCCGTCGTCCCCGAGATGGAGCGCGTGATGGCCGCGACCACCATGCCGACGCTCCTGCTCGGTGGAGACTCCGGCGTAGATCCCGATGAAACCTTCGCGGCATGGGAGGACGCGCTGAGCCTCCCGGGCGTGCGGGGCCTCACCGTCGGACGCACTCTTCTCTACCCGCCCGACGGAGATGTCGCCGCCGCGGTCGACATCGCTGCCGGACTCGTTCACCCGACCCGCTGAACAAGAAAGAAGTAGACATGAGCACGACACAGACTGCCTCCGTCGGCGGGCACGCCACGGCCGGTATCCCCGTTCTGACGCATTGGATCGACGGAGCGGAGCGGCTGTCCACGAGCGGTCGCACGGCGTCCGTCTACAACCCCGCGACAGGGGCGGTCCGGGCGGAGGTCCCTCTCGCGGACCAGGCCGAGATCGACGAAGCGATCGCGTCGGCCCAGCGCGGATTTCTTCTGTGGAGCAGGTACTCGATCGCGAAGCGCCAGACTGTCATGTTCGCTTTCCGCGAGCTGCTCAACTCCCGCAAGGGTGAGCTGGCCCGCATCATCACGGCCGAGCACGGGAAGGTCGGCTCGGACGCGATGGGTGAGATCCTGCGTGGGCAAGAGGTCGTCGAACTCGCGACCGGATTTCCCCATCTCATCAAAGGCGCATTCAGCGAGAATGCATCGACCGGGATCGACGTCTACTCGTTGAAGCAGCCTCTCGGCGTCGTCGGAGTCATCTCGCCGTTCAACTTTCCCGCGATGGTGCCGATGTGGTTCTTCCCCATCGCGATCGCCGCAGGAAACTCAGTCATCCTGAAGCCCTCGGAGAAGGATCCCTCCGCGGCGCTGTGGCTCGCACAGCTGTGGAAGGAGGCGGGGCTGCCGGACGGTGTCTTCACGGTGTTGCAGGGAGACAAATTGGCCGTCGACGGGCTGCTGACGAGTCCGATCGTGCAGTCGATCTCATTCGTCGGATCGACGCCGATCGCGCAGTACATCTACGAAACCGCGTCTCGGCACGGCAAGCGCGTGCAGGCGCTCGGCGGAGCGAAGAACCACATGCTGGTCCTCCCCGACGCCGACCTCGATCTCGTCGCAGATCAAGCAGTCAACGCAGGGTACGGAGCGGCCGGCGAACGCTGTATGGCCATCTCCGTGGTGCTGGCCGTAGAACCGGTCGCGGACGAGCTGATCGAGAAGATCGCAGAACGTATCGCCGGCCTTCGAATCGGCGATGGCGCGGGAGTAGACGGTGTCGAGCCGGACATGGGTCCGCTGATCACCGGCGCTCACCGAGACAAGGTGTCGTCCTATGTGGACATCGCCGAAGCCGACGGAGCGAAGATCGTCGTGGACGGACGCGGATTCGCGGTCGAGGGATTGGAGGACGGGTTCTTCTTCGGCCCGACGCTGATCGACGAGATCCCCACGACGTCGCGGGCATACCAGGAAGAGATCTTCGGACCCGTCCTCTCCGTCGTTCGGGTCGCGTCGTACGACGAAGGACTTGACCTGATCAACTCGGGCCAGTTCGGGAACGGGACCGCGATCTTCACGAATGACGGAGGGGCTGCCCGCCGATTCCAGAACGAGGTGCAGGTGGGCATGATCGGCATCAATGTCCCCATCCCCGTTCCGGTCGCCTACCACTCGTTCGGCGGATGGAAGCAGTCGCTCTTCGGTGATGCCAAGGCCTACGGCGTGCATGGATTCGACTTCTTCACGCGGGAGAAGGCCGTCACGAGCCGCTGGCTCGATCCCGCGAGCCATGGTGGCATCAATCTCGGCTTCCCGCAGAACGACTGATCATGACCGAACGCCGCCCGCTGAGTGGAAGCACCGCGGGCGGCGTCCGGACGACGTACGAGAGCAGAGCATGAGCACGACGCATCAACGCTGGTTCCACCGGAGGGGTGAGCTGACCCGCGACGGATGGGAGAGCATCGTCGACGGGTCCACACCCGACTGGGCGCACACCGGCATCTGCGTGGCGCAGCTCACCCCGGGGGAGTCCGTGGCCCTGAGCGATCCCGGGGTCGAGCGCATTGTCGTGCCCCTTTCGGGCTCGTTCATCGTCGCGCACAACGACGGCGGGGTGCGCACCCGTACGCGGCTGAACGGCCGGGCCACGGTTTTCAGCGGCCCGACCGACGTGCTCTACCTCTCGTCGGGATCGACGGCCGTCATCGAAGGCGAGGGGAGAGTCGCTGTGGCAACATCGCCCACGTCGATCATCACGCCGAGCCGCTACATCGCGGCGGACGAGGTGCCCGTCGAACTGCGCGGTGCAGGGGCATCCAGCCGTGAGGTGCACAACTTCGGTACGCCCTCTGCTCTCGACGCCGCACGGCTCATCGTCTGCGAAGTCATCACCCCGGCCGAGAACTGGTCGTCCTATCCGCCGCATAAGCACGACGAGCATGTGCCGGGACGCGAGTCACGCCTCGAGGAGATCTACTACTTCGAAGCGGCCCCCGTTGGGGGTTCGGATGCCGGCGACAGTGCGGCATTCGGTATGTTCAGCGCCTACTCCTCGCCCGCCGGAGACATCGACATCAACGCGATGGTCCGTACCGGCGACATCGCTCTCGTCCCTCACGGCTACCACGGTCCTGCTGTCGCGGCCCCGGGCTACGACCTCTATTACCTCAACGTGATGGCTGGCCCAGACCCCGAGCGTGCATGGCTCATCAGCGATGACCCCGTACACGCGTGGGTTCGCGACACCTGGAACGGGCAGGGGATCGATTCTCGCCTGCCCTTCACCCCTGAGACGAAAGGTCAGCACTGATGGCGGCGACGAAGCGGTTGACGGTCAGCCAGGCTCTTGTGGAGTTCCTCGGCCATCAGTGGACGGTCGACGGCGACGTTCGTGAGCGCACCATTCCCGGCATGTTGGGCATATTCGGGCACGGCAACGTGGCGGGCATCGGCCAGGCACTTCTGCAGTTCAACGTCGATCAACCCGACCTCATGCCTTACTACCAGGCCCGCAACGAGCAGGCCATGGTGCACCAGTCGGTCGGATTCGCCCGGGTGCATCGCCGCCGCGCGACGCTGGCGTCGGCGGCCTCCGTCGGTCCCGGTGCCGCTAATATGCTCACCGGTGCCGCACTCGCAACGACCAATCGACTCCCCGCGCTTCTGCTGCCCAGCGATACCTTCGCCACGCGCGTCGCGGATCCGGTGCTGCAGCAACTCGAACAGCCGTGGGACACCGGGCTCACGGTCAATGATGCGTTCCGCCCACTGTCCAAGTTCTTCGACCGGGTCCAGAGACCGGAGCAGCTCTACTCGATCGCGCTGGCCGCGATGCGGGTGCTCACCGATCCTGCCGAGACCGGTGCCGTCACGATCGCTCTTCCGGAAGACGTCCAGGCCGAGGCAATCGATGTGCCGGTCGAGTTCCTGCAGGATCGGGAATGGCACATCCGGCGTCCCGTGCCCGAGCGTGGGCCGCTCGCCCGCGCCGTCGCCGAGATCCGGCGAGCCAAGAAGCCACTGATCGTCGCCGGCGGCGGCGTGATCTACTCGAGCGCCGAGGACGAGCTCCGCTCGTTCGTCGAAGCCACCGGCATCCCGGTGGGTACCTCGCAGGCGGGCGGCGGCGTGCTGTCGTGGGATCACCCGCAGAATCTGGGTGGCATCGGCGCCACGGGCACACGAGCTGCCAACCGTCTCGCACACGATGCCGACGTCGTCATCGGGATCGGCACCCGTTATAGCGACTTCACGACCGCGTCACGCGCGGTGTTCCAGAACCCCGACGTGGTGTTCGTCAACGTGAACATCGCCTCGTTCGACGCGTACAAGCACGGTTCGGGGTTCCCCGTCGTGGCCGACGCCCGGGAGGCTCTCGCCGCCCTTTCCATCGAGCTCCGCGACTACGAGGTGTCGCCGGAGTATGCAGCCCTCGCGGTCCGTGAGAAGGCGGAGTGGACCTCGCTCGTGGATCGGGCCTTCACCCCGAGCGGGCTCGACGTACCCGGCCAGCCCGAGATCATCGGCGCCGTGCAGTCGGCCAGCGCCCCGAAGGACGTCATCGTCCAAGCGGCCGGCTCGCTGCCCGGCGATCTGCACAAACTCTGGCGCGTGCGGGATCCGCTGGGCTACCACGTCGAGTACGCGTTCTCATGCATGGGCTACGAGATCGCCGGCGGTCTCGGCGTCAAACGAGGGCTACTCGCCGACGGCGACGACCGAGACGTCATCGTGATGGTCGGCGACGGGTCGTACCTGATGCTCAGCACCGAGCTCGTGACCGCCGTCGCAGAGGGCATCAAACTCATCGTCGTGCTGGTCCAGAACCACGGTTACGCATCCATCGGACACTTGTCGGAGTCCGTCGGATCGGGCCGCTTCGGCACCATGTACCGCGAGTACGATCCCGTCGCTCGCAACTTCCAGGGCGAGAAGAAGCTGCCCGTGGATCTCGCGATGAATGCGCGGAGCTACGGAATCGACGTCGTCGAGATCGCTGCGGACGCGGGCGCCATCTCCCACCTGGCCGCGGCCGTTGCGGCGGCGAAGGCCTCCGACCGATCGACCCTGATCCACATCGAGAGCGATCCTCGGCTGTACGCGCCGGATGGCGAAGGATGGTGGGACGTCCCCGTCCCCGAGGTTTCGACCCTCGCGTCGTCCCAGGGCGCCCGCGTGGACTATGAGGAGCAGCGCACCTCCCAACGCCCGCTGCTCGGGACGGAGGCACGCGCATGAAAGCGGCAGTCGCGGGTGCGCCCGTCAGCTTCGGGGTGTTCGAGATGACCCCCGAGGGCGCAGAGATCGTCTCGCCCGATGACATGCTCGACGTGCTCGCCGAGGCCGGTTACCGAGGTGTCGACCTCGGCCCGATCGGATACCTGGGGCGTTCGGCGGAACTGCGCGCGCGTCTCGCTCGCCACGGGCTGGAGCTGGCGGGCGGTTGGGTGCAGCTGCCCTTCTCGGACGACGCCGCGTTCGAGGCAGCGCTCCCCGGGCTGAAAGACGCGCTGAGGATCTTCGCCGACGCCGCAGACGGCGGCGTGTCACGGCTGCCCCTGCCGACCCTCGCCGACGATGGGTCCTTCGCACGCCGTGCTGCCCCGGGCCGCGGCGCCGAGGTCGACCCCCTCGCCGGGCCGGCGTGGGGTCGGTTGCTCGCAAACGCCGAGCGCGCGGCGGCATTGGTCCGAGCAGTCGGTCTCGAGCCCACATTCCACCACCATGCGGGCACGTTCGTCGAGTCACCCGAGGAGATCGAAAGGTTCCTGGCGAACGTCGACATCGACCTGACGCTCGACACGGGGCACCTGTTCATCGCCGGTGGGGATCCCATCGAGGCAGTGCATCGATGGGGTGACCGGATCAACCATCTTCATCTGAAGGATGTCGATCTCGCCGAGCTGAGACGCGTCCTCGCCGCCGGTGGGGGGATGCCCGAGGTGTGGTCCTCTGGGGCGTTCGTGGCCTTCGGTGAGGGCGACATCGATCTCGCCGCCGTGATGGAAGCCGTCGAGCAGCGCGACTTCGACGGGTGGATCGTCGTGGAGCAAGACGTGCTGAACGGACCCGATGTCGCCATCGCAGAGTTTCGCGCCGCACGCGCCATCGACCAGGTTCGCAACCGTGCCGCGCTCACGACGTGGGCCTGACAAGAATTCTCCCCCTCCCGTCCCTTCGACTATCCAAGGAAAACCGATGACTCATGCACCTCTTCGTTTCGGTCTGATCGGCACCGGCCGCATCGGCCAGGTTCACGCGGCCGGCATCGCCGCCGACCCCGACGCCGTGCTCAGCTGGGTGGCCGACCCCTTCGTCGACGGCGCGCGGCGCGTGGCCGCGACGTACGGCGGAACGGCTACCGACACGGCCGACGAGCTGTTCGCCTCGGGCGAGATCGACGCTGTTCTCGTGGCATCGCCGACGGCGACGCACGTGGACCTGATCGCGCAGGCGATCGATGCCGGGATTCCCGTGCTGTGCGAGAAGCCCATCGATCTCGATATCTCGCGTGTCGACGCGCTGCGTTCGAAGGTAGCGAGCGCCGGGGTGCCCGTCGCGCTTGGCTTCAATCGACGATTCGACCCCGCGTTCGCGAGTGCGCGTGCACGAGTGGCTGCGGGGGAGATCGGAGCCCTCGAGCAGCTGACGATCATCAGCCGCGACCCGTCCGCTCCTCCGGCCGCCTACGTCGCGGTCTCGGGCGGGATCTTCCGGGACATGACGATCCACGACTTCGACATGGCCCGGTTCTTTCTGCCCGAGATCGTCGAAGTGTCCGCGGTGGGTACCGTGACGTTCGATGACGGTGCGCGAGAGCATGGGGACTTCGACACGGCCGTCACGACGCTCCGCGCGGCATCCGGTGCGATCGTCACGATCGTCAACTCTCGGCACAGTTCTGTCGGCTACGACCAGCGGGTGGAGGCCTTCGGCGGGGAGGGCGTTCTCCACGTCGCAAATGCGCCGTCGAGCCTGGTGAGCCTTTCGACTTCTCAGGCTGTCGAGGCGAAGCCGCCCTATGAGCAGTTCTTCCTCGAGCGTTACGCGGTGGCATACGCCGCGGAACTGCGCGAGTTCATCAAGCTTGCGCGCGGGCATGCATCCACCAGTCCCACGTTCGAGGACGGGCGCGCCGCACTCGTGCTCGCCGATGCCGCTCAGCGATCGGCCGTCGAACGGGTCGTCGTCCCCGTGGCTCTCGGCTGATCGGGCGAGTCGATGATCACACAGGGCACCTTCCGTCTGGCGGCTTCGGCCGAGATGCTCTTCACGGACCTTCCTTTCGTCGACAGGGTGCGGCGCCTCCACGAGCTCGGCTTCGAGGTCGAGATCTGGGACTGGAGCACGAAGGATCTGCCGGGCATCGCGGCGACGGGAGCGGTCATCTCGTCGATGACGGGGTACCTCCGCGGCGATCTCCTCACGGAAGACGGCATCGCGGAACTCCTTTCAACCGCCGAAGAGTCGTTGCGGATGGCTGACATCATCGACTCTCCGCGACTCAACCTGCACGGAACCGGATTGGATCCGAAGGGCCTTCCGGTGCGACCGCTTGAGAGCGTGAGCGGTGCGGACTGGATCGTTGCGGCCGACACCCTCAGCCGGCTCGCGGAACTCGGGCAGCGCGCAGGACGCGTGTTCACTTTGGAGAACCTGAACACCGCCGTCGACCACCCAGGGACGCCGTTCGCGCGGGCGGCAGACACGCTCGCGCTCGTGCAGGCGGTAGATTCGCCGGCGCTCCGCCTGAATCTCGATCTCTACCACGCGCAGATCGGCGAGGGTAACCTGATCGAGCTCGTGCGCCGAGCACTCCCCTGGGTCGGCGAGATTCAGGTCGCCGATGTGCCGGGCAGGTGCGAACCGGGCACCGGTGAGATCCGCTTCGAATCGATCGCTGCCGCCTTGCGCGAACTCGGATACGACGGGGTGGTCGGACTCGAAGCATGGGCCGTGGGCGATCCGGAAGCTGCGCTGCACGCGTTCCGTGACGCCTTTCTGATCTGACTGTGAGTCTGTGGCCGGGTCGCTGCATGCGACACCGGCCACAGAATTCTCACGCGTCGAATGTCGTCGATCCGTCCACCATCGCTACCGGGATCCACGACCCAGATTCCGCGCTCTGGAGTGCGGAATCGACGATCTCCGCTGCCGACCACGCGTCGGCGGCGGAGGGGGCGATCTGTCTGCCCTCTACGACGGAACGCAGGAAGAGGGATGCCTCGATCGTCTTCAGATCGTCGAAACCCATGCTGGTGCCCGCGCCCGGCTGGAAATTCGCGAAGTCACCGAAGCCCGGTCCGACCATGATCGTGCGGTAACCCGCTGTGCTGTCGGCTAGCTGGAGCTCGTTGAGGCGCTGGAAGTCCCATCGCAGCGAGCCAGCAGTGCCATAAACCTCGAGTCGGTACTCTGCACGCGGACCTATTGCGACGCGGCTCGATTCGAGCACCCCGACGGCACCGGAATCGAAACGCGCCAGGATCGCGGCGTAGTCCTCGTTCTCGACCGCACCCATCGGTCCATCGGTGGAGCCCTTGCTGAAGTGGCCGGCCGCGGCTGCGGCGGGCAGGGGACGCGATCGGATGAACGTCTCCGTCAGGCCGGTGACCGAGGCGATCCGGCCGACCACGTACTGCGCCAGGTCGGCCCCGTGCGAGAGCAGGTCTCCGAGCACGCCGGTCCCCGCCCGATCCCTCTGGAACCGCCAGGTGAGCGCGCCGGCGGGGTCGGCGGAGTAGTCCGCGATGAGGGCGACCCGAACGTTCGTGATGGTGCCGAGCGCGCCCTCGCGGACGAGCTTTCTCGCGTGCGCGATCGCTGGCGCGTGGCGGTAGTTGAATCCCACCGACGTCACCAATCCGGCCGCTTCCGCACCCTGCGCGATCTCGCTCGACTCGACCGCGCTCCGCCCCATCGGCTTCTCGATCCAGAACGGTTTGCCAGCGGCGATGGCGGCGAGAGCGATCTCGCGGTGGAGGAAGTTGGGCGAGCAGATCGACACCACATCGACGTCATCTCGATCGAGTACCTGCCTGTAGTCGGCAACCGCCTCGCGGTAGCCGAGGACCTCGGTCGCGTGCGCGCGGCTCGTCGCATCGGGGTCGGCCGCGACGACCAGCCCGACACTCACGGGCAGATCCGGGTAGTGGCGAGGCGCTTCCACGTAAGCGCGTGAATGAAGCCTCCCCATCCATCCGACGGAGATGAGCCCCACACCGATGTGTGCCCTGTTGATCATGGCTGTCCTTTCAGCAACGTTCTCCGCTCATGATAGCCATTGACAGAATGTATTGACAAAGTTTTCCGGACGGTGACAAGATCAGCACCGACACGGATGTCACAGGAATGCGATCAGTCGATGTCGACATCGTCTTCACCGAAAGGGAAATCACATGAAAAAGCGCCTTCTCGGCGGCCTGGCCCTCGCAGCATCTGCGGCCCTGCTGCTGTCGGCCTGTTCGGGCACGGGCCAAGAAACCACCGACAGCACTGGCGGTGGGGCCGGTAATACCGAGTCGAAAGGCTTCACCTACGCTGTCGTCACCCACTCCGCCCCGGGAGACGCCTTCTGGGATCGCGTCAAATCGGGGGCGGAGCAAGCCGGAAGCGACTACGGGGCAGACGTGACCTACAACTCCGACCCTGATCCCGCTAAGCAGTCGCAGCTCATCGACAACGCGATCGCACAGGGCGTGGACGGCATCGTCGTCTCGATGGCGAATCCTGACGGCGTCAAAGCGAGTGTCGAGCGGGCGGTGGAGGCCGGTATCCCGGTCGTCACGATCAACTCCGGACTCGAGAAGTTCAAGGAATTCGGGGCGATCACCCACATCGGGCAGAGCGAGTCGATCGCCGGAGCGGCTGTGGGTGAGCGACTCGGAGACGAGGGGGCGACGAAGGCGCTCTGCGTCATCCAGGAAGCGGGCAACATCGGACTCGAGGAACGGTGTGCGGCGGCGGCGGATTCATTCAGCGGCTCGATGGAGAACCTCCAGGTCGACGGCACGAATGACGCCGAGGTCAAAGCGACGATCAAGTCCAAGCTTCAGGCGGATCCGTCGATCGACGCCGTTCTCACCCTCGGCGGTCAGTACGCGATCGACGCCGTCGGCGCGGTCGATGAGTCCGGCAGCGCTGCGAAGGTCGCGACGTTCGATCTCTCAGAAGATGTCGTCAGTGCGATCGAGGCCGGCAGCATCCTGTTCGCCGTCGACCAGCAGCCCTACGTCCAGGGCTTCCTCGGAGTGACTGCGCTCTACCTGAAGAGCCTCAACGGGAACGACATCGGCGGCGGGGAGCCGATCTACTCCGGCCCGGCGTTCGTCACGAAGGACAACGCGGCCGAAGTCGCCGAGTTCGCGAAGAACGGTACGCGCTGATCACCCGGCCGGAACCGGGGGCGATGCTCCCGGTTCCGGCACAAGAACACAAGGATGCGACGATGACCACGACCGACATAGTGACAATCGCGACCCGGCCTCGTCTGGAGCGGCAGCCGATACGTCGACTACTGGCCAGACCCGAGATCGGTGCGCTCGTGGCCGCCTTGGCGGTGATGATCTTCTTCTCTCTCTACACGAGCACCTTCATGACGTTGGCAGGCGCGGGGGTCTGGCTGGAGTCAGCCTCCACGTTCGGAATCATGGCGGTCGCCGTGGCGCTCCTCATGATCGGCGGCGAGTTCGACCTCTCCGCCGGCGTGATGACAGGCTTCACGGCACTCATCGTCGGGATCCTCACCACCCACTACGGGGTGAACATCTGGGTTGCCGCGGTCGTCTCGCTGGCCGCGGCGCTCTCCATCGGTGCGCTGAACGGCTTCCTCGTCATGAAGACCGGACTGCCGAGCTTCATCATCACGCTCGGGACGTTCTTCGTGCTCGCAGGCATCGACCTCGCGGTCACGAAGCTGATCACGGGGCAGGTCGCCATCCAGGGCATGACCAAGGTTCCGCACTACGACACGATCCAGCCGGTGTTCGGTTCGTCGATGCAGCTGGGCGGCGGCACGTTCTACGTCTCCGTACTCTGGTGGTTCGCCGTCACCGCGCTGGCCACCTGGGTGCTCCTGCGCACACGAGCCGGAAACTGGATCTTCGCGGTCGGTGGTGCGCTGAACTCCTCCCGTCAGGTGGGAGTTCCGGTGCTCAAAACCAAGATCGGATTGTTCATGGTGACGGCGGGTGCCGCATGGCTCGTCGGGATGATCTCGTTGTTCCGCACCTCGACGGTACAGGCCAACACGGGCGTCGGGCAGGAGTTCATCTACATCATCTGCGCCGTCGTCGGCGGGTGCCTCATGACCGGCGGCTTCGGTTCCGCGATCGGCGCAGCGCTCGGCGCGCTCATCTACGGGATGGTGTTCCAAGGCATCACGTTCGCTCAGTGGGACACGAACTGGCTGCGCACATTCCTCGGCGCGATGCTGCTGTTGGCCGTCTTCCTCAACCACTGGGTACGTCTTCGAGCGGGAGGAACGAAATGACAACGACCACGGGAGTTCCGATCGTCGAGGTTCGCAATGTCGGGAAGAGCTACGGGGCGATCAACGCGCTCGCGGGGGTCTCGACGACGGTGAACACCGGCCAGGTGACGTGCGTGCTCGGCGACAACGGTGCGGGCAAGTCGACATTCATCAAGATGCTTGCGGGTGCTCATACGCCCAGCGAGGGCGAGATACTGCTCGATGGCGAGCCTGTCTCGTTCTCCTCGCCGCGCTCGGCGCTCGATGCGGGGATCGCTACCGTCTATCAGGACCTCGCGGTCGTCCCGCTGATGCCCGTATGGCGCAACTTCTTCCTCGGATCCGAGCTCACGAAAGGCCGCGGGCCCTTCCGTCGCCTCGATGTGCGGCGCATGAAGCAGATCACCTATGCCGAGCTCGCCAACATGGGCATCGACCTCCGCGATGTGGACCAACCCATCGGAACGCTTTCCGGCGGTGAACGCCAGTGCGTGGCCATCGCCCGTGCGGTGTACTTCGGGGCGCGTGTTCTGATCCTCGACGAACCGACCGCTGCGTTGGGGGTCAAGCAGTCTGGCGTCGTGTTGAAGTACATCGCCCGGTCGCGCGACCGCGGTCTCGGGGTGGTGTTCATCACGCACAACCCTCACCACGCCTTCCCGGTAGGAGACCGCTTCCTCCTCCTCAATCGCGGCACGAGCATGGGCAACTACGAGAAGTCGGAGATCACCCTGGCGGAGCTCACCAGCCTCATGGCCGGTGGTGCCGAGCTCGACTCGCTGGCGCATGAGCTCGAACAGTCGCTGGGCTCGGACTCTCCGGTCGTCCGTGAGATCGAGAAGGAGGCTGAGGAGCTACCGGACGCCTCGCGCGCGGAGCCCGAAGTTCGCCGCTGACGGCTGCCGCGACGGCGCGTGCGACCCCCATGGGCCGGCGTGCTCCCACGGCGCACCCGACATCCTCAGACTCAGACGAGAGCAACATCATGTCCACATCCGAAGAACTCCTCGCCCCGCTCGCGCGTGCGGCGGCCACCACGCCGACGGCTCTGTGGAACGATTCCGCTGATCCCGACGAGCTGCGTCGCTCTATCGAGTTCGGAGCGGTAGGTGCCACGTGCAATCCGGTGATCGCTTTCACCGCGATCACCCAGAGCCCGGACGTGTGGGTTCCGCGGCTACGAGAGCTTGCCGCGGAGCATCCCACCTGGGGTGAGTCGGAGTTGGGCTGGCAAGCCGTCAAAGAGCTCTCGGTCACCGCGGCGCGATTGCTCGAACCGTCGTTCGCTGCCAGTGGCGGGCGGAACGGTCGGCTTTCGATTCAGACGGATCCGCGACTGCACCGCGATGCCGAGGCGCTCGTCGCTCAGGCCGTGGAGTTCTCGCAGTTGGCCGAGAACATGATCGTCAAGATTCCGGCGACGGAAATCGGCATCGCGGCGATGGAGGAGGCAGCCTTCCGGGGCGTGAGCATCAACGCGACGCTCAGTTTCAGCGTTCCGCAGGCCGTCGCTGTCGGCGCTGCTCTCGAGCGGGCACTCGAGAGGCGCGCCGCGGCTGGTCTTCCCGATCGGGAGTTCGGGCATGTCGTGACGATCATGGGCGGGCGCTTGGATGACTGGCTCAAGAGGTGGACGAGTCAACACCGCATCCTCACGTCTCCGGGGGTGCTCGACTGGGCTGGCGTCGCCGCACTGAAGCATGCGCACGCGATCTTCACGCGACGCGGTTACCGAAGCCGCATCCTTTCGGCAGCGTTCAGAAGCCACCTGCAGTGGAGTGAACTCGTCGGGGGTGACCTCGTCATCTCGCCACCATTCGATTGGCAGGCTCGGATCAACGAGAACGGGATACCTGCCGTGGATCGGATCGCCATACCCGTCGCGCCGACGATCCTCGACGAGCTGCTCACGTTGAGCGAGTTCCGCCGTGCGTACGACGAGGAGGGGATGGCGCCGGCTGAGTTCGGCGACTTCGGCGCGACCCGCAATACGCTGCGCCAGTTCCTCGACGCCGACGCGCAACTGGACGCATTGGTCCGTGACGTCATCGTCCCCGCTGCGTGAAGTGCGTCGACGGTCGATGATTCGGTGCGCTCTTCCACCGGGCGTATTCAGCGCCCGAACGTGACCACGGACGCTCTTCCGGGCATCTCGAGGCCCTCCGTGCGATGAGACGGGGTAAGCAGATCGAACATCCCGAACTCCGGCCCTGCGCTCAACGCGACGACCACAACGACCCCGTCATCGATCGCCAACTCCGTCGTCGCTGAGGACAGGGAGGGCGACCGCGCGGAGAAGTCGTCGACCATCAGGTTCACCGCATGGCAGGGCGACGACAACCAGGACATGGTCACTTCCGAGCCGCCGTCGAACTCGACCACCATCCCCTCCGGTGCCTCCTGGGCGCGTCCGTCGATGTCGAGGACCACGTCCCCGCCGATCGGGACGAACATCCGTCGGTGACCAGGCAATCGCGAAAACGGTGCCGCGCGATCCAGCCGGGCGACGCTGAGCCGCCAGCGGGATGATTCGGGTGTGAGGAGGGCGCTCTCGCCGAAATCCACGAGCTCCGTGGTCGTTCCCGCACCGTTCGCCCATGGGCGGGCGGCACGCGCCGAAAAGGGCCGGCGCACCTCGAGACTGGTCACCTCGGAAGTGTAGGCAATCGGTGAGCGGCGACCGGCTGTCACCGCGCGCCGCTCACGCGCATCACGCCGTGTCGTCGCCATCCGGCTCGTGCTTCTCGAGGCCGGGTCCGCCCTCGCGAAGCTGTGCCCAGTGGCGCAGGCGTTCGGCGATCGCGCGCTCGTAGCCGCCGGATGTGGGTTCGTAGTAGGTCTGCCGGGGCATCCCGTCGGGGAAGTAGTTCGCGCCCGAGAACCCGGTAGCGGTGTCGGGATCGTACTCGTACCCTGCACCGTAGCCGAGATTCTTCATCAGCCGGGTCGGGGCGTTCAGGATGTGCGCGGGCGGCATCAGCGATCCCGTGCGCTTCGCCGCAGCGCGGGCCGCGCTGAACGCGCGATACACGCCGATCGATTTCGGTGCGGTCGCGAGGTAGACGACGGCCTGCGCGATCGCGAGCTCCCCTTCGGGCGAGCCCAGCCGTTCGTAGACGTCCCAGGCGGCGAGGGCCTGCGGCACGGCGTTCGGGTCGGCCATGCCGATGTCTTCCGTGGCGAAGCGCGTGATGCGGCGCGCGATGAACAGCGGGTCCTCTCCGCCGTCGAGCATCCGCGCCAACCAGTACAGTGCGGCATCCGGGTCGGAACCGCGCATCGACTTGTGAAGCGCGGAGATGAGGTTGTAATGCCCCTCCTGCGCCTTGTCGTACAGGGGAGCGCGTTTCTGCACGGCAGCGGCCAACGCGGGGGAGTCGACGGGTGTGGGCAGGGACTGCACCAGCTCGATCATGTTCAGCAGGTACCGGCCGTCGCCATCCGCCATCGCGATCAGCGCCTGGCGCGCGTCATCGGTCAGCGGCAGCGGATGCCCGATGAGTGCTTCCGCGCGGGTGATGAGGGTGCCGAGCGCCGCATCGTCGAGCCGCTTCAGAACGAACACCTGGGTGCGCGAGAGCAGCGCCCCGTTGAGCTCGAAGCTGGGGTTCTCGGTCGTCGCCCCGACGAGCACGACCGTGCCGTCCTCGACGTAGGGGAGGAACGAGTCCTGCTGCGCGCGATTGAAGCGGTGGATCTCGTCGACGAACAACAGCGTGCCCTGACCGATCTCGCGACGTCGTTGCGCGGCCTGGAACACCTTGCGCAGATCTGCGACACCCGAGAACGTGGCGGAGAGCGGTTCGAACGCGAGGTCGGTCTGCTCGGCGAGAAGCCGGGCGATGGTCGTCTTGCCGCATCCGGGCGGACCCCAGAGCACCATCGACGCCAGCCGCTGCGCGGCAACCATCCGACCGATCGGTGCATCCGCCCCCAAGACGTGTCCCTGCCCCACGACGTCCTCCAGGGTGCGCGGGCGGAGGCGATCCGCGAGGGGGCGGGAGGCGTCGTCGACGTCGAACAGCGAGGGTTGCCCGTTCACGACGAGCTCTCTCCGGCGTCGTCGACGGTGCGCTCAGGCGGGATGTCTCGGGAGCGGTGGTCACCGAACAGGGCGGGATCGACCGGCCGCTTCGCGCGCGGAAGCGTGCCGACGACGAGTAGGTAGGACTCCGTCACGAGATCTTCCAGGAGAGACGCCGGCACGCCTCCGTCGGGATACACGGTGATCCAGTGCCGCTTGTTCATGTGGTAGCCGGGCGTGATGCCCGCGTACTGCTCACACAGCGCCTTGCCGTCTTCCGGGTCGACCTTGACGGTCATGACCGGCGCGCCGTTCCGCTCTGTCATGAGCAGGAACACCTTGTTGCGCACCTTGAAGACGTCCCACTCCGGGCCGAACGGGTGCTCGAGGTCAGCACCGGGAAGCTCGTTCACCCGGTTCCGGGCGCGCTGCTGCAGCGCATCGCCGTCCATGTCCGAGTCCTTCCCCCGGCCGGCACACGACGACCCGGATGTGCGTGCGATGCTACACACGGGCACCGACACGCAGACCGCAGGGCGGCGCCGCGGGTCAGTCGTCGATGCGCGACGACGTGACCGTCAGGTCGGCGTCGAGCTCGATGTCGACCGTGCGACCGTCGGCGACCTGCACGACCGCGTCGTAGGTGCCACGGCCGTCGTCGTCGATCTCGATCTGGGTGACCGTGCCATCCGTGTCGGCGAGGGCCGCGGCCACGATCGACTCGATCGTCGCGTTGTCGAGCGCGCCCGCGGGGCGGGTGTCGTCGGCGTCGGCGATCTCGGTCGAGAGGACGGAGGGGGCACCGGATGCGGGCACCCGCACCTCGGACTCGTCACCCGAGGCGGTCACGAAGGTGACGTCCCAGGCGCCGTCGCGCTCGGCGTCGATCGCGATCGCGTCGCCCTCCGCGAGGGTCGATGCGCTCTCGACGACGCGGATGAGGTCGGCCGCGGATGCGGTGCCCACGTTCGCGGCGGAGACGGCGCCGGTCTGCCCGTCTCGGGCCGCGACGGCCGAGCTGTCGCGATCGTCGTCGTGGTCATCGGCGATGGCCGCCCCGATCGCGGCACCGCCGCCGACGAGCACGAGGCCGGCGAGAACCGCGCCGCCGCCGATCCACAGGCCGCGGCGACCGCGGGAGCGGGTGGGTGCGGGCGACGTGTCGTCGGGGACGACGGCGGGGGAGTCGGACGGGCTGGTCGGAGTGTTGTTACGCGAATCGGTCATGACCCGATGGTGCCGCCGGGGTGCTGAAGCGCACCTGAAGTCTCCTGAAGGGTCCTTCAGGAAGCGGCGGGAAGGGTCACCGTGAACCGCGCTCCGGCCCAGCGCGAGTCGTCGACGGTCACCGAGCCGTGTGCGGCCTCCGCGACGCCGCGCACGATTGAGAGCCCGAGGCCGCTGCCCCCCGCATCCCGCGCCCGCGCATCGTCGAGACGCACGAACCGCTCGAACACGCGGTCGCGCTCCTCGGGGGCGATCCCCTCCCCGTCGTCCTCCACGACGAGCACCGCGACGTTCCCGCGCTGCGTCACGCTCACCGCGATGCGCCCGCGGGCGTGACGCGCGGCATTGTCGACGAGGTTGCGTGCGAGCTGGCCGATCAAGCGAGGATCCGCAGACACCCGCGCCGGGCCGATGCCCGAGCTGTCGACATCCATCCCGATCCCCCGCAACCGTGCGGCCTCCGCCAGCGCGACGTCGTCGAGGTCGACGGATTCCCGGCGGCCGTCGTCGCCCTCGTCGAGCCGCGCGAGCAGCAGCAGCGCGTCGACCAGGCCCTGCAGGCGCAGGCCCTCTTCGCGCACGACCTGCGCCAGTTCGGTCACGCTCGTCGTCTCCGGGTGCGCGTCGGCGAGCTCGGCGTACTGACGGATGGTCGCCAGGGGAGAACGCAATTCGTGCGACGCGTCGGAGACGAATCGGCGCTGCGCTCGCGCGGCGTCGTCGAGGCGGTCGAGCATCCCGTTCATCGTCGTCGCCAGGGCGGCGATCTCGTCGCCCGAGCTCGGCACGGGCACGCGTTCACTCAGCCGATCCGCCGAGATCACGTCGACCTTCTCCCGGATGCGCGCGACCGGGCGGAGCGCGCGACCCACGACGACCCACGTGGTTCCCGCGACCAGCAGGATCACCGCGGGCACGGCGACCGTCAGCAGCGCCGCCGCGGTTCCGAGGGTCTCCACGTCGTCTTCCATCGAGACGCCGACGACAAGGATGCGGTCGTCGTCGAGCTCTTCGCTCACCAGCAGAACGGGCTCGTCATCGATCGTGACGACGCGCGATTCATCGGCGGATGCGGCGCCGAGCCCCGCCGCGTCCTCACTGGCCGCGATGATGTCGCCGTCCGGGGAGAGAAGCTGCACGATCTCGTCTTCGCGGGTGGAGACGGCCGAGGGGCCCTCGGCCTCGATCCGCGCCGCGAGCTCTTCCGCGCGCACTTCTCCCGCGCGATCGACGGCATCCCGCATGCTCGTGCTCAACAGGTGGGAGAAGCCGAGGGCGCCGACGATCATGACCGCCGCCACCACGAGCGTCGCGCCGAGCGTCGCCCGGGCGCGCACCGAGCGGAGCCTAGCCACCGTCTGCCGCCAGTCGGTATCCGGCACCGCGCACAGTCTCGATCGCCTCGCGACCGAACGGGCGGTCGACCTTTCGTCGCAAGTGACCGACATACACCTCGACGATGTTCGGGTCGCCGTCGAAATCGTCGTCCCACACGCCATCGAGGACATCTCGCTTGGAAAGCACGTGACCGCGGTGGCGGATGAGGTGCTCCAGCACCGCGAACTCGCGCGCGGTCAGCTCGATCGGCGTCTCGCCGCGCCACACCCGTCGGGCGCCCGGGTCGACGCGAAGGTCGCCCGCTTCGAGCACGACCGGCCGCGCGACACCGCCGCGGCGGATCAGTGCGCGAAGTCGTGCGACGAGCACGACGAACGAGAACGGCTTGGTGACGAAGTCGTCGGCGCCGGTCTCAAGGGCCTCGACCTGGTCCCACTCGCCATCCTTGGCGGTGAGCATCAGGACGGGTGTCCAGTTCTCTTCGCTGCGGAGGGCGGCGCAGACCTTCCATCCGCTCATGCCGGGCATCATCAGGTCGAGCACGATCGCGTCGTACCGGGTCTCGCGCGCCCGCCAGAGTCCGTCGACACCGTTGTTCGCGACGTCGACCGCGAAGCCCTCGGCCTCGAGGCCTCGGCGTACGCCATCCGCGAGGCGCACCTCGTCGTCCACCACCAGAATTCGCATCCTTCTCAGTGTGGCGGGCGCAGCCTGAACCGCGGCTGAAGCGCGGCGGACGCCTCGAGAGGCCACGGTGGCTCTTGACAAAATATATGAGTGCGCTCAGGATTGAGGTAGCTCGGAAAACTTAGCGAAAGGCTGACCATGACGCTCGAAGGCACCATCCGGTTCCGCGATGCCGCCACGCGGACCGTGACGGTCGACGGAGTCGATATCGTCTACCGCGAATTCGGCACCGCGGACGGGCTCCCTCTCGTCGTGCTGAACCACCTCGCCGCGAATCTCGACGACGGCGATCCGCGCGTTCTCGACGGCCTCGCCGCCGACCGCCGGGTCGTGCTCCTCGGCCACCGCGGCGTCGGTCGGTCGGGTGGGCAGGTGCGCGGATCCATCGAGGAGATGGCGGGCGATGTGATCTCCGCGCTCGCCGCACTCGGCCTGCACCGGATCGACCTTTTCGGCATGTCGATGGGCGGGATGGTCGCGCAGGAAGTCGTCGCGCAAGCGCCGGAGCTCGTGGAGAGGCTCATCCTCTCCAGCAGCGGCCCCGCCGGTGGCCCGCACCTCGCGAAGATGACGGGGGTCATGGTCGGCGGAATCGCCCGAGGTGCGATCACCTTCACCAACCCGCGCACCTACCTTTTCTTCACCCGCACGGCGGGCGGGAAGAAGGCGGCCCGGGCGTACCTCGCCCGCCTCACGGAGCGCACCGGCGATCGGGATGCGGCGATCAGCCCGACGGTTCTTCGCGCCCAGATCTCCGCCGTGCACCGGTGGGGTCTTCGCCCGCTCGTCACGACCTCGCCCTTCGCGGGCCCGGTGCTCCTGCTGCACGGCCAGAACGATCGGGTCGTGCCGATCGCGAATGCGTCCGCCCTCAGACGGATCTTCCCGGACGCGGATCTCGCGGTGTTCGACGACTCGGGCCACGGCGTCGTCTCCCAGAACGCCCTCGACATCGTCGTCCGAGCGCGCGACTTCCTGCGCCGATGAGCCGGCTCGCGCCTCGACCTCCCCATCCACACTAGAACCGAAGGAACCACCAGCCATGAGAGCGTTCGTCGTCTCGAAGTACAAGACCGCCGTGCACGAAGCGGATATGCCCGAACCGACCGTGGGCGACCACGACATCCTTGTGCGTGTGCAGGCGGCGGGCCTCAACCAGCTCGACGAGAAGATCCGCGCCGGTGAGTTCCGGCAGATCCTGCCGTACCGACTGCCCCTCACACTCGGCCACGACGTCGCGGGGACCGTCATCCGCGTCGGTGCCCGAGTACGAGGGTTCCGGCCCGGTGACGAGGTGTATGCCCGCCCCCGCGACTTCCGGATCGGAACGTTCGCGGAGCGTATCGCCGTCCACGAAGACGATGCGGCTCTGCGCCCCGCATCCCTCACGATGGAGGAAGCCGGATCGCTGCCTCTCGTCGCGCTGACCGCGTGGCAGGCGCTCGTCGAGATCGGTGACGTCCAGCCCGGTCAGAAGGTGCTCATCCACGCCGGGGCCGGCGGCGTCGGATCGATCGCGATCCAGCTCGCCACGCACCTGGGCGCCGAGGTGGCGACCACTGCCAGCGCACGCAACGCCGACTTCGTCCGCGAGCTCGGCGCGGACCACGTGATCGACTACCGCAGCGAGGACTTCGAAAAGCGCCTCAGCGGGTACGACCTCGTGCTCGACAGCCTCGGTGGCGAGAACCTCGAGCGCTCCCTCCGGGTGCTGCGGCGCGGGGGCCTCGCCATCGGCATCTCGGGTCCGCCGACGCCCGACTTCGCCGCTGCCGCCGGGCTCAACCCGGTGCTCCGGCTCGCCGTGACGGCGCTCAGCCGCAAGGTGCGCGCGCAGGCGAAGAAGCTCGGCGTGAGCTACCGCTTCCTCCTGATGCACGCGAGCGGCGACCAGCTCCGCGAGATCACGGCGCTCATCGAGAGCGGCGCGATCCGCCCGATCGTCGGTCGGGTCTTCTCGTTCGATGACACCGTGACGGGCGTCGAGTCCCTGGCGGGCGGCAGCATCCGCGGGAAAGCCGTGATCACCCACTCGTGATCCCTGACACGCAGCGTCGCTTCGTCGATCCGTTACTTGGCGAGCTGCGGGTAAAGCGCCTCGAGAGGGGCGCTCAGTGCAGCCTTGAGCTGCACCGACGTCTCGTCGGCCAGCACCTCGTACTCGTCGGCCTCGGTGGCGTCCAAGACCTTCGCGACCAGAATGGCGGGGTCGAGCTTCGGGTCGGTGACATTCGCGGCCATCGCAGTGTCGACGTAGCCCACGTGCACGCCGACGACATGGACGCCCGCCGGTGCGAGCTCGATGCGCAGCGAGTTCGTGGCCGACCACAGCGCGGCCTTGGTTGCGCTGTAGATGCCGGCGACCGCGTACCAGGACAGTCCCGAGTGGATGTCGATGATCGCGGAGGGCGCGTTCGCCGACAGGATCGGAGCGAACGCACGGGCGAGGAAGAGCGGTCCGAGGAAGTTCGTCTCGACGTTCGCGCGGATCTCCTCGTCGCTGTGCGACAGGATCCCGGGTGTCGGCGTCGAGGCGCCGGCGTTGTTGATGAGAACGGTGACGTCGGGCGCGGCCGCGACGGCCGCGGCGATCGACGCGCCGTCGGTCACATCGAGGGTGAGGGGCACGATGCGCTCGTCGTCCCAGTCGCGGGGCGTGCGGGCGGATGCGTAGACCTTGGCGGCCCCGCGTGCGAGGGCGTCGCGGACGAAGTGCGTGCCGATACCGCCGTTCGCACCGGTGACGAGGACGACAGCTCCGTTGAGTGAAGGCATGGGGTGAAGGCTTTCTGTTCGGTGGGGATGAGGGGGCGTGCTCCGGCCCGTGGGGGCCGTAGCACGCGGGGTGTCAGGATGCGGTGAGCGTCGGGTAGTCCGTGTACCCGGTGGCGCCGCCGGCGTACAGCGTCGCGGGGTCCAGCTCGGTGAACGGGGCGTCGGTCCGGAGGCGCTCGACGACGTCGGGGTTCGCGATGGCGAAACGTCCGAGCGGAGCGATGTCGGCGAGGCCGGCGTCGATGTCGTCGGCGATCTGCTCGCGGGTGCGCCCGTAACGCACGACGACAACGGCGGTCGGCCAGATCTCGCGCAGCGAGCGCAGCAGTTCGTCGTCGCCCACGTGGTGCACGTGCAGGTACGCGAGGTTCAGCGGCGCGAGCGCACCGACGAGCTGACGGTACTGCGCACGAACACTCTCGGCGTCGCCCTCGTCGATGCCGCCGAGCGGCATGGCCGGAGAGAGGCGGATGCCGACCCGGTCGCTGCCGATCTCGTCCGCGACGGCCTGAGCGACCTCGATCACGAAGCGCGAACGGTTCTCGACCGACCCGCCGTATGCGTCGGTGCGGTGGTTGGCGTTCGGGGAGAGGAACTGGTGCAGCAGGTACCCGTTGGCGCCGTGGATCTCGACACCGTCCGCGCCGGCGGCGATGGCCGACGCGGCAGCGTGCCGGAACTCGGCGATGACCGACGCGATGTCGGCGGACGTCATCTCCCGCGGAGTCGGGATCGGCAGCGGACCGTTGGCGGTGAACATCTCCTGCCCCGGCGCGATCGCGGACGGCGCGATCGGCTGGCGGTGGTGCGGCGTGTTGTCGGGGTGGGAGGTGCGCCCGACGTGCATGAGCTGGATGAACAGCGATCCACCACCCGCGTGCACCGCATCCGCGACTCCGCGCCATCCGGCGATGTGCGCGTCCGTGTAGATGCCGGGGGTGTTCAGGTACCCCTGTCCGTCCTCGGACGGCTGCGTTCCCTCGCTGATGATGAGGCCGAGCGACGCGCGCTGCCCGTAGTACTCCGCGACCATCGGACCGGGGGTTCCGTCGGCTTCCGCGCGGTTGCGGGTCATCGGAGCGAGCGCGAGACGGTGCGGCAGCTCGACTCGTCCGAGTGTGAACGGCTGCCAGAGCGTGGATGAGGTCATGGGGTTCCTTACCTGTGTGGATGAGCCGAGTCGCCGCCCGAGCGGGGCTCGTTGGTCGCGTGGGAGGATGTGGAGGTCCACGATCCGAGCCCGCGCGACAGTGACTAAGCTCGTAACTGAGCCTAATCACGTTTTCTTCCCGAAGGACCACGAATGACAGTCGACAGTCGCCCGCTCGGACGGCGCGAGCGCAACAAGCTCGACAAGCTCGAGCGGATCATGGCAGCCGCCGGCGAGCTCTTCGAGGAGCGTGGCGTCGACGAGGTCACGACGCAGCAGGTCGCCGATCGCGCCGACATCGGCACCGGCACCCTCTTCCTCTACGCGAAGACGAAGGCCGAACTTCTGCTGCTCGTGCAGAATTCGCTCTACGAAGCGGCTCTCGCGGAGGGTCGTGCACAGGCAGAGAAGGCGACCGGCGCCCTCGAGGGAGTCATCGCGACCGTCCGGCCCGTCGTCGAGTGCGCGCGCAAGCAGGTCGACAACGGCCGCACCTACCTTCGCGAGGTCGTGTTCGGCGACCCGGAAGAGCCGAACCACCGCGACGCACTGAACCTCACGCTCCAGACCGAAGAAGTCGTCGCCGAGGTGCTCTCGCGGCACACGAACATGACCGCGGAGTCCGCACGCACGTTCGCGCACGTCGTCTCCGCGGTCATGTTCGTCACGGTGGCGGCCACGATCAACGTCGACCGCTCCGTGGAGGAGATCATCGCGCAGATCACCGAGCAGGTGCGGGTGATCCTTCCCGCCTGAGCGTCAGGCCCCGGATGCGGCCGCCGGGATCAGGGACCGGATGTGCGCGACGTGTCTTCAGCGGCGATCGCGGCGCCCAGCGTGCGCGGCGGCGCGCTCTTTCTCGTCGTTGGCGGTTGGCGGTTGGTGGCGGATTACTTTTGCTATTACTTATTGCAAGCTATAGACAAAGTTGCGAGTGCTACGCCACGATGTGTTCACGGGCACTGTTCGGCTCCCGATCGACAGGTGATCAAGGAGGATCATGAAGAAGACGATGGTTGTGGCGGTGGTCGCGCTGGCGGCAATGCTCTCGCCCGTTATCGCTGCTCCGGCGCCCGCGCACGCGGCGGCGCTGACCGGCGCCGATTTCATCAAAGCGAGCGGAAACGTACTAAAGACCGATTCCGGCACGGGCGCCACCGTGAATCTCCGTGGCACCAACGTCGGTGGCTGGCTCACCCAGGAAGACTGGATGTCACCGCTGGGAGAGTTTGCTGTCGACCGAAGCGGCTGGACGCTGACCGCCTCTGGAGGCAGTCCCGCTAACGCCGTGGACGGGTCAGCCGCGACGCGATGGACAACGGGTGCCAATCAGGCCGGTTCCGAGTGGATTCGTCTCGACCTCTCCGCGGCTACCCTCTTCAACCGACTGTCGATCGACAACAGCAACAACGCCGGCCAATATCCGCGCTCGCTCAATGTCGAGACGTCGTCGGATGGCGTCACCTGGAAGAGCGTGGCGACACGGCCCGGAACTGACGGTGTGACCACGGCGCAGTTCACCCCGCAGGTGGCGCGTTACGTACGGGTGTCTCAGACCGGTACAGCGGCGGCGCTCTGGTCGGTCGGGGAGATCAACCTGTTCAACGATCCCGTGCTGTTCAACGGGACGCATACGGCGACGGCGTCGAGCTCTGCCCCCGGCACGAGTCCGGGCAGTGCTATCGACGGCAACATCGGCACGGTGTGGCAGAGCGGAGTGCCCCAGGTCCCCGGCCAGAGCTATACCATCGATCTCGGCCGGAACGTAGACATGGACAAAGTCCTGTTCGACTCGGGTGCAGCGACTGCGGGCGACTACCCCCGCGTGTGGGATGTTTACACCTCCTACGACAACGCCAACTTCACACACGTCGCCAGCGGCTACGGCACGAACCGGGTCATCCAGGCGGACTTCCAGGGCGCCAAGGGCGGGCGGTACCTGCGGATAGCCTCCAACGGCACGTCTTCGCAGTGGTGGTCGATTGCGGAGATCGCGATCACCTCCGGCGGCAACCTCGACCGCGGCGGATGGGCCGTGACTGCAACAACAGGATCCGGCCCAGCGAACATCATCGACAATTCTGTCTCGAGCCGGTGGACGACGGGAGCTGCGCAGGCCGACGGCCAGACCCTTACGGTCGACATGGGCGCGCTGATCACTCTCAACAACGTGACGACGGACACCGCTAAGAACTCGACTGACGAGCAGGACTACCCGCGCGGATACAGCCTGCAGCTCTCGAAGAATGGCACGGCCTGGACGACCGTCGCTACCGGCGCCGGCACGAGGAAGGCGACGACGATCCACTTCCCGGCTCAGTCGGCGCGGTACTTCCGGCTCGTGCAGACGGGCACCGCAGCGCAGTGGTGGTCGATCGGCGAGTTGACGGCCGGCCTCTACAACGACGATTACTCCCTCAACACGACGCTCACATCGCGGTTCGGAGCATCGGGGGCGCAGTCCGTGATCGACGCGCACCAGGACACATGGCTGACCGCCGCCGACCTGGACAACATCGCCGCAACCGGGATGAACTTCATCCGGGTTCCGATCGGATGGAACACATTCCTGAACGTGGACGGCAGCTGGAAAGCCGACCCTTGGGAGGAGATCGACTGGATCATCAGCGAAGCCTCGGCGCGGGGCATGTACGTCCTCGTCGACCTGCACACCGTACCCGGAGGCGGATGCCCCTGGGGCAGCTGCGGCCGCATCGGTCCGAACCCGAACGGGTTCTGGGGCAGCGCCACCTACCAGAACTGGACCGAGGACATCTGGGAGGCCATCGCCACCCGCTACGAGGGCAACCCGGGCGTCGCCGGGTACGACCTGATCAACGAACCGCTCATCGACTACGGCGAGGATGCGGACGACGTCGCGCAGAAGAGCGACTACTACGACCGCCTCTACGACGCCGTGCGGGCGATCGACCCCGACCACACGATCTTCCTCGGTGCCTTCTTCGGCCTGGGCGCGATCGCGGCGCCGTCGACCTACGGCTGGACGAACGTCGTCTACGAGTACCACCCCTACGACATGCCGAACTCGAAGGACTGGACGGCGCAGAACCAGCTCGTGACGAACGAGCTGGCCGGACTTCCCGCAAAGCTCGCCGACCCCGGGATCCCGATCCTGTACGGCGAGTACTCGCTCTACTACAACGACGATGTGTGGTCGCGATTCATGGCGGGGCTGAACGCCTCCCACGTGTCCTGGTCTGCCTGGACCTACAAGGTGAAGGGGTCGGCGAACGACGGATTCGCGTACTGGGGGATGTACTACAACAACCCTCGACCGGTGCCGATCATCAACTCCGACAACGCGGCGACATTCATCTCCAAAGTGAGCCAGTTCGGGACCGCGAACTTCACCAAGAACGATCGGTTCGTCGCGACTCTCACCAAGTATGCCGCCGGCGCCACCTCGTTCGCGCCGACCGCGGTGAGCCACAGCGGGTGGACGGCGACAGCGTCGTCGACGGCTCCGGGAACCTCGACGGCCGGCGGGATCGACGGTGTCGGGTCGGGCGCGTGGAGCAGCGGAGCGGCCATGGCAGGCGGTGAGTGGTACCGGATCGACATGGGAGCGAACCGGACCGTGGCGATGGTGACGGTGCAGACTCCATCGGGGTCGACCTGGGACTATCCGCGCGGATTCACGGTCGAGACATCCACCGACGGCACGACGTGGTCGATGGCGGCGACCGGCATCGCTTACGGCTGGAAACGCCCCATCTCGATCTCGCCGACGACAGCCCGCTACATCCGGATCACCCAAACGGGTGCCGCCCCGCAGTGGTGGACCATCGACGAGGTCAGCGTCTACTCGTCGTACTGATCGCCTCGGCCGGGAGCGGTACCCCGCAAGGGCAGTCCCTCCCGGCCGCCGGCGCCAGCCCTTTCGCCAGCCGAACTCAAGGAGCAACCAACGTGCACACCACTCCGCACATCACGGTGGATCTCGCCGCCTTCCCGGCAGACTTCGCATGGGGCGTCGCGACCGCCGCCTACCAGATCGAGGGCGCCGCGACCGAGGGTGGGCGCGGGCCGAGCATCTGGGACACCTTCGCCCGGACACCGGGGCTCACTCTCCACGGCGACACCGGAGACATCGCGTGCGACCACTATCACCGGTGGGAGTCCGACCTCGACCTTCTCGCCTCCCTGGGCGTCACCAGCTACCGTCTGTCGGTCTCGTGGTCTCGTCTGCAGCCCGACGGGCGAGGCGCATTGAACCCCGAAGCCGTCGCGTTCTACCGTCAGATCCTCGAGGGGCTGCGCTCGCGGGGGATCGGCGCGTACGTCACCCTCTATCACTGGGATCTTCCCGACCCCTTGGAACGCGAGGGCGGGTGGACATCCCGCAAGGTCGCGTATCTGTTCGCGGACTACGCCCGCGCCGTCCTGACGCAGCTGAGCGACCTGGCATCCCACTGGATCACGCTCAATGAGCCGTGGTGCTCGTCGTTCCTCGGCTACGGCTACGGCGCGCATGCACCGGGGCGGAAGGATCTGCGCGCGGCCGTCGCGGCCGCTCACCACTTGAATCTGGCGCACGGGCTGGCCGTCGCCGCGATCCGGGAGGTCGCCCCCGCGGCACGCGTCGGCGTGACCGACATCCTCACCGACATCGTTGCGGCCACCGACGGAGATCGGGACCGCGCCGCCGCCGTGCGGCTCGACGCGGTCTCCAACCGGGTCTTCATGGACCCGGTCTACCGCGGAGAGTACAGCCGGACCGTCCACGAGGCCCTCGACCCGCTCGGGCTCTCCGAAGCCATCCACGACGGTGACCTCGCCATCATCTCGGCACCGGTCGACTTCGCGGGAGTCAATCACTATCAACGGGTGATCGCCTCCGCCGACGACGCCATGCCGTTCGGTGTGCGGGAGGTACCCGCCGAGCCGTCGACCACATCCTTCGGGTGGTCCGTGACGCCGGATGCGCTGCGCTCGGTGCTCGCACGAGTCGCCGAGGAGTGGACGAACCTGCCCGTGTACGTCACCGAGAGCGGCGCGAGCTTCCACGACTACGTCGACCCCAGCGGGGAGATCGTCGACACGGAACGCGTCAGCTACCTCGACGGATACTTCGCCGCTGCAGCCGACGCGATTGCCGACGGGGTCGATCTCCGCGGGTATTTCGTGTGGTCGTTCCTCGACAATTTCGAGTGGGCCGAGGGTTACAGCAAGCGATTCGGCATCGTCTACGTCGACTACCGCACGCAGGAACGCATCCCGAAGCTGAGCGCCCACTGGTACCGCGACCTGATCGCCGCCCACGCTTCTCAGACCCGACCCATCCCCGCCGTCGCCCGACGGTAACCTGCACCAATCCCGAAAGGATCCTCAATGAAGAGATCACGTCTCGCCGTCGCCGCACCCGTCGCGGTCGTCAGCATCATCGCGCTCGCCGGATGCGCCGGAGGAGGAGGCTCCGGCGCATCCTCCGATTCGAAGGAGCTGACCGTCTGGGTGATGGGCGACAGCTCCGCTCACTTCGACGAACTCGTTGCCCCCTTCGCGGAGAAGAGCGGCATCACCGTGGACACCGTCGCCATCCCATGGGATGCGGTCGATCAGAAGTTCACCACCGCCGTCGCCTCGGGCAACGGCCCCGACATCATTCAGATCGGCGTCTCGAAACTGCGCACGTTCGCAGAGTCGGGGGCGCTCCTCACCCTCGACGAATCCGCTCTGGCGGACTACCCGAACCTGGCATCGGACAACTTCCTCGACGGAGTCGCCGGAGATGCGACCGCGGTCGCAGGCGACGTCGTCAGCGTTCCGTGGGTCAGCGACACCCGCGTGCTGTACTCGCGCACCGACGTCCTCGCCGAGAACGGCATCACCGAGCCGCCCGCCACGTGGGAGGCGCTGCGGACGGATGCAATGACTCTCGCGGGCCGGGGAGACGGACAGTACGGCTACTACATCCCGCAGTGGGACTCGAGCCTGCCCGTCATCATGACGTGGGATCAGGGCGGACAGATCGTCACGGACAGTGGGGAGATCGACTTCGACACCCCTGAGTTCGAGGCCGCGGTCGACCTGTATACGGGGTTCTACGCCGACGGCTCGGTACCCACCAATGCCGACTTCGATCAGACGCAGGGCTTCACTTCGGGGGCGACTCCGATGCTCGTGTCGGGTCCGTACCTCGCCAACGCGATCGAGGCCGCCGCTCCGGAGCTCGACGGCAAGTGGACCGTGTCGCCGATCCCCTCCGGCACCGACAACACCTCGCTGCTCGCAGGCTCGAACCTCGGCGTCTGGGGCTCCACGGACAACAAGGACGGCGCACTGTCGCTCCTCGACTTCCTGTCGGAGCCGGAAACGCAGCTGACCTGGTACGGCATCGACAGCCAGCTGCCGACGGTCAAGGCCGCGCTCGAAGACGCCTCGCTCACGGCCGACCCGCTCGTCGCGGTGTACGCCGAGCAGCTGAAGGACTCGGCGCTGCTCCCCCTCGTTCCGAACTGGGATGGGGAGACGGGCAAGGCGCTCCTGGATGCGCTGAACTCGATCGTGCTCACCGGAACCGACACGAAGACGGCGCTGCAGACGTTGTTCGACGCCACCAGCGGTACCTCGATCGACTGACCGAGCACGCTGCCGGCGGGGGGGGG